>NZ_CP032829.1:2274082-2923164 GCF_003660165.1 Sphingomonas paeninsulae
CCCATCGGGATGCTGGCGTAGGGGCCGAAAGACATTTCCTTCCAACAGGTCGAATATCGCGATCCGGCGTTCCTGCTCGATGTCCAGAGACCGCCAGGCGATCGTTCGCTCGTCGAGCTGAATATCGATGATTCTGGGATCGGCCATCGTTACCCTTTCGGGCAAATCAGTCGGCCACGCGAACGGTGACTTTGGCGCTCCATCCTGCAACCAGCGGTCGTTCCAACTTCTCAGTGAACGTCAAACGCACAGGTACGCGCTGAGTCACTTTCACCCAGTTTCCCGTCGCGTTCTGTGCCGGAAGGAGTGAGAATTGCGAACCAGTGCCCGCGCCAATGCCGGTAACTATTGCCTTGAACTTGTGCCCGGGAATGGCGTCGATCTCGACTTCGGCGCTCTGCCCGATCCGCACTTTCGCTAATTGGGTTTCCTTGAAATTGGCATCAATCCAATACCCGTTGCCGCCCACGATGCTCACCAGGGGAAGCGACATCGTCGCCATATTGCCAGCCTCCAGACGATCCGTTTGCGTTACGCGACCGTTTATCGGTGAGCGGACCTCGGTGCGGGTGAGGTCGAGTCGCGCCTTTTCACGTTGAGCCATTGCTGCGGCAACCGCTGGTGGCTGCCCATCGGCATCGGTGCCCAACGCCGCGCGCGCCGAAGCTGCAGTCGCGAGCGCAGACTGGCGCTCAGCGACAGCGGCTGCTCTGGCTTGCCGCGCCGCGTTCATCGCAGCCTGCGCCGAATCCAGTTGCGCGCGCGTCGTAAAACCCTGTTTCATCAACGCGGTTTGGCGAGTGAGTGTCTGCTCGGCCAGTTGCACGTCCGATGCCCGCGCGGCGATATCTGCCGCTTTCGAGGAAACATCGGCATCCTTCGAATTCGCAGTACCGCCAAGCTGAGCGACCTGAACGCGGGCGTTGCTTACCGCAGCCTCCGCCTGCATCAAGGCAATACGGTAAGGGGCGGGGTCGATGCGGAAAAGCAGGTCGCCGGCCTTAACGACCTGATTCTCCGATACCCGGACCTCGAGGATCGGGCCTGAAACCTCGGGCGCGATGCTGACGACCGGGGCGTTGATTAAGGCGTTATCGGTCGTGACAGTTTTGCCCGAAGTCAGCCAGAAGAACAGCGCAGCTACGATGATGATCGCCGGAACCGAAAGCATAACGATCAGCCGCGTGCGCGATTTGCGCGGCGAAGACTGCGCTCCCCCATCATTTCCATCGACACCAGCAGCCAGTCCGGCATCGACTTCAATTTTCGACATTTCATTCACGGGATCGGCGGTCCTTACGCGATAATTATGCTCCGATGGACGGATATTGGTTTGATATCAACCAAACTATGGTGTGGATAAGTTGCAAAGCCCTGTTGGAACGCTGCGTTTCGGCGCGCATGAGTGTTCCATGGCTGATCCTATCCGACTCGTTCCGACCTCGCCCCCTGCCGGTGGCGGCCCCGAACTGCCGCACAATGTCGAGGCGGAGGCAGCGCTTCTCGGTGCGCTGATGATAGACAACCGAATTGCCGAGGACGTGCAGGGACGGCTGCGACCCGAGCATTTCTACGAGCCCGTACATGGGCGCATCTATGAGGCGATACTGCGCCAGATCGACCGGAACATGATTGCCAACCCGGTGACCCTGCGCCCGATGTTCGAAGCCGATGACACGATGCGCGAGCTGGGCGGACCCGCCTATCTTGCCCAGTTGACCGGCAACAGCGCCGCAATCATCGGCGCGCGCGATTTCGCCACGCAGGTGTATGATCTGGCCCTGTTGCGCGCGCTGGTGACGGTCGGCCGGGAAATGGTCGAGGGCGCGCTGGACACTTCGGAGGAAATTAACCCCAAGGGCCAAATCGAAGCCGCCGAAGTCGCACTTTACAAGGTGGCCGAAGAAGGCGGCGGTGAAGGCAGCGTAAAAACCTTTGGGCAAGCGATGAAAGTCGCAGTCGAAATGGCTGAAAAGGCGCTCAATTCCGGCGGGGGGCTTTCGGGGATCACGACCGGACTACAGACTGTGAACGCCAAGATCGGCGGCCTGCATCATTCCGATTTGCTTATCCTTGCCGGACGTCCCGGCATGGGAAAGACCGCTCTGGCGACCAATATCGCGTTCAATACCGCGCAGCGATGGGTCCAGGATGAGACCGATGGAATTGCGCCGGAAAAGTCGATTGGTGCCAAAGTCGCTTTTTTCAGTCTGGAAATGTCGTCGGATCAGCTCGCAACACGTATTCTTGCCGAAAATTCGGGCCTGAGTTCCGAAGCGCTGCGTATGGGGAAGATCGGTCAGGCCGATTTCCGTAATCTGGCGCGCGCGGCGGCGGAGCTCGAAACGCTGCCGTTGTTCATCGACGATACGCCCGGCCTGACGATCGCGGCGCTTCGTACCCGTGCGCGGCGCCTGAAACGCCGACATGGTATCGGTCTGATCGTCGTGGACTATCTCCAGCTTCTGCAAGGTTCCGGGCGTTCGTCCGAAGCGAACCGTGTGCAGGAAATCTCGGAAATTTCACGCGGACTGAAGACGCTGGCAAAGGAATTGAACGTGCCTGTGTTGGCGCTGTCGCAGCTCAGCCGTGCGGTGGAACAACGTGAGGACAAACGGCCTCAGCTTTCCGATCTTCGCGAATCGGGATCGATCGAGCAGGACGCCGACATCGTGTTGTTCGTCTATCGCGAAGAATATTATCACGGTCATCGCGAACCCGCCGACCATGACAGTGACGCCCATCGCGCGTGGTTTGCCGAAGGCGAGAAGATTTTCGGCACGGCTGAAATGATCGTCGCCAAACAGCGCCACGGCTCGACAGGCAAGGTCAATCTGAAGTTCGAGGCGAAGATTACCAAGTTCAGCGACTTGGCCGACCCAGCATATTACGGATCGAACTAGGTTAGGCCCGCGCCGTCATCCTGAACTAATTCGGGATGACGCGAGTTTTGGTGAGCAATAGTGGCGTGTCGAGTGGATCGCCGCCATCAAAAATCAGAAAACCGGATCGTCCGCTTCGGGCGTATGAATACCGCACTCGACCTTGTCCCAACCACGCCAGCGACCGGCGCGTGGATCTTCGCCATCCGCAACTTTCGACGTGCAGGGCGCGCAGCCGATCGACAGATAGCCTTGCGCTTCAAGCGGGTGATGGGGCAGTTTATGCTCGTCGAAATAAGCATCGAGCTGCGCTTTGTCCCAATCGACCAGCGGGTTGATCTTTAACCGACCTTCGTCCGCCTCGAACCGGGGCAGAGCGGTGCGCGTTCCCGACTGAAACCCTTTGCGGCCCGAAAGCCATGCATCAAAGCCATTCAACGCACGACGCAATGGATCGACTTTACGAATGTCGCAGCAGCCATCCGGATCGTAATTCCAGCGCAAGCCAGTCGCATCCTTCTGCGCCAGCAGATACGGGTCGGGACGATAAACGCGCAAATCCACGAACCCGAGCCGCTCCGCCAGTTCGTCGCGATACGCCAGAGTCTCACCGAACATCTTTTGCGTATTGACGAAAATCAGCGGGAGCGACTTGTCGATCTGCGAAACAATGTGAAGCAGCACCGCACTTTCGGCTCCGAACGACGAAACCAGCGCCAGATCCTCGAAAGGCGGGTTGGCAAGCAGACCGCGCAGCATCTCGGTCGTCTCGACACCAGTCCATTTCTCATCCAACGCGCGCGCGGACTCGGGCGTGAATTTCGGGGCCGTGTCTATGACGTCGATCTGCCGCACTGCGTTAGCCATGACGAAGTTTCCAGACGGGCGTTCGGCCATCGGCGGCGCGCTGATATACCTCGGGGTAGCGCGACAGGACTGTGGCTACGACCGCGGGGTCGATCGGTTTGGCGGGTGCGAAACTGTCGAAACCACAACGGCGCATATAGGCGACCTGATCGACCAGTACGTCGCCCTCCGCCCGCAGTTCGCCGGTGTAGCCCGCTTCGCGAAGGATGCGCGCGGTTGAATACCCACGCCCGTCACGGAACGATGGGAACGACACTTCGACCATGGCGACACGGTCAAGATGCGGCAACAATTCACGCACGTCGTCACCGGGTTCGACACGGACGGCATTCGCGTTCGACTGGTCGGCAATGAACGCATCGAGCGTCACCGCAGGCTCATCCCGTGCGTCATCGTTACGAAAACGCGGCCACTGAAGTTGGGCGTTATCCATAGATCGCCTCCTTAAACGGTTCCATGCCAACGCGGCGATAAGTGTCGAGGAAGCGTTCGTTACCCTCGCGCACCTCGACATATTTGTCGGTCACACGCTCGATCGCATCGACGATCCCGTCTTCCGAAAAGCCCGGTCCTGTAATTTTGCCGAGCGAAACATCTTCGGCACCCGAACCGCCGAGTGAAAGCTGGTAATTTTCGACACCCTTTCGATCCACGCCGAGAATGCCGATGTGGCCGGCATGGTGATGCCCGCACGCATTGATGCAGCCCGAAATCTTCAGCTTCAGCTCGCCGAGGTCTCGTTGCCGGTCCATGTCGGCAAAACGCTTTTGAATCTTCTGCGCCACGGGGATCGACCGTGCATTGGCGAGGCTGCAATAGTCCAGCCCCGGACAGGCGATGATGTCGCTGACCAGATCGAGGTTCGCGGTTCCCAGATCAACCGCAACCAGCGCCTGCCAGACCGCGTACAGATCACGCTTTGCCACATGGGGAAGCACGATGTTCTGCGCGTGCGTCACACGCAGCTCATCGAAACTGTACCGCTCGGCGAGATCTGCCATAACGTCGATCTGATCCGCCGAAGCATCGCCCGGAATGCCGCCGATGGGCTTCAAGCTGATGTTGGCGATCACATACCCCGCGGCCTTATGCTTGGCCGTGTTTTGCGACACCCAAATCTTAAACGCCGGATCGCTCTGTTCGATCTCGTCCGAAAGCCCGGATTCAAAAGCGGGCGGCGCAAAAAAGGCGGACACCCGGTCGAATTCGGTTTTGGGCGGGTCAAGGCCCAAAGTTTTAACGTGCAGGAATTCTTCTTCGACCTGACGCCGGTATTCGTCGGCTCCCAACTCGTGGATCAAGATCTTGATCCGCGCCTTGTAGATATTATCGCGGCGACCATAGCGGTTATAGACCCGCAGGCAGGCCTCGACATAGCTGAGCAGGTCGTTGGCTGCCACGAAGTCGCGGATTTCGGGCGCGACCATCGGTGTACGGCCCATGCCGCCACCGACGTAAATACGGCCGCCCAATACCCCGTCGCGTGTCGTCAGCTCGATCCCGATATCGTGCAGGCGCATCGCCGCGCGATCTTCAGCACTGGCCACCACCGCAATTTTGAACTTGCGCGGCAAATAGCTGAATTCAGGGTGGAATGTGCTCCACTGGCGCAGAACTTCGGCCCAGATGCGCGGATCGGCTACCTCATCGGCAGCAGCTCCTGCATATTGATCCGAACTGATGTTGCGGATGCAATTTCCGCTCGTCTGGATGGCGTGCATCTCGACCGTCGCCAGATCGGCAAGGATGTCGGGCGCTTCGTCGAGTTTGATCCAGTTATACTGAATGTTCTGGCGCGTCGTGAAATGCCCATAGCCACGGTCGTACTTGCGAGCGATCTTCGCCAGCATCCGCATCTGTCGCCCGTCTAGCGTGCCATAGGGCACGGCCACGCGCAGCATGTACGCATGCAGTTGCAGGTACAAACCGTTCATCAGCCGCAGCGGCTTGAACTGATCCTCAGTCATGTCGCCAGCGATCCGCCGTGCCACCTGATCGCGGAAGTCCGCCACACGCGCGTCAACCAGCGCCTGATCGTAATTGTCGTATTTATACATTAAATTATCCAGGCTCCGACATCGCGATCGGCGGGTTTCAGGGTCAGATCGGGGCGCACGGTCGGGCCAAGGGCACGTACGCGGTCCTTAATATGGGCCGGACGGGGCCCATCGGCAGTAGCAACGGCTTCGATGATGTAGGCGGCGTTGACCCGCCGCGCACCCTCTTCGGCGGACAGGATGCCAGCACCATGTTCGCCCACATCTCCGGCATCCTCAACATGGCGCGACCAGCTATCGCCGGTCCACCAGATCACATCGCCCGACTTCAGGTCATTGCCCGTTAAAATTTTCACGTCGTAATCCCCACGGCTTCTGCCTGTTTGGCAAGCGAAACCAATTTGTTTTCTGCATCCGACAACAGCACGACTTCTCCAATGACCAGAATCGCCGGGCTGAGTACATTCTCTCGTTCCACCAGATCGCCGAGATCGGCAAGCAAAGTCCGCATTGCGCGCGAACCGGGCAGGGTACCACGTTCCAGAACGGCAACCGCGATGCCCGGCGAGACGCCCTCCAGCATCAGCTTATCTGCAATAGCTCGCGCGCAAGTGACGCCCATGTAAATAACCAGCGTGCGACCATGTCCGGCCAGCCCCGACCAGCTTTGTTCGGCCAGTCCCTTGCAGGTGCCAGCTACGAAGCTGACGGCACTCGACCAGTCCCGGTGCGTCAGCGGCAACATTGCCTCGGCAGCGCAACCCAGCGCAGCGGATACGCCGGGAATTACATCGACGCGCAATCCAGCGGCGCGCACTGCTTCTACTTCTTCACCGCCGCGCCCAAACACAAATGGGTCGCCGCCTTTAAGCCGCACGACGATTGCTCCAGTTTTGACATGGGCAACGATCAGCGCGTTAATAGCTTCCTGCGGCAAAGTGTGACGGTCACGCTTTTTGGCGACATTGATCCGCTGCGCGTCGGAGCGCACATATTCAAACACGCCATCGTCGATCAGCCCATCGTGGACAACCACATCGGCCTCGCCAAGCGCCTTGACGGCCTTCATTGTCAGCAAGCCGGGATCACCCGGACCAGCACCAACAAGGATAACGCGCCCACGCGCTTCGGGATCGAGAAGAGTAGCCATGACTGTCACATGGCCCTGTGAGCCGCTAACCTCAACCCAGCGATTGTTGTGTCCACATTAGCGCAGCTTTTGCGTTAGTCCTCGCGTAACCCAACGGCGATCGACCCGCGCGCATTCTCTTCCTCGGCGGAGGCGACCGGATAGGCGCAATAGTCGGCGGCATAATAGGCGCTCGGGCGGTGATTGCCCGACAGTCCAATGCCCCCGAACGGCGCGCGTGATGAGGCACCGTTGGTCGGCTTGTTCCAGTTGACGATCCCCGCCCGCGCATTGGCCCAGAACCGGTCGTAAAGCTGTGGACTGCCGCCGATCAACGAAGCCGCCAAACCAAAGCGCGTATTGTTCGCCTCCACCAGCGCCGCTTCGAAATCGGGAACCCGGATCACCTGTAGCAACGGGCCGAACAACTCCATGTCGGGACGATCGGCAATATCGGTAACGTCGACCATCGCTGGTGTCAGGAACGGGCGACCGGCAATCGGGCGCTCCATCTGTAGCAGCGGGCGACCACCTTTCATCAGCAGGGCGAGGAAGCTCTCCTGCAATCCATCGGCCGCTTCATTGTCGATGACCGGGCCCATAAAGGGCGGGGGGCTGGAATGCGGCTCACCGACGATCAGGCGTCCGACCAGCCGCTTGATTTGTTCGATCAGCGGTTCGTGGAAACCATCGTGTACGATCAGCCGACGTGCGGCGGTGCATCGCTGACCCGCGCTCAGAAACGCCGACTGCACGACCAGGACCGCAGCAGCGTAAATATCGGGAGCGTCCCATACGACGATAGGATTATTGCCGCCCATTTCCAGTGCGAGGATTTTTCCCGGCATTTCGGCGAACTGGCGGTTCAATAGCAGGCCGGTTTGTGCCGATCCGGTGAACAGCAAGCCGTCGATATCAGGGTGCGCACCTAGCGTCTTGCCTTCGGCCGGACCGCCTACAACAAGACGAATGACTCCGGTCGGGATACCCGCCTGATGGAAACACTCGACCAGCATTTTGCCCGTCGCGACGGTCTTTTCGGAGGGTTTGAATACGACCGCATTACCCGCGATCAGCGCAGGGACGATATGGCCGTTAGGCAGGTGCGCCGGAAAATTATACGGCCCCAGAACGGCCAGTACGCCATGTGATTTGTGACGGAGGGCCTGACGACCGTTCATCTCGCCATCGACACGCCGCTGGGCGGTGCGTTCGTTATAGGCGTCGACGGAAATATCGACCTTTGCGATGACCGAATCGATTTCGGTCTTGGCCTCCCACAAAGGCTTTCCGGTTTCGCGAGATATGATGTCGGCGAACTCGTCGCCCTTGCCGCGTACGACATTGGCGAACCTGCGTAATAATTCGACACGCACGGCAAGCGGTTTGGCGGTCCATTCGGGCCACGCAGCGCGCGCCAATGCCACCTCGTCATCGACGTTACTGACGGGGCCGCGCCATATGACCGCGCCGGTCGCGGGCTCGGTCGAAACTATTTCCGCACTCATTCCCTGTCTTTAGCGGATCAATGCCGATTTGCCATAGGCCGACGGTTGAGCGCTTCACCCATACGGCGAATCGCGAATACTTTGCGCTCGAACATCGACCATTCGTCGTCCTCGGCAATCGGCTTCCAGATCGCCTCAACCTCCTCGATCGCCATTCCGCACGGCGTGGCATCGGTCCAATAGGGATGGGTAAGATCGATGGTCGATGAATAGGGGGCGATTGCCTGACGGAACGTCGCAAAACCATCCGAAGCATAGTCAGCGTGGCCGACACGAAGGTCGCCGCCTGCCCAATCGAAATAGAAGCGGTCGATATTGATCTGGTTTTCGGTCAGCGCTCCCTCGATCGCCTGAACCAGCGCGATGTCCTCATCCTGACCACGTGGCGCAACGCCCAGCCGCCACAGCATTCGGTTGACCAGCCCAGCGCGATAAGCGGGCGCAAACTCATCCACGGCTGCCGCTAATGGCTCTACTTCCGAGATATTCTTGAGCGCAATTGCAAGCTGCACCACGTCCCAATGGATCGCTTCCGCCTGTCGTCCGAACGAATATAGCCCAGTCGAATCGAAATAAGCTGCCGTAAATCCAGCATCGAAAGTTTGCGCGAACCGCCACGGCCCATAATCGAAACTTTCAGCGGTGATGTTGATATTGTCGGTGTTCAGAACGCCATGAACGAATCCCGCCGCCATATAGGAAGCCGCCAGTCGCCCGGTATTCCGCGCTACAAGGGTCAGCAGGCGGGCAGGGGCGTCCGCTCCGGCCTCCTCCCGATAATAATGCTTCAGGGCATAGGCGACCAGTTGTCCCAACTCATCGTTTAATCCTAGAGTCGCTAACCTTTGAAAACTGCCAATCCTGATATGCCCGTGACTTAGTCGCACCATGACCGACGATCTCGTGGGCGAGGGTTCATCTCCCCGGTGGAGCGCCATGCCGGTTTCGATTAGCGAGAAAGTCCGCGACGTCTCAACACCCAGTGCCTCGAGCATCTCGGTCGCCAAAATCTCGCGCACGCCGCCTTTCAACGTCAGCCCGCCGTCGCCGAAACGACTGTAAGGTGTCGTTCCTGAACCCTTGGTGCCGAAATCCATCAACCGGCCGCGATCGTCCCGCATCTGAGCAAACAGAAACCCGCGACCATCACCGATGTCGGGATTGTAGCTACGAAACTGGTGGCCGTGATAGCGCAGGGCGAGAGGCTGACGCAGGCTTCCCGCAAAGGGTTCGAACTGTCCGAAATGGGTCCGCCATTCATCGTCGCTCAAGCCAGTCAGCCCAACGTCAGCCGCTGCCTTGTCATTGCGCCATCTGATGATGTGTTTGGGAAATTCAGCGGCTGTCACTGGATCGCCGATGAAGTCCACGATCTCGTCGATAACGTGTTCGGGGTGGAAAGCTTGCGCTGTGTCGGCCATGACGCCGCTATGGCCGCTTTGGGTCGGGGCAATCAACCATGACATTCATAGATAGTTTTTGGTGGTCGAACGATGGCTTGCGGCTTCACTACCGCGATTACGCCGGAGCGACGGACAAGCCCGTAATCGTTTGCCTTCCCGGTTTGACTCGAAACGCCCGGGATTTCGATGCGTTGGCGACCCGGCTGGCTGGCCGGTGGCGTGTTCTGGCGGTGGAATTCAGGGGGCGCGGCGAAAGCGCATATGCCAAGGATGCGATGACTTATGTCCCCTTGACCTATGTTCAGGACGTCGAGGCATTGCTGACTGAACTGGCCGTCCAACGTGTGATCCTGCTGGGAACGTCGCTCGGTGGTATCGTGTCGATGATTCTGGCGTCGATGGATCGTGAACGGATCGCCGGTGTTATTCTCAACGATATCGGGCCTGACATCGAACCGCGTGGACTGGAACGGATCAGGGGATATGTCGGCAGGACGGGGCCGTGGCCGACATGGCTGCACGCCGCGCGTTGGCTGAGTGAGAATAACGCTTCGACTTATCCGAATTATGACCTCAGCGACTGGCTGGTAATGGCAAAGCGCGCGTTTCGCCTGACATCGACGGGCCGGATCGTGGCAGATTACGACAAGAAAATTTCTGAGCCGTTTCGTCTTGCCGGTGGTGAGGCCGGGCAGGACTTGTGGCCTGTGCTAACGGGGATGGGGAGCGTTCCGACCTTGGTCCTGCATGGTGAATTGTCCGACGTGTTGAGCGAGGCGACGGCTCAAGCGATGGTCGCCAAGTTACCGAACGCGAGATATACAAATGTCTCCGGTGTCGGGCATGCCCCTGCGCTGGATGAGCCGGCTGCTCTTGCCGCAATCGACGCGTTCTTGCCCGACCTCGCCTGATGTCCCCGCCTTCCGCGACACGGCGCATCCTTCATTGCCATTCGACCTTCGATGCGGGAGGCAAGGAAACCCGTGCGGTTCGGCTGATGAACGCCTTTGGTGGCGAGGCCGAGCATACGATTCTGACAGCAACCCCCGGTGCTTTGGGCGCGCGCGTTTTGATCGACACCGGCATCCGCGTGAGTTTCCCCACGGATGCACCGTCTCTCCATGGTAAGCCAGCCCCCGGTCGGTATCGAAAACTGGCTGCGTATATGCGCAACTTCGATCTGATCCTTACTTATAATTGGGGCGCGATGGACGCGGTTATGGCGCACCGCATTGCGCGGGATCTGCCGCCGCTGATCCATCACGAAGATGGCTTTAATGCCGATGAGGCCGTCCGCCTGAAAACCAAGCGCAATCTTTTTCGCCGTCTGGCATTGCCCACGGCCAAGGCGCTGGTCGTGCCTTCTCGCACGCTTGAGTCTGTGGCTCATAATAGCTGGCGCCAGCCCGCAACCCGCGTCCACCGCATTCCCAATGGCATCGACGTTCCCGCCTATGCCGAGCCTGTCATCCCGATCCCCGGACTGAGCAGCTCACCCGGAGAGATCGTTGTCGGAACACTTGCCGGGCTGCGCGAGATTAAAAACCTGCCTCGCCTTGTCCGTGCGGTTGCCGCCATCCCGAACGGGCGGCTGGTCATCGTTGGGGCCGGGCCAGAACATGCCCGCATCCTTGCCGAAGCGCAGCGCTGTGGCATGGCCGATCGGTTGGTTATGCCGGGTTTCATGCCCCGACCGCAGGATTATGTCGGACATTTCGATATTTTCGCTCTTTCATCCAATAGCGAACAATTCCCGATATCGCTGATCGAGGCGATGGCGGCGGGGTTGCCCTGTGTAACGACCGATGTCGGCGACTGTGCAACCATCATAGCCGACCCTAACCGGCTCTATGTCACTGAGGTAGAGGACGGTGCTTTTGCGAGTGCGCTGGCAAGATTGTGCTCCGATCATTGCACCCGGCAGTTGCTTGGAGCCGCGAACAAGGCCAAGGCGCTCGCGGAATATGATGAGCGGGTGATGATTGCCCGCTATCGTACGCTTTATGATGCTGCATTTTGCGAATCTTGAAGCAATTGCAGATCGGTCCCCGTATATATCAGGCGGGGCATTGGGAGCTGATGGTTTGTTCAAGGGTGTAAAGCCGATCGTGTACCGCGGCCGTGAAGTCTGGCCACTCATTGAGGGCGGCAAAGGCGTTTCGGCGACCAATCACATGAGCTCGGGCGCATGGGCGCATGCGGGCGGCATTGGCACGGTCAGCGCGGTTAACGCAGATAGCTATGACCCAACTGGCAAAATTGTCCCTCAGGTTTACGCTGCACGCACCCGTGTCGAACGCCATAAGGAATTGATCCAGTACGCGATCGACGGAGCCGTCGAGCAGGTTAAGCTTGCCTATGAAATGTCTTCGGGTAAGGGCGCGATCAACATCAACGTCCTGTGGGAAATGGGCGGCGCACAGCCGATCCTCCACGGTGTCCTCGAACGTACCAAAGGTATGATTGCCGGTGTCACCTGCGGCGCAGGGATGCCTTACAAGCTCAGTGAGATCGCCTCGTCCTACGGCGTTTCTTATTTGCCCATCGTCAGTTCCGCACGGGCATTCCGCGCCCTGTGGAAGCGTGCTTATTCGAAGGCTGCGGACTATCTGTCTGCGGTCGTTTACGAAGATCCGTGGCTTGCGGGCGGTCATAACGGCCTTTCGAACGCCGAAGACCCCAGGAAGCCCGAAGACCCTTATCCGCGTGTGAAAGCTTTGCGCGAAACCATGCGCGAAGGCGGCATTCCCGATGAAACCCCCATCGTCATGGCTGGTGGCGTCTGGGCGCTGAAGGACTGGAACGATTGGCTCGATAACCCTGAGCTTGGCCAGATTGCCTTCCAGTTCGGCACGCGACCTCTGCTTACGCAGGAAAGCCCGATCCCACAGGGGTGGAAAGACCGGCTGATGACGTTGGAAGAAGGCGACATCCTTCTTCATCGCTTCTCGCCGACCGGCTTTTATTCGAGTGCCGTCCGTAACCCATTCCTTCGCAATCTGGAGGGGCGCAGCGAACGGCAGATCGCGTTTTCCGGTGAATCGGTTGGCGATCACACGCACCAGCTCGATGTTGGCGTCAAAGGCCGCAATTTCTGGGTGACGCGTGGCGACCTGATGCGCGCCCGCGAATGGTACGGCCTCGGTTACACCGATGCGCTGAAAACGCCCGATAATACGCTAGTCTTCGTCACACCTGCTGAGAAGGGCACGATTCGCAAGGATCAGGCGGATTGCATGGGCTGTTTGTCACATTGCGGTTTCTCAGCCTGGAAGGACCATGACGATTGGTCGACTGGTTACCTTGCCGACCCGCGCTCATTCTGCATCCAGAAGACGTTGCAGGACATCGCGCATGGCGGTCCCGTAGAGGAAAACTTGATGTTCGCGGGGCATTCTGCGTTTCGTTTCAAGCGCGACCCATTTTATTCGAATGGGTTTGTGCCGACGGTAAAACAACTCGTCGATCGGATACTTACGGGGGACTGATCCCATTCCCCTCTCGTTGCGGAGGGTGATGGCTCGTCCATTGACGCGGCAACGCGCATCCAATGTTGCTCGATAGTCACAGTCGATCTGTATTTCTGCCATTCCCCCGTGCGGACTGCATTCTGTCGCCAAAATGACTTATCGACGCTTTAGCGGCGGGATCAGCGAGCTGGAGAATAACTCTGCGCTTCTCGCGCTGACGCACTATAAACACATGGGGAAATTTTTTGTCGAGAACGAAACTCACGCGGCCTGCTTTGACCTTGGCCGTGGCACTGACCGCGTTATCTACCGCAAACGCGGCCCGCGCTCAGGAAGCAGCTCCAGTAGCTGAAGCATCCGAGGGCCAACTGACCGACATCGTCGTGACTGCCGAACGCCGTTCCGAGAACCTGCAAAAGGTTCCGATTTCGGTTGGCGTCGTCGCAGGCGATCAACTGCGCAGCTTTCAATCGGGCGGTGAGGACATCCTCGCGCTTTCCGGTCGCGTTCCCGGCTTATATGCCGAAACGACAACCGGTCGCATCTTTCCGCGCTTCTATATTCGCGGTCTCGGCAACGTCGATTTCTATCTCGGCGCATCGCAGCCTGTCTCGATTATCCAGGACGATGTCGTTCTGGAACACGTCGTGTTGAAGTCGAACCCGGTTTTCGACATGGCGCAGGTTGAAGTTTTGCGGGGCCCACAAGGTTCGCTGTTTGGCCGTAATACCACGGCTGGCATCATCAAGATCGACAGCATTAAACCGAGCCAGCAATGGGGCGGCCGCGCATCGGCTTCCTACGGCAGCTATAATACCGTCACTTTCGACGGCGGTTTTGGCGGCCCAATCGTCGAAGACAAGCTCTCGTTTCGTATTTCGGCGCTTTACCAGCATCGTGATAATTGGGTCGACAATACGTTCACTGGCTTCAGTAATGACAGCACGACCCCGGGAAAGAACGCTCTCGGCGGTTTCAGCGATCGCAATGTACGCGCGCAATTACTGCTGACGCCGAACGACCAACTCTCCATGCTAACGTCGTTCCATTATCGTGATTACAACGGCACCTCTACAATCTTTCATCGTGGAGCGCTGACAAAGGGTTCGAATGACGCTTCTGCGGAACCGCGGGACAGCGTCGCACTCGACGAAGGTCAGGGTAACCCACAGGCGTACAAAACCTATGGTGCGTCCGAAAAGATTGCCTATGATTTTGGACCGGTCACGCTGACGTCGATATCGGCGTACGAGACGACCAGTGGCTATAGCCGTGGCGATACCGATGGTGGTGCGGCCGTGAATTTCCCTGTCGGCGGCGTTCCTAACGGCTATGGCGAATCACAGGGTAATGTCCGCGACCTCGACCAACTGACCCAGGAAGTTCGCCTTTCCAGCAACGGAAACACACGCTTCAAATATCAGATCGGGGCCATGTATTTCGATCAGCGTGATCTGACCGATTTTTATCAGCGGAATTACTTCCTTACTACGCCTGTTGGTACGCCAGCACCGAACGCTCCAAATCCGAATAACTTTGTTCGATTGCACGATATCAACACGAGTTGGGCTTTCTTTGGACAAATGAGCTACGAGATCGTTCCTCATCTGACCATCACTGCCGGTGGCCGCTATACCAAGGATACGAAGAAGACCCAGTTGATAAAAGCTGTCGGCGAGTCAGCTAGTGGGCCATTCGCCAATCGTCCATTCGTGCGCTTGTCAGACAAGCAGCCAAGCTGGGACGTCAGTGCGCTCTACGAACTTTCGCCCGAGGTTAGCTTGTACGCGCGCGTTGCACGCGGTTTCCGTGGACCAACGATTCAGGGACGTTCGGCAGTTTTCGGCGCACCGTTCTCGACCGCCAATTCTGAAACGATCGTGTCCTATGAAGGTGGCGTAAAAACCAATCTGTTCGACAATCGCGTACGCTTTAACCTTTCGGGATTCGGCTATCGGGTGAAGAACATCCAGCTCAACGGTAATGACACCAACGGTAACGGCGTGCTGCTTAACGCAGCCAAAGCCGATGCCTATGGACTGGAAGCAGAGCTCGACTTCAAGCCGATCGAACATCTGACATTGTCGGCCGGCCTCAGCCTGTTGCATACCGAGATCAAGGACAAAAACGCGCTTGCCCAGGTCTGCGCATTGAACGGCGTCGTCGTCTGCACGGTGCAGAATCCGACGGTCAATATCGGGACGAATGTGTTTGCCCACATCGACGGTAATCCGCTGCCGAACGCTCCGAAATATACCGCCAATATCTCTGCGCGCTATGACGTGCCACTGGGCAACGGCGGTGCGGTATTTGCGGCGACTGACTGGAACGTGCAGGGCTATACGAACTTTGTTCTGTACCGGACGGCTGAGTTCAATTCGAAGGGCGACTTCGAAGGCGGCCTGAAAATCGGGTATACTGCCCCGGACGGCAAGTACGAAGTGGCGGCGTTTGCCCGCAACATCACGAATGAGAAAAACCTGAAGGGTGTGATTGAGAACTACATGGCAGCGGTATTCAACGAACCGCGCATCTTTGGCATCTCGTTTTCCGGTAAGATGTAACGGTTAAGGGGCGCGGCTTTGAGCAGGTCGCGCCCCTCTACTTCGGCAGTTATACCCGAACTCGCATCGGCGCGATCATCGAGACCATCAGCGCTGCAATCGCGGTCACGACTGCGCTCCACAAGATCACCACAAGCACGCCGACCCCTTGGGCGAGCGTTTGTGTCAGCAGACCGACCCCTTCGTCAAAGCCGGGGCCACCGAATGTGGGTGATACGAATACGGGAAATGCGATCGCTCCCACGATTCCGCCGCATCCGCTCGACACGAACGCGCTCGCTGTCGAGCCGACATTTAGCCGGGTAATAAATATGGACCCCGCCCACGCTGCTATCGCGCCCAGAACGCCGAGCGCAATTGCACCACCGGGGCCGACGAATGCGGCTCCGGTGCTAATCGCGGCAAGCCCTGCGATTGCCGCGGTCCCGAAGCTGTAATCACCGGACGTATTTCTTCGCCAACGGGCAATCGCAAAGCCGGTCAGCAATGCCGCGCTCGCGGCAAACTGCGCGTTCAACATTGCCGTTGCCGCGTCGTTGCCACCGCTAAGCGCCGCGCCGCCGATGACGCCTGACCAGCCGATCCAGACCAGCCACAGACCCGCCAGCGTCAAACGGCCATCGCCTGCTACATTGCCTTGTCCCGGCCCGAGCAACAGCGCGATGACCAATGTGGCAGTTCCTGCTGCCACCTGCACGACCATCCCGCCGCCGAAATCCAATACGCCCAGTTCGGCCAGCCAGCCACCACCCCAGATCCAGTGAGCGATGGGCGCATAAACAATCAGGCTCCATATCGCGATGAATCCCGTCAGCCAGCCGATGCGCGCACGATTAGCGATCGAGGACACCATGATGCCCACCGCAAACACAGCGATCGAAAGTTCGAACAAGGCGTAAACTGTGTCTGAGATCGTAGCGTCAGCGCGTAACTCGGCCATATTACCCAGCATTGCATTGCCGCTGCCACCGATGATCGAACTGCCTTCGCCGAATGCAAGGCTGTATCCGATGATAGCGAACATGAGCGACGCGATGGCGACCGATACGAACATCGCTGTGCCATGATCACTTTCTCGGTCGCGGCCATGAAAGAGCGCAAGGCCGGGCAGAGCGGCAAATAATGCGATCGCCGACGCGGCCAATACCCATGCGCTGTCGCCGCTGTCGGCAACTATGATCGGTTGCCCCTGTGCCGCAGTCGCTCCAAAAACGGAAAGCGCCGTAAGCGCCGGACGGTAAATGCTTTTCATTCCGCCCTGCGTAAACGTCGCAGGTTAAGGCTTCAACACCAGCGGGTTTCACGCCCCGGACGGCATCCGATTGACGCGCGCGCCCCGAACGGTCAATCGAACGCAATGCGCATCCTTATTCACACTCTCATCCTTTGCTCGCTCGCTATTCCGGGCGCGGCAGTTGCCGAACGCAAGGCTCCCTATTGGGCGTCGATAAGCGCGGGCAAGGCGCGTATGCGAAGCGGGCCGGGGCGTCAGTTTCCCGCGACATGGATGTATCAACGTGTTGGATTGCCGGTGAAAGTGCTGGAAATCTATCCGAACTGGCGCAAGATTCAGGATCCCGATGGTACCACGGGATGGGTACAGGGCAATTTGTTGAGCGATAATCGTACCGCTATCGTAACCGGGGGTATTCGCGAAATGCGCGCTGCCGCTGCAGCAGGTGCTTCCGTGGTGTGGCGCGCCGAACCGGGCGTGATCGGATTGCTGAAACAATGCGACCGTGGCTGGTGCCTGTTCGACGTGAAGGGCCACAACGGCTATATAGAGATTGCCCATATCTGGGGCGCGGCGGCTGATGAACGCCTGCCGTGACCCTGATCGAATGGGGTGCCGGCGGGTTCATTGCAGGGGCAATCGCTGGTAGCTTCATAGCGACTCTCGCCGTCCGTTGGCCATCGGGAAAGGCAACAAACGGTCGATCGGAGTGCGACACCTGTACCGTTCAGTTGCGCTGGTTCGAACTGGTTCCGCTAATCAGCTTCATCATCCTGCGTGGTAAATGCCGACGATGCGGCGCGAAGATCACCCGCGAGCATTTTTTAATCGAGCTGATCTGCGCGCTGATCGGAGCGTTGGCCCTTATAATGGTTCCGGGCGGGGAAGGAGTCGCGGGGGCGTATTTTGGGTGGCTTCTGGTTGCCCTTGCGATTCTTGATTTCCGGTATTTCTGGTTGCCTGATCGGCTTACATTTTTGCTCGGTGCCACGGGGTTCTTGACGGGAGCTTTGGGTTTGTATCCCTCCTTGAGCGATCGGATGATCGGCGGCGCGGTTGGCTATACCGTTCTGAGACTAATCGCCTGGGGTTACTACAGGCTACGTGGTCAGCGAGGCATGGGCGCGGGAGATCCAAAGATGCTCGGCGCAATCGGTCTCTGGCTTGGTTGGCAGGTGCTGCCGTTTGTGCTGCTCGGTGCCAGCATGGTCGGCCTGGCTTTAATCTTGGTCCAGTTCTTTCGAAAACCGCCAGTGACTGCGCAAACCCGGCTTCCGCTCGGTGGCATGATGGCGGTCGCTGCGTTTCCGATCTGGCTCTTTATCCGCTAGCGAGTCGAGCGGCCGCCTTTGCGTTGCGCTCGATCGTCGCGACGTCCAATGTACCCTTTGGAATGATCCAGCTTCCACCTACACAAGTGACGAAATCTTCGGCAAGCCATTCCGGTGCCGTGTCGAGCGTAATCCCACCGGTGGGACAAAACCGCGCCTTTCCAAACGGTGCAGCGAGAGCGCGGAGCGCAGGAAGCCCCCCGATGCGATCGCCGGGAAAAATTTGAACCGCGACAAACCCAGATCGAGGCCACGCATCAGATCGCCGGCGTTTGAGATTCCCGGCAAAAAGGGAATGCCGCTCGCTATCGCAGCCTTGCCTAGCGGTTCGGTCAATCCCGGACTGACGATGAACTTTGCTCCGGCCTTGATCGCGGCATCCAGATCGCTTGGGTTGAGGACAGTTCCTGCTCCGACGATCGCGCCCTTTACGCAGGACATCTCCGCAATCACGTCGAGCGCCGCTGGGGTCCGAAGCGTGACTTCGAGCACGCGGACGCCGCCAGCGACAAGGGCTTCGGCTATGGGTTGTGCTTGGGAGATATCGTCGATGACCAGAACCGGAATGACCGGTCCATCGCGCATGATCGTTTCGACGTTCATCGGGTATGCTCCATTGCGAAAGCGGCTGCTGCGCCGAACAGGCCGGGTTGATCGAGGGTTATGAGCTTAACCGGCATAGCTGCCATCATCGGTTCGAAGCGGCCCTTTGCGACGAAGCGCTGGGCAAAGCCGGATCGGGGAAGATGTCCCGCGATCCGCGCGCCCAACCCTCCAGCAATGACGACAGCGTTGCCGCCCTGAGCCAAGGCCAGATCGCCCGCGACGGAACCGAGTGCCATGCAGAAACGGTCGAGCGCGGCAACGGCGAGCGTGTCAGTGCCGTCGAGTGCTGCCGTCCAGAGCTCTTTGTCGTCGCGCACGATGACAATCTTCTTTTCGATTTTCGCCAGTGCTTCGTAAATGTGTTGGAGTCCGGGGCCGGAGACGATGCGTTCGGCGGAGACACGGCGGTATTTTGCGCGGAGGTCGCCCAGCAAAGCGTCTTCGAACCGGTCCATTGGAGCATAATCCACATGGCCGCCCTCTGTCGCGTTGACGTGGTAGCGTTCATCCGCCCGGAATACATAGGATACGCCGAGGCCGGTCCCGGGCCCGACAACGGTGATTACTCCTTTATGCGGTAGGGCCACATCGGGTCCGCATAAGTGACTGAAATACTGGTCATTTGCCTGAGCGACTGCGTGACCGACCGCGCCGAAATCATTGACCAAAGTGAATTGATCGACATTCAGGCGCGAGGGGATGAGTCCTGGGCGGACTGTCCAGTGGCTGTTCGTCAGTTGTAGAACCTCGCCGCTGACCGGCCCCGCAAATGCAATGCCCGTGGCGCGTGGAAGTGGCGCGCCGATCGCGACACCGAATGCCACCCAAGCAGACTGAAAACTCGCATATTCGGCGGTTTTCAGGGTCAATGCCTCGCCGATGCTGACAACTTTGCCATCGGCCACTTCAGCGAGGGCGAAGCGGGCGTGTGTGCCACCGATATCTACTGAGACGATTTGCATATTATAACCCCGCAGCCATCAACATCGCCGAGGCACCCGCTTCGGCACCATCCGATCCGTGTCGCATGAACGAAAACAGTTCGCGCCCCGTGCCGACTGCCGGTGGAGGGGTAGGGGCAGCAATGCGGCTGGAGAGATCAGCTTTGGTAGAAAGCGTTCCAGAGACGGCATCGACGCGGACGATATCGCCATCGCGCAATTGTGCCAGCGCGCCGTTATTCGCAGCTTCTGGCGTAACATGGATTGCGGCCGGGACTTTGCCGCTGGCGCCGGACATTCGCCCATCGGTCACGAGTGCGACGCGGAACCCGCGATCCTGAAGCACGCCCAGCGCCGGGGTCAGTTTGTGCAATTCGGGCATACCGTTGGCTTGAGGCCCCTGAAACCTGACTACAACGATAACATCGCGTTCCAGATCACCGGATTTGAACGCAGCGAGCACGTCGTCCTGCGTCTCGAACACTGCGCAAGGTGCCTCCACGATCCAGCGTTCCTCGACAACTGCGCTGGTTTTTATCACGCACCGGCCAAGGTTGCCGCGAAGTAAACGCATCCCACCATCGGGCGCGAAAGGCGCAGAGACCGGGCGTACCATTTCTTCGTTTCGCGAAACTGTGATTGGCTGCCACATCAGGGATTCACCGATCAAAACCGGTTCCTGACCATAATCGGTCAGATCCCCCCGAGCGACGGTCATAATGTCGCGATGGAGCAGCCCGCTTTCCAGCAACTGGTAAATGATGAACCCGATCCCACCGGCTTGATGAAAGTCGTTCACGTCGCCCGAACCGTTTGGATATATTCGCGCGATCAGCGGGACTGCTGCCGACAACGCGTCGAAATCCTCCCAGTCGATAACAATGCCAGCCGCCCGCGCGATAGCAGGAAGGTGGATTGCGTGATTGGTCGATCCGCCGGTTGCCAGCAGTCCAACGATCGCATTGACGATCGCTTTTTCATCGACGCACTGCCCGAGCGGGCGATAATCGTCTCCATTCCAGCCGATTGCCGCCAGTCGGTGGACCGCAGCGCGCGTCAGTTCGCCACGCAATCGCGTACCCGGATTGACGAATGCGGCACCCGGCATGTGCAGGCCCATCACTTCCATCATCATCTGGTTGGAATTCGCCGTGCCATAAAAGGTGCAGGTTCCGGCGTCGTGATAACTGGCCGATTCAGCCTCGAGGAGTTCGGTGGTTCCGACTTTTCCTTCGGCAAACAGTTGCCGGATGCGCTGCTTTTCCTTGTTGGCCAGCCCGGACGCCATCGGTCCGCCGGGGATCAGGATGGCCGGGAGATGCCCAAAGCGGAGCGCACCCATCAACAGGCCGGGCACGATCTTGTCACAGATGCCGAGCAGCGCAACGCCTTCGAACATAGCGTGGCTTAAACCAACGGCAGTTGACAGGGCTATCGTGTCGCGGCTGAATAGCGACAGGTCCATGCCTGCCTGACCCTGCGTCACGCCATCGCACATCGCCGGCACGCCGCCCGCAACCTGAGCCGAAGCACCGGCTTCCCGAGCGGCAATTTTTATCATCTCTGGATAGCGGCCATAGGGCTGATGCGCCGACAGCATGTCATTATAGGAAGTGACGATGCCTATGTTCATCGCATTGCCCTCGCGGATGAGGGGCTTGTCTACGCCAGCCGCCGCAAATCCGTGGGCGAGATTACCACAGGACAAATTGTGCCGGTTCGTTCCTGCCTCACGCTGGCGGTCCATAAGATCGAGATAGGCTGCGCGTGAGGAGCGTGATCGATGGATAACCCGATCGGTGACTGCGCTGAGTATTTTGTTCAGTTCAGTCATGCCAACTGGCCCCGTCGCGTTCGATCATACCCATCGCAGCCGACGGTCCCCAGCTTCCTGCGGTGTACGGTTTGGCGTTGATCCCTGCGGATTTCCACGCCGTGTGAATCGAGTCCACCCAGGTCCACGCTGCTTCTATTTCATCACGCCGAACGAATAGCGTCGTGTCGCCTTCGAGCAGGTCCAGCAAAAGCCGTTCATAAGCGATGCGCCGCCGTTTGCCCGCAAATGTCGTAGCAAGGCTGACATCGAGACCGACGTTGGCAAGTTCGATGCCCTCGCGATCGAGACCCGGTTCCTTGGTCATGATTTGCAGGCCGATGCCCTCATGAGGTTGTAACCGGATGACAAGCGCATTGGGTTCCAAACCGGTGCCCCGCGGCGAAAATATAGAATGCGGCACTGGGCGAAACTGGATCAATATTTCGGAATGGCGAGTGGGTAATCGTTTGCCGGTACGAAGATAAAAGGGGACTCCGCGCCAGCGCCAGTTGTCGAGATGTGCCTTTACCGCAACGAATGTCTCTGTGTTCGACTTGCCGCCAAGTTCGTCGGCATAACCGACCACCGGCTGCCCGTCGATCGCTCCGGCGGTATATTGCCCCTTCACGCTATGGGTCGCAGCGTCGCCGTTATTAAGCGGGCGAAGCGAACGCAGAACCTTTACCTTTTCATCGCGGATGGCCGTTGCCGTATAACTCGCTGGCGGCTCCATCGCGACAAGAGCGAGTAGCTGGAGCATATGGTTTTGCACCATGTCCGAAAGCGCACCGACGCCATCATAATAAGAAACGCGACCTTCCAGTCCGACGGTTTCGGCGACGGTGATCTGGACATGTTCGATCGACGTTGCATTCCATAGCGGTTCGAACATCGTATTGCCGAAACGCAGGACCAAAAGATTCTGAACCGTTTCCTTGCCGAGATAATGATCGACCCGGAAGATATTTTCCTCGTCGAACGATTGGCCGACCGCTGCGTTAACCTCGCGGCTGGATGGCAAGTCATGGCCGATCGGCTTTTCCATTGCGATGCGGGTGAGGGGGCCGGTCAGGTTCACCGATTCCAGACCGGCAACGACAGGCGCGAATAAGCCGGGCGGCGTCGATAGGTAAAACGCGATGCCGCCGTCTTTGAACGGTGCGGCCTTTTCCGCCAGATTGTTGAAATCGTTGGGATTATCGCTCGATACGGCGCAATATTCGATGCGATCGAGAAACGTCGCAGCTTTGTCGGCATCGTAAAGTTCGAGCGACTGGAGCGAAACATGAACCTGAGAGCGGAAGCCGTCGGTGTCTATTGCCGAACGCGCCGATGCGATGATCCTGAATTTTGCTGGAAGAAGGCCATCGCAGGAAAGATTATAGAGCGAAGGGAACAGCATACGCTGAGCCAGGTCACCCGTGGCACCAAACAGCACGAATGTTTCGAACGATCGCGACATATGGAGCCTTTGCTGGAGAAGCTTTGAGTGTAGCCAGCCGACTAGCCGATGCAAGGACAACGGTGCGAATCGCCGCTGCTCTTCGTTCCTGAAACGCGGCGGCGGTATTTAATTAAGTTGGGACGCGGGACCGCCAGAAGCTGGTTTGCGTTGAATACGGTTGACGCCAATTTTTACCGTTCCGCCGCGTCGAAAATGGACAGACAAGAATGAATGATTTGAATGGATGTCTCTAAGTACCGGATCGGAAATCTGGTTATTTGACGGCAACAGCCTCGACAGGCGCGCCGGCTGGATGGCGTTTGCCCCAGGCCACGGCCTGGGCGGCCTGTAGTTTGGCGCGTTCGACAGCGATCGTGGCGGCATCACCTGTTCTGACGGCCCGGCGTGTAATCATGGTCTGATGCGCGACGGCTTCGTCGGCCCTGCGCAGTTCGGACGCGTGAGTATCCACCGCCATTACTGGGACACTCAGGCAGCACGAAACGATTGCAACAAGAGCACCGCGGTAATTTCGCATTGGGAACGTCCTCGATTCAACAGGACGTCAACGCGCTTACGGTGATCATGTTCCACGAACCGTGCCAAAAGGAAGGTTAGCTGATACTCTTGCAGAACTGAATTCGTACCGTGAGAGGGTGGGAATGGCGTTTTTTAGCGTCCTGCCCGATTGTATATTGCCGCGGAAAGCCGCCTCTCTTGTTGCTTGGCGTTCTTTGCGAAGGTGAAGGTGCAATGACGAGGGGTCATAACGGCCGTCACGCTCACTGTGGAACGCTGGTCGATTCCTTCTTCACATCGAAAGTCAGCCCGGATGGCAAATCAGAATCGAAACTGATCGTGCTTTCCACTTCCAGCGTGTTGGGTCCAAGCGACATTGGACAGGATGCGCCGGGGACGACTGCAACGTCGAACAATTCGGCAACTGCACCGTCCAGCTTGATCCATTCGACGATATCCCCGTGACGCAGATTCACGATAAATATGCCGCACCACGGTTCACCATCGCGCTTCGCGATCTCTGCCTGAAGTGGCAAATCCTTAAACGTGCCGTCGCGCGGTTTCGACGCGGTGACGATCGCATAGCCGTTATGGATCGTCATGCCCCGCAGGAAGCCTGGGCAGAATGCGATATCCTCTTTGCTGCCCGTTTCGGGATCGACCCGCACAATCTGGCCGCGCCCGGAATCCAGCACGTATAGCTGACCATCCGACAGTCGCGGACTATGGGGCATCGACAATTGATCGGTGACGACCTTGTTTGTTGCCACATCGATAACGACGCCACCAGAAATGCGGCGCTCACGCCAACCGGCGAGCATGTCGGTCTGGCTGACGGCAGAGACATAACGCGGTACGCCCTCGCTCATGGCAAGGCCATTTAAATGGCAACGATCCTCGCCGACCAGTTTTGATATGAAATCCGGCTTCCACAATGGACGAAAGCTGTGCTGCGGATCGACGGTCGCCAGACACGAATATTTGGTGTTCACGAAGATCAGTCGACCCGTGCGATCGACGCCCATTTCGTGAATATCGATGTCGCCGGTCGTATGTGCCTCACGCGGGATAAAAACGCGGTCGAATGTGCCGTTCCCTTTTTCACCGGGGCGCAGCATATTTTCCAGACGCCAGATCTGGAAGAGCGACCCGATGAAAAGGCGATTGCCATCGTGGCACAGCCCCATTGCGCGGACATAATTCTGTTGATTGAAGGACACCGTCCCGTCGGGTTGTACGCCAACCAGAAACAACTGGCCGGTCTGGTACGAGGTGTAGGCGAGGCTGACCCGGTTTGTGTTCAGCCAGTTCGGCAGCCCCCTGGAGACGGTAATTGCCGTCGCGCCGGGGTCGAGCGGCGTATCCTGCCGGCCAACGGTGGACATTAAAAGGCCCCCGCTTTCGCGGAGGCCTCCGTCACATGGTTATTCGCTTCGATCATTAGAGCTTGATACGCAAACCGGCGCGCGCACCGCCACCCTTATAATCGTCGCCATAGTTGCCGAAGCCTTCGACAAATCCGGTAACGCCACTGGCGGAAACGATGTTGATGCCCAACTTGCCTTCGCCATAAGTGCCGATGCGATCGTTACGGTAGTTGAAGGTCGTGCTGTCCGACGTGAAGCTCAGGCCATCGCGACCCTTGAACTCGTGAACGGCATTCCCTGACAGATACACGACGGCTCGGCTGGTTCCCATGTCGAACGCCGAACCAATCCGCAGACCGACCTTACCACGCACACCGTCAAGCTTGTCGAAGTCGATCGATGCATTGTTAGCGACAGGCGAATTCAGGTCGGTACGAACGTACGAACCACTGACGAGCGGCTCGGCATAGAATGTATCCGAACCGAAGCGAACGCCGAGTTCACCCTGCGCACCATAGGATTCCCCATGATAGCGGCTGCTGAAGTTGGCGACAGGGCTGCGTGAATCGATCCAGTAATGGTCGTATTTGGCAAGCGCATTGGCAAACACCGTTCCCGATACGAAGCTCGCATACACGCCACCGTTGACGACGTCATAGCTGGTTCGGTCTGCCGAGTTCTGGAACGTCAGTGCCGAACTCACATAACCACTGGTCACACCGAACACGAACGCGCTTTCGCCTGAGGTGCCCCCCAGATCGATACCGATCTGGCCCCGAACGCGTCTTGCTTGTAGCTGGTGTCGACATTGCGGCTGACACCGAACGCCGTTCCCGACTGGCTGCTCTCACGCTTTTGCGCGCCGCCGTACATGATGCCCCATACACGCCCGCCATCAACGGCATTCTCAGGTCCGGCTCCCCATTTGGCGTCGCGCAGATCCGCTGTGTGCGAAGCCCATGCATCGGCCGATTTGTACCAGAGGTTCTGTGCACCTTCGTTGATCTTTACCGCGCGGAAGACAGTGTCACCCGGTGTTCCGACCAGTGCAAAGCTGGTGACCCCAGCGGCAGTCGATGTCGTGATCGCATAGTTGATGAAGCCGACATTTTGCGACTGGGCAGCGATGCCGAAGGCTGTAGCCGAGGACCCGGCACCACCGGTAGCAACGATCAGGGTGCCATTGGTTATGACGGCATTGTTGCTGTTGATGTTGTGCAGGACGACGGCCGTTGAACCAGTTGCCGCGCCTGTGACTACCAAACGGTCGCTGGTCGGTATCACGCCAGGCGCGATATCGACTGCAATCGTGCTGTTGCCGGTGCCGACGAACGCCCCCGGTATGACCAGCGTATCGCCGGTGTGGCCGTTTAGCAGGCTCACAGTGCCAGAGTTGTTGAACACTTCCAGGCCGGTGAAGGTGACCGTTCCCGGCACCGTCGTTCCTGGTACGACGTTCAGCGTACCACTGTTGTTGAACGTGTCGGTTCCAGCGCCGAAGTCCGAATTCACAGGCGCGTTGAAGACGCCCGAGTTGTTCACGACATCATTACCGGCGGTCAATGCGATGTGACCGTTGATCGTGCCCGTGCTCGAGTTGTTGACCGTGGCCGGACCGCCCGTTGCCAGAAGCGCAAGATTGCTTCCGTTGCCGAGCGTGCCGGAGTTGTTCACGGTGAGCGGACCCGCCGTTGATGTAACGGCAGCTCCCGTTGCGCCGCCCGTGATCGTGCCAGCGTTCGTCAGTGACGAGCTCGTGGTGCCGTCCAGGAACAGCGCATTTACGTTGCCCTTGATCGAACCCGATGCAGTGACGGTGGCAACGGTGGTGTGGCCCGTAAGGGCGACGACGGTATCGCCGGCCGGCGCAGTCACGGCACCGGTAATTGTTGCCGTTGCAGTACCTGGTGCGGTGACGACGAGGGCATGTTGCGTAGCAGTCCCTCCCGTTGCCGAGACATTGTTCACTATTGCCTTTGCATCGCCGACCGTGGCGATTGCGGTGATGGCATCGCCGGTCGTGGTTACTGGCGTCCCCGATGCCGAAACCGTTCCCGTCGCAGCGATGACCACATCGGCACCCTGCGCGTAGATTGCCGGAGCATCGGCACCAGACGTGCTTACGCTGGTTGCGTTGACCGTTGCCGTACCGGTGTCCGAGGTAGCCTTGATGCCGAATGCGTTGGCACCGGATGTCGAGATCGCACCTGTCGATACGATAACTGGGCCATTACCCGAATAGGCATAAACGCCGTCGGAGTTGTTGCCAGTGGTCTTAATTGTGTTCGTAGATACAGTCACCGCGTCCGTGTACGAAGAGGCAAAAACCCCATTAGCTTGTTCACCAGCGGTCGACAACGCGCCTGTTGTCACAACAATCGGGCTAGTGCCCGAATATGCGAAGACGCCGCTGGCATTATCGCCTGTGGTCGTAATCGCGCCGGTCGTGACCATTATTGGTCCATCGCCTGAACTTGCGCGAACGCCATTGGCGTTGTCACCAGTTGTTGAAATTGCGCCAGTTGAAACGGAGACTGCGCCAACATCGGTACGTGCATAAACGCCATTTGCGTTATCGCCGATTGTTGAAAGAGCACCCGTCGAGACTGTCACCGAGCCATCGTTGGACCGGGCATAAACTCCGCGAGCCTGTTCGCCAGTGGTCGATATCGCACCGGTTGTCACAACAATCGGGCCAGCATATGAATATGCGTGGACGCCATTGGCATTGTCGCCTGCGGTTTTGATTGCGCCTGTCGTGACAGTTATTGAACCATTACCTGAATTCGCGCGGACGCCATTGGCGTTGTCGCCTGCGGTCGTGATTTCCCCTGTCGTGACAGTGATTGGTCCATCACCTGAATATGCGTAGACGCCATTGGCATTGCCGCCTGCGGTTTTGATTTCCCCTGTCGTGACAGTTATTGAACCATTACCTGAATTCGCGTGGACGCCATTGGCGTTGTCGCCTGCGGTCGTGATTCCGCCTGTCGTTACAATTATTGGCCCATCACCTGAATTTGTGTAGTTGCCTGCGATCATGAAAAGCGTTGGACGAGCCTCTGAGTTTACGCGAATGCCATCGGCGTTGGAGCCGATTGTTGAAATATCACCCGTCGATACTGTCAGCGCGCCAGTGTCGGATCTGGCATAAACTCCGTAAGCCTGCCGACCAGTGGTCGATATCGCACCCGTTGTCACAACAATCGGTCCAGCACCTGCATATGCGCGGACGCCATTGGCGTCGTCACCTGCGGTTTTGATTTCGCCTGTCGTGACAGTTACTGAACCACCGTATGACCTTGCGCGAACGCCATCGGCGTTAGAACCAGCGGTTGATATTGCACCGGTCGAAACGGTGACCGCGTCACCATTGGAACTTGCAAAAACACCAGTTGCGGAGTCGCCGGTTGTTGAAATATCACCCGTCGAAACCGCCACTGTGCCAGTGTCAGATCTGGCATAAACCCCATAAGCCTGCCGACCAGTGGTCGATATCGCACCCGTTGTCACAACAATCGGTCCAGCACCTGCATATGCGCGGACGCCATAGGCGTTGTCACCTGCGGTTTTGATTGCGCCTGTCGTGACAGTTATTTGACCATCGTTTGAATATGCGCGAACGCCATCGGCGTTAGAACCAGCGGTTGATACTGCGCCGGTCGAAACGGTGACCGCGTCACCATTGGAACTTGCAAAAACACCCATTGCGGAGTCGCCGGTTGTTAAAATATCACCCGTCGAAACCGCCACTGTGCCAGTGTCGGATCTGGCATAAACCCCATAAGCCTGCCGACCAGTGGTCGATATCGCACCCGTTGTTACAACAATTGGGCCAGTGGCTGGATTTGCGTCGAAGGCGAGGGCGAAGTTTGGAGCTGGAACGGAAGCTGCAAAAACACCATGCGAGTCATCGCCACTTGTCGCAATTGTGCCTGTCGTTATGGAAATTGCACCATTGTCCGAGCGGGCATCAACCCCGTTTGAAGAGTCGCCTCTCGTCGTGATGGACCCCAACCCCGAAATATTAATAGCGGTGGTGGAGCCATTGGCGACGATGCCCGACTGGTTAAGGGCGTTCGTCGAGATTGTTCCGTTGTTTGTGATCGTGGTCGTGCCGCCACCGGTGACGGTGACACTGCCATTGGCGACAACGTCGGCCTCTGTGGTCAGTGAAAAATCACCGGCTGAATTGTAGCTGATACCCCCAGCATAAGGGTTTCCGGCGGCCGTGCACGTGACGGTTCCAGCGACAGGAGTGCCGCATACGTCAGCGGCGAAAGCTGGCGCGGTGCCCGCAACGGCGGCGGCAAGCGCCAGGCCGATCGAGCTGCCCTTCAATAACGATGAACGAATATTTTTGGCTGACTTGTTAACCGAATCATTACCACGAACAATAAACATCAAATTTCCCGAACCTGTACTTGTCCCCCCTGGACGGATGGTGCCGTACACTTACGATTATATAATACAATCCATTATTTTCATGTTCTGGCGGTGGAGACGATATTGTTGATCGTGATCAACCTGTCGATCATCTTTAACGCGCCCATCTATTCAGTGTGCGCTTGAGTTAGCGACCAAAATTAGGTGTCAAATTAGGCGTTTAATGCCCGAAGATCAGGTGCATCGTCGATGATCGGGTCGATTCTATCACGCCGATCCAGCCTTAGCTTGTCTGGTCGAAGACGATCTCAAAGCTGTCCCTCGCCACCGTCTGACCGTTGACGATCAACTCCACATCATGGTTGCCCGGATGATGGCGACGTGTGCTGAAATCGCGGATTGTTTGTCGGATGCAAAGTTTCACCGCGTTCTCGACTGTGAGGTCGAAGGTCTTGAGCTTGAACACTTTGGCTGCCGTCTTGTCGCCGGTGCGTGCATAATGAATGCGATAGTCTACCACCAGGCGCTGAACGTCGGTGGCCGTGGAGAGCAGATCGGCGCTGATCGCGATCGTGTCGCCAAGGCACACGATCGGCGGCTCGATCGAAAAGCGCTGTATTTCGACTGCGGCCCCATGCTCCACGCCGATCAACGCCAGCGCGCGCGGGTCGCCCTTCTTTATCAATGTACGCAGGGCATGGCGGATGATCCAGATCGTGCGGGGATCGTCTTTTGTCCATTGAGCAAGGCGATCTACCACCCAGTCGGGGCGATCCTTGGCGATATCGTTAAGATGGTTCGCGACCGATTTGCGGACATAGGCACTGGGATCGGCCTTAAGCGTTTCGAGGATCGGGGCCGCGAGCGTCGGATCCGCCTTGAGCGCCGGGACGCGTGGTGCCCACGGCAGCTTTGGCCGACTGCCCTCACTGGCGAGGCGGCGAACATGCTCGTCATCGCTGTCGCTCCACTTGACCATGACGGCGAGGGTCCGTTTCGCATTTTGAGAAAGGAACGGGCGGATTGCAAATTCGGCGGAGCCGAAACGGGTCAGATCGGCGAGCGCCTCCATTGACCGTTCGAAATCGCCAAGCCCATGCCGTGCGACGAACTCTGTGACGGCGATCGCCTGGAAACCATGAGTCAACTGGGGCGCCATGGTACGGATGATTTCGAGGGCGGAGGCATAGTCGACCGGTAATGCTGTTTTTAGCGCATCAGCGATATGGCGCACACGCGCCATGATCGAAAGCGTATCGAGCCCGGCGGTCGCGGCGTCGAGAAAGGCCGGGGCATTAAAATGTGATGTTGCTGCAGTTCCAGCACGAGCGATCGTCACCAGCGCCTGCGGACCGAGAATGTCTTTGAGAAGGGCAGGGGCGGCAGTTTCGTTCGTCATCGCTGATCATATCTCATTTCGCTTGATCCCGGTACTGGTCGACGGATCGAAAGACCGGGTAAATTTTCTATAATAACAACTTTGCAGCCGTCCCAATCCTTTGGACAGCATCCATACGCGCCTTCCTGAAGTTGATAACAATTCTGAAATTAAACCTTACTTCGAAACATTTTCAAAGAACTGTAAAATATAACGAAAATCTATTGTCATTTTATGGACAAAATCGTCTTATTTACAGGGTCTTATGGAGTATTTTCCGTAAATTGGTTCGATATGAGGCTAAATCCCTTCAATCGTTTCACTAAAATTAACACCCCAATGCGCTTTAAACGCGACAATTAACGGGGGTATTCTTGTGAATAATGTTTCTACAACGATGTTGGCGTCCAACTATCAATCAGGACTTTCGACTGAGAAAAAGCAAAAATTGCTCGGTCGCCATCTTTTGAAATCGGTTTCAGCGGCTGCGCTGACCATATTCACGCCTCATAGCGTATTGGCAGTGCCCGCCACCATCTTCACTGTTTCGACCAGTGGCGACGTGGCTCCCGGCACCTACGATGGGATTATCGTGGATAGTGGCGCGAATGCTACCAGCGCCGGTGGGGTGAACAGCACGACGACTGCTGCTTCCGCGGTCGGCCTGGAGGCAACCGGAGCTGGAACCACAGTCAATTTCGTCGGCAGCACCATCTCGACGAGCGATACCAACGGATCGACCGTCGATACCGTCGGCGCGTATGGCGTTTATGCCCATAATGGAGCCGCAGTCACTCTGACCAATGGCAGCGTCAGCACACTGGGCGCACAGGGGCAAGTCGAGCAGGACGCCAACGGCGCGCGCAGCTATGCGCTTTACGCCACCGGAGCAGGTTCGTCGATTTCGGCAACCGGAACTGCGGTGGAGACCAAGGGGCAGCGTTCTTATGGGGCCTACGCCACGCAGGGCGCTTCGGTCACTCTGAACGATCTTTCGATCGATACCAAAGGCTTCATGGCTTATGGCGTCTATGCTTCAGGTGCGGGTTCGACGGTTACTGCGACGAATGTCAACGTTACGACTGCTGGTTTTGCGGGTGACGCCGCATGGGCTTATGCTGGCGGCCACCTGATCCTCAATGGCGGCTCCTACACAGCCAACGGTCAGCAAAATCCCAATGACCCATTTGAATCGGCCAACGGTTTTGTTGCTGTTGGTGGCGTGAATGGCGTTGGCAATTCGATTATTGATGCGACCGGTGTCACCGTCGTGACGACGGGCGCGAACAGCGTCGGGGCTTTGACCGGAGGCGAAGTAGGCGACGATCATACGTCGGGCACCGTCAATCTGAACAACAGCAGCATCACGGTCAGCGGCATGAATTCCGTTGGTGCTCAGGTTAGTTACGGAAGCACGTTTACCACTTCCAACAACAGTTCGATCACTGCCACTCAAGGGGCTGGTGTTCACCTGATCGACAATGCGACGGTCACTCTTGACGGCACTACCGTGAAGGCCGGTCAGCAAAGCTTCGTGTCAGACCTTCAAACAGCGGGCCAGACGCAGACGCTTTCGCTCGGTGCCGGCACAGTCGCGACGGCAAATAATGGCACCCTGCTGCAGGTTAATCGTACCGAGGATGGTGCAGATGGCGTTGTAACCCTCAACCTTAACGCAGGCTCGAAGACAAGCGGCGATATTTTGGACGACGGCATCAAAACGACTGGCGGCACCGACGTGTTTCTCGCGGCCAATGCATCATGGTCCGGAGTTACGAGCGGCGTGCGCAACTTCACGGCCGAAGCGGGCGGAAGCCTGAAGTTTGAATCAGGCGCTCAAGTTTTGGGCGACCTGAGCGGCAACAGCACCGCGATTGCGTTTGGATCAGGCGGCACGACGATTGGTGGCAATGTTAACCTGGAAAACGGATCGACAACGACCGGTGGGACGAATGGTTCGGGGGCCGTCGACCAGCGTATCCGCGTGGCGGGAGATGTCTTCGTTGATGGTTCCTCCAAGCTTGGAGGCAACTGGCTTATCGGCGGTAGTGTAACCAATAACGGAACGCTCAACCCCGGTAACTCCATCGGCACTGTCACGGTGGGGGGCAACTATACCTTCGGCTCAGCTTCGAACTATCTGGTCGAGGTCAACGCCGCTGGTCAGTCCGATCTTCTGGCAGTCGCCGGCACAGCTGTGTTGGCCGGATCGGTTATGGTTCAGCCGCTCGGTGGTCAGCTCCTGAGTTCGCCTTATACGATCCTCACGGCTGCGGGTGGTTATACAGGAACCTTCACCGATCCCTCTGTCGTCAACGGCTACGCGTTCCTTACAGCTTCACTGGCCTATCTTCCGACGTCGGTGACTCTGACGCTAACCCGGAGCGGCCTTGCCTTCGCTTCGTTGGGCAAAACCCCCAATCAGGTAGCAGTTGGGCGCGCGCTGGACTCGCTGGGATTGAGCGGTTCTCTCGCAACGGCTCTGGCACTTGGAAGCACCGCCAACGCACAGCAGGCATTCGATCAACTGACGGGCGAAGTGCATGCGTCGCTCCGCACCGGTCTGATCGAAGATAGCCGACACATCCGCAATGCCATGAACGATCGCCTGAGCGCGGCGTTCGTGCCAACCATCGGTGGCGAAGATGGCCGCGGATTGGCGGTATGGGGAACCGGCTTCGGGTCATGGGGCGAACAGAACGGCAGCGGCAATGCCGGTCGCCTTGATCGCGATACCAAGGGCCTGCTCATCGGCGTGGACACCAGCTTCGGAGCTGCCGGACGCGTCGGCGTTCTGGGTGGTTATAGCGATGCCGACTATGATGTGAACGAGCGCGCCTCGTCCGCAGGCATCAAAAGCTACCACGTCGGCGCTTATGCCGGTTCGGAATTGGGAGGGTTTGGGCTTCGCGCTGGGGCTTCCTATAGCTGGAACCGCATAAAGACGTCGCGCGACGTGGCGTTCACTGGCTTCACCGACAGTTTGCGTGCCAAATATAACGGCGCAACGACTCAGGTGTTCGGTGACATCAGCCATGTCATCCCGGTCGGTCGCGGACAGGTTCAGCCCTTTGCCAACGTTGCCTATGTGCATTTGCACATGGACGATTTTGTCGAGCGGGGAGGTGCAGCGGCGCTCACTGGCGATCGTGAGAACAGCGATGTCACTTTCTCGACACTGGGCCTTCGCGCTTCGACCGGTCTGCCGTTCGGAGGTGCCGGGCTGACCGCTCACGGCATGGTCGGCTGGCGTCACGCTTTCAACGATCGCTTGCCAGTGAGCCGACTTGCCTTCGTGAGCGGCGGCACTGCCTTCGATATAGCGGGCGTTCCATTGAGCAAGGAAACTGCGGTTCTCGACCTTGGCCTCAATGCTGCGGTAGCTTCTGCGGCTTCAATTGGCGTCAGCTATTCAGGTCAAATCGGCAGCGGCGCGGTTGATAACGGCGTTAAGGCGAACGTCACAATCCGCTTCTAAGCTTTCTGCCCTACCCACTCACCGTTGTTTCAGCGGTGAGTGGGTAGGGAGCAGCTTACGATTTGGCAGCCAGAAAGATCGGAGATCGGGTTTTGCGGAAGCACTTACTCCTTGTCCCTTAAATCGCTTGGTAGCCGCAATCCTTTGCGCGCATACCGCGCCCGAGTGATATCAGCTCGCATATTTCTCTTCGTCGGAGTTTCGCAACTCCGAACGAGTAGCATTTCGTTGATATTGAACAACATTTTGTCCTCCCGCATTTCAGGCAGGCACTCAGGCGTGGCCTTTGGGTTACCGAACGACGTGATCGGGCGCATTGCTGCCTGACCGGTAATGGGCTTGGGCGATAAAGCTTCGACGTATAAGCCACTGTATCACTTCTGAACCCGGGTCTTATATCTCTACCGGCATGCTCCTAGATAGGCAGCGATGACAAAGATTCTCTTGGCAGGTGCTACAGGTATGGTCGGCACAGCGACGCTGAAGCTGTTGCTGGAGGACAGGCGTGTGACGCAGGTCGTTGCACCGACGCGGCGGCCGCTACGGCCGCACGCGAAGCTGCTGAACCCAATCGTGAATAGTACGGACCTGCCGTACGACGCCGACTGGTGGGCAATCGATAGCGCGATCTGTGCGCTGGGTACGACGCGTGCGAAGGCCGGATCGGCCGCAGCTTATCGCGCTATCGACCATGACTACGCACTCGCCATCGCAACGCAGGTCCGTAAGGGCGGCGCGAAGTGCTTTGCGCTAACCTCTTCCATGGGGGCGGATGCGCGATCGCGGTTTCGCTATACCCGCACTAAGGGCGAGCTTGAAGACGCCATTGGTCGCCTCGATTTCCCATCGCTGACGATTGTGCGCCCGGGTTTCCTCGGCGGAGAGCGCAGCGAGCCTCGGCTAATGGAGCAGATCATTGGCCCGCTGTTGCGTATCGCTGCCCCGATCCTTCCCGCAAGCGCCCGTATCAGTCCCGCATCGACCGTTGCCGCTCTATTGGTCGAAGCAGTGCTCCGGGAGAAGGCGGGCAGGCACGTTATCAATTCCACAGAGATAGCGTTCGCCGCCGAAGGTTGTTCCTGAGTGTTGGGCATCCTTATTATTGGGATGGCCCCGTTACCGACCATCTCGATGGTAACCGCTTTTTAAGCCGAGGCGAGCCGAAGGCTGACCGAATCCTAAGTGACATGCTCCGTTGGAAGCGTGTCGTGCCGGATAATCCCTGGCCCACTCGGTCGCGGTGGCAACAGTCGTCTGCGATGCCCGCGTCAAAGGACTGTGTGTGCCGATGGTCGGCCATGCCATGTTGTTGATCCAGATCGCGGGTCTCAACCTTTTGACCGGCCCAGCCCAACCCGCTCGCTTTCGCCTGCCCCAGACGCGTCACGGTGCACGGCGTGTTATCTGGAGCCTATGAGAGGTGCCCCATAGGGGGTGTGTCTTATAGCTAAGTGAGTGAATAATGGTGCCGGCTGCAAGGTTCGAACTCGCGACCTATAAACCATTGAAAACAAGCAATTAATTTTGAGGCACTGTTGCTATTGTACTAGCCGACTGTAACAGTTTCGCTAAGGTTCGCAAGGGCAGGTTAGAAAATACGTTCTTTGTAGTTTTCAATAAAATCTGAGCAGCCGGTCGCGCCATATAAGTTAATCTTTTCGGGATTGTCCGGCCCAGTATTGAAAAATTGGTTCATAGCCGTCGCAGGCCTGCCCTCCAATTGGACAGTATTGAACATATCGGTACCAATCGGCCCCGGATATGAGTTACTTTCAGCTTGCAATATCTCAGCAGCAATGCAGTATTTAGCCACAGTGGTAAGATACGGAATATCTGACCAACCGTTTACCAAGTCATCGATTGAGTTTTCAGAATGGATGGTGTCTCTAATACGGATCATGGCTGAGCGATGTTCATCAGTAACACCAGTAGAGCTTCTCGAAAGTGCGTTAAAAACCTCATTTGAACCTGAGGCAAAGTTTGCTAGTTCGCTGTTCAGTCTCATTTCAATGCGATCGGCGAGTTGCGAACCTATCGGCATATGTCCAGCAGGTGCTAATTCCGCGCTTGCCCCGGCCCCAATAACGAATACGGTTTTCACGCCCGTGTCTCACGACCGAAATACTTGCTTCGCCTAAAGTGTCTCACGCTAGCCCCCATGTGGGCCTGCTAACACAATGAATTGCTTCTACAACCGCATGTGTCTGGTCAAAGGCCCCATCTTTAGGCTTCCCAAACACAATGTAGGGTTCCTCCGTAACTTCATACCGCTCCCAGCCCCTTGTCAGATGCTCGACTAGATCATCCTCGACCCGGTTGGGGCTAACTCCCTTGGGCGACCATAGTTCTTTAAACCACCATCTAGGGGCGGTGCTGAGCCTGATCCTCAGGCGCATTTGGATGTCTGACAGTGGGACGGGCTTGCGGTTCGACATAAGGGATATTTGGAACGAAAAGGGAACAGTGTGCAATTGGCGCTTTGAACTTTCGCCCCCATCACATGGGCCGTGCGGCCTAACCGAATCGAAATTGCGACGAACCGAGTGATGAAGTTTGTATTTACGCCCTTGTATAGATTTCCAAATAGGCGACTATACGGAGCGGTTTCGGTCAGGGTTACTACTATAGATAGTGTCCCCGGACGGAGTAGCCTACTCGATCATCAACGGTCGGATTGGCGATTAGCGGAGAATTTGAGGAACGGGCTACCACTCGAAGCCCCTTCCAGAAGGGCCAAGAACCTACCTCAATTTCTCCGCTGTCGTATAAGTCGCAATAATGCGGCATCATGTCCATACGTTTTCTACACGCAGCGTTTGTGCGCATAGTACGCAAGGCTTCATTGGACAGCCTCAAAACACGCCTATCGTTTAGGTTTTCGCTGACGAACGCCGGGTCCGTTAAGTCTCGGAGCGGCTGGACAATGGCGTTTTGCTTACGACCTGAAAATGATAGAGATATGCGAGACGGCAACTCCGACAAATCCTGAGCGCCATTTACTCCGTAGAGGGGTGACCTGACCCCTTTGCCGGAAACGGAGGACTACCCCGCCCGTTGGCAATGGCTCGTAACTTGTAAGTTCCGCGCTATAGATCATAACATAGGTTGACAGCCTATTTTGGCCAGCTTATGAGCCGGGTTATCGCCAACCCCTAACTTGTGAGCCGCCATCATGTCCCATCGTATTGCCTACCTCCGCGTGTCCACCGGGGACCAAAGCATTGAAGCTCAGCGCAGCACCATGGGCGGGGAGTTCGATAAGACCTATGAGGACATCGGGGTTAGCGGCCTCATCATGGCAGCGGACCGCCCGGGCTTCGCTAAGCTATTGGAGCAGGTCCGCAGGGGGATACCGTTTGCGTCTATGCAGTGGACCGGCTGGGCCGTGACGCGCTTGATGTGCAGTCCACGGTTCGCCGGTTGATCGATGCTGGGGTAACAGTGGACATCCATGGCCTTGGCCTCATTGGCCGGGGGGCGGGGGAGATTGTCTTAGCGGTACTCGCTCAGGTCGCAGACATGGAACGCCGTAACATTGCCCAACGGACGGGCGATGGCAGGGCAAAGGCGCGTAGCTCATTGGCTGAGACAGGCAAGACGCATAGGGGCAAGGAAAGCCTTGGCCGTCCTAAGACTAATGACGGGGCAGCGGTCGCCGCATGGCGTGGTGAGCAAGGGGCCAGCATTAAAGACACCGCTGCCCACTTCAAGATTTCCCCAGCCAGTGTGAAGCGTTACTGTGCAGAGGCAGTTGAGAAACAAAAACAGCAGGCGGTGAGCGACAAAAAGCAGGCGAGTTTCGAGACATTTATGGTGCGTGACGAGCAACAGACACAGGCAGCTGAACAGTATTTGGCTCGACAGAGGGCTAAGTTTGAGTTTGCTCTGGAAGGGGGAGAGAAGCCCCCTCAGCTACTTCCCTAATAGCGCAGGTGGCTCATTAGATACGTTATGAGCCACCCAACACTCAGATTGGAATACTATTCAGCATTTTCAGTAGCTTACGTGCTATTTCACTTTGATACCGTAAACCCATAGGAACCATTTGTTCTATCGGTGCACACTACGACCGGCCAATGGCCTATATCAGCAGGGCTAGGCCCACATACACTCACAGGGTGCGCAAGCATCCATGATCCTCAGACGGCGCAAGCCAGAGGGACGTATCCCGCAAGGGGTATCGGGGATCACCGGACAAACTCTCACCCAGACTTCTCAACGACTAATCATCATGAGGTACAGGACGAGTGCGGCTACTAACTCATATCTATTTGAGGAGGGACCCGGACATCCTCTACCCACCTTCTAACCATACTATCATCATGATATAGTAGTATAGGATAGAGTAGATTATAACCTTGGTATAACAGGGGTATCCCCATTGTATCACAATTAAACAATTATCTCTCATTCGATTGGTTCAGCATGGCGTGGCCCTATGGCTTCCGCAAGATGCTGCCTGTTTGTGAACGGCGCATAAGCAATTAGCTCTTTACCGTGCTGAGCCATTCTAACGAGAGAAAAGATTATACTCGATGTATGACACTAAACCCTATCAGTGGGATGGGTATAGTATATCTTATAGTAGTAATGATCCTTATTTAATTACAGACAAATGATAATTGTTGCTTGACCGCAACAATTGGTATCGGCCATGGCTGCACTTCCACCAACGGAAGGCAAACACCATGACCCTTACACTTCGTCAGTCGGTTACTAACTACTTGGCCGTTTCAATGATCTCTGGGGATGCCTTCGGCAAAGCTGCGGTCAATGACCGTATGCTGTACACGGACCTGTGCAATGGCCGGGTTTTACGCTCCGCACTTCACGACCGCGTATTGCAGTACATGACCGACAACGAGCCAGCCGCCCCAGTCGTAAATCTATTTGCCAATGATGGCCCAATCTCTCAACTCAATTAGGAGCCGCATGGCTACCGGATACGATAACCGACAAGTTACACGGCAATCCTTTGCCTTTAATCCTACGGCCCCGTCGCAGAGCGCAACGCAAGCGACGGGTAGCCACAGGGGAGCCGAGATAGTCGGTGGGCAGTCCGAAGGGCGGGCCATTACCGCTGGCATGGAAAGCAACCCCGGGACCTAGCGACCGGGCTAGGCCAGTATTTCGGTCAGCTTGTCGAACCCTACGTGCAGCGTAAGCAGCAAGAGAAGTTCTTTGAGGGCTACACCAAGGCCCAGAGCGGCATTGCCCTTACCGAGATAAGCCACCCAGACAGCGTGACCTCCAAAGTGTTTGGTCCAAGCGGCTTCGCTCAGGGCGCTCAGTTCTACACGGCTCAAGCCGCTGTCAGTACGTGGCAGTCCACCCAGCTTACGGACATGGACACCTTGAAGCGGATGAACCCGCAGGAACTAGCGGCCCATGTCGCCAGCAGTTCGGGTAAGGCCATGACCGGGGACCCCTTCGCAGACCAACAGATACAAAAGGGCTTGCTGGAAGCATCCGCCCCATTGCTCAACACCATCGCCAAAGAGCGGTATGGATGGCAGCAGCAGGAAGCGGTGGACGCCCAGCATACGGCTGTCATGTCCGGGGGAGCCACCCTCCAAACCATTGCGGCCTCACAGGCGCGATTGGAAAGCGGAGGGACCGATGATGGCGTAGCCGCCTCTCAAGCGATGGCGTCCTTTAGCGGTATGCTTGGCCAGCCTCACGGCATGGACGATACGAATTATCACAAGTTCCTTGTCGGCACCGCCCGCGATCTAATGCAGTCCGGTAACGGCTATGCGATTGAGGTTATGCGGCGAAGCCCTGCCTATTCCCGGCTAAACCCGGATGAGGTGGACAAGCTGGACGAACAATATTTGAAGTTCGGCAATCGGGCTAATGGCCTTGCGGCTTCTACCCCAGCGTTTGTTGAGCGGCTGATCCGCCATGACATGCGGGTCCATGGTGGTGACGCCGTAGAGGGCAGCTTTACCAGCCCCTTGGAGGCAGCGGCGGACCTTGCGGCCATCAATGGGGACATCAAACGCAGCACGGGCTTTAATGTGGATGTCTTTGACGCCAAGGATGAACGTTCGGCTGGCATGACCGTCACTGACATGGCCATAGCCGCTTGGAACAAGAAGCGGGACCGGGCTTGGGAACAGGCTAACCGGGATGAGGAGCGCGCATACAAGCGCAATGAGGCGGACCGCGAGGAACACGCCAAGGCGCTAGTTGCGGTTACTGCATGGACAGCGGGCAACCCCGTCCAAGCCGTTATGGCTGGGGTGAACAAGGACTTGATCGAGGCTCAGGCCAATAACGATTGGGTCGGCGGGAACCTCACCAACATAGTGCGGACCTTCCAAGGCGGGTACGTCTCGGATGCGGTCAAGAACGCTGCCCGGGCAGGGGTCGAAGCCTCAGCCGGGGAACAGTACAGCAAAGACTTTGAACGGGTTTATCAGCAATGGCATGGCCTTTACGCTGCCAAACCCGCCGCCGCTCTTGCTTACTATGGCTCCTATCACGCGGTCATGCAGAAATATGACAGCTTAGTCCGTCAGCATACCGACCCCATTGTTGCGTTCTCCAAAACCTTTGGGGACGCTGCCCAGTATGGCACCGCTGATGTATCCCCAGAGCGGCGCAAGGAGGTGGTATCCAGCATGTCCGCTGTGCTTAGTTCCCAGCGCGGGTACTTCTTTGATGTGGGCGGGGTGGCGAACCTAGGCACCCTTGGCGAAAGCATCGTCAAGCGCGTGGCCCTAAGCCATGTTGCCACAGCCGGTAACAATTCCGGGCAGACGACTGAAACCCTGATGAAAGAGGCCGTTGGCGCTGCCAAGGCATCCGGGGAATACGAACGCTATGGGCAGTTTGCTTGGACCAATAAGGCTGGCACCGCTCCGCTTGGGCAGATGCTTGGCCTACAGGACCGGGACGCCGCAGCGGTGTTCACCAAGGTGTATAACGAGCATCTTGCCCAGCTTGGCATTGCTGCCAACACGGACCCCCAGACGCTCCTGCGCTACGACAACAATGGCCACCCGGCCATGGTCGCGGTCGTTGAAGGCAGGCGGGGCATCGAGCGCATGGCCATAACCTATGAACAACTGGCGACAGCGGCTCACGATTATGTGTCCAAGCGCACCGGCAGGCCATCGGACAGGGCGGACCCCAAGACCGCCAAATACCTCCGCAGCCATCCCCTAGACCGGGCTGTCTATAATTTACTCAACGACTAATCAACGGGGCAGCGATCGGGCTGCCCCTGCCTTAAGGATATGACCATGGCTTACGCGCTGACCGTGAAAACACTCGCTGAGAAGTGGGGATGCAGCATGTCATTCGTCTATTCGGAAATCGACAAGGGAAGGCTTACAGTGATGCGCCTTGGTCCCAAGCTAATCCGCATCCGTCCCGATGATGTCGAAGCCTACGAGGCGGCAGCATTGGTGACAGCCGACATTTTCCCGGAGCCGTTAGCCACCCCCCACACCATCGCGGGGAATGAGCGGGTACTGCAATGCCTGAAAGACATGCGGACCACGGCAAGGCTTTTACGCGCCGTTCGGGGAACTACGCCCAGCCCCACATAACCACGGGGGACATCTATATCCTTCATTGGAACGATATGACCTTGGCGACCCACGGGGCTGCCGGGATGAAACCCCTGTATTCCACAACCCGTCCGCGAGCTATTCGCGCGTGGCCCAGCCATAGGAAATGTCTTGGCGATCTACGAAATTGACGATGAAGTTTTGAACAGCGAAGCTGCCGCTGGATATTTTGAACGTGCGGACAAGCGGGCTCTCATGGGCCTCCGGGCAACATGCGAAATCCTGGGCCTTCCGCTCCCCGATTATGCCCTACGCAGGAAGCCCGGGCGGACCCCCGCTGGGGATGTCATGCGCGCATATGCGGTGGACCATCCTGTTCCCCGCCCCCTGACGCTGGCACCCCGCAAGGAGGACGCCATTCCAGAACGGATTGCAGCCGTTCGCGCCGCCAATGCTGCACGCCTCAACCGCGCCGCCACCCTCTCCGTTTAATTCCCCTTCCCCGTCTGAGCATCCCGCTCAGCTTACTAGGATCACTAATGAACACAGTTACCGCCTCCCCCGTCCGTGTGGCCCTTATGGCCGACGTGGCTGGGTTGAGGGCTTCCCGTGCTATTGCCGTCGATGATACCGCTACCTTCGCCCGTCTATCGGGTGCAGCCAAGGAAACCCTCCGGCTTGCCTCCGCTATAAGCTCCGCTCAGGATGCTTTGACGGCCTACGCCATTGCGGAAGCGCGGGCGGACTTGGACAAGCTCTTTAGTAAGTTTGGGGATATTACCGTCACGGTTACGACCCCAGCGGGTGAGCAACCTAACGCCATCCAATCCCGCTACACCATCGTCTATGATGCACGGGCCTACCACGCGAATACTCGCCAATCGGACTTTGCTAAACGTACGGTCAACGGCTTCGGGGCGCTGGACAGGGAGGCCATGGCTTACCTCGTCACACGCAAGCCCGAGGCTATCCCCTCCATCATCATGGACCTTGCCCCGGAAACCCGGAAGCAGCTTTTGATCGGTACTTTGCGGCAATGCGCCGGGGGCACCTAACAGGGCCGGTGGCAGCCTAATGACTGCCACCATTCACACCCTCAAGAGCCTCCGCCGCAACGCCCCACAGCAAGACTTGCACACTGAGGCGCTACGGCTCCCCGTCGCTCCACCATATAAGTTCCAGACGCCTTACAACCCGGCTGCCTATCCCAGTGATGCCCTAACGGCTTTGCGGGTACAGGCTGGGTCATTGGCGGATGCGGCGGTTGAGGAGGCCAAGTGGTCTGCAATCGGGCTTTGGCTGTCTTGCATTCCGGCCCCATCTCAACTGACAAACCCGTTAGAGGTAGCTCAGGCCACATACCGCTTTTGCCGGGAAGCGCGGCGCATGGCTGCCAATTGGCCGTCACTGTCAGGCCGTCCCTATTCATCCCTGTTGCACGGTTATTCGGCGGCCACGGTAGAGGCAGCTTGGGATGTCTGTGCTGAGACGTTGAAAGATTGGGAACGGTCCCGCAGCCCCCGGTTTGCTGGGGCTATCCGCCGCGTATCCAACTATCTCCGGTCCGTGTTTCCCACTAAGTCCGTATTGGCGGCGGTCCGGGTATGACCGCCTTGACCCATCGCCAGCGGGTGAAAATCAATGCTGCCCTCGCGATCATCCACGGCAATGGCCATGATGCCAGCGGGGTATCCAGACAGGCTAAAGCCTCCGCAGTTAACGGCGTGAGTTTGCAACAGGGATATGAGGCTGCGCTAAACAGCTTCATCCAAAGCAATCCGGCAATGGGCAATGAGATTGTCCGCACCATCGCGGTAATCGGTGCCAGCGACGATGCCACGGTTAACAGCTACCATCATGCCCTGACGGAATATAACGCTACGGGTAGCATTGTAGCAATGTCGGCGATGCTCCCCACAATGGCCCGTGATAGCGTGGCCCTCGCCATTCGAAATGGTGAAATCACGCAAGAGGATGTCGCAAACGGTGGCTTGGAAACCGCGCTGGGCTTCGCGCCCTCGGATGCCATGACCGCTGCCGCGATGACCCCGGCTGCGGCCCCCGCTCAGGCCGCTCAGGCTGCCCCCAGAGTCCGCAAGCGGCCCCGGTGGCACCTGCCCCCCGAATTGCCGGGCAGGCGTCCCCTGCCAACAATTACAACAAGACCGGGGAGGCGCTGAAATCATGGATTGGCCTTCCGCTGGCATACGTCGTCGCTCAGGAAGCCGCTGACCTCTGAAGTTGCACTGCTATTGCTGTTCTTGCTGTAGTGGCAATTTTTACAAACCACGGTCCGGGGCTGCACTATTGCAACAGACGGCCGCACTTGATGACCTTTTCAAACATACCTATCTAGTATCGGTCTAAAAGGTGCTTACTAAAACGGATAATTGCCCATGCATGTCGAAGGTGTTTCCATATATGACACGGAACATGTAGCCGGGCTATCCCCGGAATGTTCATTGGTCCTTGGGAACAGGCTCAACATGTAAGGGCCGCGTTCGCAATCGTTACTCCCGATGGCTCAACTCCCATAAACGTGCGGGTTAGTCGTACTACGGTCTTCAATCATGGGGGCGATGGTTTGCGAATTGTTGATACGGGGCACAACATCGACGTAAGTAGTTTTCATGCTATTGGTAATGCAGGGGATGGGATTGTAGTGGACAAACCCGCAGTGATGGAACGGTCAAGTGGGCCAAACCGCAAGGAGCGACGCACTGCCTTGGCCAAAGCCCGTAAAAATAAAGGATAATTGGGTGGTTGTACGGATTAACAATTCCGATACGTCTCACAACGGACGCGATGGCGTTAATGTTGACCTATCATCCGATACTGAAATTAATAATCATCATTCTTACGGCAACGGGCGGGACGGCATACACTTACATGAGGGTAAGAACCAGCTACCAAAAGGTAGACGGCGCTCGGGATGGGTTCCAGAGATTTTGTCTGGTCTTTTCGTTCAAGCAGTTGGGGGCGTGCTTGCTGTTCTCATTGTTGGTTATCTAGTCGCCAAACACTATTGGCCTATATAGTTTCTCTTAAAAACCTTGCCTGCCCTCAGTCCCGTCAACAGCAAAGCAGGGCATCTTGTCGATTGCCTCGGCCATGGCCTTGATAGGTACGCTGCCGTAGGTCTGCCCGACAGATTTAGGGGCATGACCTGTGATTGCGTCCGATGTCCGTTCTAGCATGTTGGATGCAATTGCCTGTGTCTTGAACAGATGCCGCCAGCCATGATTAGGTTTCACGGCGCGGTCGGTAATGCCGACCTCAGTACGGACCCAAGTGGCCAGCCTCTCTCCTACCTTTTTGAAGTGCCGGTTATCGGTGGACTGTACCCGCTGGCGGGCGGGATCATAAAATAACGGCCCGTCCTTTTCAGCTATCGCAAGAAACCCCTGCTTGATCAAGTGAGGGTGAATAGGCACGATCCTAGCGTTTCCATCCTTAACCGTCCCAGCCTCCGGAGTTATTCTTATGGCCCAAATACCGTCTATCTGTGTCACGTCTTGCCCGCGAAGCTGGCTCATTTCACCTACTCGGGCACCCGTGTAGGCGCACAACCAAGGTATCCAGCGCCGGGCTAATTTGTTCTGTTCGCTCAGCCGGGTAGCCGATGGCAGTAGGCTGGCTGTCAAAATAGCCTTGGCCTCCGCTGCCGTGAAATCCGAGTTTCTAAGATTAGGCTTTCTCGGGACGCGAACTACAACGGAGTTGGCCACGTTGTTGGGTATCAATCGTTCTTCTTTTGCCCAGCGCAGGATCGAGCTAAGTATGCCGATACGCTTCTTGACCGTCTGGGGGTCACGAAGTCTGCCCCTGTTGGTCGTCTCAGCAGCTAGAGCGTTCCGCCAATCCCGGACATTATCCTCAGTCACGCGGGCCGCGTCGTCATGGCCCAGGAATGTCTTGAAATCTTTCACGCTGGCGTGGCCTTCCGTCGCAACAACGGCCTTCAAACCCTGAGCTTTTGCGTAGGCATCATAGATTGCCATCAAGGATACGGCCTTGACGGCTGGGCTTTGGGGTCGGGGGCTGTGGGAGCATCGCTGGCAGCGTTCTTCCACAATTCCGCTGTCTCTGCCCGCAAAACTCTGAGCGCGTCCTCCACGAGTCGCCTAGAGTAGATTTCGTCGTCCCGTATGAACTTCATAGCCCGAAGCTCCGGGGACATTTGCTCGGTGGAGCCCGATAGCCGTCCTTCTAGAAACGCGATCATTGGCTCCAATTTTTCGCGCTTGTCCTCACGGCGGGAGTTGTCCGCATCCAGTTGGGCAATCCCGTTTAGCTCCCGCTCAGTGATCCAATCCGCTGGATTGCTGATGCGGGGAGCGGGGGCGGGGGCGTGAACGATCGACCGCGCCTCGGCAAAGACGCGATCTGTTTCGATCGTATGGGCCGGGATTAACCGCTTGGCTGTCTCGCGGTCCTTGGTTTTCAGAGATATTTTGAACTCCGACCTTGGGTTGCCATTGGCCGTAAGCAACTTGCCCCGAATATCATCAGGCACGGAGCGGCGGAAATAGTAGGTTGCGCCGACTTGATCTAGATAGGTGCACATGGTCATTCCCCTGTTACGATTGTAACAGTCACCCGTCAAAAAAGCCCTGTTTTCTGGGAGTTTCCGCCCTTTGTAGAGGGTTAGGAAGCTATGGTGCCGGCTGCAAGGTTCGAACTCGCGACCCCCTGATTACAAATCAGGTGCTCTACCAACTGAGCTAAGCCGGCGCACGACGTGCGTTGGCCTCCTTTGCGTCAGCGGACGCCGAACGTCCACCCCTCGGTTGCTGCAACCGCATTTAAACCTGGTGGATTCCACAATTTCGGGTCTTCTGCGACGGCTCGGAGCCATGCGGAGGTCAGAATCGCGTCAGTTGCGTGGTCTGTATAGCGTGTAAGCGGCTCGTGTGGTTCGCTTCCGATGTTGATCAATGCCGAATCGAGCGAAGCCGCATCGCGCATTTTCGTGCGCCCTTTCGGCAGGCCAGCGGCAATCGCGGCCACGCTGGTATAAATCTCCGCTATGACCGATCCAGTTGCAGGAACAGGGTCGAAGGGCCAGATGGGGAAGCGGGTGCCCAGCCTGTGGAGCATTCGCATCCCGGTCAGGCTGGACTTCCCAACCTGCGCGGCTCCCACCAGATTGAAGTTGCTATAGGGGTTCAGTCCCTGTTCGCGTTGTGCGATTTCAGCCTTGCGCAACCGTCCGGACGTTCCTGAAAACAGATCACCGGTTCGTCCCCGTGAGGACGAAAATGCCGTGATGCCTCTGTATGATCAACGAAGGTTGATGCACCCAGATTGCCATCACTGGCCGCAATCCGATCGACCATTGCCCAAAGCGAACGTGCGTCGGGTGGACTTTCGTCCCAGCCCGGAAAATAGGCGCCGCAGTCTGCAAACGCGAACGCTGCGCTCAGGTCCAGGCCGACGAGAGTGTTGCCCGGCAATTCGTTTATCAGCCAATCTAGGACGTCTTCGCGCGACCAGATATGGGCCGGACGCAGCAGGACAGGGGCTGTGATGCCGTTCGAACAAATTGCGGCGGCAATGCCAGGCTGCCGTGCCCCAACTGCTCCCGACCAGTCGATCGCTACGTAATGCGCAAACCGAGGCTTCAATCTCTCATTGCTCACGCTCACTTCGCAGCCGGTCCCAATGGGCTATCCGTTCGGCGATCTTGGCCTCGAAACCGCGCGGGGAGGGGGTGTAATATTCCTGCGCGCTCAATCCGTCGGGCCAATAGTTCGCGCCTGAAAAGCCATCCACCGTATCCGGGTCGTACGCATAGCCTTTGCCATAACCCAACGTCTTCATCAGTTTTGTCGGCGCATTGACGATATTCATCGGCGGCATCAGCGACCCGGTATCCTTCGCACTTCGCCACGCCGCTTTCTGTGCTTGATATGCCGCATTCGATTTCGGCGCGGTTGCCAGATAGAGACAAGCCTGCACGATCGCCAGCTCACCCTCGGGCGAGCCTAGAAAGTCATAAGCATCCTTTGCAGCAAGACACTGGATCAGTGCTTGTGGATCGGCCAGTCCAACGTCCTCGCTGGCAAAGCGCACAAGGCGGCGCAGGACGTAAAGCGGTTCTTCGCCAGCCACCAGCATCCGCGCAAGATAGTAAAGCGCGGCTTGTGGATCGGACCCGCGCAACGATTTATGTAATGCCGAAATCAGGTTGTAATGCCCCTCGCGATCCTTGTCATAGATCGGCATCCGGCGGTGGAGCAGAGCCGAAAGTGCTGCCGGATCGAGTGGGTCGGCAATGTTCACCGAAAACAATGTTTCCGCCTGATTGAGCAGAAACCGCCCGTCGCCATCGGCGCTCGCGATCAATGCTGTGCGCGCGTCGGTAGTCAGGGGAATGGCGCGGTCCTCGACCTGTTCCGCCCGCCTTAGCAATTCCTCCAGCGCGGCAGCATCAAGCCGGTGCAGTACCAGCACCTGTGCGCGGCTGAGCAAAGCGGCGTTTAGCTCGAAGCTGGGGTTCTCGGTCGTAGCACCGACCAATGTAATTGTGCCGTCCTCGACGTAGGGCAGGAAACCGTCCTGTTGCGCGCGATTGAACCGGTGGATCTCGTCAACGAACAGCAACGTGCGCTGCCCAAGTCTTGCGGCATCCTTCGCGCCAGCAAAGACGCGTTTCAGGTCTGCAACGCCTGAAAAGACGGCAGAAATACTTTCGAACCGCAATCCGACCGCATCGGCTAACAGCCGCGCGATCGTCGTTTTGCCAGTGCCCGGCGGCCCCCACAGAATCATCGATGCCAGCTTGCCGGCGGTAACCATCCTGCCAATCGCGCCATCGGGGCCGGTCAGATGATCCTGCCCAACGACTTCGCCGAGGTTCGTCGGGCGCAACCGGTCTGCAAGGGGGCCGCCGCCTGTGTCTGCGTCTTTGGTCGGAATCTCGGATGCGAACAGGTCAGTCATCGCCCCAAGATAGGGTGTCTACGAAAAAATCCCACTGGCCTCTTGCAACAATCAAGATATATCTTAGATATGGTTTGTGATTACAGAAAAGGAATCAAAATTGTTTCACATACATAAAGAGCGCGGCCATCATGGCGCGCATGGACGTTTTGCCATTTGGGGCCACATGGGCCGCGGCGGTCCAGATCGCGGCTTCGGGCGCGGTTTTGGTGGTGGCGAAAGAGGCGGTGGTCGTCGTCGCGTATTCGATTCAGGTGAGCTTCGGCTTGTCCTGCTCAAACTGATTGAAGAACAGCCCCGCCACGGTTACGACCTCATCCGTGAAATTGAGGATCGTACCGGCGGTGCCTATGCACCGAGCCCCGGTGTCATCTACCCGACGCTGACATTGCTCGACGATATGGGTCTGATTGCACAGGCAACCAGCGAAGGTGCGAAAAAGCAGTTTGCGATTACCGAAGTCGGTGCCGCCGAACTGCTGGCAAAAGCCGATGAAGTCAAAGCGCTGTTCCAGCGTCTTGCCGAACTTGGAGCGATGCGGGAAAAAACCGATGGCGCTACGATCCGGCGCGCAATGGGCAATTTGCGGATGGTGCTCGGTAATCGACTTTCGGCTGATGACGTGACGACCGACACATTGCATGATGTCGCGGCGCTGCTCGATGAAGTCGCGCAAAAGATCGAGCGTCTATGATGACAACCTCCAGCACGGCGCAGGTGCCGACCGCCAGTGGTAGCCGTTATCTGCAACAGCTCTGCAAACATTGGGCGCACAATCTGGAGGTCGATTTCACGCCGGAAGCAGGCACAGTCAAATTCCCGCGGGATGCGCGGGGAGCCGACTGGCCTGCCGACGGTCTGGTGACGATGATCGCACATCCCAATACATTGGAATGCCGGATCGATGCGAGTTCAGACGATCAGCTTGAAGGTCTGAAGGGGGCTTTGTCCCGCCATCTGGATCGCTTTGCCTTTCGTGAAGCGCCTCTGACGTTCGACTGGATCGACGCCGTTTGAAGAGACTAACGAAAATTGAACGAACTTATCTTTCCGAGCAGGCGGAAATCCAGAGCCGCCCGTGCCGGACACTGCATCTGTGGAGTCCGGTCACCACGGCGGAGCGAAAGCGGCAACAATCCCGCGCGACTCCTGCCTATTAAGGCACTGGACTACGGCGCGGGGGGCCACCGCCCCCCTGTCGCTGCCGCACGATCCGCAAATATGTGCTGGCAAGCGCACCGTTTATCGCATCCCAGCTATACCGATCTGCCGCTTTGGCACCGGCTTGACCGGCGGCGGCACGCTGGTGCGGGTCGGTGATGTAATTCTCCAGCGCGTCGGCAAAGCCTGATATCGCGCCGGGCCTCACGAGCCTACCGGTTAAACCTTCGCTTACCAGGCTCTCGCTGCCCGTCGCGATGGCGGCGACGACGGGCAAGCCGCACGCCATCGCCTCTAGCGTCACGTTGCCGAAAGTCTCAGTCACGCTTGGGTTGAACAGCATATCCATCGAAGCGACGGCGCGGCCCAGATCCGGCCCCGCCTGAAACCCGGCGAACACAGCATTTGGCAATCGTCGTTCGAACCATTCGCGCGCTGGCCCCTCACCGACGACAAGAATACGGTGGCGTACGCCGCGCCGCTCCAGTTCGTCGATCGTGTCAGCGAACACGTCGAGCCCCTTTTCCATGACAAGCCGTCCGACAAAGCCGATTGCCACGTCGCTGTCGGCGAGGCCAAGCCCCCGCCGCCATTCCATGCTGCGTTTTTCGGGCGCGAAAATCTCCCGATCAACACCGCGTGACCAGATGCCGACGTCATAGTTCATCCGTTGTTCGCGAAGCAGTTGCGCCATAGAATCCGAGGGCGCGACAATCGCGTCGCAGCGCCGGTAGAAACGTCGCAGCAATGCGGTGACGGTCGGTTCCAGAAATGCCAGTCCGTAATAGCGCGGGTAGGTCTCGAACCGGGTATGCACCGAAGCAATAACCGGCAGCTTGTTGCGTCGCGCGAAGGACACTGCGCTGTGGCCCAGAATTTCGGGTGCCGATACGTGGATCAGGTTCGGTTTGAACCGATGCAGATCGCGTCTGGCCTGCGGCGACAGCATCAACGGTATTCGATATTCCGCACGACCGGGTATGGGCAGGGCAGGGATGCCCACCAGATCACCAGTCGCTGGAAAAGCCGGGTTTTCGACCACCGGCGCATAAACGCGAACCTCCGCGCCCCGTTTCAGCAAATATCCGACAAGCCTGTTCAGCGCCTGGTTGGCCCCGTCCCGGACGTAATTATAATTGCCGCTAAACAATGCGATCCGAAGTTCTGAAACGTCCATGGTCGCCCGATACAATGCTGCACGCCGAAAAGCCAAATCGGTTTGTGTGCGCTAGGCGGTTTCGACCCGCGCCCAGATCGGCAGGTGATCACTGGCATGGCGCGCACGGACGCTATGATGCACGCCGCAACCTGAGAAATGCAGCGATGGATCGGCCATAATCCTGTCGAGCCGGGCCACCGGACGTTGCGCGTGAAAGCTCTTGCCCGTTGGCGCGAACCGATAATGCCGCCCGAAGTCATGCAAGCACCCACTTTCGCGTCGCCATTCGTTCAGGTCACCCATCAGGATCGTCGGCAGAGGATGACGTTCGTCCAGTGCGGCAACGATCGCGCGGGCCTGTTTGCGCCGCCACAGGCCCGACAGGTCAAGGTGCATGGTTACCACCCGTAACCGGATGCCATTTATACGAATCTCGGCCAAGACCGCCCCTCGGGGTTCCAGCGTGGGCAGGTCGATCCGCGCGTGTGTCAGGATTTCGGTCCCCTTGCGGACCAGAATGGCGTTACCGTGCCAGCCGATGCTGTCGGGCCGCGCTCCCACCGGAACCGCCACATAGTCGCTATAGTCGGCGATCATCTGGATAGGCAGGGCCGAAACGCGGTCGCCGAACCGTCGGTCGGCTTCCTGTAAACCCACGATATCGGCGTCGATCTCTGTCAGCACATCAAGGATGCGCTCGGGCCGACGTAACCGGTCCAGACCAACGCTTTTGTGAATATTATAACTCGCAACCTTGATCATCGGGGCTTGCTTAGACGAACCTCCGCGCCGGTAAATGCCCGACATGTCTCAAGTGAGTAATTTTACGCCAACGATGAGCAGCACTAACGCCAGAACCGGTCGCAAGACCCAGTCGGGAGCACGGCTGCCCAGCATGCTACCCAGAATTACTCCGGGGATAGATCCGATGAGAAGCGAACCAAGCAAGCTGAAATTGACCGACCCTATATACCAGTGACCAAGGCCCGCGATCAGCGTGAGCGGAACAGCGTGAGCGATGTCGCTGCCCGCGATCCGATTGATCGGCGCGGTCGGATAGAGAATGAGCAGCGCGGTTACCCCAAGCGCACCCGCGCCGACTGACGATATCGAAACCAGCACGCCCAGTGCGACCCCGAGAAGGACGGTCCATCGCATGGTATCGCGATTCGATATGCCCTCGAGCCGCGGTCCGGCCCACGCCAGAATGCGTGGGCGGAACAGGATGGCAAACGCCGTCGCTACCAATGCAGCGCCCAGAACAGCAGTTATCACGCCCGCGGTTTTTGGCCCCGGTGTCCCTTCATAGGCGAGGACCAGCAAGGTGAGGATGGTGGCAGGGACGCTGCCTGAGGCCAGTCGCCTGACGATCTGCCAGTCGACAGTGCCACGCCTGCCGTGAACCACCGTGCCGACTGTTTTGGTCACCGAAGCATAAAGCAAATCGGTGCCAACGGCGGTCGCCGGGTGGAAATTGAATAGCAGCACCAGCAACGGTGTCATTAGCGACCCGCCACCGACACCGGTCAGCCCGACGAGAATTCCGACAAAGAAGCCCGCGAGCGAATAGAACGGATTATAGTCCAGTGTGCCGTCCTTCCGATTGCGCGCCCTGATTAACAGCCGATGCGAGAAGAGGAAACAAGTGTTGCTTTGGGCGAGCAAAGGCAAACCGCGCTGGTAAAACAAAACCCCCTTCTCCGAGTAGGAGAAGGGGGTTTGTTAGTGTCTAAACTTGAACCCGGTTTACGAGTTCAGCCGAACCTTACGAGTTCAGATAATCACCGGCGTCAGCATCGGTGCCTGTGCCTGAGGTAACGACCTCAGCCAAAGCATCGCTACCCGTGTCAGCCTGGACCGGCTGACGAAGTTCGGCAGCGTGTTCTTCCGCGGCCGTTTTCGGTGCGATAAGCGAAGCCTGCCAGTCGCGCTGCTGCACGCGCAGTGCGGCATCACGACTGGTCGCAGCGATCCGCATACGGTTCATACCCGCACCAGTACCCGCCGGGATCAGACGACCCACGATGACGTTTTCCTTCAGGCCGGTCAGCGTGTCCTTCTTACCCTGAACCGAAGCTTCAGTCAGAACGCGCGTCGTTTCCTGGAACGATGCCGCCGAGATGAAGCTGCGTGTCTGCAGCGACGCCTTGGTGATGCCGAGCAGGATAGGCTTACCCTGAGCGGTTGGAGCGCCAGCAGGAAGCTTCTCGTTGATTTCGTCCATTTCGGTGCGATCGACCTGCTCACCAACCAACAGGGTGGTGTCGCCGGAGAACGTGATTTCAACCTTCTGCAACATCTGACGAACAATCGTTTCGATGTGCTTATCGTTGATCTTCACACCCTGAAGTCGATAAACTTCCTGGATTTCGGCAACCAGATATTCTGCCAGTGGCTCGATGCCGAGCACTTCCAGAATGTCATGCGGATCGGGTGAACCGCCGATAAGGTTGTCGCCGCGCTTGACGTAATCGCCTTCCTGAACGTCGATAACCTTCGACTTCGGGATCAGATAGTCGACGACCTCGCCGCCATCCTCCGGCTGAATGCCGATCTTGCGCTTGGCCTTGTAATCCTTGCCGAAAACGACACGGCCACTGACCTTTGCGATGATCGCATTTTCCTTTGGCTTACGCGCTTCGAACAACTCGGCAACACGCGGCAGACCACCGGTGATGTCGCGCGTCTTGGCAGCTTCGCGGCTGACACGGGCGAGAACGTCACCACCGAATACAGTGGCTCCATCATCGACCGAAAGGGTCGCACCGATCGCCAGCATGTAGCGTGCAGCATCGGCAGCATCTTCACCGAGCAGGGTCAGGCGCGGGCGCAGATCCTCCTTGGTGCGGCCCTGACGATATTCCGTCACGACCTTGTTGGTGATGCCGGTTGCTTCATCGACCTGCTCGACCATCGTCTGACCTTCGATCAGATCCTGATACTTCACGATACCGCCAGTTTCCGTAATCACCGGCATGGTGAAGGGATCCCATTCGACCAGACGATCGCCCTGCTTCACCTGGGCACCGTCATCGAACAACAGGTACGCACCATAAGGAATACGGTGGACAGCGCGCTCGCGGCCCTCAGAATCCACGATGGCGATTTCACCTTGACGCGAGAGCGAAACGCGACGTCCGGCCTTGTCCTTGATGATCCGCAGGTCGCGGTATTCAAAGCTGCCGTCCGACAGTGCATCGACGCTGGACTGCTCATTCAACTGAGCAGCACCACCGATGTGGAAAGTACGCATCGTCAGCTGTGTGCCAGGCTCACCGATCGACTGTGCAGCGATAACGCCGACAGCTTCACCGATGTTGACCGGCGTACCGCGAGCCAGATCGCGACCGTAGCAAGCGCCACAGACGCCACCCTTTGACTCGCAGATCAGTGGCGAACGGATCTTGACCGCCTGCGTACCGATGGCCTCGATCGTCAGGATCATCGGCTCGTCGAGCAACGTGCCCGACAAGATCGCGACTTCGTTGGTCTTGATATCGATGATATCTTCGGCCGTGGTGCGACCGAGAATACGCTCGCCCAGCGACGCGATAACCGAACCGCCCTGAACGATCGCCTTCATTTCAAGCGCGCGTTCCGTACCGCAATCCAGTTCGACGATAACGCAATCCTGCGACACATCGACCAGACGACGAGTCAGGTAACCCGAGTTCGCCGTCTTCAACGCCGTATCCGCAAGACCCTTACGGGCGCCGTGGGTGGAGTTGAAATACTCGAGGACGGTCAGACCTTCCTTAAAGTTCGAGATGATCGGCGTTTCGATGATCTCGCCCGATGGTTTGGCCATCAGGCCACGCATACCGGCAAGCTGCTTGATCTGCGCCTGCGAACCACGAGCACCTGAATGCGCCATCATGTAGATGGAGTTGATCGGAAGTTCGCGACCGTCTTCACCGATTTTCACAGCGCGGATTTCGGCCATCATGGCGTTCGCCACCTGGTCGCCGCAACGGCTCCACGCATCGATCACCTTGTTGTACTTTTCCTGCTGCGTGATCAGACCGTCCTGATACTGCTGCTCGAAATCCTTCACGATGCCGCGCGTCTCATCGACCGTGGCGATCTTCGATTCAGGGATGATCATATCGTCCTTACCGAACGAAATGCCTGCCTGGAACGCGTGACGGAAGCCCAGCGACATGATCGCGTCGGCAAACAGCACAGTCTCTTTCTGGCCCGCATGGCGATAGACGATATCGATGACGTCGCCGATTTCCTTCTTGGTCAGCAAACGGTTGACGACGTCGAAGGGAACCTTGTGGTTCTTCGGCAGCGTCTCACCCAGCAACATACGGCCTGGTGTGGTCTCGTACCGCTTGAGGTAGATTTTGCCATCTTCGTCAGTCTGCGGAACGCGGCTGATCACCTTGGTGTGCAACGTCACGGCCTTGGCGTGCAACGCGGCATGAACCTCTGGCATATCACCGAGCATCATGCCCTGGCCGGGCTCGTTTTCCTTGAGCATCGACAGATAATACAGGCCGAGGACCATATCCTGCGAAGGAACGATGATCGGCTTGCCGTTTGCTGGCGACAGGATGTTGTTCGTGGACATCATCAGGACGCGTGCCTCGAGCTGGGCTTCCAGCGAGAGGGGAACGTGAACGGCCATCTGATCGCCATCGAAATCGGCGTTGAAAGCGGAGCAAACCAGCGGGTGAAGCTGGATAGCCTTACCTTCGATCAGGACCGGTTCGAACGCCTGAATGCCAAGACGGTGAAGCGTTGGTGCACGGTTCAGCATCACGGGATGTTCGCGGATGACTTCATCCAGAATGTCCCAGACTTCCTTGCGCTCTTTCTCGACCCATTTCTTGGCCTGCTTCAGAGTCATCGAAAGACCCTTGGCATCAAGACGTGCGTAGATGAACGGCTTGAACAGTTCGAGCGCCATCTTCTTTGGCAGACCGCACTGATGAAGCTTTAATTCAGGACCGGTTACGATGACCGAACGACCCGAATAATCGACGCGCTTACCGAGAAGGTTCTGACGGAAGCGACCCTGCTTACCCTTCAGCATGTCGGACAGCGACTTCAGAGGACGCTTGTTGGCACCCGTGATGGTGCGACCACGACGTCCGTTATCGAACAGCGCATCGACCGATTCCTGCAACATCCGCTTTTCATTGCGGACGATGATGTCAGGCGCACGCAGCTCCATCAGGCGCTTCAGACGGTTGTTACGGTTGATAACGCGACGATACAGATCGTTCAGATCGGACGTCGCGAAACGGCCGCCGTCGAGCGGCACCAGCGGGCGCAGTTCGGGCGGAATGACCGGCACGACTTCAAGGATCATCCATTCAGGACGGTTGCCTGAATCGATGAAGCTCTCGACGACCTTCAGACGCTTGATGATTTTCTTGGGCTTCAGTTCCGACTTGGTGACGGCCAGCTCGTCGAGCAGATCCTTGCGTTCACCGACGAGGTCGAGTTCCTCGAGCATACGACGCACGGCTTCGGCACCGATACCGGCACTGAACGCATCTTCGCCATATTGGTCCTGCGCTTCGAGAAGCTCGTCCTCGGTCAGCAGAGAGAACTTCTCGAGTGGAGTCAGGCCTGGTTCGATAACGATATACGCTTCGAAATACAGAACGCGCTCAAGCTGCTTCAGCTGCATATCGAGCAACAGGCCGATGCGCGAAGGCAGCGACTTCAGGAACCAGATGTGCGCGACAGGTGCCGCCAGTTCAATATGGCCCATCCGCTCGCGGCGAACCTTCGAAACCGTAACTTCGACACCGCACTTTTCGCAGACGATGCCCTTGTACTTCATGCGCTTGTACTTGCCACACAGGCACTCGTAATCCTTGATTGGACCAAAGATACGCGCACAGAACAGACCGTCGCGCTCTGGCTTGAACGTGCGGTAGTTGATGGTTTCCGGCTTCTTGATCTCACCAAACGACCACGAACGAATGCGTTCGGGTGAAGCGATACCGATCTGAATCTGGTCGAATGTTTCCGGCTTGGCGACCGGATTGGCGAAATTGGTCAGTTCGTTCATGGGTACGGACCCTTCCTTGAATTTCTTGCCCTCTCTCGCAGCGGCGAAAGAGGCGATACTCAGGCTCCCTCCCACACTGGGGAGGAAGCCTGAGTGGAGACGTTACTTGGCAGCGATGGCTGTCATATCGTCCTCGGGGAGAACGTCGGCGCTGTTCAGCTCCACATTCAGACCCAGTGAACGCATTTCCTTGACCAGCACGTTGAAGCTTTCGGGAATGCCGGCCTCGAACGTGTCGTCACCCTTGACGATCGCCTCGTAAACCTTGGTGCGGCCGACAACGTCATCGGACTTCACTGTCAGCATTTCCTGCAACGTGTAGGCGGCACCGTAAGCCTGAAGCGCCCAGACTTCCATTTCACCGAAGCGCTGTCCACCGAACTGCGCTTTACCACCCAGCGGCTGCTGAGTGACGAGCGAGTACGGCCCAATCGAACGTGCGTGGATCTTGTCATCCACCAGATGGTGCAGCTTGAGCATATAGATATACCCAACCGTGACCTTGCGATCGAACATGTCGCCGGTACGTCCGTCGAACAGTTCGGACTGACCCGACGTATCGAGACCCGCCAGCGTCAGCATATCGGAAACGTCAGCTTCACGTGCACCATCGAACACCGGCGTCGCCATCGGCACACCGTTCTTCAACAGACCCGCCATCTCGACGATTTCGTCATCCGTCCGCTCACTGATTTCGGCATGATATTTCGCACCGTAAACAGTCTTCAGTCGTTCGCGAACCGCGTCTGGAGCCTTGCCCGCCTTTGGATCGGGATTGGCTTCACGCCATGCTTCCAGTTCCTCGGTGATCTGACGACCAAGACCGCGTGCGGCCCAGCCAAGATGCGTTTCGAAGATTTGTCCGACGTTCATGCGCGAAGGCACGCCGAGCGGGTTCAGCACGATATCGACCTGCGTTCCGTCGGCGAGGAAAGGCATATCCTCGTTCGGAAGAATGCGGCTGATAACGCCCTTGTTACCGTGACGTCCGGCCATTTTGTCGCCCGGCTGCAGCTTACGCTTCACCGCCACGAACACCTTGACCATCTTCAGAACGCCTGGTGGCAGTTCATCACCACGCTCCAGCTTCTCGACGCGATCTTCGTACTTCGCGTTGATGAGGCCGACAGCGTCGTCATACTGACCCTTGACCGCTTCCAGATCGATCTGGCGCGCGTCATCTTCGACGGCGAACTTCCACCAGTCATACTTTTCGACAGTCTCAAGCAGGGCAGCATCGATTTCGATACCCTTCTTGACGCCCTTTGGTGCAGCAGTCGCGGTCTGGCCGAGCAGCATTTCGCGCAGACGCGACCAGCTTGCCCGGTTCAGGATCGTGCGCTCATCGTCACGATCCTTGCCCAAACGATCTTTTTCCTCTGCCTGAATGGCGCGGGTACGATCGTCGATGTCGATGCCGTGACGGTTGAACACGCGCACTTCGACCACCGTACCGGCAACACCGGGGGCAGGCGGAGCGACGTATCGCGCACGTCCGAAGCCTTCTCACCAAAGATCGCGCGGAGGAGCTTTTCCTCTGGCGTCATTGGCGATTCACCCTTGGGAGTGATCTTACCGGCAAGGATATCGCCCGGCTCGACTTCGGCACCGATGTACACGATGCCCGCTTCGTCGAGGTTGCGAAGTGCTTCCTCTCCGACGTTCGGAATATCACGAGTGATATCCTCTGGCCCAAGCTTGGTATCGCGCGCCATCACTTCGAATTCTTCGATGTGGATCGACGTGAAAATGTCGTCCTTCACGATGCGCTCGGAGATCAGGATCGAATCTTCGTAATTATAACCATTCCACGGCATGAACGCGACGAGCACGTTGCGGCCCAGAGCCAGTTCACCGAGTTCGGTCGATGGACCATCGGCAATGATCTGACCCTTGTCGATCGCGTCGCCTACTTTCACCAGCGGACGCTGGTTGATGCAGGTGTTCTGGTTCGAACGCTGGAATTTCTGCAACGTATAGATGTCGACGCCCGAATGGCCGCTGTCGATCTCGCCGGTTGCCCGGATGACGATGCGGGTAGCATCAACCTGATCGACCACGCCCTGACGCTTGGCACCGATGGCGGCACCGGAATCACGCGCAACGGTTTCTTCCATGCCGGTACCGACGAATGGAGCTTCTGCCCGTACCAGTGGTACGGCCTGACGCTGCATGTTCGATCCCATGAGTGCACGGTTGGCGTCATCGTTTTCCAGGAATGGAATGAGCGATGCTGCGACCGAAACAAGCTGCTTGGGGCTGACGTCCATCAGGGTGATGATGTCGCGCGGCGCCATCAGGAATTCACCTGCCTGGCGTGACGAAACGATGTCCTCAACAAAGCCCTTGTTACCATCGAGCTCGGCGTTTGCCTGCGCGATGGTGTGCTTCACTTCTTCCATCGCCGACAGATACACAACGTCATCGGTGACTTTGTGATCTACAACCTTGCGGTACGGCGTTTCGATAAACCCGTACTTGTTTACGCGGCTGAACGAAGCGAGCGAGTTGATCAGTCCGATGTTTGGACCTTCCGGCGTCTCGATCGGGCAGATACGACCATAATGCGTCGGGTGAACGTCGCGGACTTCGAAACCGGCGCGCTCGCGGGTCAGACCGCCTGGTCCGAGTGCCGAAACGCGACGCTTGTGCGTCACTTCGGACAGCGGATTGGTCTGATCCATGAACTGCGAAAGCTGTGACGAACCGAAGAATTCACGCACGGCAGCAACCGCTGGCTTCGCGTTGATCAGGTCGTTCGGCATCACCGTCGACACATCGACCGACGACATACGCTCCTTAACGGCGCGCTCCATGCGGAGCAGACCGACGCGATACTGGTTTTCCAGCAATTCGCCGACCGAACGGACACGACGGTTACCGAGGTTATCGATATCGTCGATGTCGCCCTTGCCGTCCTTCAGGCCAACCAGCGTCTTCACGACGGCGAGGATGTCCTCGATCCGCAAAGTCGTGTGATCGTCCGGAGCATCGAGCTCAAGGCGCATATTCAGTTTCACGCGACCGACGGCGCTGAGGTCGTAGCGGTCGGGATCGAAGAACAGGCCAGAGAACAGCGATTCAGCCGTCTCGCGCGTTGGCGGTTCACCAGGACGCATGACGCGGTAAATGTCGCTGAGGGCGTGGTCGCGATCTTCGGCCTTGTCGGCTTTCAGAGTGTTCCGCATCCACGGACCGGTGTTGACGTGATCGATGTCGAGCGTGTCGATCTGATCAATGCCTGCCTTGTCGAGCAGTTCGAGGTTCTCGGCCGACACTTCGTCGCCAGCTTCGATGTAGATTTCGCCGGTCGCTTCGTTGATCAGGTCGATCGCCGAATAACGTCCGAAGATTTCTTCCGTCGGGATCAGCAACGCTTCAAGGCCATCCTTGGCAGCCTTGGTCGCGGCGCGTGGCGAGACCTTCTGGCCGGCCGGGAAAACGACTTCGCCGGTCTTGCCGTCGATAACGTCGAACGTCGGCTTCTGCCCACGCCAGTTTTCCGAAACGTAGGGGACTTTCCAGCCACCATCGCCACGAACGTAAGTGACCGTGTTGTAGAATTCGGCGAGGATTTCTTCCGAAGTCAGGCCAAGCGCGAACAACAGCGCCGTAACCGGCAGCTTGCGCTTGCGATCGATACGAACGTTGACGATGTCCTTGGCGTCAAATTCGAAATCTAACCACGAACCGCGATATGGAATCACGCGGGCAGCAAACAGATACTTGCCCGACGAATGCGTCTTGCCGCGATCGTGATCGAACAGGACGCCCGGCGAACGGTGCATCTGGCTGACGATAACGCGCTCGGTGCCGTTGATGACGAACGTACCATTCTGCGTCATCAGGGGCATGTCGCCCATGTAAACGTCCTGCTCCTTGATATCGAGCACCGAACGGGTATCGGTATCGGTGTCAACTTCGAACACGATCAGGCGCAGCGTAACGCGCATCGGCGCGGCATAGGTAATCCCGCGCTGGCGGCATTCTTCGGTGTCGTATTTAGGATCTTCGAGTTCGTAATGAACGAAGTCCAGTTCGGCCGTTCCAGCGAAATCGCGGATCGGGAAAACGCTGCGAAGCGTCTTTTCAAGGCCGGAAACATAACCCGTGGCAGGGTCGGAACGCAGGAACTGTTCGTACGATTCGCGCTGTACTTCGATCAGATTCGGCATCTGAACCACTTCGTGGATGTTGCCGAAAACCTTGCGAATGCGCTTCTTCGTCGCCGAAGTACCGAGTTGCGTCGCCATAAATTATAACGTCCTTGCTTCAGGGGTCTGACGACCCCCACGAAAAAAAGTGCGTGTTTCCAAAGGGAAACCGCACGCTTGAGCGTTGAAACCTTGACCATACCCCCAATTCGTCGCGGCACCTACGCAAAGCACCGTGTCCCGAGGGTGGGAAGGACGACCGCCATCACGCACGGATGCGTGGGTGGAAGCCGGGAATGTCGTGTGAGACTGCATATAGGGGGTAGGGGTAGAGAAGGGAAGGGGATTTTGTTTGGGGGAGCAGATCATGATGACATGAATTGAAACGGCTTCGCTGAGCCTGTCGAAGGGTTGTTCTGCTTTTGTCTGCGAGAAGAAGAGCGCCCTTCGACGGACTCAGCGAAGCGGTTCTTTTTTATCTTCGCAATCGCCATTTTTCGGAATCGAAGAAATGAGGAAGAACGGCAGTCTCTGCCGCGTCCAAGTTCGACGTTGATACGGAGCGTGAGCGAATAAGGCCGCTTGATCCATTTCTAGTTCAATAGCCCTATAGCCCGCTCCAACGCCGCCGCAGCGAGTCCCGCCGCCTTCGCCAAATTAGCATTAAAATCGCCCGCGCTCTCTCCATTCGCGTCATCGGTCGTCGCCTTGATCGCCGCCCACGGCAATCCAAGCTGCCCCGCCGCTTGAGCCACTGCTCCGGTTTCCATATCGACCAGATCGCCAGCAAGCCGGTCGCGAAGACCTGCACTATGGTCAGGACATTCGACAAACGCATCGCCACTCACGATCCGCGCGCTTGGCAACCTGGCATCGGGCAGCGGCTCAGCCGAGAAATGCACAACCTCAGCGGGACCGATCGGCCAGCTTCCCGCCGTATAATGCACGAATCCACCTGGTCGCTGCGCCCCGTAGTCGCCGTGAACCGCTTCGGTAATCACGAAACACTCGCCCGCAATCCCGCTGAGTTTCCCTGCCGTCCCAACCACCAGCAGCAGATCGACCCCATAACGCAGCGCCAGCATGGTCGCGGCGACCGCGGCATTGACCTTACCGATACCCGAACACACCACCACTATCTCGCGTGCACCCAGCGTCAGCCGCTCGATCGATAACTCGCCGACCCGCTCAACAGCATAGCTCCGGCCAGCGACAAAAGCCTCTGCCTCCGCCGCGACTCCCGCGATGATCCCGATCTTCGGAAAACGCAGCGTCATCAGTCCTGCGGGCCGACGATGATGACCACGCGGCGGTTCTCGCGGCGGCCCGTCGCGGTTGCGTTGCTTTCTACCGGAGCCTGTGTGCCCAGCCCGACGACGCTCAGGTCTTCAGATCGTATCCCGCCCGCTATCAGGGCGTCGGCAACGACGTGAGCACGCTTGCTCGACAGGGTAAGATTATAGGCAGCGTTACCAGTCGAATCCGCGTGACCCTCTGCGCTCAGCTTCAAAAGTCCGACCGATTTCAACGCGCTCGCGATGTTGGCGATGGCACTTTGTTCTTTTGGGCCGATATTGCTGTCGCTACTGCCGAACAACAATTTGTCCGATACGCTCAATTCCCAGCCGCGCGTGGTTTCCTCAAACCCCTGTGCGCGCAACGTCGCAACCTGTTGCTGTGTCCAGGGCGAGGTTGGCCGCTGAATCGTCTGGCAACCTGCCAACAAAAGGGCTGCACCCAATGTGACCCAGAATAATGGAAAGCGTCGCCGCATCATAATACCCCTTCTGCTGACGGGTCGCGGGCCCGCCTTGAATGTTTTTCCCGGTACATCGCCTTGTCCGCTTTGCGGAGCAATTCGGCGGCGCTTGTCCCGTCGACGGGAAACACTGCCGCGCCGCAACTCACGCCCAGTAACAACTCGTCGCCCGTCGGCAGTGTTATCGGATTCAACAACTGGACGTGCAGGGCATCCATGAAATAGTCCGCACTGCCCATGTCGCTTGGCGCGCCCAACAGCACGGCGAATTCGTCGCCCCCAAGTCGGCCCGCCGCATCACCGGAACGCAGGCAGGCTTTCAACGAAACGGCCAGTGTTTGCAGCACGACGTCGCCCGCCGCATGGCCATGTCCATCATTGATCGCCTTGAACTGGTCGGCATCCAGATACAGCACGGCAAAACTCTGATCGTGGGCCGCGGCGTCATTTGCCATCGCGGTTAATCGCCGTTCGAACGATGCACGATTCAACAGGTTCGTCAGCGCATCATGTTCCGCAATGTGAGTCAGAGATTCATTTTCGAACCGCAAATGCGTCTGCCTCTGCTCCAGTTCGTCCAGCAGCGCATTGAAATCGCCGCTAAGCGAAGCAACTTCCGCAATCGAAGCGGTCGGAGCGCGCAGCGACATTTCACGGTTTGACCGGACCGCGTGCGCGACCGATGCAATACCGCCCAATTGTTTGATAATCAGCTTTTGCACGCGCCGGGTCAGGAAAAACGTCCCCAATCCCGTGACTAACAGGCAGGCCAGTGAACTTATCAGCCCGCGATCAGATATCTGCCGATCACACTCGCATCGCCTGTGACCCGGACGGAGCCAATCCGCTGGCCCTCGCGCATGATCGTTTCGGTCCTTGTCCCAGGTACGATCTGGGCCTGTATCCACGGGGCCACCATCCAGCTTTGGTCGCGCGGAGAGGAGACGCTGACGAAATTCCGAAGGCTGCTGTCCTCGACGACGATCAAGCCCACACCCGGCGTCGCCGCCAGCGGTTGCAATGCCTCTTGAGCCGCTGCCGCATCGTTAAAGACCAGAGCGGGGGCAACGCTATAGCTCGCGGTTTTTGCGATCAGCGAAAGATTCTCTCCGGCAAATGCGGTCATCGTCGCAAAACCGACAAGCAGGACGCTGAGCCCCGCCATGCCGACTGCAAACAACGTGACGCGAAGGTGAACCCGAGTCAGCATTTTTTGCAGGGTGTTCGCGCGCGGCCTCATTCCGACACGATCGGCTGAGGGTTTGTCAAAGAGGCTTTGTGCCGTGAGAGTCGTAGAACACGTGGATCGACACGAACCAGACTCCGGCTGATTGCGTCGATATTGATGTTGAACGAAATCGTTTCCGCCGCATAGCGAAGGCAGAACATCGCACCCATCCGGCAAGCGGGATCGGCATCGGTGATCGACAGGATTGCGCGACCTCGCACTGTCGAAAAAATTTGCGCCTGCGCGGGTGGCGATACGCGCGTGAGGTAGATTACGTTGCAATCGGCCGGAATGATTCCCGCGGCAACGCGATGAACCTCGACCGTCGATCCGGTATGCTGTTCAAGCTGGGGCAGGGCGTCGCTCATCGGGGATGTACCCATGATACAGAGCGTCGTTTTCGGCAGGGCGTCGGGCCAGCGGGCATAGCTGATGATGCCCGATACGATTTTCGCTGTGGTCCGCGCGCGTTCGGCGGGACTTCCTGAAACCGGAGTTCCGATCGGAATGGTTGAACCGCCATCCGCAGCGAGCGCCAGACTCAGCATTAAAACCGGAATCATTGGCATTTATATCGCCTGTGAAATCGCCGGTCGGTCCAGGCGCCCAAAAAAGCCATTTTACGGCGCAGACCGCCAGGTGCAAGCGTCGCTCTGGCTCCGAAATGAAAAGGGCGGCGGTCCATTTCCGAACCGCCGCCCAATTCGCGTTAGTGAGCCGAAGCTTACTTCAGTTCAACCGTACCGCCGGCTGCTTCGATCTGAGCCTTCAGCTTGGTTGCTTCTTCCTTGTTGACGCCTTCCTTGATGGCCTTTGGAGCCGACTCAACGAGCGTCTTCGCTTCGGTCAGGCCAAGACCTGTGATCGCGCGAACTTCCTTAATGACGTTGATCTTCTTGCCACCGTCGCCGGTCAGGATCACGTCGAATTCGGTCTGCTCTTCAACAGCAGGACCGGCAGCCGCAGCTGGACCAGCAGCAGCAACAGGAGCAGCAGCCGAAACGCCCCATTTCTCTTCAAGCAGCTTCGAAAGTTCAGCAGCTTCGATAACGGTCAGAGCCGACAGGTCGTCGACGATTTTGTTCAGATCAGCCATGTTATATTCCTTCGTGAATTAAATGTAGTTAAGCAAAACCAAAGACTTAAGCGGCTTCCTTCTCGGCATATGCCGAGATGACGCGGGCAAGCTGCCCGGCCGGTGCCTGAATGATCTGGACGATCTTGGTCGCAGGTGCCTGAATAAGGCCCACGATCTTGCCGCGCAGTGCATCCAGTGAAGGCAGACTTGCGAGTGCCTTTACGCCATCGATGTCGAGAACAGTTGCGCCCATCGCGCCGCCAACGATTTCGAACTTGTCGTTCGTCTTCGCGAATTCCACTGCAACCTTGGCGGCTGCAACGGGGTCGGTCGATGTGGCGAATGCCGTCGGGCCGGTCAGCAGATCGCTGAGCGACGCATAAGGCGTTCCCTCGATCGCAAGTTTGGCGAGCTTGTTCTTCGTGACTTTGTAGCTGGCCCCGGCTTCACGCATCTTCGTCCGCAGATCGGTCGACTGGCCGACTGTCATCCCGAGATTCCGGGTGACGACGACCACGCCCATCGTGGCGAGGCTTGCGTTCAGTTCGGCGACCAGATCCTGTTTTTCAGCACGATCCATGCTAGTCTCCTGCGTTTCAACTCCGCCAACGTGACGAAGCTGTGGTGAGCCGCAAAAGGTCTGGGATGGCCCATGAAGGGCGTCCGGGCCTGTTGCGGCCCGTCCTATGGGGTCTGGTTACCCGCCTGCTTGGTCGAAACCAGCAGGATGAAACTGTTCCCCGTCTCGGTAGGAAATTAAGTCGGGGCAAACCCCCAACACCCACTGTCTCGGACGGACGCCTGTGAGCGAACTCACAAGCGAAGACCGGTGCCCATAGCGGGATTGAGCCGGAGGTCAAGGTGGGGTCGTAGCTGCCCTCCGAAAAACCCGCTTCCCTGAGCTTGTCGAAGGGCTGCCCTTCTCACTTGCTCAAGGGTCAGCAGGACAACCCTTCGACAAGCTCAGGGAAGCGGAGTGTGGTTGGGTTCAGCGGCGACTCTACTGCCGCGCCCGGAACGTCACTCCGATCGAACGCGGATCGCTCGGCGTCCCCAAAATCAATCCCGAATTGCCCGCCTGTATCGTCAAATTCTGGATATAGTTCGAATTGAACAGATTGCGCGCGAAGACGGCAACTTCCCACCCCTTATCCGACCGGTAGCCGATGCTGGCGTTGGTCACATTATAGCCCTTGATCCAGGTGTATCTGGAATCACTGGGGTCGCCATAATAGCCGCTCCTGAAGTTTGAATCGACGTGCAGGACAAAGCTCCGCGACGCCGAAACCGGCAGCGCATAAACCCCGCCAATGGTTGCAACGACGCGCGACAGGCCGGACAGCCGCTGACCCGTCAGGCTGCACGCGGTCGTGGCTGCCGTCTGTAACTCGAGCGGGCAGGGGCCAGCCGGATAATTCGCATACTTCCCATCGGCATAGGCAACCGAAGCCCGCAACGACAGGTCGCGCGTAATCAGCGCCGTCGCATCGCCTTCGACGCCTTTGACCGTAACCTTTGGAATATTGGACAGATATCCGCGCAAAGCGGCAGTCTGAGTGGGGCCGGTATCTACGATGGTGGCCTGAAAATCACGAACCTCGGTGTAGAAACCCGCCATGTTCAGGATCAGTCGCTGGCCGAACAGTCGAGACTTCAGGCCGACTTCATAGGTCGTGTTTTTTTCAGGCGCGACGACGGCTCTCGATAATGCCGGATTGTTCAGCGCATCCAGCGGCAGACCCGACATATTGATGCCGCCTGATTTGAATCCGCGCGCATAGCTTGCATATCCCATGATGTTGTCGGTCGCCTGCCATGACAGATTGGCCCTGCCCGACACATTATCCTCACTGTTGCGCGCGGAATATGTTTGTGGACGCAGGATCGATAGCTTTGCCGCCAGCAGGGCAGCGTTGGTCGTTGCCAGTCCGCCGAAAACGAAGGTCGAATAATCGCCTTCCTTCTTCTCATAAGTATAGCGCAAGCCCCCGGTCGCCGTCAGACGTGGGGTGATATGATAGTTCAACTCGCCAAAAGCCGCGTAACTGTTGGTCAGGAAGCGGGTGCGCCCATCGGTGCCAAATCCATCGAGCAGATTGGCCGGGACCGGCGTGTTGTTGGCACCTGTGGTCGGCCCGATCAGCCAATATGCTGCTGCCGGTCCGTAAATGCTGATCGGTTCGCCGGTGATCTTCTGGTTGAAATAATATAATCCGGCTACATAGGTCAGCGGGTGATCGCCGTTCGACGCGATCCGTAATTCCTGGCTATACTGGTCCTGTCGCGACGGAATATGCTGGGTGATCTGGATCGGAATTCCCGTGTAATCGCGGTCGTTGGCCGCATCCCAGTTCCAGAACCGCCACGCGCTGACCGACGTGATGGTTGCCTGTCCGATGTTCCAGTCAGCAATTGCCGAAACGCCGCCCTCGCTGGTCCGCACCCCCAGCGCTGCGTCGATGTCCGTCACCCGATCATAGGGGTTCGTGCTCGGCGGCGTGTAGTTATAGTGCGCGGCCAACGCAGCATATTGACGCGCTGCGGGGCGCAAACTCTGCCCGACGCGCAGATAGACCTGGGTGCAGCATTCGCTGCTGAAATTGGTGAGATCGGCGGTCAGGCGCAGCTTGAACGTCGCCGATGGAACGATGAGCAACTGTCCCCTTATCGCCTGATTGCTGAGCGTGTTCTGATCGCTGCCTGTACGAACATTGTCGATAACGCCATCGCGGCGGGTACTTAAACCCGACAGACGAAATGCCACGACATCCCCGAATAATGGTCCTGATACCGAAGCCTTTGCCTGCACGAGGTTTTTGCTGCCGATGGACACCTCCTCATTCGCTTCGGGCGTAAAACTTGGCAGTCGTGTCGAAATGCTGATCGCACCCGCAGTTGTATTCTTGCCGAACAACGTCCCTTGTGGACCCCGTAAAACCTCGATCTGTTCGATGTCGCTGAAATCGAAGGCCGCTGTGGCCGGACGCGCATGATAGACCTGATCGACGTAGAACCCGACTCCCGGCTCCAGCCCGTCATTCGATTGGCTGACCGCGACGACATTGCTGCCAAGCCCTCGGATCGTGAACGCAGTATTGCGTGGGTTGGCCGAACTATAACTGACCGTGGGGACCAACTGGCTCAACTGCTGCGTGTTTACGGTGTAGGATCGGTCGAGCAGCGCTCCACTGACCACCGAAAGCGCAATCGGGACCGACTGCGCATCCTCGATACGGCGGCGAGCGGTGACTGTGATGGCATTCAGGTCCGAAGCGGACTCGGAGCCGTCTTCCGGAGCAGCAAAGGCTGGAAATACGGCCGCAGTGGAAATGACGAGAGCGGCCGCCATGGACGGCAGAGTGAAACGACGCATGAAAACCCCTTTTCGCGCGGGCTATCGTATCTGCCCGACTCTATATCGCATCGTATATAGAGATCGTCCGCGTCAGGGATAGCGGTTCATCCAATCACAAAAACCTTTGTTCTCAGATGTCTCCAGTCGCTTTTGCGGCCAGCGGTTCATTTCTGACCAATTCCGCGAGCACTCGGTAGCACTCACCATCCAGCGACCGCGCGCTCTGTTCCTCCAACTGACGATAAGCGGCCAGCACAGTCCGCCCCGTCTCGGTCAATCGAGCACCCCGCTGTCGCCCGCCACCTGTCAGCGTCTCAACCAGCCTGTCGGTAAAACACCGGTTCATCTCATCCACCAGAATCCACGTCCGCCGGTAACTCATTCCCAAGGTGCGCCCCGCCGCTGAGATAGACCCATCCCGTTCGATCGCATCCAGCAGGTCCGCCTTGCCCGGCCCCAAGGCAAACGCTTCGCCGCACACCAGTTGGAGCTTTAGTTTCAAGGGGCCGACGCGCATCTATTTCGCCTGTTCTCGTAGAGCAATTAGATCACCGTACACGGTCAGAACCGTAGTCGTCCGCTCAAAAGAAAAGGGCCGGGGATTGCGCCCCGACCCTTAATTTTTTTGTAAGTCGCTTTGGCTTAGGCTGTGACTTCCGCCACATCGACCTTGATGCCGGGGCCCATCGTCGAGCTGAGGGCAACCTTCTGGAGGTACTTGCCCTTGGCACCCGATGGCTTCGCCTTCGTCACTGCATCGAGCAGCGCATCGAAATTCTTGCGCAGGTCGGCAGCGGTGAAACTGGCCTTGCCGATGCCCGAATGGATGATGCCGGCCTTCTCGACGCGATACTCAACCTGTCCGCCCTTGGCAGCCTTAACGGCTTCACCGACGTTCATCGTCACGGTGCCGAGCTTCGGGTTAGGCATCATGCCCTTTGGCCCGAGGATCTTACCAAGGCGACCGACGAGGCCCATCATGTCCGGCGTTGCAATGCAGCGGTCGAAATCAACCTTTCCGCCCTGAACGATTTCCAGTAGGTCTTCGGCACCGACAACGTCAGCGCCAGCAGCAGTTGCTTCATCAGCCTTCGCACCGCGTGCGAACACGCCGACGCGGACGGTCTTGCCCGTGCCGCTTGGCAGAGTGACAACGCCGCGAACCATCTGGTCTGCGTGACGCGGATCAACGCCGAGTGCGAGTGCAACTTCGATCGTTTCGTCGAACTTCGAAGTCGCGTTCGACTTTGCGAGAGCGATTGCTTCGTCGATGCCGTGCAGTTTCTCACGATCAACAGCAGCGAACGTCTTTGCTTTCTTGGTCAGCTTTGCCATGTTTTTAGCCCTCCACCACTTCGAGGCCCATTGCGCGGGCGGAGCCTTCGATGATCCGCGTGGCGGCTTCGATGTCGTTGGCGTTCAAATCTTTCATCTTGGTCTGTGCGATCTCGGTCAGCTTCGAACGAGCGATCGACCCGGCGCTGATCTTGCCCGGCTCTTTCGAACCCGACTTCAGATTGGCAGCCTTCTTGATCAAGTAGCTTGCAGGAGCAGTCTTTGTTGCGAACGAAAAGCTGCGATCTGCATAGACGGTGATCACGGTCGGGATCGGCATGCCTTTTTCGACATCGCCGGTCGACGCGTTGAACGCCTTGCAGAATTCCATGATGTTAACGCCACGCTGTCCGAGCGCAGGCCCGATTGGCGGCGATGGATTTGCAGCGCCCGCGGGCACCTGCAATTTGATATATCCGGTAATCTTTTTAGCCACTTGGTCACCCTTTCTCAGGTTTAGCGGTTCATGCGGCGGCCTGAATGGTCGCCTCCCGCATCGATATAGAAAATATTGCTACCTACTTGCTGCGCTCGACTTGCTCGAACTCCAGTTCGACCGGGGTAGCCCGGCCAAATATCGAAACCGAAACCTTGACGCGGCTGCGGTCGAAATCCAGTTCCTCGACGATGCCGTTGAAGCTCGCGAAGGGACCATCCAGAACCTTAACCGAGTCGCCGATTTCGTAATCGACCTTGATCTTGGTTTTCGGTGCGGCGGCCGCTTCTTCACGAGTGTTCAGAATGCGCGCGGCCTCGGCTTCAGAAATCGGCTGGGGCTTACCCATCGCCCCAAGGAAACCGGTGACCTTCGGCGTGTTCTTCACGAGGTGATAAACATCGTCGTTCATGCTGAGCTTTGCCAGCACATAGCCGGGGAAGAATTTCTTCTCCGACTGGATCTTCTTGCCACGACGGACTTCGGTCACGGTTTCGGTCGGAACCTCGACGGATTCGACCAGAGCCTCCAGGCCGAGGCGCGTCGCGTCGGCCATGATCGCGTCGCGAACTTTGTTCTCAAAGCCCGAATAGGCGTGGATGATATACCAGCGCGACATTCTAATCCTTTAGTCCAGGAGCTTCAGCAGTTGCTGGACGATCGCGGAGAATGCGCTGTCCAGCCCCAGGAAGAAAAGGCCAAGCACCGTGGTCATGATCACGACCATAAGTGTCGTCATCATCGTTTCGCGCGTGGTCGGCCATACGACTTTCGCCGTTTCTGCCCGAACCTGCCGGATGAATTCACCTGGTGAAACGCGTGCCACGTTGTCTAGCCTTCAAAAAACTCAAATCACGTCACCGGACAGCAACCCGGTCCCGGCTGCCCGGTTGGGGAGAGTCGCCGATGATTGCGAAGCAGCGCGCTTAGCGCCACCGAAACATTCTTGCAACCTTAGCGGCCAAGAAGAGCGCCTGAAACGCTAATAGCAAGCGAACTGGCAGGAGTGAGGGGATTCGAACCCATGACCCTCGGTTTTGGAGACCGATGCTCTACCAACTGAGCTACACTCCTGTACGCTCGGAGGGGCGCCTTTAGCCTTAGCGACGCGCGGGTGCAATCCTGTTAGAGGTCCAATCTGTTAGAAGCTCGGCCGGGTCAAAAGATCAGGCAACCGCGCGGTCGACGTCGAACAGTCGTCGCGCTTCGGGAGCAGGCATGGGCCGTCCGAATAAATAACCCTGGATCTTGCGGCAGCCAAGTTTGCGGACGGTTGCGAGTTCCTGTTCTGTTTCAACGCCCTCGGCAGTGGTTGCCATTCCAAGACTGTCGGCCATCGCGACGACTGCGCGGATGATCGCCAGCGCCTCAGGCGCATTTTTCGAGGCACCCTGAACAAAGCTGCGATCGATCTTGATCGTGTTGAACTTGGTCTTCGAAAGATAGCCAAGCGAAGAATAACCGGTCCCAAAATCGTCGAGCGCAAGCCGAACGCCAAGGGCCAGCAACTGATCGAGCACCGCCACGGCTCCAGTACCTTCGCGCATAAACACGCTTTCGGTCACTTCCAGCTCGAGGCGGTGTGCATGCAGGCGACTGTGCGAAAGTGCGGAGATTACCGACGTCACAAACCCTGGATGGCCAAGTTGTTCAGCCGACACGTTGACCGCGACCCGGATATGGTCGGGCCAGCGCATCGCTTCCTGGCAGGCAGTGCGCAACACCCACTCGCCGATCGGCCCGATCAGGCGCGCGTCCTCAGCAACCGGCACGAAGCGCGCCGGACTGACATTGCCAAGTTCAGGGTTATTCCAGCGCAGCAAGGCTTCAAAACTTTCGATCGTGCCCCCTTCGGCGCTGACGACCGGCTGATAATGGACGGTAAATTCATTGCGCTCGAGCGCTTTGCGCAGCGCAATTTCGAGCACGCGCCGTTCTTCGGCATGAACATGGAGTTGCGGTTCATAAGTATTGTGCGAGCCGCCGCCCTGATCCTTCGAACGATAAAGCGCGAGATCGGCCGAGCGGATCAGCATTTCGACGGTGCGCCCATCACGCGGGCCAACTGCGGTGCCGACGCTCGCCCCGATATACAGGGTGTGCTGGTCAACCTCATAGGGCTTGGACAGCGTTTCGATGATTTCACGCGCGATGCGGTTGAGCCGTGCGGGGTCGCTGGCGTCGCGCACGACGACACCGAATTCGTCGCCACCCAGTCGTCCGCACAATTCCTTTTCGGTCATCATACCACGGAGCCGTTCGGCTACGCGGGTTAGCAAGCGGTCGCCGATCGGATGGCCCAGCGTATCGTTGATCGCCTTAAAGCGGTCGAGATCGATCATCATGAAGGCACATTTACTGCGCCAGCGATCAGCCTCCGACATTGCCTCACCCAGCGCTTCGGTAACCTGCAATCGGTTGGGGAGGCCCGTCAGCGTGTCAAAACGCGCCATATGGTTGATCTTGTCGGCAGAGCGGCGCTGCGCGGTTACGTCGGACCCAACGCCCCGGAACCCGAGGAACGATCCGCGCTCGTCGAAACGCGGTGAAGCTGATAGTTCCCACCAGTGAATTTCGCCTCCGATAGTAACGGGCAGGATGAGATCGGAAAAACTTTCCCGCATCTTCAGCCGCTCTGCTAGTTCACGCAGGCCTGCCGAAAAATTACCGGCCTCCCATGCCGCACCAGCAAGAATCTGGAGCAAGGGCTTGGTGTCCAGCATCTCGGTATCCATACCGAGCGCGAATGCAAATCGCGGCGAAACATGGGTGAGACATTTCGATGCGTCGGTTTGCCACATCCAGTCGCCGCCCGAATCATCGAACTCGCGCAGCAACAGGCTGACGACTTCATTCTTCTCGGCAAGCGCCAGTCCAGCAGAGGCATGAATGATAAACGTCCGGCCAGCGCTGAGGCAGGCAAGTGTCATTAATGTACCGAATACTGCCGCGACATACGCAACCCACGTCAGGCCGATGCTCCACATTCCGAGCGCAAGACAGGTCGTCATCACAACGATGTAAAAGCCGGTCGCAAGCGGCAGGACCGACAGCCCGAATGCGGTGGCGGCAACCAGAGTCGTACAGACTGCCCACATCAGCAACAGGTCGGCAGGACTGCAATATCGGCTGAATAGCAGCGGTGCCGCACCCCAACTGACCGCGACAAGGGTCGACCATAAGGTCTCGCGATGAAGTTCGCTCTGGGTGGCGGTCTGCACCTGCCATTTACGATTGCGAAGCTGACCATGCGCCATCAACAGCGCGACGGTGCTACACAGCCCACCCCATCCATAAAGGAGGAGGGAAGGCGCATGTCCACGGAACATCCCGATCAGAACCGCAATTCCTAACAGGCTGATCGCGAGTCGCAACGGCGCCAGTCGCCGCGTAACGTTGACCTGAGCGGCGCGCACGCGGCCCCAATCAAATTCGTTCGGCTCAGTAAGGCCGAGGACGGTACGCCAGTCGGGAACGACGGGCGCGGTGGACGAGGGGTTGGTTCTGCTCACGCCTCATTGATAGCGCTGACTCGTTAGCGTTCAGTAACCATCGCGTTCATAAATGGGGGCTAGGCGAAAAATAAACCATGTATTGCAGGATGATCGAGAAGCTTAAGCGGCAAGAGCGTAGGGTTGGATTTCGCCCGAAAGGTACAGATTGCGCGCTTTTGCCCGGCTCAATTTTCCCGAGCTGGTGCGGGGCAGCGTACGTGGTGGCACCAATTCGATAACGCAGTTCATACCTGTAATCGAACGCACTTTTTCCCGAATGGCATCACGCAAACGGGTGCGTTCCGCATCGTCGGTCGTGCGACACTGAACCAAAACGGCAGGGGTTTCCTCGCCGCCGGGGTAGTGATGGCGAACGCGGCGATGTCACCGGACTTGAAGCCGGGCAATTGTTCGACCGCCCATTCAATGTCCTGCGGCCAATGATTCTTGCCGTTGATGATGATCATGTCCTTGGCGCGGCCGACAATATAGACATAGCCGTCAGACAAATATCCCATGTCGCCGGTGTCGAGCCAGCCATCATGCATACACGCCGCAGTTGAGACGTCGTCACGGTAATAGCCAGTCATGATGGATGGGCCGCTTGCCCATAGTTTGCCGATGGCGCGCTCGGGCAGGACGATGCCGTCTTCCTCACGGATTTCAACCTTCATGTCGCGCACGGGCTTGCCGCAATTGACGATGGCGCGAAAACGCTGCGGGCGCCCCTTGTCCTCGTCATGTCCCGAAAGTTCGGTTTCCTCGACCAGTTCGACCACAATCCCTTCGCCCGGCGGCATGATCGACACGGCCAGCGTTGCTTCGGCCAAACCATAGCTTGGCAGGAAGGCACTTGCCTGAAACCCGGCGTCGGCGAAGGCATCGACGAATGCCTGCATTACATCGGGGCGAATCATGTCAGCACCGTTGCCGGCAACCCGCCAGCGTGACAGGTCGAACCGGTCCGAAGCCTTGGTTTGTGACGACATCCGCCGCGAACAAATATCATAGCCGAACGTGGGCGAGTAACTGAGTGTTGTGCCCGGATTGCGACTGATAAGGTCGAGCCATGCCAGTGGGCGGCGGGCAAAATCCTCTGTCTTCAGATAATCGGCTGAAACCTGATTGGCGACCGGCGACAGCAGGCAACCGACGAGTCCCATGTCGTGATACCATGGCAGCCACGACACGCAGCGGTCTTCTGGCTGAAGATTCATCCCATGCGCATGAGCCGCAAGATTGTTGAGCAACGCGGCGTGCGTGACTGCGACGCCATGCGGAAAGCGCGTCGATCCGCTCGAATATTGGAGGTACGCAATGTCCTGAGTGTTGGCCACGGGAAGATCGACCGCAGGTGCAGGGCGGGCGGAGAAGCTTTCCCAGTCCAGCGCGGTTGTTTTCGCCAGTTTAGCTGCGTCTGCGGCCATCGAACCCAGTTCGACGGGGTGAAACAGCAATAGCGGATCGGAGCTTTTTATTTGCACCGCAAGTTGATCGACATAGGCATCCCGCCCGCCGAAGGAAGTCGGCAATGGCAACGGGATGGGCCATGCGCCCGCATAGACGCAGCCGAAAAACAGCGCGGCAAAGTCGCGGCCTGTCTCGGCGATCAGGGCTACGCGATCACCCGGGGCTACACCCTGAGCGATCAGGCGATAAGCCATAGCCAGCGCATCTTCGCGTAGGTCTGAATAAGGATAGGGATGCGCAAGCTTGCCGCGCGGATCGTGGAAATTCAGACCTCGCTGACCCTGCGCCGCGTAATCGAGCGCCTCGCCCAGCGTCGCAAAATCAGAGAATCGGCGCGGTTGCTCATCGCTCGAGGCGGTTGGCGCCAGTGCGTCCGGCAATGTCTTGTCTTCAGCGGCGTCAAGCACCCGATTACTCCGTGTTCGATCCGTACGCCATAATCATCGGCGGCAGATTCATCTTCGTTTAACGCAAACCCTGCGTTCTAAATCCGTCCTGACTGTGGCACAAACGTGGCGCATGAAGCCGCACAAGCGTTCTGTGACCCGATCGCCGCTCGATGCCGAGGCATTGAACCGCTTCGCCCTGGCCTATGTCGGGCGCTATGCGACGACGCGCGCAAAGCTGGCAACCTATCTTTCGCGCAAAATTCGCGAGCGTGGCTGGTCAGGTGACGAGTCGCCGCCGATCGAGGCGGTCGTGGCGCGATTTGTCGAAGCTGGATACGTCGATGACGCCGTTTTTGCAGCGGCGCGAAGCGGTACGCTGACCCGGCGGGGCTTCGGATCGCGACGTATCGGACAGGCGCTTTCAGCCGATGGGATCGACCGCGACCTTGCGGCATCGTTCGACCATGATGAACAAGCCGCCTTTGTTGCGGCTGAAACTTTTGCCAGACGCCGCAGAATCGGGCCCTTCTCCCAAGTTGTCGCCGACGACGCAGCCCGTCGCAAGGCGCTGTCTGCAATGGTGCGGGAGGGCATGGCTTTGCCCTCGCGCGGCGTTTTGTCGATGCGTTGCCCGGCGAAATCCCGGATCGGGAAGATCGTTGAACCTCAACAACATATTCTGGTCGAATTAGGCTACATCCGTGTTACGATGTCCGCCGCAACCCCGGGGGCTGAGGTGCATGAGTGCTTTTGAGAGAGACAGTGCCGGTGATTTTGCGGCACTGAACGACGACGATGTAACAGGTGCACCATCAGGTGATCGCTTTCAGGGCGTCGTTAAATGGTTTGATGCCACGCGCGGGTTCGGTTTTGTTGAGACCGGTGTCGGCGATATTCTCGTCCACTTTTCGCTATTGCGCGACCACGGTCGCCGCATGCTGCCAGAGGGGGCTGGCGTCGTTTGCCTTGCAGTATCAGGAGTGCGTGGCCTTCAGGCGACGCGGATTCTTGAAATAGATTTGTCGACGGCCATTGGTCCCGATGCCGATCTGCTGGCGGCGAGTCGGCTGCAGCGACCCGACCCTCATGCTCTGATCGAGATGGCGGGCGATTTCGAACCCGTTGTCGTCAAATGGTTTAATCGACTGAAAGGCTATGGTTTCGTCGTGCGGCCGGGCCAGCCAGGGGACATTTTCATTCATATGGAAACGTTGCGCAGGGCTGGGCTTGTCGAGGTTGAACCCGATCAGCCCTTGCGCGTTCGTATCGCGACGGGTGACAAGGGGCCGTTGGCAGTCGAAGTGGAACCGGTTTGATGCGTGGTAAAGTTTTATTCGCAACCCTGATCGCACTCGCGGTTTCAACTGGCGGCGATGCTCGAACGGCAACAACGCGAGTCGCAAAAGTTGCGATAATCCCGCTGGTAATAAAGTCGGCACATGGCATGAATCGGTTTAAAGTCGAGGTCGCCCACACGTCGGAGGAACAAGAGCGCGGCCTAATGTTTCGCCCACATATTGCTCCCGATGGTGGAATGATCTTTCCGATGAACCCAGCGCGTATGGCCAGCTTCTGGATGAAAAACACGGTATCGTCGCTCGATATCGTGTTTATCAGGCCTGACCGGACGATCGCGCGGATTGCTGCAAACGCCGTTCCCTATTCGCTCGAGCCTATCGATTCGGGCGAGCCTGTGTCGGCGGTCCTCGAAATCGCGGGCGGGAGAGCGGCTGAATTGGGTATTTCCGCAAACGATAAGGTGAGTTGGGCTCACTAGCCGTTGCGCCCGCGCGCTCTCGCGCCTAATCGGCAAATCATGGGCATTCTCGGCAAGATATTCACCTGGTGGGATGGCGCGACCATCGGCACGTCGATCGCGCTAAGGAGCGCAAAGCGCGTTGGCGAGGATGGCCTCGGCAATATTTATTACACGGGTAAAGCGCTTCCCGACGGTCGTTTGCGCCGTTCGGTGATCTATGTCGGGGCGAACGACGCCAGCAGGGTGCCGCCCGAATGGCACGCCTGGCTTCATCACAGCATTGATGATTTGCCCGACGACAGCTTACCGCCGGTTCGCCGCTGGGAAAAAGAGGGGAAGGCCAATCTGACCGGAACCGCCGATGCTTATCGCCCAGCCGGAGCGCTCGAAAAGGGCGGTAAACGTGCAGCAGCAACGGGCGATTACGAAGCATGGAGCCCCGACGCGGCATGAATCGCTGGGCGGTCGGCGGAATTCTTGCGGTTGTCGGTCTCGCGGCGGCTGCGCCTGCGATTCAGAATGTTGTCGAGGGACCAACAAGTGGCCCTCCGATCGCTGCTGACAATCTGAGTGTTCAGGCTCCGCTGGTCCCTCACGTGGCCCCCAAGCCGTCTCCCGCTGAAATTCGCGCCGCAACACCGATGGCGGAACGAGTCGCGACGATCGGCATATTGAACAAGCGGAACGGCCTGTCCCGCGATCTGAAGATGCGCCCCGGCGATGCCGTCCACATCGGCGACGCTGTTGTGCGCCTGAAAGCGTGCGACCAGACGGAGCCTTGGGAAAAAGACCAGCTTACCGGCGCATTCGTCCAGTTGATCGTTCACGGTGCCGACGACAAATGGCGCAAAGTTTTCTCGGGCTGGCTTTTCAAAGAATCGCCGTCGCTGAACGTCGTCCAGCATCCGATCTACGATGTGTGGGTCAAGGCCTGTACGATGCGCCATCCCGACGTTGGTCCGAATACGGTGGTGCTTTCGGGTGAAGGCGCGGGCGAGGGTGGAAAATCGAAAGCGCGGAAATCCGCACCTGCCGACAAGCCTGCTGAGGAACCAGATCCAGTCCCTCCGATCGCAGCGCCCAGTAACGCCATATAAGCGTCGCGGCTAATCTCCACTGCGCCAAGCGAGTGGAGATGGTCAGTCATGAACTGGCAGTCGAGCAGCCTGAACCCGCCGATTTTCAATCGTGCGACAAGATGCGCTAGCGCGACCTTTGAGGCATCGGTCGCGCGACTGACCATCGATTCGCCAAAGAATGCATTGCCGAGCGATATCCCGTACAGACCGCCGACAAGTTTACCATCTAACCATGTTTCGATCGAATGTGCGTGTCCCGCCGTGTGCAATTCGTCCACGGCATGGGCTATTTGGTGGTTGATCCATGTCTCGGGTCGGTTGCCTACGGACTCCGCACAGAGTTCGACAATCTCCCCAAATGCCTGATTGGCCGTCGTTTTGAAGCGTTCCGACAGCAACGTCTTCTTCAGTGACCGCGAGAGATGAAATCCGTCGAGCGGCAGCACCGCCCGCTCCTTCGGCTCAACCCAATAGACCGACGGCGCATCGGCACTGTCGGCCATCGGAAACACGCCAACCGAATAGGCACGCAAAAGTAGTTGTGGATCGAGCGGCGGAATCCGCTTTGTCACCGGTCCTTTACACGCGCCAGTTTGCGCTCGATGCCCGTCCATAACGACGCAAATGCCTCACCTGCGGGCGAACGCGCGGCATAGCTTCCGATGGGCGCGCGGTGAACGGTCATCTGCTCGACGGCGCTTGCCATTGGGATCACCGGCCAGTCGGGATTGTCCTCGATTGCCTCGCGGTGAAGCGCGCGCCTGCGGTCGACCATCGAAAATACCGGAAGGATTGGCGCATGGCCGCCGTTCTCACGGTCCAGATAGGCAATTACGTCGTCCAGCGCGCGGCGCGAGAGAGGAGAGGGGATGACCGGCACGAGGATCAAATCAGCTGCGCGCATTACCTGCTCGCTGGTTTCGGTCAGGCCCGGCGGGCAGTCGAGGATGATGCGGTCATAGGTTTTCTCGAGTCCCTCCAGCAGTTTGGCGAGCCGCTTTCGCTTGCCGAGGGAAAAGAAGAAATGATCCAGACTGCGTAGCGATGTATCGGCGGGCAACAAATCGAGCCGCTCGATCGCCGTTGGCGAAATCAGCGCGGCCGGCGCCAGATCCTTTGCAAAGACAGCTTGAGCGGCATCCTTGCCGCGACTGTCGCCGCCAAGCAGCCAACTGGAGGCCGCCTGTGGGTCGAGATCCCAGAGCAATGTCCTGCGTGACGATTGAGTGGCGGACGACCAGGCCAGATTGACTGACATCGTGGTTTTGCCCACTCCGCCTTTCAGACTGTAAATCGCAATTGTCGCCATCCGCACATCCTAGCGCGCGGACAGCGGTTTAGCGAGTGCTAGAGAATTTCCTGCACCAGATCCTGTGGACGGCACAGGCGCACACCCTTACTGGTTTCGACCAGTGGACGTTCGATCAGGGCCGGGTTAGCCGCCATCGCATCCAGGATCGTGTCATCATCGGCATCGAGCAAGCCTAGCTCTTCGGCATTGGTCCCACGAACCCGAAGCCCCTGGCGCGGTGTGATACTGGCTCGAGCATAAAGCCCGGCCAACCGTTCGCGCGAAGGCGGCGTTTTCAGATATTCAATGACCTCGACTTCAACACCTGTAGTTTCTTGCAGGATCGCCAGTGTCTTGCGTGATGTCCCACACGCAGGATTGTGAAAAATCGTCGCCTTCACTTGATGCTTTCAGTCGCTGCGTCGGTCGCCAGCCATTCCTCGAGCCATTTGATCGAATAATCGCCGTTCTGGATGTCACGTTGTTGCAAAAGCGCCTGATGCAGCGGAATCGTGGTTTTCACACCCTCGATCACCGTCTCCTCCAGCGCACGCCGCAGCCGCATGATACAGCCTTCGCGGGTGCGGCCATAGACGATCAGCTTGGCGATCATGCTGTCATAATAAGGCGGTATTTTATAGCCAGCATACAGTCCACTATCCATACGGACGTGCATTCCGCCCGCCGCGTGATAGGCCTTTACCAGCCCTGGCGACGGCGCAAATGTGCGTGGGTCTTCGGCGTTGATCCGGCACTCGATTGCATGACCCGAAAACACGATTTCGTCCTGCGTGACCGACAGCGGTAGGCCCTCGGCAATACGGATCTGTTCGCGCACAAGGTCGACGCCCGTGATCATCTCGGTCACGGGATGCTCGACCTGAAGGCGGGTGTTCATTTCGATGAAATAGAACTCACCGTCTTCCCACAGAAACTCGATCGTTCCCGCGCCGCGATAGCCCATGTCGGCCATTGCTTTCGACACGATACCACCCATGCGCATCCGTTCGGCCGTCGTGATGACGGGCGAGGGAGCTTCCTCAAGCACTTTCTGGTGGCGGCGCTGCAACGAACAATCGCGCTCGCCAAGGTGGATTGCGTTGCCTTTGCCATCGCCGAACACCTGAAATTCGATGTGGCGCGGATTGCCGAGGTATTTCTCGATATAGACCGTGGCGTCGCCGAACGCTGCTTTGGCTTCGGTGCCCGCTTGGCTCATTAGCGTTTCGAGGTCTTCCTCGCGCGTGACGACTTTCATGCCGCGACCACCGCCGCCGCTCGCCGCTTTGACGATGACCGGATAGCCGATTTCAGCCGCAATCTTTCGCGCTTCTACCGGGTCAGAAACTGCGCCGTCGGACCCCGGAACCAGCGGCATACCAAGAGCGCCAGCGGTTCGTTTGGCTTCAACCTTGTCGCCCATCGTCCGGATATGTTCAGGCTTCGGCCCAACGAAGATAATGCCGTGTTCTTCGACAATATCGGCAAAGCGCGCGTTTTCGCTGAGGAAGCCATAGCCCGGATGGATCGCGTCCGCGCCCGAAATTTCTGCGGCAGAGATGATCGCGGGAACGTTCAGATAGCTGTCGGTTGCCGATGGCGGTCCGATGCAGATCGCCTCATCAGCAAGCCGTACGTGCATCGCATCGCTGTCTGCGGTGGAGTGCACCGCAACCGTCTTGATGCCCATTTCATGGCAAGCACGGTGGATACGCAGCGCAATTTCGCCCCGGTTTGCGATCAGCAGTTTTTCGATTGCCGCCATTATTCGATAACAATCAGGGGTTGGTCATATTCGACAGGCTGGCCGTTCTGGACGCAGACGCGCGATACCTTGCCGGATTTCGTCGCCAGAATCGGGTTCATCACCTTCATAGCTTCGATGATGACAAGCGTCTGGCCTTCGCTGACGGTGTCGCCAACGCCGGCAAATGGTTTTGCACCGGGTTCGGACGACAGGTAAACTGTGCCGACCATTGGTGATTTGATCGCATTGGCATTGTCAGAGGCCCCGGGAGCCTCGGCAACCGCTGGAACCGCCAAAGGCGCAACGGCGGTTGCCGCAGCAGCAGGAGCCGCCTGCGCTGCAACAGTAACCGTGCGGGCAACACGAATGCGCCGTTCGCCATCCTGAACTTCGATTTCAGTAAGCTTGTTTTCATCGAGCAGCTCGGCGAGCTGACGGACTAGCGCGGCGTCGACCTGCATCGCGCTGGATTTATCGGTCATGAGACCCCCTGTTGATTTTCCTGCCAAATGTCAGAGCTTGGCCGCCGCGTCCAGCGCCAGCAGATAAGAATGCGCACCAAACCCGGCAATACTACCCTTTGCGGCCATACCGACAAAGCTCTTATGGCGAAATGTTTCCCTCGTATGCGGATTCGAAAGATGCACCTCGATTACCGGTACTGTTATCGCCTTGATCGCATCGTACAACGCCACCGACGTATGCGTGAGCGCGCCTGCGTTCAGCAACACAGCCTTCGCATTCGTTGCTGCGGCTTCGTGCAGCCAGTCCACCAGATGCCCTTCGTGGCTCGACTGGCGAAAATCAATTTCCAAACCCAGCCCGCGAGCCCGCTTGTCGAGCATACCGGCAATGTCATCGAGCGTGTCTGAACCGTAAATCTCCGGCTCTCGCGTGCCGAGCATATTCAGATTTGGGCCGTTCAGAACGAATATCGTCGGCAAGGTATCGGACCTCGTTTGGTCGCTGGCGGTTGTCGCGAGCGAGAGCACCCCCCTATATGCGTGTCATCCAACACACGCAAAGGCAGGCAATGACCGCAGACGGCACGATCAGTATCCGCGTCAATGGTGAACACCGCAGGGTTTTTTCTGACATTAGTTTTGCAGACCTCGCGAACGAACTTGGCCTCGATCCATTGCGGGTCGCGGTGGAGCGCAATCTGGAAATCGTGCCGCGTTCGACGCTGGCTGATGTGAAGGTCGAGGATGGTGACGAAATCGAGATCGTGCACTTCGTTGGCGGTGGCGATCATGATGCACCTGGCGACTTGGCCGATAGCTGGACGGTCGCGGGGCGAACCTTCAATTCGCGACTGATCATCGGCACCGGCAAATATAAGGACTACGCGCAAAACGCTGCTGCCGTCGCTGCTTCGGGTGCGGAGATCGTGACCGTGGCGGTGCGGCGGGTGAATATTTCGGACCGCAATGCGCCGATGCTGACCGACTTTATCGACCCGAAAAAGATTACCTACCTGCCCAACACCGCAGGCTGCTTCACGGCCGACGACGCCATCCGCACGCTGCGGCTGGCGCGCGAGGCTGGCGGTTGGGATCTGGTGAAGCTTGAAGTTCTGGGTGAGGCCAAGACCCTTTATCCCGACATGATCGAAACGCTGCGCGCGACGGAGGTTCTTGTGAAGGAGGGCTTTCTGCCGATGGTTTATTGTTCCGACGATCCGATCATGGCGAAGCGGTTAGAGGAGGCGGGTGCTGTCGCGATTATGCCTTTGGGTGCGCCGATTGGGTCGGGACTGGGGTTGCAGAATCAGGTGATGATCCGGTTGATCGTTGAGGGTGCGAATGTGCCGGTGCTGGTCGATGCCGGTGTAGGAACGGCGTCCGATGCGGCGGTCGCGATGGAACTGGGTTGCGATGGCGTCTTGATGAACACCGCGATTGCCGAGGCTAAAAATCCGGCGATGATGGCTGCGGCTATGAAGGCTGCCACGCAGGCGGGACGAATGGCCTATCTTGCCGGGCGGATGGGCAAGCGGCGTTATGCGGACCCGTCGTCGCCACTCGCAGGACTTATTTAGGGAACCCGATCGGAGGACCATCGTTATAATTCTGGAGCATCTAATTACTTCAGAAGGAGAATTTTGATGGGTGAATTTACAGATAAGGTCAAAGGCCACGCCAACGAAATCGCTGGTAAAGCCAAGCGCGCCATTGGCGAAGCAACCGATAATGAGAAGCTGGTAGCGGAAGGCGATGCGCAGGAAGCCAAGGGCGATCTGCAAAAAGGCATCGGTGCCGTGAAGGGTGCGTTCAACGACAAGATCTAAGCTGCTTGTTGCTTGAGCGATTGGGCCGCCTCGGGGAACCGGGGCGGCCCATTTCGTTTTAGCGATTTCGCAAAGCCGTAATCGTCGTTCCCGCCGAAATCCGTTCGACATCGGTTTTCAAATGTAACAGCCGAACTCCGGTCTGGGACAGTGCGCGATCGAGTGCGGGAGCAAAGTCGGCTGTTGCTTCTACAGTTTCGGCCCAGCCACCATAAGCGCGTGCCAGTGCCGCAAAATCGGGGTTTTTTAGCGACGTTCCGCTCAATCTGGTTGGATATTCGCGCTCCTGGTGCATCCTAATGGTGCCGTAAGCACCGTTATCGATGACTAACACGAGCATATCGCAGCCATATTGCACGGCTGTCGCCAATTCCTGACCGTTCATCATGAAATCGCCATCGCCCGCCAAGGCAACAACCTTGCGTGTCGGATGTCGCAAACCTGCGGCGACGGCTGCGGGCACGCCGTATCCCATTGCCCCAGCGGTAGGTGCCAACTGACAGCTTGGTCCGGCATAGTGCCAATATCGGTGCCACCAGCTCGAAAAATTACCGGCTCCGTTGCAGATGAAGGTGTCGGTCGGCAGGCGTTCGCGCATCGCGGCGACGCACTGGCCGAGGTCGAGCGGCGTATCGAACGACAAGGGAGTCGCCCAGGCCAACCATTCGGCATGAGCATCCGTCCCGTCGATGAATTCCAGTATATCCTGTTCCCACAAAGCCGCCCCTTCCGAAAATTCACGCATATCGGCGCAAATGCTGAGATCGGTTCGGTAAACCCGCCCCAGTTCATTAGGGTCAGGGTGGACATGGACCAGTATTTGCCCCGGATGGTCGGGCGTAATCAACGTGTAGCCATCGGTTGTCGCTTCACCGAGTCTCGCGCCCACGGCAATCACCAGATCGGCCGCCTTTACGCGCTCGACCAGCTTGGGATTTGGCCCATAGCCCAGGTTCCCCGCATAGACCGGGCAGTCATTGGCAATCGCATCCTGCCGCCTGAAAGCCGTCGCCACCGGAAGTCCAATGCTCGCCGCAAATTCAGCAAAATAATGTGCTGAGGCAGCGTCCCACCCGGCACCGCCGACGATCGCGATCGGGTCGCAGGCGTCTTTGAGCAATGCCATCAATGCGCCCATCGCTTCTGAACACACTGGCTGAACGACCGGCAAAACGCGTGGACGATCCACCGCTTCGATAACATCGCGCAACATATCCTCGGGCAGAGCTAGCACCACCGGCCCCGGACGTCCTGACATCGCCACGGCATAGGCCCGCGCAATATATTCGGGAATGCGCGCCGCGTCGTCGATTCGGCTGGCCCATTTGCACAGCGGCGCGAACATCGCGGTGAAATCGACTTCCTGAAACCCCTCCCGATCGCGGTCGCCGCGTGCAACGTCGCCGATAAACAGGATCATCGGCTGCGAATCCTGCATCGCGACATGAACGCCGATGCTGGCATTGGTCGCACCGGGACCGCGTGTCACGAAGGCGACGCCGGGTCGCCCGGTCATTGTTCCGTCGGCGCAGGCCATGAATCCGACGCCCCCTTCCTGACGACAGATCACGGTCTGAATTTCGGGAGTGTCATGAAGGGCATCGAGTACCGCGAGAAACGATTCTCCGGGTACGGTGAATATGCGATCGCAACCTTGCAACAGCAACTGATCGACCAGAATGCGTCCACCTGTACGTAAAGATTGGCTCACAAAAACTCCGTGTTTCATGACTGCGTGACAGGCTGCACTTCTCTCACGGCCGATGCAATGACGACAAGCCGGTCCGTCCAGCATTGCCCCATGAAATTACAGCGTTTAAGCGCGGTTCAACTGGAGGATCGGCATAATATGAAGAAGCTTTATCCCGACGCGAAATCAGCGCTCGAAGGTTTGCTGCACGACGGTATGATGATCTGTTGCGGCGGTTTCGGCCTCTCTGGAATGCCCGAACGCCTGATCGATGCGCTTGAGGCCTCGGGGGTCAAGGATCTGACCATTGCTGCGAACAATGCGGGCGTCGATGGCGTGGGCCTCGGCAAGCTGTTGCGCTCGCGTCAGGTAAAGAAAATGATCTCCTCCTATGTGGGTGAGAACAAGGAATTCGAACGCCAGTATCTGAGCGGCGAACTCGAAGTGGAATTCTGCCCGCAGGGTACGTTGGCTGAGCGTTGCCGGGCAGGGGGCGCTGGCATCCCCGGTTTCTACACCAAGACCGGCGTCGGCACGCTGGTGGCGGAGGGCAAGGAAGTGAAGAATTTTGACGGCGAGGATTATATCCTCGAACGCGGGATCGTCGCGGATCTGTCGATCATCAAGGGCTGGAAAGCCGATGAAGCGGGTAATCTCATCTTTCGCAAGACCGCCCGCAATTTCAACCAGCCAATGGCAACTGCCAGCCACAACACGGTTGCCGAAGTCGAAGAGATCGTGCCGGTCGGGAGCCTCGACCCCGATAGCATCCATGTCCCCGGCATTTATATTAAACGCCTGATCTGTGGCGCGCCTTATGAAAAGCGGATCGAGTTCCGAACCGTCCGCGAAAGGGAGTCCGCATAATGGCATGGACCCGCGATGAGATGGCCGCGCGCGCGGCTCGTGAACTAAAGGACGGTTATTACGTCAATCTCGGCATCGGTATTCCGACGTTGGTTGCGAACCATATTCCGGCGGGCGTCGAAGTGACGCTCCAGTCCGAAAACGGGATGCTCGGTATCGGGCCGTTTCCCTATGACGAGGACGTCGATGCCGATTTGATCAATGCGGGCAAGCAAACGATCAGCGAACTGCCGTCATCGTCCTACTTCAGCTCGTCGGACAGCTTTGCCATGATCCGTGGCGGGCATATCGACCTGACAGTGCTGGGCGCGATGGAAGTTGCCGAGAATGGCGACATCGCCAACTGGATGATTCCCGGCAAGATGATCAAGGGCATGGGCGGCGCGATGGATCTGGTCGCGGGCGTCAAGAAAATCATCGTCGTCATGGAGCACAACGCCAAGGACGGCAGTGCGAAGTTCATTCCGGCGTGCACCCTGCCGCTGACCGGCAAGAATGTCGTCGACATGATAATCACCGACCTCGCCGTGTTCGCGAGGCTCGATCATGACAGCCCATTCAAATTGATTGAGATGGCGCCGGGCGTGACTGCTGACGAGATCGACGCAAAAACCACGGCCCAGTTCGTTCGGTGAAACTGCCCCGGTTGGTCGTCATGGCGGTCGCTTCCCTGCTGTCCGCCTGTTCGCCTCCAGGTATGCTGAATGCCCTTGACCGCGGTTATGGGTCTTCGGGAGCAGGGCGCGTTGCGTCGGCGGTTGCTTTTGGGACGCACGGGCAAACTCTCGACGTCTGGCGTCCTGTCGATAACGTAACCACGCTGCGTCCGGTGGTGATCTTTTGGTATGGCGGCGGCTGGGTTAATGGCACGCGTCAGGACTATGGTTTTGCGGCGCGTGCTTTTGCTTCCAAGGGGTTCGTGGTCGTCGTTCCCGACTATCGCAAAGTTCCAGACATACATTTTCCGGCCATGCTTCAGGATGGAGCGGAGGCAGTCCGCTGGACGCGTGACAATGTTGCCAAATTCGGTGGTGATCCTGCCCGAATCGCATTCGCGGGACATTCGGCGGGTGCCTATACGGTTGCGATGCTGACGCTCGATAGGCGCTGGTTGAAAGCGGAAGGCGTTGATCCACGCATCGTGAAAGCGGCGGTCGGCCTTTGCGGTCCCTATGACTTTTACCCTTTCACGGGCCGGGCGATCGAGGCGATGAGCCTGTGGCCGCGTCCGATGGAGACTCAGCCGATCAATTTCGTGCGTCCCGATGCGCCACCCATGTTGTTGGTGACGGCCACCAAAGACACTCAGGTTCGCCCACGTAACGCAATCAACCTGGCGGCTGCTTTGAAAAAAGTCGGCGCTCCGGTGGTCCTTCGTGATTACCAGGGACTCACGCACGAGCAAGTCGTGATGGCACTTTCGCGTCCGTTTCGCGGAAAGGGACCGGTGCTGGCCGATAGCGTTGCATTCATTCAGGGGGCGCTCTCTCGGTCGGTATCGCCAGAGCCTGCAAAATAAGTTATACTTCGCCGACTGGTTAACAGGCCAGCAGGTCGCATCATTTCTTTCCGGAGAGTATTGATGGCGACTGTTCTCGTTTCCCGACCGCTTACCGCAGAACGATGGTTCTACCTTGGCATGGCCGGGACGATATTGATCGTGGTCTTTGCCGGCTTCGCGCCCAGTTTTTATCTTCGTGGTGTGATCGCACCGCGCATTGAAATGCATCCGATGACCCCCCTGGTGATCGCGCACGGGCTGCTGTTCACGAGCTGGGTGCTATTATTTGCCACGCAGGTCGGCCTTATTTCGGCCGATCGTCGCGATTTGCATCGGATCCTTGGCAAGGCTGGCTTTGTTCTCGTCATATTGATGCCGATCGTCGGTGCACTTGCCGCGCTGAATGGCGTTGCGCGTCATGCGGGACCGCCGCAATTTGCGCCGCTTGCGTGGCTCGCAGTCCCGCTGCTGGATGTGCCGGTGTTTACCACGCTGATCGCGGCCGCTCTTTATCATCGCCGCTCGGCGCAGAAGCATAAACGATTGATGCTCATTGCGACGATCGGGATGCTGATGCCGGCGATGGGCAGACTGTTATTGCCCATTCCGTTTCCCGCAGTGATTGCGGCGACGTATGGCATCATGCTCGGCGCGCTCATCGTCTGGGATATCAAGTCACAGGGGAAGATTCACGTGGCAACGCGCTGGGGTGGATCGTTTCTGATCGCATCATGGATATTCCGGCTGTCGATCATGCAAACCGCCACCTGGCTCGCTTTCGCGGGTTGGGCGCAGAGCTTTGTCGTCTGACGGGCATAGTGTGTGGTCATCTAGCAAAACGCAGAACTCCACGCTAACGGAACGGCATGGCCAGCAGACCCCGCACGCTTTACGAAAAAATCTGGGACGATCACGTTGTCGAACGTCGTCCCGATGGCACTTGCCTGATCTATATCGACCGCCACCTTGTGCATGAGGTGACGAGTCCGCAGGCATTCGAGGGGCTCCGACTTGCCGGGCGACCGGTGCGTCGCCCCGACCTGACACTGGCGGTGCCCGACCATAATCTGCCGACGACGCCGCGCGTTGGGGCGGACGGCAAACGGTTGCCGATCGCCGATCCTGAAAGCGCGCTGCAACTCGCCACGCTTGAGGCCAATGTGGCCGAATTCGGTGTTCCCTATATCGACGCGGTTGCCGCGGCTCAGGGCATTGTTCACGTCGTCGGTCCCGAACAGGGCTTTACGCTGCCGGGCACCACGCTTGTCTGCGGGGACAGCCATACGGCTGCTCACGGGGCGCTGGGGGCGTTGGCATTCGGTATCGGTACCAGCGAAGTCGAACACGTCCTCGCGACGCAAACGCTGCAACTGTCACCGTCGAAAACGATGGAAGTGCGCGTCGATGGCACGCTGGGCTTTGGCATTAGCGCCAAGGATGTCGTGCTGGCGATCATCGGCAAGATCGGCGCTGCTGGCGGCACCGGCTATGTCATTGAATTTACGGGTTCGGTCATTCGTGATCTGAGCATCGAAGGTCGCCTGACCGTTAGTAACATGGCGATAGAAGGCGGCGCGCGTTCGGGCCTGATCGCACCCGATGAAAAGACATATGCCTATTTAAAGGGCCGTCCGATGGCGCCGCAGGGGGCCGATTGGGATGCTGCGCTTGCCTATTGGAAGACGCTGCCGACCGATGCGGGCGCGACTTACGACCGGACGATCATCCTCGATGCAGCGGACATCGTGCCGAATGTGACATGGGGCACCAGTCCCGAAGACGTCGTGGCGATCAACGGCATCGTTCCCGACCCGATGAGCTTTGCTGATCCGGGCAAGCAGGAGGCCGCCGCGAAATCGCTGGCCTATATGGGGCTGACCGCCGGGATGCCGATGTCCGACGTCACGGTGCAGAACATCTTTATCGGCAGTTGCACGAACAGCCGGATCGAAGACTTGCGCGCCGCCGCCGCCGTGCTGAAGGGCCATCACAAGGCCGACAGCGTAAAATGGGCGATCGTCGTGCCGGGGTCTGGGCTGGTGAAGCGTCAGGCCGAGGACGAGGGGCTGGACAAAATCTTTATCGATGCTGGCATGGAATGGCGGGAACCGGGTTGTTCGGCCTGTCTCGGGATGAACCCGGACAAGGTTCCGCCGGGCGAACGCTGCGCATCGACCAGCAACCGTAACTTCGTTGGCCGACAGGGACCGGGCGCGCGTACGCATCTGGTGTCACCGGCAATGGCGGCTGCGGCTGCGATAACGGGGCGTCTGACCGATGTTCGCGATTTGATGGAGAGTGCAGTTTGACGCGTTTTGCAAAACTGATCGCGGTCGCCGCCGGGTTGCTTTCCGCAACGTCGGCGATTGCTGCTCCTGCCACCGCCGACAAGCTGTGGCGGCTCGATTGCGGGACGGTGCATGTGAATGTGCTGAACGCGTTTTCCGACACGCAATCCTATCCGGGGCAGGCGCGTGATCTCGCCGCGAGTTGCTATCTGATCAAGCATGGCGCGACTTATATGCTGTGGGATACTGGCCTGCCGCTTGCCATGAAAGGCGCGCCGGACGACAGGACGAAGCCAATGAGCCCGACGCTGCGCCTGTCCATTACCGAACAACTGGCGACGATCGGCGTGAAGCCTGAGCAAGTGACGATGGTCGGTATTAGCCATTATCATTTCGATCACACTGGTCAGGCTGCGGACTTCGCGAAGGCAAAGCTGTTTATTGGGCAAGGCGATTATGACGCGCTGAAACAGGGCGGTAGTGGTGCCGATGCCAGGCCGCTGGCACCGTGGTTCGGTGGCGGGTCACCGATCGAGGGCGTTTCGGGCGACAAGGATTTGTTCGGTGACGGTAGCGTTACGATGATCGACCTGCCGGGGCATACGCCGGGCCATCACGGGCTGCTCATCAACCTTGCCAAAACCGGGCCGGTTTTGCTGTCGGGCGACGTCGCGCATTTCCATGAAAATCTCGACAGCAATGGCGTGCCGGGCTTCAATACGAGCCGCGCCGAATCGCTGGCATCGATGGACCGATTCCGCAAACTTGCTGCCTCGCTGAAGGCAATTCCGGTAATCCAGCACGATTCACGCGACATCGCAAAGCTGCCCGCCTTTCCAGCGGCAGCCGACTGATGGAATCCGTCACGACAATCGACGGCCTCGCCTATCCGTTCGGCCGGAAGAACGTAGACACCGACGTCATTATCCCGGCGAAGTGGCTAAAGACAGTCACTCGTTCCGGCCTTGGCAAAGGTGCATTCGAAACTGTCCGTGCCGAAACGGGCAATGTGTTCGACGATCCCGAATATGCCGGGGCACCGATCATCATCGCTGGTGATAATTTCGGTTGCGGATCGAGCCGCGAGCACGCCGCATGGGCGTTGAACGATATGGGCGTGAAAGCGGTTATAGCACCGTCCTTCTCCGACATTTTCTCAGGCAATGCTTATAAGAACGGCATCCTGGCGGTCGTCCTGCCCCAAGCTGCAATCGACCGCCTGATGGAGGTCGCAAAAACCGACCCGATCCATATCGATCTGGAAGCGCAGTCGGTTACGACGCGATTTCAGGATCGCTTCGTATTCAAGATTGATTCGTTTCGGAAGCAATGTTTGCTCAATGGCACCGATGAGATCGGATTGACTCTGGTATCGTCGGGAAAAATCGCGAAATATGAGGATATTGCGGACGGCGTCAGGCCGTGGCTGCGCCGAAAGGGTTAAACGTGAAAGCCTTGTTGTCGTTGAGTGCCGGTGGTCCCGAAACTCTGGTGATGAGCGAGGTTCCCGAACCTGTTGCCGGTCCCGGCGAACTGCTGGTGGCGGTAAAGGCCTGCGCGATAAATTATCCCGATGTGCTGATTATCGAAGACAAGTATCAGATAAAACCGGAGCGCCCATTTGCCCCCGGCACTGAAATTGGTGGCGTGGTTGAGGCGGTGGGCGAGGGCGTCACGGGCTATGCCATCGGCGACCGTGTAATCTCGGTTACCGGTCATGGTGGTCTTGTCGAAAAAATCGCCATCGCTGCAACGTCCGCCTATAAATTGCCCAAGGAACGCAGCTTCGAAGAAGGCGCGGCCTTCATGCTGACCTATGCGACATCGATACATGCACTGGTCGACCGCGGCAGGTTGAAAGAGGGGGAAACCCTCCTCGTTCTCGGTGCTGCGGGCGGGGTAGGACTGGCCGCCGTCGAACTGGGCCGCGCGTTCGGTGCCCGCGTGATCGCCGCCGTTTCGAGCGAAGAAAAAGCCGCTGCTGCCCGAAAAGCCGGTGCGCATGACGCGATCATTTATGGCCGCGGGCCGTTCGACAAGGATCAGTCGAAAGCGCTCGCTGAACAGTTCAAGGCCGTTATCGGCAAAGACGGCGCGGATGTTATCTATGACGCGGTGGGCGGCGATTATTGTGAGCCTGCCCTCCGCTCGATCGCATGGGAAGGACGCTATCTGGTCATCGGCTTTCCTGCGGGCATCCCGCGACTGCCGCTGAATCTGACACTCCTGAAAAGTTGCGACGTTTGCGGAGTTTTCTGGGGAGCGTTTGCAAAACGTAATCCGGCCGCTCATGACGCCCATATGACGCGCCTTTTCCGGCTTTGGGCGGCGGGTGAGATTGCTCCGGTCGTGAGTGCGGTCCTGCCGTTCGAACAGGGTGGAGAGGCCATTGCCCGTATGGCGCGGCGCGAAGCGATCGGAAAACTGGTCGTTAAGGTAGCGGACTGACATTGCACCTGCGCGTCGCTCTGCCTATCTCTGCCTTCACACTGAACTGCGACGAGGGCCGCCATGACAACATTCGACGATCGCGAACGCGCGTTTGAAACTAAATTCGCACGCGATGAGGACATGGCATTCCGCATAACCGCCCGCCGCAATCGCCTCCTCGGCGTATGGGCTGCCGAATTGATGAATCTTACCCCCGAAGAAACAGGCTCTTATGCGACAAGCGTCGTCCAGGCTGATTTTGAAGAATCAGGGGACGAAGATGTCGTGCGCAAACTGCTCGGAGATATGCTGGCAGCGGGCGTTGAGATTGACGATGCGAGCATCCGTGAGGCTTTGACGAGCAAAACTATCGAAGCGCGTCGCCAACTGATGACGGCCGAATAATGCCGATGGCAGCCGCTGATATCGAATCGATGATCGTTGCAGCGATTCCCGATGCTGCGGTAGAAATTACCGATCTGGCGGGTGACGGCGACCATTATGCGGCGCGGGTCATCTCGGCCAGTTTCGTGGGAATGCCACGCATCAAGCAGCATCAGGCGGTTTATTCCGCGCTGGGTGGGCGTATGGGCGGCGTCCTTCACGCACTTCAACTGACCACAGCAATTCCCGAATGAGGAAATCATAATGACCGACGACAGCCAGGCACGCATCGCCCAACTTGTAAAAGAAAACGAAGTCCTGCTCTTTATGAAGGGCACTCCATTGTTCCCGCAGTGCGGATTTTCGAGCAAAGCTATCTCGATCCTCGATCATCTCGGCGTTGATTATGGCACCGTGGATGTGTTGCAGGATCAGGGCATTCGTCAGGGCATCAAACAGTTCAGCGATTGGCCGACCATCCCCCAACTGTATGTGAAGGGTGAATTCGTCGGCGGTAGCGATATTATGATGGAAATGTACGAAGCGGGCGAGTTGCACACTTTGTTTGCAAAGGGCGCTGCTGCCTGAGCGGAGCTTTCCGACTTAAGCAGCTATTTGGTTGGAAAGGCCGGGTCTGATTTGAAGGTCCGGGTGAGGACGGGCCGGTTCGCGAGACTAGTGTAGCGAAACCGACCCGTCACTCATTTCGGTGGGGGACACCACCTATAGGGACACAAACCTATATGCAGCGTCCGTGCCAGTTTTAAGAAAGCACGCAAGCCCGCCCCATACGATAGCTAACAGAAATTAACCTTGGTGCGATGTGTCAAGAAATCCGACACATTCGAGGGGTAAACGTCAAGGATTGCGAACCTGCGCCGCAGTCGCCACATGATGTTCATGGAAATTCAGGCCACCGACATCGCACAAACCCTTAGCACTTTGGTCCGTCGCGTTCTTGCGGCGAATCCATCGCCATTTACGTACACGGGTACTCAGACTTACGTCGTCGGTACCGGCGACGTGGCGATCATCGATCCCGGCCCGGCAGATCCAGACCATATCGCGGGTATTCTGGCGGCGACCGCAGGGCAGCGGATAACGGCGATCGTCTGTACGCATACTCATCGGGACCACAGCCCCGGTGCCAAGCCGCTGGCTGAAGCGTCGGGGGCTCCGATCATCGGGTGCGCCCCATTGATGCTGGAGGACAGCGGCCCCCGCGCCGATGCGTCTTTCGATCCGAACTATGTCCCCGATCGTGTGCTGTCCGATGGTGAACGGCTGTCAGGCGTTGGCTGGACGCTCGAAGCGGTTGCGACGCCCGGCCATACCTCCAATCATCTTTGCTATGCCCTGATCGAAGAAGGTGCGCTGTTCACCGGCGATCACATTATGGGATGGTCTACCACCGTCGTGTCGCCCCCAGACGGCGACATGGCCGATTATATGGCGAGCCTCGACAAGCTCATCGCCCGAACCGACGCCATTTATTACCCTGCACACGGCGAACCAGTTACGAACCCCCAGCGCTTTGCCCGCAGCCTTGCTGGGCATCGCAAGCAGCGGGAAGGCCAGATCCTTCGCCTCGTCCGGGACGGGGTTGGCGTGATCGAGGACATGGTCCCGCGTATGTATTCGGGGATCGACAAGCAGTTGTATCCGGCAGCGGGAAGGTCGGTGCTTGCGCACCTGATCGATCTTGAAAACCGGGGCAAGGCAGTGCGTGATGGCGTCGCATGGCGAGTAGAAGCCATTGCCTAAGCCTCTGGTTTTCATTGTTATCCTCGCTGTTTTGGCCTTTGGCGGATACGTCGGTTACGAAAAATATGTCGAGCGTTATACTGTTGAGCGCGACGACACGCTTGTCCTGTCCAAAGTAGTCACTGCGACATTTGCAAAGGGTAGTTCGCTGAAAGTGGGCACATTGTCCGGGACGGTTCAGGCCGCCGCGACGGATGTGCGCGGCTTTGGCCTGCTTAATTCGGATCAGGTCATCAAGGCGCCGTATTCGGTCGATTATTTTGTCGATCTGTCGCGCCTTTCACTTCAGAATTACATCTGGAACCCGAAGTCCCGTACGCTGTCGATCCGTGTGCCTGAGGTAACTGTCGCTCCCGCAAACGTCGATGAATCGAAAATGATGGTGCGTCGCCGGGGTCTGTTCATCACTTCGGCCGCGTTCGATGCGATGAGCCGGATTTCCTCTACTCAGGCCGTCAAAGTCGCGCAGGCTGCTGCTTCCAACCCTGAAAATCTGGGCAAAGCCCGCGACAATGCTCGCGTTGCTCTTGCGGCGCTCCTCCGTGCGCCCCTGAACGCCGCGGGAATTGCCGATGTTAACATCGTCGTTCACTTTCCGACCGATGGCGATCGCTCCAACCAGCGCTGGGACGAAAGCCGATCGCTCGCTCGGGTGCTGGAAGATGCACGATGAGGCTTTCCGAACCTCGCACGACCGACTAAATCGACCCCCTGACCACAGGATCGCACCGTCAATGAACGCAATTACCGGAACTCTCGCTGGCCTCGACCTTCGTGCCGAGATCGATCGTCTGCGCAAGGAGAAGAACGCCGTTATTCTGGCGCACTATTACCAGCGCCCAGAGTTACAGGATCTTGCCGATTTCGTTGGCGACAGCCTCGACCTAAGCCGAAAGGCGCAGGCGACCGATGCCGACGTCATTGCATTTTGCGGCGTGCGTTTCATGGCCGAAACCGCGAAAATCCTGTCGCCGGACAAGATCGTTGTCTTGCCCGATATGGACGCCGGTTGCAGTCTGGAGGATTCCTGCCCGCCCGCTGCCTTCGCTGCCTTTCGCGCGGCGCATCCCGATCACATCGCGCTAACGTACATCAACTGCTCGGCTGAAGTGAAAGGGCTGTCGGACATTATCGTCACCAGTTCGTCCGCCGAAAAAATCCTGTCGCAGATACCGAAGGATCAGAAGATCATCTTCGGCCCCGACAAGCATTTGGGCGGCTATCTCGCGCGCAAAACGGGTCGTGAAATGCTGCTCTGGCCCGGCGTGTGTATCGTGCATGAGGCATTCAGCGAAACCGAATTGCTGAAATTGAAGGCCCAACACCCCGCTGCGCCGATCGCCGCTCACCCGGAATGTCCGGCGCATATTGTCGAACATGCGGACTATGTGGGATCGACCAGTGGTATATTGGATTACGCCAAGTCCATGCCCGGCGACACGCTGATCGTCGCGACCGAGCCGCATATCATGCACCAGATGGAACTGGCGCTGCCGCATAAGCACTTCATCGGTGCGCCGGGAGCTGACGGGAACTGCAACTGCAATATCTGTCCTTATATGGCGCTCAACACGATGGAGAAACTCTACATCGCGCTCCGCGATCTGGAACCACGCATCGAGATGGAAGAAGGGTTACGGCTGCGCGCCAAAAAGTCGCTGGATCGGATGCTGGACATGGCTGGCGGGACGGTGGGGCAAGGTGATCTCGGGCGGCCATAGCATCCCGAGCGTATACTTGACGACGATCACCCATTGCGGAAGATTGGGGAAGCGATAAGCTGAGAATGTCCGCCGGATGCAACTTTCGGGTTGTTCCGGACGTTCCGTCACCGTCATATGTTGGCTCAGGGATTTAATATGCGCAAAATCATTCTCACACTCGCCGCTCTCGCCGTATCGGTGCCTGCCGCGGTTGTTATGCCAATTGGCCCCGGCGCAAACGTCGCAGAAGCAAGTTCCAAGACTTATCGCGGTCGTGATGGCCGCTATTACAAGCGCACCAAGCGCTGCCGTCATTCGAGTGGCACGACCGGCCTTGTCGCTGGTGGCGTCGGCGGTGCGGTTTTGGGCAACGCAGTCGGCGGCGGCTTGCTGGGTACGATTGCTGGCGCCGGTGCTGGTGCTCTCGGTGGACGTGCAATCGACCGCACGATGACTGCAAAGAAGCGCTGCCGTTAATTTATCTGTCTCCATTGCTGGGTTGTTCGTCTCTTCGAACGGCCCAGCTATGATTCTCCACAATAGTAGACTCAACCGGATGGCCGCGCGCGTCGCGTGACGGGGAATAGCGGAAACGCTCTTCGATCAATCGGCAGGTCGTTCGATCCAGTTCCAGACTTCCCGATGAATGTGTGACCGAGCAACTGGTCACGCGGCCTTTTGTCGTAACGGTATATTCAACGGAAACCGTGCCTCCCACGCCTGCTTCAACGGCGTCGCGCGGAAAATCCGAATCCTTGATACGTCCGCTGCGATGTTCGGGAGGGGTGTCGCCACCGTCGCCGTTGCCGTCGCCATTTCCATTGCCCCCGCCGCCAGTGCCTGATCCTGCGATGGAGGATGCTCCCTGTGAGCTTGCTGCTCCGACACCGGGCGTTTTGGCTACCGCAATCGGCGGCGGTATGACGCGCAACACAGGGGGCGGCGCAACGATCTCGGTCGGGGTGGCGCGCAGTGCGGGTGCACCCGACGCGCCGTTCTTGTGCGAATGCTTGGGCGGAGGTGGTTTTTTTCTCGGCGCAACAGGCGTTTCCGGCATGATATTGAAGACGTTGAGTTCTCGCACCGCGCGTTCAGACGGACGATACCCAAAGCCTGCTAGCAGCGCATAACCAAGAAGCGCGGTGATCGCCCCTGAACCAATCGCGGCAACAATGCGCGGCTTTAGGTGTGTATCGTTCGATCGTTGCAGTGCCAGCATGATAATACAGCGCTTAGCGGGATTGCGAGTTCCCCGGTTCGCACGCTAAGCCGCGCTCATGCAATCAAAAGCCCTGCAACTGGACCGTTTCGACCTTGACGCTTTCGTCGCTGCCGTTCTGGCCGAGGATTTAGGCGATCATGGCGACATCACCGCTGCCGCCGTCATACCCGTCGATGCGCGGTTTTCAGGGGTCATGGACAGCCGCGACGCGATTACCGTGGCGGGATTGCCGCTTGCCGAAGCATTCTTCCGCTCGCTCGATCCCGACGTCGAAATCGAGATATTGGTGGGAGAGGGGACGCAAGTCTCCGCTGGCACCGAACTCATGCGATTATCGGGCAACGCCCGCGCGTTGCTGACCGCCGAACGCTCTGCGCTGAACACCATCCAACACCTGTCGGGTATCGCAACTATGACGCGCACCTATGTCGATGCGATCGCGGGAACGGGGTGCATCTTGCTGGACACTCGGAAAACTATTCCCGGCCTGCGCGTGCTGGAGAAATATGCGACGCGCATGGGCGGTGCAACCAATCACCGGATGCGTCTGGACGATGCCGCGATGATTAAGGACAATCACGTTGCCGTTGCCGGGTCGGTTGGAGAAGCCACCCGGCGCGCCGTCGCAGTGGGTATCTCGCGTGTGATCGTGGAGGTCGATCGCATCGATCAGATTGCTGAAGCGCTCGAAGCCGGTGCAACCCACCTGCTGCTCGACAATATGGACCCCGCAACGCTGCGTGAGGCCGTTAAACTCATCGCTGGCCGTGTGCTCACTGAAGCATCGGGCGGCGTTCGACTCGACACGATCCGCGCGATTGCGGAAACAGGAGTAACCTATGTTTCGGTTGGACGGCTCACGCAAAGTGCACCTGCGGCGGATATCGGCCTGGACTTCGTGCTGGCTTAGTATCGCCCTCCCGGCGTTCGCTCACGCGCAGGCGATCAGCTGTGCCGTGCCCGCAAACGTGCCGCGTCCACACGCCGATACGCCCGACATCCGCAATCCACGTCGCGTCCTGCCGATTGCCAGCTATACGCTCGCGCTCAGCTGGTCGCCGCAGTTCTGCAAGGAAAGCGGCGCGCGTGACTCTTCGGCAATGCAGTGCGGGGGTGCTGGAGCGGGCGGTAACCGCTTCGGCTTCACGCTACATGGTCTGTGGCCCGATGGTTCTGGCAAGGAATGGCCGCAATATTGCAGCGCCGTTCCGATCCTGTCGGAAACAACCATCCGCGCCAATCTGTGCGCCACGCCTTCCGCCCAGTTGCTACAGCACGAATACGCCAAGCACGGCAGTTGTGTGACTGGCAGCCCGGACGATTATTTTAGGCGGTCGACACGGCTTTACGCTGCCATTCGCTATCCCGACATGGATCGGCTTTCCCGCCAGCGAAAGCTGACAGTCGCTTCGTTTACGACCGCATTCGCGCGTGCCAACCGTGGCCTAAACGTTGGGGCAGTCCGCGTAACGACCACCAGGGAAGGCTGGCTCGACGAAATCTGGCTCTGCCTCGACACCGGCTTTCGTTATGAACGATGCACGCAGGGCGGTGGTGCCCGTCCGGGTACTCCACTCAGGATATGGCGTGGATCCTCGGCGCGATAATATTAGCCATCGATGATTGCGGTGCCGGGATGATGCCGGTCGAGGTGCTTCTTGATGATTTTCAGGTTGCGCGTATTCGATCGGAAGAAAAAGTCCGGCACCGCCCCGATAAACGGGATTGCGCCTAACAAGGCGTTCAGGCCGACGTTGCCGGCCATTCGGACGTAAGCGTTCTTTGGCATCCCCAGGTTGCGGGCTTCCCACACCATGTACGCGCCCATAGCCGCTCCTACGATGTCGCCGCCGACGGGGATGAGGTCGAGGATGAAGTCCAGCCCGAACCGCTGTTTGGTGCCGGGAACCACGAACAACCCCTCCAGCAATCGTTCCATCGCCTCGATCCGTTTGCGGACGGAGGCAGGGTCGCTGCCACCGACGCCGATCTTGCGGCTCAGGGTTTCAAAATCGGGCATTTTCGCATTGACCATATTCGTCTCCAGACGACACATATGGGGAGAGAACGCACCGATACCAAACAACACAGGTAATGGTTAGTTCCGCTGCAGTCGGAGTTCGGCGAGCGGATGGACGGCAAAGCTGTTTTCGTGAAAGCCGGTTAGTGCAAAATCGACCAGAGACCAGCGCACGGGCCATGCCAGCGGGATATATGCCGCGCCTTCGGCCGCCGCTGCGTCCGCGGTCGCGATCTCAATCGACCGGTGGACAAGATCGGGAGCGATGCGCGATGCCTTCAGCGCCGCGTCCGCCGTCGCGGCACATGGCAGCCCCGCCCCGCATCCCGTCCGCGTCAGGTACCAGTTCGCGCTGGCATTAGGAGCAACCTCGTCGATCAGCCGCAAATCGGCATTGGAGGCATCATGGTCAACGCGAACCGCGTCGAGCCCGACTGCGCGCCAGTCCGCGGTGATCCGAGCGAACAGTATTTTCATGCCCGGCCCCTTTGGCAGAGCAATGCGCAGAGGTGCGGGCGTGCCATGAGTCGCAACCCACGCCGTAATCCGGCGACGAGCCTCTGCTTGCCGATCAGTCAGCGCCGCCGCGCTCCAGCTCGGCGAAACGGGGGGCTGTGCACTGTCCAGTTGCGCGGGCAACAGCCGATCAATCGCCCGCCAGCGCGCAATGCCGAAACCTGCCACCAGCGTGTCTCGGTCGATCGCCATCGAGAGTGCCGCCCGCATACCGGCATCCTGCATCATGGCGATCTCTGGCACGACCGCCAGTCCAAACAGCCCTTCTGCGGGATCGAACCGTATCATGCCGGAACGAAGCTGTGCTGCCTGTGCGATCGGCCAGTCTCCCAGTGTTCCACCGGTCACGAACCCGCCTCGCTGCGCCATGAACCGGGCAACCGCGATCCCGGCCCGTTCGCCGCGCATTACGACCTTGGCGATCGGGGGCGGTGTTACCACGTCGGTTTCCGGATCGTTGTCATCCTTCACCGAGTGCAGGATAATCGCATCGTGTTCGTTGTCGGCCATCACCCACGGTCCGGTTCCTGAACCGCGATTACGGATCGCGAGTTCGGGTTGTGCCAGCAGTTCCAGCAGGTTCGGTCGTGGAGCCTTCAGCCTGATTTCGACGACGTGGTCGGTCATCCCGACCACAGTATCAATGGCGGCCAGCAGCGGCTTCAGGGCATTGTGACTTCCGGGCGCGATCGCGCGGTTCAGGCTGGCCGCGACCTCGCTCCCGGTCACCTCTCCGCCGTTGGCCCAGCGCAGTCGCCGCAAACGAAAGATGGCGCTCAGCCCATCTTTGGTGAAGGTCCAGCTTTCGGCCAGAGCTGGCTCAACCTGACCATTGGCATCGAAAGCGACCAGTCCCTGACGGGTGGTACGGATCAGTTCGGCATCCGGACCGGTCAATAATGTCCGATCGGGGTCGGCGATGCGGGGTGCGGTGCCGATAACGCTGGCAACCAGCACATCGTCAGCCCCGCGCCGCCCACATCCATTGAGCGTCAGGCAGGCAATCAGGAGGGCGGCGTGAATCGTGCGTTTGGCGATCATGACGAAAGACTATCAGAACGAGCCGACGTCCGTAACTCAAAGCGTGCTGAGATTGCCGGGCTGATCGGATCAACGCCCGCTGACAGTTTGCCGGACGGGGCAACGCGTGATGCCGAAAAAAGCCTAGATCAATTTGGTGCGGACGGCGGGACTTAAGATTGCCCTAAAAACTTTGAAAAACTGCCAATTTTGGCATCTCGTTTCGTCTCCGATACCGTCAACGATACCGTCAGGTGTCGTTTTACGTAACTGGGAATGCAAAACTGATTTTTGAGTGAGAATTAACTATCAATGCGGTTCTCGCCCCTCGTTATCTTCGAGGTTAGTAATTTTCCCGAAGTCGGGATGATTTGAAAAAGAAGTTCTCACTTCAAGTGATACCGGTGCGCGATCCGTCGTTGCTCGTCGCGCTTCGGCAACGGCAATTTTGTGACGCACCTCCAAAGTGCGCCGTAGCACTGCAGGGATCTGTCCAGTTCTAAGTGCTATTAATACGATCACGGCCACTACGACGGCTTGGCCTAATCGCGGCAAAATTGTGACCGTTAGAAGCGGTATCTTGGACAAAAATGGTGGCGGTGCCGTTGCTAACATTACGAGAGCGACCACGGCGATACCCACACTTCCAAAAATTAATAGGAGGGCGTCCATAGCTGCCCCGATCTCACGCTCGAGGTCATCGACGGCGCTGACTGAACGCCCACTCGCAGTCATGCTGCCGATCAAAAGTGAAATAGTCGGAAGAATGCTGGCAGATACGAGACCCAAAAACGTTACCAGCATTCGCCCAGACTCGCCTAAAATCACCCCCGGCGAGAGCGCTGCTCCACAGGCCAGTCCGGCGGTCAAAAGCGCCTTCTCTATCCTCCGAAGTTGCAATCGATTTTCCCGTTAACTGCCCATTCTTTCAGCGCGTTCACAATCTGTTCCATAGCATCTGCGGGATCAAGAAGCGAGCCGATACTTGCGATGGTTCGTTGGGTAGACAGTTTCACGATTCCGCCCTTTTCACTTCCATCGCCGCGCATACCGATATCTGCCGGGTCGATGTTTCGAAGCGCCTCGTTGATGGTAGCACGCGAAATCGGCTTTTTCTTGTGTTTTGCCTTGATTACTACGCGGAAGAAACCTTCAATCCACCCGTCGTTTGGCACTTCGGCACGAAGGCTTTTTATTGCTTCGACACCCCAGCCGAGTGTGCGGAGTACGTCGAAGACTGTGGAGCCTTCTTCGCGTTCCTGCGCTGCTTCTCGCTCGACAATTCGGCTTGCTCGTTCTGTAGGGTCGTGTGGCTCATTGCCACGATTGGGTACGGCTGAAACAGTCAGTTCCGAAGACTCGGAAAGCTCTTTTCCATCTCCCGTCAAAAAACGACTATTGAGAATTATAGCCTTTCCCTGATCAAGCTCCCCTGCGTTCTGTAATAGCGACGTCAGGTAACGCTCCAGCGTTCTACCTCGTACTTGCTGTCCCTCGATCATTCCGACGTGATTGCCGATGACCGCAAAGTACAGGGCGCCTTTGAGAACTCGAGCTTTGTCGCCGATATTTAGATTGTGAAGAACAAATTCTGCTGTATCGTCCTCGAGCGATTGCATCACCGCTTGGACATCAGAGCCCTCTTGGAGATGAATCACTTGTCCTGCAAAGACAGGTCCATCCCAAGAATCAGGATTCGATAGTTTATTTAGGATCACAAAACTTTGATCCTGATCGAGATCTAGAATACGCAATTTGGCGTTTTCCCCAACAACCACGCCTTCACGTTTCCTGCGAAGGATATCGACGATCATCGATTTGAGATCAAATCCTTCCCAAAGATCTTCTGTCTTTAAGTGTCGATATTGAATTGTGTATTTCTTCGACATTTAGCCCCCCTAATGTGTGGTGTACCATGCATGGCCTTAAAGGAATGTCGAGAGCATTTCGTGACGGTCGCAATACCTTGGTAAAATGACGGTCTTTGGTGCGGCCTGTCCTTTTAGTAATTCGCTTCAAATGATGAGTGCCGCAACAGGCAAAACAACCAAATTTGTCCACTTAATATGAGTGGTGCGCAGCTTGGGACACGAACCCAAACTCCACTCAAATCGTTGGCACGAAAAATTATCTAACGATTCAAATTGCTTGACCGGATAGGGTAATTTCCTCCGGTGACGGTATCGAGATGTCTTATCTGATCGATACCGTCATAAAATACCGTCAATGGTCAGCGGCACTGCTTTTGGAGGTTTTTAAGCTGTTGATATTAGTTGGTTTATTTTTTCGTATTTCCGTAAAACTGTAACTGGTGCGGACGGCGGGACTTGAACCCGCACTTCCATAAGGAAAGCAGATTTTAAGTCTGCTGCGTCTACCGATTTCGCCACGTCCGCACAGGCGGGAAAATAGCTGCCCGCGTGGGCGGACAAAAGGGGCGGACTAGCCCCGCGTCAAGCCCTGTTTGAAATGTATTTGCTATAGGGAGCAGCGGCGACAGATTGGCGAACGATATCGCCAGCCTAATGTCGGCCGATGGAAAGCGTCAGAAGAACGAAAGCGACCGAATAAAATACTCAGACGTTCAAACGTGCGCGCATTTCTTTACCGGGTTTGAAATATGGTACGCTCTTGGCGGCGATATCGACCGCATCGCCCGTTCGTGGATTGCGACCGACACGTTCGGTGCGTGCGCGACTGGAGAAGGCTCCGAAGCCGCGGAGTTCGACACGGCCGCCTTTGGCAAGCTGCGCGGAAATCTCATCGAAAAAACATGAGACAATCTTCTCGACATCGCGCGCGGCGAGGTCGGGATGCTCTGTCGTCAACAGTTCAACGAGTTCAGAACGGATCACGACACTATCTCCATGCATCGCCGAAAGTGGCGACTTGATTTACATCAATAGCATCGGGAAACCGTTTTCTCAACCAGTTCCCGGACGTTAATTTCGCCTACGAAATCAACGTCCGGGATTGATAGTCTTACTTCTTGTCTTCGCGAGCCTTCAAAGCTTCGCCAAGGATGTCGCCCAGCGATGCACCCGAATCGGATGAACCGTACTGCGCAACAGCCTGCTTCTCTTCAGCCATCTGCATGGCTTTGACCGAGAAGTTTGGCTTTTTCGAACGGTCGAACCCGATGATCATCGCATCGAACTTCTGGCCGGCCTGGAAACGCTCTGGACGCTGCTCGTCGCGATCGCGACCAAGGTCGGTACGCTTGATGAAGCCAGTGACGCCATCGTCGCCGGCCTGCACTTCGAGTCCGCCATCGCGAACTTCGAGGACAGTCACGGTGATGACCGCATTCTTGGCCAGACCCGAAGCAGCAGCGGTGCTGCCAACAGCAGGAGCGCCCTTTTCGAGCTGCTTCATGCCGAGCGAGATACGCTCCTTTTCAGCATCAATGTCGAGCACGATGGCCGAAACCGTCTCACCCTTGCGATGCAGGTTGAGCGCGTCTTCGCCCGAAATGCCCCATGCGATGTCGGACATGTGGACCATGCCGTCGACGTCGCCATCCAGGCCGATGAACAGGCCGAATTCGGTGGCATTCTTGACTTCGCCTTCGACGGTCGAACCAACTGGATGGTCGGCAGCGAATGCTTCCCAAGGGTTCGAGATCGCCTGCTTGAGGCCAAGCGAAACGCGACGCTTTTCGCTGTCGACTTCGAGGACGACAACATCGACTTCCTGTGAGGTTGATACGATCTTGCCGGGATGGACGTTCTTCTTGGTCCAGCTCATTTCCGAAACATGGACGAGGCCTTCGATGCCAGCTTCCAGTTCGACGAATGCGCCATATTCGGTGATGTTCGTCACGCGTCCGGTCAGCTTGGCGCCGATCGGATACTTGGCTTCTGCACCTTCCCATGGATCGCTCTCGAGCTGCTTCATGCCGAGCGAGATACGCTGCGTGTCCTTGTTGATCCGAACGATCTGGACTTTCACCGTGTCACCGATGTTGATCATTTCCGAAGGATGCTGGACGCGCTTGTAGCTCATGTCGGTCACGTGAAGCAGGCCGTCGATGCCGCCAAGGTCAACGAACGCACCGTAATCGGTGATGTTCTTGACGACGCCGTCGATGATCTGGCCCTCGGCCAACGTCGAGATGAGACCGGTGCGGGCTTCGGCACGGGTTTCTTCGAGGATGGCACGACGCGAAACGACGATGTTGCCGCGCTTGCGATCCATTTTCAGGATCTGGAAAGGCTGTGGAATGTCCATCAGCGGGGTGACATCGCGCACCGGGCGGATGTCGACCTGGCTGCCGGGCAGGAAGGCGACGGCACCGCTCAGGTCGACAGTGAAGCCGCCCTTGACGCGACCGAAGATAACACCCTCGACGCGAGCCGACTTGGTGAATTCCTGTTCCAGCGTGTCCCATGCCGCTTCACGACGGGCACGGTCACGTGACAGCATCGCTTCGCCGTACATGTTCTCGACGCGGTCGACATAGACTTCGACGATATCGCCGACATTCAATTCTGCTTTTTGACCGGGAGCGGCAAATTCGCTCAACCGGACGCGGCCTTCGGACTTCAATCCGACGTCGATGACGGCCATGTCATTTTCAATTCCGGTAACGGTGCCCTTGACCACTTTACCTTCGAAGCCGCCATCGGCACCGAGTGTTTCTTCAAGAAGGGCCGCGAAATCGTCGCGGGTAGGATGTGCCATAGTGGCCATAAATGTGGTATTCCTAAGGTAGTAATTTCCGGCCAGCCGGTTGGATCCGGCGGTCTTTGACCAGAGGTGCCGCACAGGCCGAACGCCTTATGCCGCATCCGCTTTGGCGATGTTGGTGGGAGCGGGGGCAATGAATAGTGCGAGGGCCGGGGATAACCGGGGTACGCGCGCTAAGGTTTGACCTGAGCTTCCACCAGGGAAATCGCCTGACGAACGGCGTCGCCTATAGTCAGATTCGTCGTGTCGAGCAAGTCGGCGTCGGGTGCCTGTATCAGGGGAGCGACAGACCGTCCCGAATCGCGCGCGTCGCGTGCTTCGATGTCGTGAAGAACATGATCCAGCATCACATGGACGCCGCGTTTGGTAAGCTCGGCAAAACGTCGTTCAGCGCGAACGGCGGGGGAGGCGGTGACGAACAGCTTGGCGTCGGCTTCGGGGGCGATGACAGTCCCGATATCGCGTCCATCAAGCACCGCGCCGCCGGGTTGGCGGGCAAAGGCGCGCTGGCGTTCGAGCAGGGCTGCGCGGACGTCTTTATGGGCAGATACTGCGGAGGCGGCTCGAGAGGCGGCTTCGCTGCGGATCTCAGGGTCATCAAGCATCGCCGTGCTGAAATCGCAGGCCTTTACGGCATCGGCGTGATTTTCAGGGTTTCCGCCATGCCGCAGCACCGCAATGCCGACCGCCCGATAAAGCAAGCCGGTGTCAAGGTGCGGCAAGCCATAATGCTCTGCAAGCGCGCGCCCGATTGTGCCTTTGCCCGAAGCCGCTGGTCCATCGACTGCGATAATCATGTTTTACGCCGAACGCGGATGGCATTGATTAAGCCGACCAGCGCAATGCACGCCCACGATATTTCGAGAAACGCCGCAGCGAAATTGGGGTGCACCCAAAGCGAATATAGCAACAGGGCCGCGCCCGTCAGATTGAGCGCGTTGAACAAAACCTTGTCCATGTTCTTTGCCGCATTCGCATACATGAAGGCGACAATGAAAATCAGGCTGCCACAGACGCCGATGATGTCTGCGCCGTCGAGTTTCATGACGCCGCCAATCCGGCAAGCATTGTTTCAAAGCCCGGAAAGCTTGTCGCGACCGGTTCGATATCGTCGATAGTGACGGGCCTGATCGACACCAGCCCTGCGACGGCCATGCTCATCGCGATCCGATGATCGAGTCGCGCCGCAACCGTCGCGTCTCCGTTCAGCATTTCGCCACCTGTGCCGTCGATGATCAGGCCATCGGGAAGCTCTTCAACCCGAGCGCCAATCGCCGTAAGCGCCTGAGCCATAACAGTAATCCGATCCGATTCTTTGACGCGCAACTCTTCTAACCCGCGCATTATCGTTCGTCCGTTCGCCAGTGCGGCGGCCACAAAGAGTATCGGATATTCGTCAATCATGCTCGGCGCATCTTCGGGCGGAACCTCGATCCCGCGCAATGACGAATGCGTGACGATCAGATCCTCAACGATCTCGCCCCGACATTTCGCCGGTTTTCCGAAAGGATGTCCGCGCCCATCGCCCGCAATACTCTAACCAACCCGTTCCGCGTCGAATTCATGCCGACATTGCGAATCGCGACTGTCGATTCCGGCACCAGCAACGCCGCGACGATGAAAAACGCTGCGGAAGACGGGTCACCCGGTACCGTCAGCTTTTGCGGTTTGAGCTCCGCCTCGCCCCTAAGTGAAATAGTGCGGACGCCGTCGCTGTCCGTCTCGACAGTCAGGTCTGCCCCAAAGCCGATCAGCATTCGCTCGCTGTGATTACGCGTCGGCACTGGCTCGATCACCCGCGTTATTCCCGGCGTGTTGAGACCTGCCAGCAAAACCGCTGACTTCACCTGAGCTGAAGCAACCGGCAGTCGATATTCGATAGGAACCGCAGGGCATATTCCCCGCACCATCAGCGGCAGCCGCCCGCCCGGACTCGCGGTGATGTCCGCTCCTAATGTAGATAGAGGTTCGATTACGCGCCCCATCGGCCGCTTGCTGAGCGAGGCGTCGCCGGTGAACGTCACGGTGATCGGGTGACTGGCGACCAATCCCATCAGCAAGCGCGTCGAAGTGCCGGAATTGCCCATCTCGAGCGCCGTCTCGGGCTGGAGCAAGCCACCGACGCCGACGCCATAAACGTGCCAGCGCTCGCCACGCTTTTCGATATGCGCACCCATCGCTCGCATCGCAGCGGCGGTGGCCAGCACATCCTCGCCCTCCAGCAATCCTTCGATCACCGATTCGCCCACGGCCAATGCAGAAAACATCAGTGCGCGATGCGATATCGATTTATCGCCGGGAACCGTGATTGCCCCGGTCAGCGGGCCACTCAGCGAAAAACTACGGGGTGTCGGCATGCCCGTGGCTTTGACAGTGCGGTTTCGCTATGGCAAGGGCGACGCCGTCTTGCGGAACACCCGCGAATATCATTTTTTCCGGAGCTAATCGAAGCCCATGGTTAAGCCTGAATGGGGCACGAAGCGCACTTGCCCAAAGTGTGGCACGCGCTTTTACGATCTCACCAAAGAAGACCCGGTTACGTGCATCAGCTGCGCTAACGAATGGGTGCCTGAATCGATTCTGAAATCGAAACAGCCTTTGCCATTCGACGCGATCAAGAAGGATGGTGACTCCAAGGACGATTCGGACCTTGGCGACAGCGATCTGGACCTCGACGTCGATGAGGATGCTGAGAAGTCGCCTGATGACGAAGTTGATCTTGGCGGTGACGACGATCTCGGTGTCGATACCGGCAAAGGCGAAGTCGACGTTTAAATAATACCAGACTTGTCTTGCATAGACGCGCGGCCTGTCATATGCCGCGCGTCCCTGATGGGGCCTTAGCTCAGCTGGGAGAGCGCTACACTGGCAGTGTAGAGGTCAGCGGTTCGATCCCGCTAGGCTCCACCAATATACCCGTCGAAACTGGCGGTTTGCGTCGTTTATTAGAAACGGTCGTGCCCGGTTCCCACAATCGTTCCCTCATCAGCTAAGCGCCTGGTATCGATTGGCGGCGGACGTGGGCGGGCGCTAATCGATCAGATGCGGGCCAAATAAAAGTTATGATTTGTTGGGTCGTGGGCCGCTATGGGGGCGCATGACGATCATTCTCATTGGCATGAACGATCAGTACGCCGTGCAGGTTTCTGATCGCCGGACATCTTTTGACCAGCAAATCCATGCTGAAGAATATGCGAAAAGTTTCTCGTTGGTTTTACCGGGCTTCAGGCTGATGCTTGGCTTCACTGGAATTGCGCATATCGGGAGTTCACCGACTCACGACTATTTGATGACGAAGTTGTGCGAGATTGGTCGAACTGAACACCAGCCCATGCCTTTGATTGAACGCGTGGCTAGCTCACTGAGCCACAGGTTCACGACATTTGGACATGAAGCGTTTGCCTCCGGCAAATCGTCGGCTCACGATTACCGTTGTTGGGTATAATCACAGCAACGATCCGCCAAGCGGCATTTCCGCTCAGATTTTAAATACGCGGTCCGAAACCGGTCAGTTTGAGACTATCTTCCAAAATGCAGGAAGCCCGATCTTACCGCCCTCGTCTGGAGAATCGGGGGCGTGGATGGGTGGATTTGGCAATGGCGCGGCTCTCGATCACAGCTATATCGAAAACGTCCGGACTGCCTTGAGGAAACGTGCGCCTGCGTCTGCAGTTGCTGGGAGGTTCGAAAAGTTAATTCGCCGCATGTCTGATGACCCACGTAGTGGCGTCACAATTGGAAAGCAGCTTGATCATATTTGGATTTACGCTGATCCATCTCGACCGATTCAGAGGAGCAGGTCTAGTAACGTCATCAGACCTGAGCAAACAATGCCCGGAAACGTATTTATTGGTCCGGGCGGGCAGGTTACGGGCATGAGGGGCTTAACCATCGCGTCAGATGGACCGATACCCCAAGTGCATCGCAACCAGCCCTGTCCATGTGGCTCGGGGAAGAAATACCGCGAATGTCATCGACAGCCTTGAACCGTCGGTCTCCTACCCGACACTCTTTATTTTGCGCTATTATAGATTGAATGCGCGCTAGACCCACGCTCCCGCCGCCGCCCGATGCATATCGACTTCGCTGCGCTAGGTTGTCAGGCGCAGCAACAGGTTTCGGACGGACGAAGGGTGCCAACGGGCGTTGCTTGGCGTAAGGATGCCCTGCGCGTTCAATGCGTCCGCAAGCTTGGGCAGCGTCGTGATACCCTCCGCGCGCAGTCGGGCGATGACGGGCCGCAACCGGCTTGTATGGGTGTCCGCCCTTGCCTTCAAAGCCGCGATGCCCGCCTCTGATCCCTTACCCGCGCGACGGAGTGAATCGGCCCCATTCGGATTGCTAGGCCGCTTGCCCATCGCTCACCCCACGTCCTTACGCATTGCATCGATCATCGTCCGCCAAACGCTAGCCGCGTCATCTTGATGTGCCAACTCTGAATGCTCAGGGTTATAGGCGTGGAAAATCTCCCCGCCCGCTTCCTTCATGTTGTCGCTGGGCTCGTGCAGCGCAGTGATCATGGCGGCGACCTTCGGCACATAGGTTTGCCAAATCGGCGCGCCTTCATGCTCTGAATCCTCATTGATACCCTTAAGGGCGCAAAGTGCGCGTGCTGCGCGTTCGAACGGTCTCATGCCGCCATCGTCGTCTGAGTGAGAAAGCGGGTCAAGCGCCGCACAAAATAACGGCTCTCTACGTTATGTCGCACCTGTTCACGTGACTCCAGGTTGGTAGAGTGGCCCAACAAATTCGCGCAACGCGGCGTGAAGTTCTGCCCAAGGGTGCGTGTCTCGGAAGCGTCCGCACATGCAGGAAGGTTGTCAAAGCGGCGGGAGGTTGTCGAGCGCCTTAGTTACGCGCACGCGGGCGATCTCGAGCGTTTCAGCCATCATGACCAACAGCCGTGAAAGAGCGATACTATTTCGCAGTATTTTGCAAGTCAGGGTTTTGCTGTGCTGCAACCGGAGTTTCGCGGATCATCGGGTTATGGAGACGCTTGGTTTCAACGGAACGGGTTTCAATCGTGGCGGATCGCAATTGGCGACGTAAATGATGCGGGGCGCTGGCTGGTCAAGCAGGGTATTGCCGATCCTGCCCGGCTTGCAGTCGTCGGCTGGTCATATGGCGGTTATGCGGCCTTGCAGTCTGCAGTGATAGCGCCCGATCTTTTTAAAGCAGTCGTGGCAATTGCGCCAGTCACTGATTTAGCAATGTTGAAACGTGAAGCGGCTGGTTGGACGGACCAGAATCTTTTGCAGGAGTTCATTGGATCGGGCGCTAACATTATTGCTGGATCACCGGCACCAAACGCTGAGAAGATCAAAGTGCCAGTATTGCTGATCCACGGCACAATGGATGCCAACGTTGAATATTCAGAGTCGGTATTCATGGCGTCTCGGCTGAGGGCGGCTGGCGGTAAAGTCGATTTGATTATCTTTAAAGGACTTGATCACCAGCTTGAAGACTCAGATGCCCGGGCCACACTTTTGACTGCCAGCGTCGGCTTCATTTCGGCCACTTGGAAAAAATGATTGGGAAAGCCTATTTAATTGCGCATTTCTCAGGGGCACCACCACATCGATAGCTCGTGCAGCGATGCTCACGGTTACGGGTGTGCGAGCCAGTAATTCTCCGTCGATCGAGATGTGGTGATGAGGCCGGGTATCCAGCTTTAACGATTTGCCTCGGAAGTCCTGTGTGTGGGCGTCACGCGACCGTAGTTTGAAGAACTTTGCGTACCAGTCCAACGCCAGTCTGGCGCGGTTGCGGCCTGTGACCGCCTGAATGACGATGTCGCCGCTATCGACGTCGGTGTTCTCAGTAAGCTCGACGCCCCCATGAAATCGTCCATTGAAGATGCGGACTTCGGTTGCCCACATCCGATATTCCTGCGTGCCGTCGTCGATTATCAGGCGGAAAGGCCGGAAGCTGAGAAAACACCACACGGCCCAGATCAGATAACCTAGTCGGCCGAGATATTTTTTTAGACTATGGGGAACGCTCTCACCGATCATCGGTGATAGGCCAAGGGCGGCTGCGTTGACGAAATAGTCGTTGTCGATCAGGCCGAGGTCGATCCGTCGACGCTGTCCTGTCGCGATCGCCTTTATGGCTCCATCGAGATCCAGCGGCAGCCCAAGCGTGCGGGCAAAGCTGTTGGCGGTGCCCAAAGGCAGGACGGCAAATACGCAGTCCTTTCCGACAAGATCATCGACAGTGCCCGACAGCGACCCGTCTCCACCGCCCACGATGACCATCGGCGCGCCGTCACGCACGGCCTGACGCACGACGTCGGTCAGTTTTTCAGGATCATGAACTGCATGGGCGGCGAGCAGGGTTACACCGGCGGCTTGCAGTTTTTCCTTTGCCTGTTCGAACAGCGCCTCGCCCCTTCGAGAATGGGCGTTGACGATCAAAACAGCTTCGCGCGGCACAGATTTTATTATCATGCTGATACAACTCACCAACGACCGGCCGTGTCCGGTGCGACAAACCGCTAAGCTGGATCAGTCCTGAAGGACACCTTTGATAGCCACAGATCGAACTTCCGGCGGTTTTACTGTCGGCTAACCGTCGCTGCCCAACCGATAGCGTCTTTCGTTACCATCGACGAAGCTTGCTCCGTCCCATGGAACGACTTTCAGTGTCAGCTCATTCGGGCGGTCGATTTGCAGGCAGTTGAAACTCTGCGGTTCGTCGTTCCGAAGCCGAACCGATGTGGCCGTTCCCGCCTGAACCACGAGGATGGGACCAGTCTTTTCGACCATTTTTCCGGGCGCTTCGGCATAAGTCTGGTGAAAATGCCCGGCCAGGGCAACGTGTACACCCGCTTCGCTGGCTCCCTTCACTGCGTCTTCATGCCGTCCGACCGCCTCGCTCAACTCGCCGCCTTTGCCAATTGGCATGGAAAACAACGGATGATGCGTAACGAGAATTCGCATCTTGTTTGCCGACACCGCGCCGAAGCGCTCATGTATCATTGCAATCTGGTCGTGGTTTATCCGGCCGTCGCGGATGGTCAGTGAACGGGCGGTATTGATCCCCAGAACGGCAACACGATCGTTCTCAAACCAGGGGCACAGATCATTGTCGATATATTTTTTATACCGGTCGAGCGGGGCCACGAAACGGCTGACCACGTCATAAAGCGGGATATCGTGGTTGCCGGGTATCGCCAGCACCTTCAGCCCCGCCGCCTTCAGCCGATTGAGATAGGCGGATGCCGCCCGAAATTCGGTGACTCGTGCACGCTGCGTGAAGTCGCCGCTGATAATCACAAGATCGGGCCGATGCTTTTGCAGCCACGCTTCGGTCGCCGCTACGATCTTGTCGTCATGCGCGCCAAAATGAATGTCGGAAAGATGGGCAATGCACGTCACTTGCAGGCCGCGCCTAAGATGATCCGTGGTGACAGGTCCATGACATCAGAACCCGTCTGTCCTTTGTAAGTTGCAGCGATAAAGGCCGAAAACATGAAAATGATCGTGTATGTTGCCGACTAAAAATAGCCACCAGCATTGAAGCTGGCGGCCATTCATTGTGCGCCCGGTTTGAGAGATCAGGCGTAGGAAACGCTTGTCGTCCGACGACGATAGCGCAATCCGGCACCCGCCATGCCGAAACCGAGGATCATCATTGCCCAGATGCCGGGTTCCGGTGCGGCGCTGACCAGCGATGAAATCGTCAGAACGCTGTTACCGGAAACAAGGCCGGAAAGATTGAACGTGCCGGTCGAGAAAACAGGGTTTTCCGGAGTTCCTGAAAACAGGTTCGGACCAACCAACTGAGTAAAGCCAAGCGTGGCGCTGTTCACGTTAAGCGTGGCAACAATCCCGGTGCCAAAACTAATCGATGCAACGCCGGGAGTGCCGCCGAAGGTTCCGGCGACATTGGCGAAGCTGATCTGATCGCCGAAATCATTTCCACCGAGGATGACCGAACTGAACGACGTCGGGGTGGGGTTGGAATCGAGAACAAACGACGCATCTCTCGAACCTGTCAGCGTGAATGACAGCGGGACGGCAGCAGCGGGTAAGGCCGCCGCCGTTGCCGCCATAGCCACACCAGCCAAGGCAATGTTTCTCATTTTCATGTCGTTACTCCAATGAAACGAACGCCTTACGGGATGTTCGACGCGCGCGTGGAGTTACGCGCCGTGGTTAACAATGGTTGCCGCTCGCTAACCAGATTTTGGGTTCATCCCAAATCGGGACACATTCTACGGTGCCGATTTCGTGCGGATAATGATCCTGAAGCTTAGTTTTTGCTGGCAAACCAGATAACGTGTCGTGGTCCAGCACCATTGCTCCGCGCTCGCACGATAACCTCGTCAGTTTTGAATCCTGATTGACCAAGCCGTCGTGAAAATGCTGCGTCGGACGCTGCCGACCAAATCGCCAGCACACCGTCGGCTTTCAGCGCGCGTTTCGATGCCGCCAGTCCGGCCATTGAATAAAGCCGGTCGTTTTCGTTGCGGGTCAGACCATCGGGGCCGTTGTCGACGTCGAGTAGGATTGCGTCATAAGCCGCCGGTTCGGCAGCGATTACTGCTGCGACATCATCGAAAACGATTTCCACCCTTGGATCGTCGAGGCAACCTGCCATCATTTCAGCCATCGGCCCCCGCGCCCAGTCGATGATCTCTGGAACCAGCTCGGCCATCGTGATCTGTGCGTCGGCATCCAGCACCGCCAGTGCAGCGCGCAGCGTGAAGCCCATGCCATAGCCACCGATCAGCAGCCGTAATTTCTTGCGCGCTCCGAGCCGTTCACACGTCATGACGGCCAGCGCTTCTTCGGACCCACTCATCCGGCTGCTCATCAATTCATTGCGGTCGAGAACGATCATGTAATCGCGGCCGCGTCGGAATAGGCGCAACTCCTCTCCTCCGCCGGGGACTTTGGCGCTTCCAAGCAGTTCGCGAGGCGTCATGTCAGGCTGCTCCGAAGTGAGGGCGCCGGAAAGAGCGCCGACGCGCTGTGCCAGCTTCTAATCAATTTGCTTTCAGATAAGCGATAATGTCTGCGCGTTTTTGTGGATCGCTAATGCCTGCGAAACCCATTGTGGTTCCGGGGATGACACGACGCGGCGATTCAAGAAATTCGAACAGCTTTGCTTCGCTCCACACGATACCGCTCGCCTTGTTTGCCGGCGAATAACGAAATCCTTCGACGCTCCCGGCCTTTCGTCCAACGACGGCGTGGAGCGACGGTCCCATCCGATTTACCCCGGCGTCTATGACATGACAGGCTTTGCACTGGGCGAAGGACGCTGCGCCAGCGCCGGGATCGCCCTTGAAATCGGCAAATTTCGCACCGCTCAGCGTGTCCACTGCATTTGCTGCAGGTGTGTCGCTCGAGACATTGGCCTCGCTTGTGGAGTTTTGCGAGCAGGCGGTGAGCAGGCCAGCGGCGATTAGACATTTCAGGGTAGTTTGCCGGTGCATCGCGTCCTCCATTTTCATCCTGAAGGGTCATACAGCGATAGGCGCGCCCTGCAATCGTCCCGACTTCGGACAGTATGAACTTGGCCTCGAATGTCTGTGGTAATTGTGGTTAGCAAAGCGTTAACCTTCGTCCATGTCCCATACTTCAGCCATTACCGAACGGCCAAGGAGGCATCCTTTTCGCGCCAAGCTACCGGTTTATCGGCCGCCAAAGGCTGTGCCGGTTCCCATGAGCGACTGGCAGTTATTCGTGATGACTTTTATCGCGGGCTTTATGGCCTTTTACGGCTTTCTGTCCTGATCGGTGTCAGTTGCCAGCCTTAACCCGCTTCAGTCGCAGGCAAGGTGAAGCTTCCATGCTAACCATGCCGAAAGCACGCACATTGCGGCGGTAAGCAAAAATTGATCGACCGCCGAAACACCAAGCGCGCTTAGTCCGACCGATAGCGCAGACCCAATGACCATCGCGCCTGAGTTAACGAGATTGTTCGCGGCGACGGTCCGCGCTGTTTCGCTTTTCGGTACGGTCGTCGTCAGGAATGCATAGAGAGGAACCACGAACATTCCGCCTGCAATGGCAATGCCGAGCAGGCAGGCGATCAGCGCTGGTGCACCGGGATGCTCGGCAAAACCGATGAGCGAGTGCATCGGTGCGCTGCTCCCTTCTTCCCAGTTTTTGGCGACGAAATGAAAGGCGAGCACGAACAGCCCCATTACGATCACCGAGCCGGGTGCATAACGGGCGGAAACTTCGCTTTTCAACAGGCGATTGATGACGATCGATCCGATTGCGATCCCGACCGAGAATATTGCCAGAAACAGGCTCGCCACGCTTTTGTCGGCATTCAGCACGTTTTTAACCAACGGCGGAAACTGAATGAACAGAACAGCGCCGATCGCCCAGAAAAAGCTTATGGCAACGATTGCAAGGAACAGCCGGCGGATATGCAGCGTGCCATATACGAGCCGATAGGAGGCGCGAAAGATGTTGTAATCAATGGGGTCGGGTGTTCCGACCGGCGGGGCAGGGGGACTTCGCGCCCTGCGAACCAGCCAAGGATCGCGACGATCACGACACCCGCTGCGGCGGTGTGTGCGCCGATCAATCCGGCGACGATCGTGCCCGCCAGCACCGCGACATAAGTGCCTGCTTCGACAAGTCCGGTGCCGCCGAGAACTTCGTCAGCCTGCAAATGTTGCGGCATCAAGGCATATTTTATCGGCCCGAAGAAGGTCGAATGGATTCCCATCGCAAATAGGGCGACGAGCATCACGGGGATATTGGCGAGGAACAGGCCGGTCGCGCCGACCAGCATGATCCCGATTTCGGCGGACTTAATGATGCGGATCAGCTTTGCCTTGTCATTGGCATCGGCAAGCTGACCTGCGAGCGCCGACAACAGGAAAAACGGAATGATAAAGATCGCCGTCGCCAGCGCGCTGAACTGTTCCTCCTGCTTTGGATCGGAGAAAACATTGTAAACGACGAACAGGACCATGGCCGTTTTGAAAAGATTGTCGTTGAACGCACCCAGTGCCTGAGTAACGAACAACGGCAAAAATCGACGACGTCCCAGGAGGTGGACGGTATTCTGGATCAAGGGTAATCGGCCCGCCGTTTCTGTTGATTGGCCATTACCCAGCTTTGCGCGCCGCGCCAAACGCTATAACAGATGAATGCTATGTTGACGCTCCCGAACCTTTTGACCCTGTCGCGAATCGTGACGCTGCCGCTGCTCGTGTGGCTGCTTTGGTTTCCACATTGGCAATTGGGTTATGCGCTCGGTTTCGCGCTCTACTGCCTGATGGGCATCACCGATTATTTCGACGGCTATCTGGCGCGCGCGCAGGGGGCGGTGTCCAAACTGGGCCAGTTCCTCGACCCGATTGCTGATAAGATCATGATCGCATCGGTGATCCTCATTCTGGTCGGCACCGGCGATATCGCAGGTTGGCACAAGATTGCCGCGTTGGTGATTCTGTTGAGAGAGATTGCGGTTTCGGGCCTGCGTGAATTTCTTGCCGAGGTTCGGGTATCGGTGCCGGTGTCGCAACTGGCGAAGTGGAAAACGACGCTGCAACTGGTTTCACTTGGCGCGCTGATCCTTGCAGGTGCGTTGCCGCTGATGTTGTGGATCAAGACGCTGGGTCTTGTTTCGTTATGGGCGGCGGCGGTCCTGACGGTCATTACCGGCTGGGATTATCTGCGGGTCGGCATCCGGCACATGGATTGACCGTGGCGAAGGTGCTTTATTTCGCGCGGTTCCGGGAGGCCATCGGCATAGGCGAAGAGGAAATCGACCTTTTGCCGAGCGACACCAGCCTTGCGGCTCTTTGCGAAAGACTGTGCGAACGGGGCGGTGGCTATGCGGTTGCCTTCGACGATATGACCAAGGTGCGCGGTGCGATCGATCTGGAGATGGCTGCGCTGGATTCGCCACTGGGTTCGGCACAGGAAATCGCGTTTTTCCCACCGGTAACGGGCGGATGATCCATGTTCGCATCGAAACCGAAGCATTCGATGCCGGGGCCGAACTCGATAAGCTGAGCGGGTTGGGGATTGGGGCGATCGCGAGTTTTATCGGGGTTGTCCGGGCTGATGGTGGGCTAACTTCGCTAACGCTGGATCATTATCCGGTAATGACGGAACGGGCGCTGCATCGGCTTGCCGAACAGGCGACCGAGCGCTGGGATTTGTCGGCAGCCACAATCATCCATCGCGTCGGAACGATGGCGCCGGGCGAACGCATCGTGTTCGTTGGAACATCCGCAATGCACAGAGCGGCGGCTTTGGACGGCTGCGCGTTCCTGATCGACGCTCTGAAGACCCGCGCACCATTCTGGAAGCGAGAGAGTTTTGGAGACGGGCGCAGCAATTGGGTCGAAGCAAAACAGTCCGACGATCAAGCCACCGCGCGCTGGGACTAAACCAGCGCCCGGTACAGGCTGAACAGGCTTGTCGCGATCAGCACCACGCCGACCATACGTAGCAGCAGCATCGTCGGAAACCGTTTCGCGAGCAGCGCGCCCAGTGGCGCAGCCGCGACGCCGCCGATCAGCAACCCCATCGTCGCCACGGTGAACGCTTCGAAGCCGAGCCCGATGATGAAAGTTATCGACACGGTGACGGTCAGGAAGAATTCGGCGGTGTTGACCGTTCCAATGGTCCGTCGCGGTTCGGTGCCCTGTATCAACAGGTTCGATGTGACGACCGGACCCCATCCGCCTCCGCCAGCCGCGTCCAGAAAACCACCGATCAGTCCCAAAGGTGCAATGAATCGCGGCTTTTTGCGCTGGGTGGGGATGCCGAACGACCGCGCGAACAGCATTATGCCGATGATCGACAGATAGGCCATGACAAATGGCCGCGTGATCGACGCGTCCAAATGCACCAGTATGTAAGCACCCCCAATACCGCCAATGACGCCGGGAATGACAAGCCGGCTGAACAACGACCAGTCGATATTACGGTGGAAAGCATGGCTCAACCCCGACGCCGCTGTGGTGAACATCTCGACCAGATGCACTCCGGCAGACGCGCGTGCCGGTGCCAGCCCCAGAACGCTGACGAGCAATGTGTTCGAAATCACCCCGAAAGCCATGCCCAGTGCACCGTCGATAAGTTGCGCTGCAAAGCCGACTGCGATGAAAGGCAACAGAGCCTCGAGATAGGCGGGCGTGATAAAGTCCATCCGATTGCTGTGGAATGAAGCGCCAACGCGAACAAGCGGTATTTTGGTAATCACCACCGAAGCAATTGTTGTAACGCGCGCCGCAGTTCCTAAATGACGGTCTGAGCAGCAAAGGGGCCTCAGGATGGTCGACAAACTCGTTAGCTATCTGGAGTCGATAAAATCACGCGATCCCGCGGCGCGTTCGCGCTGGGAAGTGCTTCTTTATCCCGGCGTATGGGCCGTCGGATTCCACCGGGTTGCCCACTGGCTTTTCCGTGGAGAGTTGTATTTCGCTGCACGGGTGGTGAACCATCTCGGGCGGCTGTTCACAGCGATCGATATTCATCCCGGCGCGAAAATCGGACGCAATCTGTTTATCGACCACGGCTTTACCGTAATCGGTGAAACGACGGAGATCGGTGATAATGTCACGATCTATCAGTGTGTTACGCTGGGCGGCACGAACCCGGCCAACGGTATTCCCGGCAAGCGCCACCCAACGATTTCCGACAATGTCATCATCGGATCGGGCGCGCAGGTTCTGGGACCGATCAACGTGGGCGTCCGTGCGCGGATCGGAGCGAATTCGGTCGTTACCAAAGACGTAGCAGAGGGTGCGACGATGGTCGGCATCCCGGCGCGCGCGACACTGGTCGAGGCTGGCGAGTATCAAAAGGGCTTTATGCCTTATGGGACGCCTTGCAGCGAGCGGTTCGATCCTGCGACCCAGCAGCTCGAAATATTAAAGTGCGAGGTTGAGGCGTTGCGCACGAAACTCGCGACCCTCATCGAAGGGTCGGAGAGCGATCGGCGTAACCGCGCTTAATGGGAACGGTCGGTCCCTTTCCACATAGCCCTTTGCAGGTCGGCTTCGAACGGGCCGAATTGTCGCGCATTCTCGACCTTTACGGGCGGATGGTCGCCGCGGGCCATTGGCGCGACTATGCTATGGATCTTGGCCGCGACGCTGCCATATTTTCCGCATTCCGCCGCACCGCCGAAAACCCCGAGTTCCGCATCGAAAAACGCCCGGCCTTACGCAACCGACAGGGTCAGTGGACGCTTTTCGGTCAGGGGGGCGTGGTCTTGCGCCGGGGTCATGAACTCGGCCCCGTACTCGCGCCGGTCGAACGGCGGCTGATGAAGCTGGTCAGCGAATAACCGGGCTGACGACCGGCATCCGGTCGCGCAAAGTTTCGGGCAGTAACGGTAGAACCTGCCTGCGCATCGTCTGCCAGAATGCGGAAAGCATGAGCAGGCTCGACCCGATAACAATGATAGCCAGCGCAAAACTGACGCCCGATGATCCGATTTTCGACACCAGAAATATCGCAGCCGCCAACACATATGCGAGGGCAGACACCAGGATCGCGCGCCGGTCGACGATGAGCGCCACGACCGCCAGCGCCGCGTAAATCACGATGGCGATAACTGCGAGCAGCGCGGCATTGCCGCCTGTCATGCCGAGGTTTATGCCCATCAGGACAAAGATCGGATGCACGATCATAGGAGAGGCAGCGAGATGGAGCCAGAAGGCGACATCAGTTTTGCGTGTCTTGCGTTCGCGATCGGCCATGTCCCAGCTCATTGCATAAGCGAAGATCGCCAGCCCACCGGCAAGGACGAGGATCAGCATCCATTGGCCGATATTCGGATAAGCTGCGGCGGCAATTAGCGTGAACGCCAGCCGCGCGATAGCCGCTACTCCGGCGGCGACCGCGATCGGCACCATGAACCGCCGCCAGTGAAGCCAGCTTGCCCCAACGACAAGTGCAGCGGCGACTGATTGCGCGATCAGGAAACTGCGTGAAGACGATGCAAATAAGCCCCAGTCATTGATCCCCAGCGAAGTCAGGATCGCAAACATCCCGAACGCATATATTCCGCCTACGAATGCCAGAAAAAATATGATGCTTGGGAAAGCCATTCGCCGTTGCCGGGTGAAAAACTCCGCCATGCCCCACGCCGCACCCGCCACGGCCAAACCCGCGAGCGGACGCGATATCGACGCACCGAGCCAGCCCGCGCCAACGAGCACGAGAATACCCGCAATGGCGACGAAAATATCGTTGAAGCTGGTGATCAGGCGGAATTGCTCTTCGTCTGCCGTCGGCGTCTGACGCATTCCCGAAACATGCGCTCTCAACGCGTCTGCGGCTTCTTTAGAAAGCGTGCCAGCAGTGACCGCGGATTCCAGTTCGTTCTCGCTATACAAAAGACGGCTCCTACGGTTCGACCGGATTATGCCGCATGATAGTTACCAAACTCAACCCTGTCGGGTTGCTTCGCTGGATGGCTTCAGAAGCACGAATGGCGCCGGCCTTTCGACCAAGCGCCACTCTGAAATTTAAATCGCCTGTTTATTTGTGGCGACGATGATGAGCTGGCTTTCCGCCCTTCGTATCGGATTCGCGAGCCGAACTCTGGGTACATCCATCGGTCACTGTCCGCGAACAGCGTGGATAGCTGGCCTGTGGCGCAGGAGCGGCTGGCGCAGCCATAGGGGCCATTGTGGCGCCCTGTGGTGGTGCGGCGGGCGGGGGTGCCATCGTAGAGTCTGGTTCGGCCGGTGCGCTCATCGTCCCTGCGTCGGCCGGGGGCGGAGGTGCCATCTGAGCTACGGCTGCACTTCCCATCATCAAGGCGGCTACAAATACTAGGCTTTTCATGGGTATTCTCCATTCGATCCCTTGCGACGCGAAAGAGATCGCGCCGCTTCACGGCCAAGCTGCAAAAACGAAGGCCACGGCAATCAAATGTTTCAGATCGAAAAACGTTGCATGGCAGCGAAACGATCTTGCCCCCTCGACCTTGCCCCCCGACCTTGCCCCCGACCTTGAAAGCCGTCATCTGGACAAGGGTTAGAGCCGCCCCTCCGAATCAAGAGCATAGCCTGCCGAACGGACCGTCCTGATGATGTCGGGCCGCCCCCCATCGTTGATCGCTTTGCGAAGGCGACGGATATGCACGTCGACCGTCCGTGGCTCGATATCGCTGTCGTGGCCCCATACCGAATCGAGCAATCGTTCGCGAGAGAATACCCAGCCTGGATGCTCGAGGAAGTGTTTGAGCAGGCGAAATTCGGTCGGCCCTAAGGGAACCATCGAACCCGAACGCTTCACCTTATGGCCGACCGTGTCCATTTCGATATCGGCATAGATCAGTGCCTCGCCAGCCAGTCCGGGGCGCACGCGGCGCAGAACCGCACCAACGCGCGCGACCAGTTCACGCGGCGAGAATGGTTTGGTTACATAATCGTCCGCGCCGGTTTCCAGCCCGCGAACCCGGTCTTCCTCCTCGCCGCGTGCCGTCAGCATGATGATCGGCACATTGGCGGTTTCGGTCATACGACGCAGGCGACGACAGACTTCCAGTCCAGAGATCCCCTCCACCATCCAGTCGAGCAGCACGATGTCGGGCGGCGTTTCCTGTGCCAGCAGCAATGCTTCCTCACCGTCGGGTGTCTGCACCACATCGAAATCTTCGCGTTTGAAATGATAGACGAGCAACTCGGCCAGAGCGGCATCGTCTTCGACCAATAACATTTTGGCGCGGCCCATTATTCGGTCCCATAGGCTGGTTCGCCGCGCTCACGCTCGGCCATGTAATTCCCTGTCGCGGCGAAATAGACCATCTCCGCGACATTGGTCGCATGGTCGCCGATCCGTTCGATATTCTTTGCGACGAACAACAGGTGTGCGGCGCTGGTGATCGTGGGCGGATTTTCCATCATGTAAGTGACGAGCGTGCGGAAAATCGAGTTGTAGAAATCATCGACCTCACGATCGCGCTCACAAACCCGCAATGCTGCTTCGGCATCGCGCGCAGCAAATGCATCGAGGACGTCATGGACCATTCCACTGGCGATACTCGCCATCGCGGGCAGGACCGATACAGCCTCGATCTTGCGATGTTCCTTCAACGTGTTGACGCGCTTGGCGATGTTCTTGGCATAATCGCCGATGCGTTCGATCACGCCAGCGATCTTCAGGGCTGCAACGACCTCGCGCAGATCGTCGGCCATCGGAGCACGCAACCCGATGATGCGAACCGCAAGTTTTTCGACCTGTGTTTCCAGCAGGTCGATCTTGGCATCGTCCGCGACGACCGTCGCCGCCAGCTTGGTATCGCCGCGAACGAGTGCCGCCATCGCTTTTTCGATTGCGGCCTCGGCCCGGCCACCCATCTCTGAAATGAGTCCGCGAAGCTCGCCGATTTCCAGGTCGAAAGCCTTGATCGTGTGTTCAGCCAATTACGCCATCCCTCAACATTGCCGTTCCGCGAGCCTTTGGTCGTAATGTCTTCACATTACCGCCATCTCCGCTTCCAGTCGCATCGATAGCACCGCTTCAGTCAACTAATGTTTCAGTTTTGTGATGGTTTTGTGACAGTCGACGATGGCGCAGGCGGCAGTAATATCGACACTGTTGTTCCGACGCCCATTTTGCTGACGATTTCCAGTCGGCCGCGATGGCGCTCGACAATGTGCTTTACGATCGCAAGACCCAACCCGGTTCCACCCAGAGATCGGCTGCGCCCTGAATCCACGCGATAAAACCGCTCCGTCAGGCGCGGCAGATGTTCGGGTAATATGCCCTCACCCTGATCCGTGACCGATAGCCGGATCAACGGACCCTCATGCGTGAGCGAAAGTGTGACGGGCGCGCGACCATATTTGTACGCATTGCCGATTAAATTGTGCAGAACCTGACTTATTTGTGCCCGATCAGCGGAAATATCGGGAATATCGTCATCGAGTTTTAGGATAAGATCGGCACGCCGCGCACCGGCTTCGTCACGCAGTTCGCCGGCAACTTCCTCGATCAGTGTGGGCAACTCAACGGCTGTCTCAGGAAGCTGATACTTTTCCGCCTCAATGCGACTGAGCGAAATCAGATCGTCGATAAGGCGCTGCATCCGCCGCGCTTCCTTGAACATGACCCCCAGAAAACGCCCTCGCACTTCGGCGTCGCTGCCTGCTTTCTCGTCGTCCAGCGTTTCGATGAAGCCGAGGATGGCCGCAAGCGGTGTGCGCAATTCATGGCTGGCATTGGCGACGAAATCGACCCGCGCACGTTCAGCGGCATGGCTTGTCGTGCGGTCGATCAAATGGATAACCCGCTCTACCGAACCGGCGCCCAAGCCGGCTGTCGCCACGCGCATTTGCACGCGCTGGTCACGGCCACCCAGACCAACGAGTTCGACCGACCCATCGGGCGCGTCGGGGGCCAGCCTTTCGGCGGCGGCGGGATGGCGGATCGCCACACGCAGGTCTTCATCGACGATATGGGCACCAAGCAATGTTCGGGCTGCTGCATTCGCAATCCGCACGCGACCGTCGGTGGCGACCAGCACAGGTTCGCCGATCGCTTCGACCAGACGCGCTTCGGCATCGTGGATGGTTTCCGGCTCCAGCCGCGAAATGTTCATGGGAGCGATTTCGGCGCGGCCGATCGTCAGGATCAAAAGCGTTCCGACTCCGGCAAGGACCGCTGTGACAAATGCGGAAAGGTTCGGCCCGGCAAGCTGAACACCCAGCGCGATCGCGGCCGTGACGATCAGGGCAATGACGATGCGGGTTGTGCTCACAGAATTCATGGACCCCCTAATAGTCGGCGATTGCTACAGTCGTAAGGAACATTACGCAGCCGCGTTAACTATCGACCGTCGCCAGACCAAAGTTTTCTGTTTATAACAAAATATCGGGGTAAGGATCAGGCGATGGACAACACAGATCAAAGGGCAGCAACGCGACGGGCGGTCTTGCGGCTCGGTGCGGTCGGCGCAACTGCGATCGTGACCATTCGGCCAGCTCTTGCGCAAAGTGCGGCGTCGGTCCTCAACTGCGAAATTCCCGTACCCGATTCCGCCGGACGCGGGAAATATGTTGCAGCCGATGGCTCTTTGGTTCGCGCGGGAACGGCGGGTTCGTTCGCGCCTCCCGCTCGTCCGTTGAAGGGGGAAGATGTAAAGGCGGCCTTGGGCGGACGGTCGCTGCCGGGCGTCGATCCGCAAGCGAGCCGCGCCTACACCAATTATATCCGGCGGCTTCAACATGGGCAAAGCGGCTTTACTTGCTACGCCTCGCTCCAGATGCCGGGTCGTTGACGCCCATCGATGCGCTATCGCGCCGATCCGTCAGCCCTGTTGCGGGTCGTTGCACTCGATAGCCTGACCGCAATTTACCACCGCCGATCGGGGCAAACTCACCTTGTCGCAGAGCCGGTGCCAGAGATTCTGGCTGTATTGGGCAGCGGCGATGCCGACCTCTCCAAACTCATTAAGCGACTGGAGTTGGATGATATTCCCGACATTCGCTCTGCTCTCATCGAGCGGCTGGACGAGATGATCGCCATCGGTCTCGTATCGGTATCATGAGGCACAGTTTCGATGTGCAGGTCGGACCGATCGGATTCCGCATTGGCTCCGCATGGAGTCAACCCATTGAAACAATGGAGTTTCTGTACGCGGGATACCCAAGAGCGCCAGTCCCCGACTACACTGTGCGCCTCGAACCGCCCCGACCATGGCGTCGGTTGATCCGACCATCGGTTTCCATTCAGGGCGATCACGTCCTCCCCGAAGCAGCACCGTTGCCGCTGGCTCAGGCGCTGCTCGCCGCCGAGATGGGCATGAATCTGCAAGTCGCTCTCGGGGAGCGGCGGTTCCTGCTACTCCATGCGGCCTGCGTCGAACGCGACGGTCGTGCGCTTATCCTCACTGGTGAATCCGGCTCGGGAAAGTCCACGATGTCAGCGCTCCTCGGTGCCAGCGGCTGGCGCTTCATGGGGGACGAGTTCGTCCTGATCGAGCCGGCAACAGGGCTGGCCCATCCATTCCCACGACCGGTCAGCCTGAAGAACGAAAGCATAGCGGCGCTCACCGCGATCTTGCCCGACGTGCGTTTCGGCCCCCTTTTGCGCGGAACACCGAAGGGCGACGTCCGCCATTTGCGTCCCGATCTCGCGGCGATCGCAAATATGGCCGCCACCGCAATACCGGCACTCATCCTGTTCCCCTGTTTTGGCCCGCCGCGCGAAATACGGGAGGTCGCGGCGAGCGAGGCGTTTGTCCGACTGACGCAGGCGTCGACCAATTATGTTGCGCTGGGCGAAAGCGGGTTCACCGCGCTGACCCGGCTGGTCACGACTTTGCCGGCTCGCGCGATCGACTATCCTGATACTGCGACCGGTATTGCCCAGATCGAAGAACTTTGGAGCGGGTTGTGAAGGGCGTAGCCCTGCTGGTCGCCGCCCTCGCCAAGCCTGAAACCGTGCTGGCTCTCGACGCGCCGGGCTGGACTGACTTGCTGTCGATTGCAAAGGCCGAGCGGCTGGCCGGAAGCCTTGCCCATGGGCTCGACGGTCTCGTGATGCCGGACGCCGCGCGCAGGGTTTTGACCGCAGCGCGCGCCAACGCCGAAACGGGGAGAACTCATGCGCTGTGGGAGGCTGAGATGGCCCGCACGGCGCTTGCCAAGCTGGGTGTGCCCATTGTGTTGCTGAAAGGCGCGGCGTTCGTTGCTGCCGGCCTGGACGCCGGGCAGGGCAGGTTGATCGGCGATCTCGATATACTGGTGCCGCGCGAACAACTGGATGGTGTGGAGGCTGCGCTCCTGTCGGCGGGTTGGGAGTGGGTTAAGGCTGACCCGTATGACGACGACTATTACCGGCGCTGGATGCACGAATTGCCGCCGCTGATCCACCGTGACCGCGACCGGATGATCGACGTTCATCACACAATCCTGCCGTTGACGTCGCGGCCAAAACCCGACGCAGCTGCGATGATTGCCGACAGTGTTGCGCTGGAAAATGGGTTAAGGATATTGGCTCCCGAGGATATGGTGGTTCACGCAGCTGCTCATCTGTTTGCCGATGGGGATCTGGCAGGTGGCCTCCGCAATCTGTGGGATATCGACCGGCTGGTCCGGGAGTTCGAGGGTGATGGTTTTCATGATCGCCTGTTGGCGCGGGCAAACCTGCATGGGCTTAAACCGGAAACAGAACGCGCGCTCCGACTAAGCGCAAAACTGTTCGAAACGCCGATTCCACCAGAACTCTCACGCTTGGCCGACCGGCTCTACCTCAACCGGTTGATGGCGCGGGATGGATGGGGCCGTGAGACCCGCCCGCTTCTAAGGCTGGCATTTTATATCCGGTCCCACTGGCTCAGGATGCCGCCGATGATGCTCGCGAAACACCTTTGGACGAAGTGGCGAAAGTGATCAGATCAGTGTGGGCCGTCGCTGCCAGCGCACAAGCGCAACGATCGTTAGAACGACGATGATTGAGCCAGTGTCCGCGAGCCAGTCGAAAATGTCGCAGTCACGGTGAAGCGCGGGAATCGACTGCGCGACTTCGATCAGAGCGCCAAGGAACGACAGCCGTTCAGCAATTCGGGTCAGCCGAGCCTTCGGATAGGCAATCGCGGCCAGAAAGGAGATCACGGCAAATGCCAGCATGTGTTCGAATTTGTCACCGAACTGGTCGAGGTAAATCTTGGGCGGCTTCGGCAGTGTCGCCATCACCACGGCGAACGTAATCGCAATCCACAAAACGATGCGTTCGAACATAGCTTTGCTCATGAACCGATCCTCACCAGGGTCGGGATCAACTCGTCATAGTGGTCGATCACCGCGTCGGCATCGAGTTCGCCGACCGGCTGCATCAGAAAACCAAAGCTGCACGCGACATTGGCGACGCCCGCGTTCTTTGCGGCCATGATGTCGAAGGTCGAGTCGCCGATAAACGCGGTGCGCCCGCCTCCACATCGAGCGATCATTTCGATGATGGGATCGGCGGCTGGCTTGGCACGACCCGGCCCCATCGTATCGCCGCCGATCACAGTCACAAACCGGTCAAGCAAGCCGAGTTCGGACAGAAGTTTCACCGCGAAACGCTCCAATTTGTTGGTCACGATCGCGACCTTCACGCCCAGACCGTCGAGTGTATCAAGCGCCGCCATCGCTCCCGGAAACGGTTCGCTATGTGCAGAAATATTGGCTTCGTAATAGGTCAGCAGCAGGTGAAAGAGGCGCTCAAGTTCATCGGGCTCGCATCCTCCGGTCGCCGCCATGCCCTGCTGAAGCATGTGTTTGGCACCGCCGCCGATCATCGGTTTGACCTGCTCGACCGTGAGCAACGGACGGCCAGCATCTGCCAGCGCATGATTGACCGCCGCCGTCAGATCCATCGAAGTATCGAGAAATGTGCCGTCGAGATCGAAGCCGACGATTGCGAATGGAAATTCGTTCATGCGCCGCCCATGCCCCGAGCATACTGGAACTGGCAAGGGTCGCGCGGTAAGGCGAGTTTTCTGACCGCGGGAGTGTTCATGTCTGAAATCGCTGTGATCGTGCTCGCCGCCGGGCAGGGCACCCGAATGAAATCCGATCTGCATAAGGTTTTGCACCCGATCGCGGGGCGGCCGATGCTGCTGCATCTGCTGGCCAGCGCCGCGGCTCTCGCCCCTGCGCGGACGGTCATTGTGGCGGGCGCGCGGCGCGAACAGATCGAAGCCGCCGTCGCTGGCACCGATGTTCGCGTGGCGATACAGGCCGAGCAGCTTGGGACCGGTCATGCGGTTTTACAGACGGCAAGCGCACTCGACGGGTTCAGCGGCGATATCCTGATCCTTTACGGCGATGTCCCTCTCGTAACGACGGCCACGATGCAGGCTATGTTGGACCGCTTGCGTGAAGGGGATCATCCGGTTGCGGTCGTGCTGGGTTTTCGCCCACCAAACGCTGGTGTCTATGGTCGCATTGTCAGCGATGACGGGCGGACGATCCGCAAGATGGTCGAATATAAGGATGCCAGCGACGACGAACGCGCGCTGAACTTGTGCAACTCGGGGCTGATGGCAGTACGCTCCGATGACTTGTTCGCGTTGCTCGCGCGTGTTGGAAGCGACAATGCGGCCGGTGAATATTACCTTCCCGATATCGTCATGTTGGCGCGGGGCGACGGCGGCATCAGTGCCGTGATCGAAACCGCTGCCGAGGAAGTCGCCGGGGTCAACAGTCGCGCTGAACTGGCGGTTGTAGAGGCTGACTGGCAGAGCAAGCGGCGCACGGCAGCAATGGCAGGCGGCGCGACCCTGATCGCACCTGAGACCGTTTGGTTTGCCTGGGACACAGCGATTGGCCGTGACGTGGTCATCGAACCGAACGTCGTGTTCGGTCCCGGCGTCAATGTGGCGGATGGCGTCACCATCCGGGCATTTTGCCATATTGAGGGCGCAACCATTGCTTCGGGAGCAGAAGTCGGCCCCTACGCGCGTCTTCGTCCAGGTGCTGTGCTCGGCGAAAAGTCGAAGATCGGCAATTTCGTCGAGGTCAAGAAATCGACGCTCGGCAGGGGCGCAAAGGTCAATCACCTTAGCTATATCGGGGATGCGGAGATCGGCGCAGGCGCGAATATCGGCGCGGGCACGATCACCTGCAATTATGATGGGTTCTTCAAGAGCAAAACCGTGATCGGCGCCGGCGCATTCATCGGGTCGAATTCGGCTCTGGTTGCGCCCGTAACGATCGGGGCAGGTGCTATCGTGGGGGCCGGTTCGGTAATTACCCGCGATGTCGCCGACGACGCGCTTGCTTTGGCACGTGGCGTGCAGGACACAAAGCCCGGTTGGGCGGCGAAATTTCGAGCCGTAATGACAGCGAAAAAGGCAGCCAAATAATATGTGCGGAATTATCGGAATTGTCGGAAGTGCGCCGGTTGCGGATCGCCTTGTCGCCGGACTGCGCCGGATGGAATATCGTGGTTATGATTCGGCGGGCATTTGTACCGTTGATCACGGCGCACTGATCCGGCGCCGCGCCCCCGGCAAACTCGACAATCTGGTTCGTGTGCTTGCCGAAGATCCGGCACCGGGACTGACCGGCATTGCCCATACTCGCTGGGCCACGCATGGCGCGCCAACTGCCAATAACGCTCATCCGCACGCCACGGACGAGGTTGCGCTGGTTCACAACGGCATCATCGAAAACTTCAAGGCGCTGCGTGAAGCTCTGACGGCGCGCGGTCGCGTATTTCAGAGTGAAACCGACAGCGAAGTTGTTGCCCATCTGGTCAGCGAAGGCGTCGAAGCGGGCCTGTCTCCGCAGGATGCGGTGAAAGCTGCACTTCCCCAATTGCGCGGCGCATTTGCGCTCGCCATCGCGTTTCGCCAGCACCCGGATATGTTGATCGGCGCGCGCCTCGGTTCGCCGCTGGTCGTGGGCTATGGTGACGGTGAAACTTACCTCGGTTCGGATGCGCTCGCACTGGCACCATTGACGCAGCGTATTTCTTACCTGGAGGAGGGCGATTGGGTCGTCGTCACTCGCGACGGTGCCGAAGTGTTCGACAAGGATAATCTGCCCGTAAAGCGTGCCATCACGATTTCCGGGGCAAGCTCACTGTCGATCGACAAGGGCAATTATCGCCACTTCATGTTGAAGGAAATCTACGAACAGCCGATTGTCGTCGCTCAGACATTGCGTTCGTACCTGCGCCCGCTTGAGGAACAGGTCGCATTGCCGCAGATGGATTTCGATCTTTCCGCGATCGAACGCGTTGTCATCGTCGCGTGCGGCACGGCATCCTATGTGGGAATGATCGGCAAATACTGGATCGAATCGATGGCTCGTCTGCCGGTGGAAGTCGATGTCGCATCCGAGTTTCGGTATCGCGATCCCGTCCTGACCGGAAAAGTTCTGGGCGTAGTCGTTTCGCAGTCGGGTGAAACCGCCGATACCCTGGCGGCGCTGCGTCATATGAAGGCGAGCGGTGTGACGACTGCCGGTATTATCAACGTGCCAACTTCGTCGATGGCGCGCGAAGTCGATCTCTTGTTACCAACCCATGCCGGTCCTGAAATCGGTGTGGCATCGACCAAGGCATTCACCTGCCAGCTTGCCGTGATGGCGGCGCTGGCGGTCAATCTGGCGCGTGCGAAGGGCAAGCTGTCCGCCAGTGAAGAGCGCGACATTGTGCATAACCTGACGGAAGCGCCCGCCGCGATCAATGCTGCGCTGATGCGGGACGAGGCGATTCAGGGCATGGCACATGTCATCGCTGCCGCCCGCGATGTTCTGTATCTGGGACGTGGGCCTGAGTTTCCGATGGCGCTCGAAGGCGCTCTAAAGCTTAAGGAAATCAGCTACATCCATGCCGAGGGTTACGCGTCGGGCGAGATGAAGCACGGCCCGATCGCGCTGATCGACGATCAGGTTCCGCTGATCGTTCTGGCACCTGCCGGGCCGCTGTTCGAAAAGACCGTCTCCAACATGCACGAGGCGATGGCGCGCGGGGCAAAGGTTGTGCTGATTTCGGATGCCGAGGGTCTTGCAGAGGCAGGAGACGATGCGATGGCGACGATCGAAATGCCAAAGGTTCATCCGTTGATCGCACCGCTGGTCTATGCTGTGCCAGTCCAATTGCTCGCTTATCACGTCGCCGTTCTGAAGGGCACCGACGTCGATCAGCCGCGGAATCTGGCAAAGTCCGTTACTGTCGAGTGACTTAAGTCCTGCTTGCTCCAGCGCGCGCACCCTCTATGAATGCCTGCAAAATATAGGGGGAGAGCGGCATTGGCCGGAACGCATACCGTTGAAGTCCAGACCATCGATATCAAGCGAGATCGGCTGGTCATCCTTGCGTCCTCGCTCGGCACGGTCTTCGAATGGTATGATTTTTTCGTTTACGGTACGCTCGCCGGGCTAATCGGAAAGCTGTTCTTTCCCGGAGCATCGCCCAGCGCGGGTTTTCTGCTGGCGCTGGCGACGTTCGGTGCCGGGTTCGGCGTCCGGCCGATCGGGGCCGTCGTTTTTGGCGTGTTGGGCGACCGGCTCGGTCGGAAATACACGTTCCTGATCACGATTACATTGATGGGTCTTGCGACCGGCGCGATCGGTTTTCTGCCGACCTATGCTCAGGCGGGGATCATCGCGCCGGTGTTATTGGTCGGAATGCGCCTGTTGCAGGGGCTGGCGCTCGGTGGTGAATATGGCGGCGCGGCGGTCTATGTCGCGGAACATGCGCCCGCGCATCGCCGCGGTTTTTACACGAGCTTCATTCAGGCCAGCGTGATCGGTGGTTTCCTGCTGAGCCTTGCCGTCGTTCTGGCGTCCGGCGCGTTCGTTGACCCTGCTCAATGGGAAGCATGGGGCTGGCGCATCCCATTCCTGTTCTCATTCCTGCTGCTCGCCGTATCATTGTGGATTCGGCTTAAGTTGAAGGAAAGCCCGGTTTTTGCGGCGATGAAAGCCGCAGGCACAACCGCAAAAAACCCATTGCGCGAAGCGTTCGACAGCAGTGCCAAGGTCCGTCGCGTACTCGCCGTGATGATCGGCGTCGCAGCCGGCCTGACCGTGGTCTGGTACACGGCCCAGTTTCAAGCGCTGTATTTCCTGCAAAATGCCTTGCGGATGGACGATACTGCGGCGCGCATCGTAATCGGTATCGCCGCTTGTTTCAGCCTTGTCTGGTTTGTGCTGTTCGGATGGCTGTCGGATAAAATCGGACGCAAGAAGATCATCCTGACCGGTTATGCGCTGACCGTCGTCCTGATGTTCCCACTGTTTCACTGGATGGCAAATCTCGCTAATCCCGGCTTGAGCGCAGCAATGGAACGGTCGCCCGTCGTCGTGACCGGAAGTGATTGTAGTTACGACCCATTTGCTACCAAAGGACAAGCAACGGCTTGCGGCAAATTGCTCGATGCGCTGTCCAAAAAGGGCGTTGCCTACACAAAGGTGGAAGGTGCACGAGGGGCAGCACCCGATGTCACTATTGGTGGCACGCGGGTCGATGTTTCCGATCCAGTGCTTCTCGACGCTGCGCTGAAGGCGAAGGGCTATCCACTCGACAAAACGGTGCCGCCGTTTCGCAAGGCTGCGCTGTTGGTGCTGGTCGTCACCATCATCGGGTTCCTGTCGGGCATGACCTATGGCCCAGTCGCGGCCTATCTGGTGGAACTGTTCCCTGCGCGCACACGCTACACGTCGCTGTCGATTCCCTATCACATAGGAACGGGATATTTTGGGGGGTTCTTACCGTTTATCAGCCAATATATGGTTGCGCGATCGGGCGATCCTTTTGCCGGCGTCTGGTACACCGTCATCGTCGTGGCGCTCGCTTTTGTCATTCTTGCGTTCGGATTGCCTGAAACTTCGGGGAAAGAACTGGACTGAACGGCCGCAAACTATATCGCGTGCGTCGATGACTGCTGCTCCTTCTTCTCCGTTACGCCTGTCGCTCGATGGTGCCGCTCTTGTCGCGAACTGGCGCTGGCTCGCCGAACGGAGCGGCGCAGCGGCGTGCGGCGCTGCGATCAAAGCTGACGGTTATGGGCTGGGCGCGCGGGGCGTTTTCGATCGACTGAGCAATGCTGGGTGTTGCGATTTTTTCGTCGCGACCTGGGCGGAGGCAGCTGCGCTGGGCTCGTTCGCTGACGGTATTGCCCTGTCGGTACTTCATGGCGTTCGATTGGAGGACATGGCGGTTGCGATCGATAGCCGGGCACATCCTGTTCTGAACACACGGGATCAGGTACTACGGTGGCGTTCCACCGGATTGCCTTGCGATGTGATGATCGACACCGGGATGAACCGCCTTGGCCTGTCGGAATGCGATGTGGCAGATGGTTTGCTCGACGGACTGCTGATCGAAACGCTGATGAGCCACTTCGCCTGCGCCGATGAGGACTCGGCGATGAACGGTCAACAGCTGGCGAGCTTTGTCGCGCTGACTGGCAAAACTTCGGCGAAGCGAATGAGCATTGCCAATTCCGCCGGCATTCTTGTCGGTAAATCTGCCAACTTCGACCTGACACGACCGGGGCTGGCAATCTACGGCGGTATCCCTCGTGCCGAAGCCGAAGGGCATATTGCTCAGGTTGTTTACCTTCAGGTGCAGATCATTCAACGTCGGCTGGTGCGTGCAGGTGAGCCGGTCGGTTATGGCGCAACATTCATTGCGGAAAAAGACACTGAAATCGCGATCCTGAACTTGGGTTATGCAGACGGTTATCTGCGCAGTTTCGCCCTCGGGGGGCGGCCGGGCAGGGGCGTTTCCCCGTCGCGGGAAGAGTGTCGATGGACCTGATCGCGATCTGCGTCGATGCAGAACGGGCTTTGGGCGAAGGCGATTGGGTAACGATCGACTATAATTTGCCAAGTGCAAGCGTAATCTCAGGCCTGTCGCAATATGAACTCCTGACGGGTCTCGGTAAGCGATTTGACCGCATCTGGTTGTAAGTTGCGGAAATTAATATGTGTTCATCGGCTTCAGAGTGGTCCGAACCGACTGCAGTGCAGCGACAGACATAGTTTCAGTGACCCTTGGCAATGTTGCGAAATGCTGCGCGTCAAACGCCGTCCTGTTGTTGCAGTGCGTCATCATAAGATGCTAGGCTTAGGCGATTTTATAATGGGGATCGCGCGATGGCTAAAAAACCGGAATTGAATGCCGATGGCGAGCCTGCTGCGGTTATCATCAAGAAATATGCTAACCGTCGTCTCTATAATACCGAAAGCTCAAGCTATATCACTTTGGAGCACCTCGCCAAGCTGACTCGTGAAGGTCGCGAATTCAAGGTTCTCGATGCCAAGAGTGACGAGGACATTACCCACAGTGTTCTGACCCAGATCATTATGGATGAAGAAAGCCGGGGCGAGACGATGCTGCCGTCCAGTTTTCTCCGCCAGCTTATTTCGATGTACGGTGATTCGATGCAGTCGATGGTGCCGCAATATCTAGAAGCATCGATGGTGGCATTCCGGCGTAACCAAACGCAATTCCATGATGCACTGAAAGGCGCTTTTACGGCTGGACCGTTTGCCGAGTTGACCAAGCGCAACATGGCAATGTTCGAAGCTGCCGCGAGTGCTTTCAAGCCAGGATCGGAAAGCGCCGAAACTCCATCCGCATCCGAGCCGACGGCTGATCCGTCCAAGGACGACGAGATTGCGGCACTGAAAGCACAACTTGCTAGCCTTCAGGCAAAAGCTGCCAAGGGCTGATCGCTAGAGAACGCTGATTATTTGCGCGGTTTGATAAAGCGCAGTGTCATCCGATCGCTTTCGCCGATCGCTGCAAAGCGCGCACGATCAGCATCGCCCTCGGCAAAGCTCGGCGGCAACGTCCACACACCTTTTGGATAGTCGTGCGTGTCGCGGGGATTGGCATTGATCTCGCTTGCTCCAGCGAACTGAAACCCTGCCTTTGCTGCCAGTGCCCGTACGGTGGATACTTTCAGGTAACCGCTTGCAGCCTCGCGCGCGATGTCCATGTTTTCGGGGAGTCGGTGATCCTCAACCCCAAGTATCCCGCCGGGTTTCAGCATGGTAAAAATCTCCTGAAATGCAGTTTCTGCTGCACCGGGTTTGCCCATCCAATTATGGATGTTGCGAAACGTCAGTACCGCATCGACTGAGTTAGGGGCGATTTTCGGCTCAGTTGGTGTCGACGGAAAACGCGCACGGATGACTTTTCCATATGTCGCTAGATCGGTAGCGAGCTTCTTTGCGATCATGTCGTCATATTTTCCGGCAGGCGAAGCGACTGTCAGCCTGCCGCCCCCCGCGTTTACATAGGGCGTCAGAATTTCGGTGTACCAACCTCCGAACGGCCACAACTCGACAATCTTGTCACCGGGTTTGATGCCAAAGAAAGCCAGTGTTTCCGCCGGATGGCGATACTGATCGCGGGCCTCGTTAGCCGGCGTCCGTGTCGGCGCTGCGACAGCCGCGTCGATCGCTGCACGGCTCGTGAGATCGGGTTTGGCTTGTGTAGCGACGGGCAGGGCAACGACGGCGAACGCGGAAATCGCGAACAAATAGGGGCGCATGGACTGTCCTCAGCTGATTAGGGCTGTGGTTAGTCTGGTCTTGAAGGGCCGGTAGCGCAACCTTAGAGGCACGCCTCCAAATATGGCTGGTCGAAGCCGTATTGTTTGGCCTTTTCCAGCGTGTAGGGACGCAGACCCATAGCACGGTACTCGCCAATGATCTTACCGTCGGCGTCCTCGTCAAGATATTCGAATTTGAATAATTGCTGGGTGACGATCACCGGGCCTTCCATGCCGATCACTTCGGTTACGTCGGTAACGCGGCGCGAACCGTCGCGGAGACGTTTGACTTGAATGATGAGGTCGACCGAATCGGCGATCTGGCGCGAAATAGCTTCCTTGGGCATTTTGATGTCGCCCATCATGACCATGTTTTCCATACGGGCGATGGCTTCGCGCGGGGAGTTGCTGTGCAGCGTACACATCGAACCATCATGGCCGGTGTTCATGGCCGCGAGCATGTCGAAACATTCCTGACCACGAATTTCGCCGAGGATGATGCGATCCGGGCGCATACGCAGGGCGTTGATGACAAGGTCGCGAATGGTAATCGCGCCCTGACCCTCAAGGTTGGCGGGGCGGGTTTCGAGTGGCAGCCAATGTGGCTGTTGCAGGCGAAGTTCGGCCGCGTCCTCAATCGTCAGAACGCGCTCGCCGGGGTCGATCATTTTCGACAATGCGTTGAGCATCGTCGTCTTACCCGAACCTGTACCGCCGGAAATCACGATGTTGAAGCGACAGGCACCCGCAATTTTTAGCGCGGTTGCCATTTTATCCGACATTGATCCGCCCTTTGCCATCATGTCCAGAGTGATAGGCTTTGCGGAAAACTTACGAATCGAAATCGCGGTACCGCGTAGGGACAGCGGCGGCACGATGACGTTGACGCGTGATCCATCGGCAAGACGGGCATCGGCGAGAGGCGTTGTTTGATCGACGCGGCGGCCGACCGAGTTACAAATCCGCTGTGCGATTTGGAATAGATGTTCCTCGTCGCGGAACTGGATTGGGGCAATCATCAGCTTGCCCTTCTTTTCGATGTAGGTCTGATCGGGGCCGTTCACCATGATGTCGGTGATCAGCGGATCGTTGAGCAATTCTTCCAAAGGCCCAAGTCCGAGTAACTCATCGACCAGTACCTTTTCCAGGGCGAATTGTTCGCGGCGGTTGAGGGTGTATTTCAGTTCGGCGAGAACTTCTCCGATGATAGGGCGGAATTCCTCGGCCAGCTCTTCTTTGTTGAGTGTGGCAGCCGCTTCGGGATCGATGCGTTCGAGGAGGCGCGGGAGTACCTGTTCCTTGATCTTGTGAACGCTGGCTTCGAATCCTTCGGCCTTTGGCACCACTTCGGCGTCGTTGGTCTGGCGATCATTGAGACGCGACATCGCGTCGGCGTTGCGATCGTTCGAACGCGGTTTGGGTTCTTCGGGTGCGGTTTCGATGGGCGGAAATTGCGCGCCGCCCTCTGGGCCGCTGGAGCCTTGCATGGGGCGTGCGACTCCGAACGCTGGGCGATTGCCACCCGTTGTACCGGTTATCCCACCACGTCGTCCGAAAGCGCTCATATAATACCCTGAACCAGTCGAGTGCATGCCAATGAAGGCATGATCAATAAGGGTGAATAGGGCGGAAACCTTTTAGATTGGCTTAATATGCGAGAGAGGGGGCCGCATCGGAGATGGGAACAATGGCAGAATCAAAACCGCTTCCCCGAGTCTGTCGAAGATCGGCCTGCCTTTCCGTGTGACGGAAGCAGGGCAGTCCTTCGACAGCCTCGGGGAAGCGGTAATAACGTCGGCATTTCGCCGGGATAGGTTTTAGGCGAGCAGCGTCGCGTGTTCGGCGAGGACGGTAAGCCCGGCATCGCTCACTTCGGCGAAACCGCCAGCAACGGTGATCCGCTGGCTGATGGTCGTGGGGTTTGAATAAATCCGAATCTCGCCATCGCGGATCGTGGTCATCACCGGCGCATGGCCGTGGAGGATGCCCATATCGCCTTCGCTCCCCGGAATAACGATCATGTGTGCGTCCGCACTCAGGACCGCGCGTTCCGGGGTTACCAGTTCGAAGTGGATGTCAGCCATTTTTAGGCTTCTTCCGCCAGCTTTTTAGCCTTGGCAACGGCTTCGTCAATGCCGCCGACCATGTAGAACGCTGCTTCCGGAAGGTGATCATATTCGCCTTCGACGACGGCCTTGAATGATTTGACCGTGTCTTCGACCTGCACGAACTTGCCACTGATGCCGGTGAAGACTTCGGCGACGTGGAAAGGCTGGCTGAGGAACTTCTGGATCTTGCGCGCGCGGCTGACGGTCAGGCGATCGTCTTCCGAAAGCTCGTCCATGCCGAGAATGGCGATGATGTCCTGCAGCGACTTATACTTCTGCAGGGTTTCCTGAACGGCGCGGGCGGTGTCGTAATGCTCCTGACCGACAACGGCAGGTGTCAGAACGCGCGATGTCGAATCGAGCGGATCGACTGCTGGATAGATGCCCAGCTCCGAAATCGCGCGGTTCAGCGTGGTCGTCGCATCAAGATGCGCGAACGATGTTGCAGGGGCTGGATCGGTGAGATCGTCGGCGGGAACGTAGATCGCCTGAACCGACGTAATCGAACCCTTGTTGGTCGACGTGATGCGCTCCTGAAGGGCGCCCATGTCGGTCGACAGCGTTGGCTGATAACCCACGGCCGAAGGGATACGACCCAGAAGTGCGGACACTTCCGAACCGGCCTGCGTGAAGCGGAAGATGTTGTCGACGAAGAACAGGACGTCCTGTCCTTCCTGATCGCGGAAATATTCAGCGATGGTCAGACCTGACAGAGCGACGCGGGCACGTGCTCCTGGTGGCTCGTTCATCTGGCCGAACACCAGCGCAACCTTCGAACCTTCTGGCGTTGGATTGCCATCGGCATCCTTGGCAATAACGCCCGCGTCGAGGAACTCGTGATAAAGATCGTTACCCTCGCGGGTACGCTCACCCACACCGGCGAACACGGACACGCCGCCGTGGCCCTTTGCGATGTTGTTGATCAGTTCCTGGATGAGAACCGTCTTGCCGACGCCTGCGCCGCCAAACAGGCCGATCTTACCGCCGCGCGCATATGGAGCGAGGAGATCGATGACCTTGATGCCGGTGACGAGAATGCTGCTCTCCGTCGACTGATCGACGAACAGGGGGGCAAGTGCGTGAATTGGTGCGGTTTGCGTTGCGCCGATGGGGCCACGCTCATCGATTGGTTCACCGATGACGTTCATGATGCGACCGAGGGTCATTGGACCGACGGGCATACGGATCTGCGAGCCAGTGTCGGTGACGCGCTGACCACGGGTCAAACCTTCGGTTGCTTCCATCGCGATGGTGCGGACCGTGTTCTCACCGAGATGTTGCGCGACTTCGAGAACGACGCGGACGCCGTTGTTGTCGGTTTCGAGCGCCGAGAGAATGGCAGGAAGCTGATCTTCGAACGTTACGTCGACGACGGCACCGATGATCTGCGAGATGCGGCCGATGTTATTCGAAGTCTGAACCGGTGCCGATACAGTCGCGTCGGCCGCGGGGTTTTGGCCGCGCGCGGCTTGGCGGGCTTTTTGGTCGTGGGGGCTGCGGTTGCCATCTTTAAGTCCTTGCCTTCGGTTCGGTTTAGAGCGCTTCAGCGCCAGCAATAATCTCAATAAGTTCAGTCGTGATCGCGGCTTGACGTGTGCGGTTATACAGCACGGTCAAACGGTTGATCATGTCGCCAGCGTTGCGCGTCGCATTGTCCATTGCGGTCATGCGGCTGCCCTGTTCGGAGGCGGCATTTTCAAGCAGCGCACGGAAAATCTGGATCGCGATGTTGCGCGGCAGAAGTTCGGCGAGCAGACCTTCTTCGTCGGGTTCGTATTCGACCGCAGCAGCGCCAACTGGAGCGACAGCTTCGGTCGATGCAGCGAGCGGCACCGGAATGATCTGGATACCTGTCGGGAACTGCACGAGTGCCGACTGGAACTTTGCAAAGAACAGATGTGCGACATCGAATTCGCCGGCTTCGTAGCGGGCAATCAGATCTTCTGCGACGACCTGTGCATCGGAAAAAGCCACATATTTAATGTGACCCATTTCCTGATCGTGCGCGATCTGGGTGGGCAGGAAGCGCTTTAAGACGCGACCCTTTTTACCGGCTAGATAGTAGCGCACGGTCTTGCCCGTAGCTTCCAGCTCTTCGCCCTTCTTGCGCGCCGCACGAACGATGTTCGTGTTGAACGCGCCAGCGAGGCCCCGCTCCGACGTTGCGACGACGATCAGGTGAACCTGATCCTTGCCGGTGCCCGCGAGCAATTTTGGCGACGATGCGCTGACCGTTACCTTCGACGCCAGCGAAGCCATCACGGCTTCGAGGCGCTCGGCATACGGACGACCGGCAACCGCTGCTTCCTGCGCGCGGCGCAGTTTGGCAGCGGCGACCATCTTCATCGCCTTGGTGATCTTCTGGGTCGATTTGACCGAGCCGATCCGCATTTTTAGGGCTTTAAGGCTGGCCATTTATGCAAACGTCTTTGCGAACGCATCGAGAGCAGCCTTCAGACCGTTCTTCGCATCGTCGCCAAGATCCTTGGTGTCGCGGATCGTTTTCAACACGCCAGCATGGTTGGCGCGCAGGTCGGCGATCATGGCTTCTTCGAAACGGGTCACGGCGTTAACCGGAATGTTGTCGAGATAGCCGTTAACGCCAGCGAAGATAGACGCGGTCTGCTCTTCGAATGGCATTGGCGCGAACTGTTTTTGCTTCAATAGTTCGGTCAAACGCGCACCGCGATTGAGCAGCTTCTGAGTCGAAGCATCGAGATCAGAACCAAACTGAGCGAATGCCGCCATTTCGCGATACTGCGCCAGTTCCAGCTTAATCGACCCGGAAACCTTTTTCATCGCCTTGGTCTGCGCCGCAGAACCAACGCGCGAAACCGACAGACCCACGTTGATCGCGGGACGGATGCCCTGGAAGAATAGATCGGTTTCAAGGAAGATCTGACCGTCGGTGATCGAAATCACGTTGGTCGGGATGTAGGCAGAAACGTCGCCAGCCTGAGTTTCGATGATCGGCAATGCGGTCAGCGAACCGTTGCCATTGGCATCGTTCAGCTTTGCAGCGCGCTCAAGCAAACGGCTGTGGAGATAGAACACGTCGCCGGGATAAGCTTCGCGGCCCGGAGGACGACGCAGCAGGAGCGACATCTGACGGTAAGCGACGGCCTGCTTAGAAAGATCGTCATAAACGATCAGTGCGTGCATCCCGTTGTCGCGGAAATATTCGCCCATCGCGCAGCCGGTGTAGGGTGCGAGGAACTGAAGCGGGGCTGGTTCCGAAGCGGTTGCGGCAACAACGATGGTATATTCCATCGCGCCGTTTTCTTCGAGAGCGCGGACGATCTGGGCGACCGTCGAACGCTTCTGACCGATGGCAACATAGATGCAGAACAGCTTCTGCGAATCGTCGGTGCCCTTATGACCTTCCTTTTGGTTGATGAAGGTGTCGATCGCGACGGCGGTTTTGCCGGTCTGACGATCGCCGATGATCAGTTCGCGCTGGCCGCGGCCAACGGGAACGAGCGCATCCAGAGCCTTGAGGCCGGTCTGCACTGGCTCATGCACCGACTTACGCGGGATGATGCCGGGTGCTTTCACTTCAACGCGGCTGCGCTTTTCGAAAACGATTGGCCCCTTGCCGTCGATCGGGTTGCCGAGGCCATCGACGACGCGGCCGAGAAGACCCTTGCCGACAGGAACGTCAACGATCGTGCCGGTGCGCTTTACAACGTCACCCTCTTTGATCTCGGCATCGGAGCCGAAAATCACGACGCCGACGTTATCAGCTTCGAGGTTGAGGGCCATGCCCTGCACGCCATTGGCAAAGGCGACCATTTCACCGGCCTGGACGTTATCGAGACCGTGAATACGGGCGATACCATCGCCGACGGAAAGAACCTGACCGGTTTCGGAAACTTCGGCTTCGGTGCCAAAGGACGAAATCTGGTCCTTGATTACGCGGGAGATTTCAGCGGCGCGGATATCCATTGTCGTAGTCAGCCTTTCATCGCGTGCGCGAGAGTGTTCAGTCGTGTGCGGATCGAACCGTCGATCATCTGGCTACCGATCTTTACGATCAGGCCTCCAAGAATCGCCGGGTCGGTTTTAAGATTTACAGCCACGTCGCGGCCGATGCGGGCCTTCAACTTGGCTTTCAGCGCGGTGACCTGCTTTGCATCCAGCGGGTGAGCGGTTGTCACGTCAGCGGTGGCTTCGCCGCGGAAGTTGGCCGCCAGTTCGCGGAATGCCGTGATGACCGATGCTGCCTTGTTAAGGCGGCGATTGGTCGCAAGGACACCCAGAAAGTTGGTCGTCAACGGATCGAGCCGAAGCTCTCCGGCAACAGCCTTGATCGCCGCTGTCGCGCCCTGACGGGACACAAGCGGGCTGGAAACGAGACGTCGCAGGTCGTCTGACTGGGCGAGGGCCGAATCGAGCGTCGTCAGGCTGGCTTCAACCGCCTCGATGCTCTTTCCCTCGCGCGCGAGTCCGAACAGTGCGCTGGCATAGCGCCCTGCGAGGCTAGCTTGAATGGCGCCGGAATTCTCCACGCGTGACAGTCCCCTGAGTAATATTTAAGTCGACTGGATTGGGCGGCAAAGCTCCCGATAGCCGACGGCGCGCGCCTAGCATCGCTATTGCTGCGACGCAAGGTGGGAGGCTAAGGTTTGGCGAAACCAAAAGAGTATAGACGATGCCTTTCGAGAAAATGACCATGTCCGACGGCGCGGAAATAGAAGTGTATCGGGCAACTCCCGCTGGCGAGCGGCGTGGCGGCCTTGTTCTGATTCAGGAGATTTTCGGGGTCACTGAACATATTCAGGAACTGTGTGACGGATATGCGGCGGACGGTTACGAAGTGCTGGCTCCCGCACTCTACGACCGCGAGCATCCGGGCTTTCGCGCGAGCTATGATGGGCCGGGATTGGAGCGGGCGATAGAACTAGCGCGCAAACTGCATCCATTCGAGCTTTCGATGGAGGATACCAAGACCTGCGTCGATGCGCTGAAAGCAAAGGGACCGGTTTTTATCACGGGATATTGTTACGGCGGCTCGGTGGCGTTTCTGGCAGCGTGTCGGATCGAGGGAATCGCAGCGTCATCGGGATATTATGGTAGCCTGATTAAGAACTACCCGACCGAACATCCCAGATGCCCGACGATATTACACTTCGGACGATTCGATACCGGCATCCCGATTACCGATGTCGATGCGGTCGAGGAAGCGCAGCCCGATGTGACGGTTTATGTGTACGAGGCGGGGCACGGGTTCAATTCGGACCGCCGCAAGGATTATCATGACCAGAGTGCGGTTTTGGCGCGGGAAAGGACGTTGGCGCTGTTCAGACAGAATGGCGGGTGATGTTTGCGCGATGATGTTTGACCGCAAGCAACGGGATGCGGCGAATGGACTGTCGTCGTATCGTTGAGCCATGAACAATATCGACACGGATAAAGCGTGGGCTGCTTTCCTGGCGCGGGACCGTTTGTTTGACGGACAGTTCGTCGGCGCGGTCAAAACGACAGGCATTTATTGTAAGCCAAGTTGCGCCGCACGGCATCCACTCAGACAGAATATGGCGTTCTATGCTGATGGAGCAGCAGCGCGGGCTGCAGGATTTCGAGCTTGCCTGCGGTGTCGGCCCGACGAGATCGGACGCGACCGGGAAGCCGTGGCGAAGGCGCTCGCGATTATCGAGGCTGCAGAGGAAATTGTAGGGCTGGAAGCGTTGGCGTTCGCGGTTGGCTATGCTCCGCACCATTTTCACCGGCTGTTCAAGCGAGATACCGGGGTTACACCTGCCGCTTATGCGCGCGGTTTGCGGGCGAAACGCGCCGAGATTGCACTGGAAGGAGATGGGTCCGTGACTGAAGCGCTGTATGATGCGGGGTATCAGAGTCCAAGCCGCTTTTACGCCGCGGCTCCTGACCGGCTCGGTATGACGCCGTCGGCCTGGAAAAGGGGCGGTGCGGGTGTGGTGATTCGTTATGCCATTGTGGAAACCACGCTGGGATCGATGATGTTGGCCGCGACCGACCGGGGGATTTGCCGCCTCTCGTTCGATGAGGATGAAACAGAGTTGCGTCTTCGGTTTCCTAACGCGACCATCGAGGCTGGCGGAGAGGCGATGGCCGAACTGGTGGACGGGGCAGTCGCTGCGGTTGCCGACCCGGCGCATTTGCCCGATTTGCCGCTCGATATTGCGGGGACGGTGTTCCAGCAGGCGGTGTGGCGCGAACTGGCGCGGATTCCTGCGGGCCAGACGCTGAGCTATGCTGCGCTCGCGGCGAAGGCTGGCAATCCGAAAGCAGTGCGCGCAGCGGGGACGGCTTGCGGGGCCAATCAGGTTTCCGTGTTGATACCCTGCCACCGGGCGTTGCGGACAGATGGGACGCTGGGCGGATATGCCTATGGACTGGAGCGGAAGATCGAACTGCTGAAGCGCGAGGCTAAGGCTTAGGGCCAGCTCGGCAATCGAACACGAGCCGCTCGTTTGGCGTCGTGGGCAGCGTCTGGCGGATGGCGGTCTGCATATCGCTGACCGATTGGCGCGCTGCCGGGTCGGTTTCGCAGCCGTTTGCCGGATAGCGTGCGCGGATCGCTCGGGCGGCGTCCATCGCGTCGGCGGCCATCAAATAGCGTTCGACGATGTAGCGGCGTTTCGCTGGGTCGAACGTTTGCACAGTTATCGTCGGTTCGGTGTTCGGCACGAATGCCCGGCTCCACGTTCCGGCATTCGCACCATATTGAGTCTTGCCATTGACGCAGCCGTTATCCTGCCAGTCAAGCGGAACGTCATCGGTTTTTGAAACGGTTACGCGGCTGCGATCGGGGACCAGTGTGCAGATGTTTTGGCCGGCTGCGCTGACGGCGGTGTCGGCGACCTTTATGACGACGGGGTGATTGGTGGCGTAGCGGTCCTCGACGTCGCTGAACTTTGGTCTGCCGAGAAAGACGATGACCGAGGCGAGGATGAGCGCGACGCCGATAATGGCGGCGATGATCGCCAGCCTGTTATGCTTTTCCATTTGGCTGACCCCGGCACCGGCAAGCGCGAGTGCGCCGAACACGAGCAGGACCGCCGCGATTGCCATTCCGTTTTCGCGCTCTCCGGAAATCTGATCGCGGATGGTCAGTTTTTCCTGAGCGGCCTTGGCTGCGTCGGCGGCACCGCGCCGCGCTTCGAGGGCGGCGGCATCTTCGTCGGATTTTGTAAGGGCGGCATCGCGGGCTCCGGCTTCGCTTTCCGAAAGGCAGGGAGTGGCGACGAGTGCTGCCGCAACGCCTGCTTTTTGTAGGAAAGGCGCGAGTTCGCGGACGGATATTGCGAAGGCGAATGTCGAATCGATGCCTTCGCTTAGCGAGAGGAAACTGTTGATACCGACCACGCGACCGCAGGCGTCGACCAGAGGGCCACCGGAGTTGCCGCGTCCGATTGCCGCATCATGGAGTACGGTATCGAACCGTGCATTCGACCGGCGTCCGGCGACGTGGCCGAGTGATTTTACCGGAGATTGCGGTGTAACGACGGTATCCATGCTGCCCGCCAGCGCGCGATCGACGCCATAAGGATAGCCGATCGCGGCAACTGAAGCGCCGTCGGGCATAATGCCCGAATAAAGCGTCGCCGGTGGGATGCGACCAGTGCCGATATCGACGACAGCCAGGTCGAGGTCGGCGCGATAGGCGACCACCTTTCCTTCGTAACGGCGAGTGCCTTCGGATGGGACGATGCCGACGAAACCGTCGCCCTTTACGGCGCTTTCGACAACATGGGCGTTGGTGAGGATCTGGTTGGGCGTGACGGCGACGCCGCTGCCCATGCCGACTTCGCTGCCCTCTTCACCGCCGGAAACGACCACGACGCGGACCACGCTGCGTGAAACCGCGTCGATGTCGCGATTGTCCTGCGCCAGCGCGGGGATGGCGACGCACAGCAACAGCAATCCGAACCACCGACGAATCATGAAAACCACCCCATCAAACGAAACTATATGGATCGACATCGACCGCAACCCGAACGCCGCGCGGCCATTCGAGCGCGCCGAGCCATGCACGGATAACGTCCTGCACGTCCAGAGCGCGACGGGCGTGGACCAATAAACGCATCCTGTGACGCCCGCGCAGCATGGCGAGCGGAGCGGGGGCAGGGCCATAAACCTCCATACCGTCCACCGATGGTGCAGTTTTGGCGATGTTTTGGGCGGTTTTGGTAGCTTCACGCAGGTCTTCGGACGAAACGATGATGGCGGCCATGCGCCCGAATGGCGGCGCGTTGGCTTCGCGGCGGGAGGCAGTTTCCGCTGCGTAAAAGGCATTCGCATCACCCGACACCAGAGCGCGGATGACGGGGGCGTTGGGTTCGTGAGTCTGGACGAAGACGCGGCCCGGTTTGGTGCCACGGCCCGCGCGGCCAGAGACTTGTGAAATCTGCTGAAAGCTGCGTTCGGCGGCGCGCAGGTCGCCACCCTGAAGGCCAAGGTCGGCGTCGATCACGCCAACGAGGGTAAGGTTGGGGAAGTGATAGCCCTTTGTCACGAGTTGCGTGCCGATAACGATGTCGATTTCGCCGGCTTCCATGCGCCCCACAAACTCGGCGGCTTTTGCCGGGGACCAGAGCGTGTCGGAGGTAACGATGGCGCGGCGAGCCTGTGGGAAAAGTTCGGCGACTTCATCGGCGATGCGTTCCACGCCGGGGCCGACCGCGACGAGCGAATCCTCGGCCTTACATTCGGGGCATAGCTTTGGCGGGACCATGATATGACCGCAATGATGGCACTGGAGCCGCCGGACGAGGCGATGTTCGACCATCCATGCCGTGCAGTTCGGGCACTGGAAGCGGTGGCCGCAGGTTCGGCAAAGGGTGAGCGGCGCATAGCCACGGCGATTGAGGAACAGCAGCGACTGTTCGCCGCGTTCCAGCACTTCGGTCATCGCCTTTACCAACGTGGGCGCGATCCAGCGGCCACGCAAGGGAGGGTCTTTCAGCAGGTCGATCTCTATGATCTCCGGCATCTGGGCCGCGCCGTAGCGACCGGGGAGTTTCAGTTCGCGATAATGGCCGAGCGCGACCTGTGCCTGAGTCTCGATGGCGGGGGTGGCGGTGGCGAGAATGACGGGGCACCCCTCAAACCGCGCGCGCATCACAGCGACGTCGCGCGCGTGATAATGGACGCCTTCTTCCTGTTTGAAGCTGGTTTCATGAGCTTCATCGACGACGATCAACGCGAGGTCGGGATAGGGGAGGAACAGTGCGGATCGCGCGCCGACGGTGACTTTGGCTTCACCGCTGGCGATTGCGCGCCATGCCCGACGGCGTTGTGATTGGCGCAGGCCGGAATGCCATGCGACGGGCTGATGACCGAAGCGGCCTTCGAATCGGCGGAGGAAGGGTTCGGTGAGCGCGATTTCCGGAAGCAGGACGAGTGACTGGCGGCCAGAACGGAGGGCGGCGACGATGGCTTCGAAATAGACCTCAGTTTTGCCCGAACCGGTGACGCCGTCTAGCAGAATCGGGGCAAATTCGCGGGCTTCGGTGGCCGTTACCAGATCGTCGGCTGCTGCGGTTTGTTCGGCTGAAAGCTCAGGAGGCGCGAAGTCTGGATCGGGAAGCGGGTAGGCGTCGTCAATGCTGACTTCGACGGCTTCGATCGCTCCGATTTTGACGAGGCCACGGATAACGGCGTCCGACACATCGCCGATCATCGCGAGTTCGCGGACCAACCCCTGTCGTTCACCGATGCGTTCCAATGCTTGCGCGCGTTGGGGCGTGAGGCGGTCGGGGATGTTGCCGGTTGCGCGATATTCGATGACAGAGCGGCGATCGTCGAGGGCGGATGCGCTTGCCAATGCCATCTTTAGAACGGCAGCGGGCGGGGCGAGATAATAGCTCGCCGTCCATTCGATCAGGCGCATCAGAGGCGCGGACAGCGGGGGCAGATCGTACACCGATACAAGATTGCGCAGGCGGTTGTCGCCGACCTCTGCGTCCGAGGGCATCCGATCGGGTTCCCAGACGACCCCGGCCAGTTGGCGTGGCCCGAGGGGGCGAGGACGATGCTGCCGGGAACGACCTCCATCCCGCGCGGGACACGGTAATCGAGTGGCCCGAGCGCAGAGTTCAGCAGGAGGACGCGGGCGCGGGACATTGGTCCCCCTTAGACGTATTTCGGGGAACGGCGGAACCGCTCCCCGACATTTGGGTCATTATTATGTCGCCGCTTCCCACTGGAGAGCAGAGATGAAGTCAGCCCTAGAGGTGGATGCCGTTGCGACCGCGCACATTGTTGCGCTTGTCATGGTTGATGTTCCGATTGGCGTTTGCCTGCATCCGATGGATACGCGCCTTTTCGGATTTGGTGAGACGGCCGCCATGACGGGCGCGGGATCGTGATTCTTCGCGGGCGATGCGATGCTGCTGGGCAGTCAGGCGATCGCGCTCGGCGCGGCTGAGTTTGCCCGAACGCTTGCCGGCGTCGATACGACGCTCCTGATTGACCTGGCGGACATTAACCGGGGTGATTGCGGCATAGGCGACTGCCACGTCACCAATCGCAACGCCTGTCAGTGCGAGCGCGATAAGAAATTTCTTCATTGAGTACGTCCTTGATTAATACAGCCCTGTGAGCAGCGTTTCGATAACGCACGACGACCAAATAGGCTGCGCGCCGTAACGATATGGCGATTCCATCTGTCGCCGCGCGCTGGATTTTGGCATGGGTCATCGGAACCGAAGGACAGTTGAACCATGAAATTTTTTGCCGATACCGCCGACACCAAAGACATTGCCGAACTCTTTGCGATGGGTTTGCTTGATGGCGTCACAACCAATCCGTCACTGATTGCGAAATCAGGCCGTAAGTTCGTCGAAGTCGTGAAGGAAATCTGCGGGATCGTCGATGGTCCGGTTTCCGCCGAAGTTGTTGCAACCGACCATGCGGATATGATGCGCGAAGCCGAAGTCCTTCGCAAAATTGCCGATAACGTCTGCATCAAGGTGCCGTTGACGATCGACGGGCTGAAGACCTGCAAGGCGCTGAGCAATGACGGTACGATGGTCAATGTGACGTTGTGCTTTTCGGCGAACCAGGCGTTGCTGGCGGCAAAGGCCGGAGCGAGCTTTATTTCGCCGTTCGTCGGGCGGCTGGACGACATCGGTTATGACGGCATGGAACTGATCAGCGACGTTCGTCTGATCTATGACAATTATGCGTTTTCGACCGAAATTCTCGTCGCCAGCGTTCGCCATCCGGTTCATGTTCTGAAAGCCGCACGCATCGGTGCCGATGTGATGACCGCGCCGCCTGCCGTTATCAAGGCGCTGTTCAATCATCCGCTGACCGACAAGGGTCTGGCCGGGTTCGCTGCCGATTGGGCCAAGACCGGACAATCTATCGTTTGATGGCTGGCGTCTGATGGCGATAGTCTGATGAATGCGGTGCTGGCTTATGCCGAGCACCTGTCGCGCGACCGTCGCCGGTCGCCGCACACCGTCCGCGCCTATGTCTCGACCGCCGAACGGCTGGTCGAGCATCTGGGCGCGGCACGGGTGCCGACTTCGGCGGAACTGCGTGCCTATCTGGCGGAGCGGCGGGTCGATGGCATCGGCAACGCGAGCGCCGCGCGAGAACTGTCGGCGATCCGCAATTTCCTGACGTTTGTGGGCGGCGAGGGAGCCGCTCCCAAGCTGAAAGGGCCGCGTGTCAAAAAGGGCGTGCCGCGTCCGATCTCGCCCGATGAAGTCGTGGCTTTGGCCGAGGATGTGGCCGAACAGTCTGTCGAAGCATGGATTTCGGCGCGCGATTGGGCGGTGCTGATGCTGCTATATGGCGCGGGGCTGCGGATCGGTGAGGCGGTCGGTTTGACGGGGGCGGTGTTGCCGCTGGGCGCTGTGCTGACCGTGACGGGTAAGCGCGACAAGACGCGGATGGTGCCGTTGATTGCGCCGGTGCGTGATGCCGTTGAGGCTTATGCGACGCTTAGCCCGTGGCCGATTTCAAAGGATGAGCCGCTGTTCCGGGGCGCGCGGGGCGGCCCATTGAAGCCCGAGATTATCAGGCGTGCGGTGCAGGGTGCGCGCGGGCGGCTGGGGCTGGCTTCTCGGACGACGCCCCACGCTTTGCGACATAGTTTTGCCACGCATCTGCTGGGACGTGGGGCGGATTTACGATCGTTGCAGGCGTTGCTCGGGCACGCGAGCCTGTCATCGACGCAAATATATACTTCGGTCGATGCGGCGCATTTGCTGGACGTTTACCGGAATGCGCATCCGCATGGGTGAAGGGACGTTTCGATCGGCCGGGCACGTGGAGATCGAGCGGGGTCGCGCATTTCTCCCAACATTCGATTGACCAAAGAGTATGCGAATCATATATGGTTCGTATGTTCATTAGCTCTAGTAGATATTCATGGGCATCGTAAAAATCGACGATGACCTGCATGAGGAAGCCCGCCGGGCCAGTACGGTGATGTGCCGATCCATCAATGCACAGGCCGAATTCTGGATGAAGATCGGTATGATGGCGGAAGCCAATCCGACCCTGTCCTTCAACGATATCGTTAAGATGCAGTTGGCGACGGCGCATGTGCGTGTGGCAGAGGTAGCGTTCGCCTGACATGGTAAAGACCTCAGACGAACTGGCGCTCATGCGCGTTTCAGGCAAGCTGCTGGCGTCCGTTTTCGAGATGCTGGACGGGCAGGACTTTGCCGGCATGTCGACATTACAGGTCAACGATCTGGTCGACCGCTTCATCACCGTGGACCTTGCCGCCCGTCCGGCGAGCAAGGGGCAATATGGCTTTAAATATGTCCTGAACTGTTCGATCAATCATGTCGTTTGCCACGGTGTGCCTCACGACCGGGAGATCATCCGTGACGGCGATATCATCAACCTCGACATCACGCTCGAAAAGAACGGCTTCATCGCGGATTCAAGCAAGACCTATATGGTCGGCAATGCCCCGCCTGCCGCAAAGCGACTCGTGCGGGTCGCGCAGGAGGCGATGTGGAAAGGTATAAAACAGGTGCGGCCCGGAGCGCATCTGGGGGACATCGGCTTTGCGATCGAACGGCACGCCAAAAGTAACGGCTATTCGGTCGTTCGGGAATATTGCGGGCATGGCATTGGTCGCGAAATGCACGAGGAACCGCAGGTGCTGAATTTCGGTCGGCCGGGAACGGGCTTGAAGCTGCGCGAAGGCATGGTCTTCACCATCGAGCCGATGGTGAATCAGGGCACTCGCAAGGTCTCGACCGAGAGCGATGGATGGACGGTCGTGACCAACGACCGAAAGCTTTCCGCCCAATTTGAGCATACCGTCGCGGTCACGAGCGATGGCGTCGATGTCCTGACTCTGCGCCGCGATGAGAAGCCGATGCTGGAACGCAGAGTGTGATGATCGGTTGTCGCTCTTGATGCGATAACCGACTTTAACGGACGCATAAACAACAGGGCTTCGCTCACCAACCAAATCCCGGTAACAGGGCAACGTGCTCCTCTCCCTATCCATCCGCGACGTTGTCCTAATCGAGGCTCTGGACCTCGAATTCCGGCCCGGCCTCGTCGTCATCACCGGCGAAACCGGCGCGGGGAAATCGATCCTGCTCGACGCGCTTGGCCTTGCGCTTGGTGATCGCGCAGCCAGTGGCCTCGTCCGTCAGGGTGCAGCACAGGCGAGCGTCGCCGCGACCTTTGAACATGATGTTGAGGCCGCTAAAATACTGATAGATAACGATATATTATGCGATGCCAGCGAGCCGCTGATCGTTCGCCGCACGTTGAAATGGGACGGAAAAAGCCGTGCCTTCGTTAACGATCAGCCGGTGTCGGGCGCTTTGCTTCGCGAATTCGGGTCCAGACTGGTTGAAATCCACGGCCAGCATGATGATCGCGGGCTGCTTGCGCCGACCGGCCACCGCGCCTTGCTCGACATTTTCGGACGGATCGACCTCGGTCAGATCGGCCAGTCCTTTGCCGCGATGCGTGCCGCCGATATCGCGCTGGAAACCGCGAAGACCGCATTGGACGACGCCACGCGCGACCGTGACTGGCTGACGCACACCGTTGCCGAACTCGATGAATTTGCCCCCGAGGAGGGTGAGGAAGAGGAACTCGCCGACCGCCGCGCCAATATGCAGCGCGGCGAACGCCTGTCGGGCGAACTCGAAGATATCATGGCACTGGTCGAAGGGGCCGATGGCGCACTTCCCAAATTGCGCGCCGCCGCCCGCGCACTCGACCGCGTCGCCCGTGAACATACGACGCTGGCCGAAGCACTGGCCGCCATCGACCGCGCCATTATCGAAGGCGCGGTTGCCGATGAACAGTTGCAGCGCGCCGCCAGCCTCCACGTCTTCGACCCGGCCCAGCTCGAAGCCGATGAAACCCGTCTGTTCGATCTGCGCGCGCTGGCCCGCAAACACCGCGTGACGCCTGACGCTCTTGCCACCTTTGCAACGGAGTTACGCGCCAAACTTAACGCAATCGAAGAGGGCGGGGCTGGGATTGACCGTCTGATCGCGCAGGCCGCCGCCGCCCGCACCGCTTATCGCGCCGCCGCCGATGTTTTGACCAAGGCCCGTACCGCCGCTGCGCTTCGGCTCGACAAGGCGGTGGCGAACGAGCTTGCGCCGCTGAAGCTCGACGCCGCGCGTTTCCGCACCGCCGTCGCCCCCGGCAACGACAGTGAACAGGGGGCGGATCGTGTGGAATTTGAAATCTCGACCAACCCCGGCGCGCCATTTGCGCCCCTGACAAAGATTGCCAGCGGCGGCGAATTGTCGCGTTTCATCCTCGCGCTAAAGGTCGCGCTTGCCGAAGAAGGCGGGGCGGGAACGATGATCTTCGACGAAATCGACCGGGGTGTCGGCGGTGCGGTCGCTTCGGCCATCGGCGAACGTTTGGCGCGACTGGCCGATACGCGACAGGTGTTGGTCGTTACGCACAGTCCACAGGTTGCCGCGCGCGGTGGTGAACATCTGCTGATCGCCAAGAACAGCGACGGGTTAGTGACGCGCACTAACCTGCGCACGCTCGATGCCGAAGCGCGACAGGAGGAAATCGCACGGATGTTGTCGGGAAATCATGTCACCGAAGAAGCCCGCGCGCAGGCCGCCCGACTGGTGGAGGCTGCGTGACCGACGCCGAAGCCGCCAACGAACTGATGCGCCTCGCCCGCCAGATCGCTCATCATTCGCGCGCCTATCACACCGACGACGCGCCAGAGATCAGCGATGCCGAATATGATGCGCTGATTTGCCGCAATACCGATCTGGAAACCCAATTTCCGCACCTCGTCCGTGCCGACACGCCATCCAAAATCGTGGGGGCTGCGCCATCGGCTCATTTGTCCAAAGTCACCCACGCAAAGCCCATGCTGTCGCTCGACAATGCCTTCACCGACGAAGACGTTGCCGAATTCATCGCCCGCGTCCGACGCTTTCTCAGCTTGTCGGAAGGGACGCCCGTCAGCGTCACCGCAGAACCCAAAATCGACGGATTAAGCTGCTCGTTACGCTATGAAAACGGCGTTTTGGTGCAAGCGGCGACCCGTGGCGACGGGATTACGGGCGAAAACGTGACCGCGAATGTGGCGACGATTTCCGACATTCCGCAGAATTTGCCCGCAGGCGTGCCCGAGGTTTTTGAAGTGCGCGGCGAAGTCTATATGGCGAAGGCGGATTTTATCGAGCTGAATGAACGGCTTGCGGGGGAGCGCGTGTTCGCCAACCCACGCAATGCCGCCGCGGGATCGCTGCGCCAGAAAGACCCCGAAGTCACCCGCGCTCGCCCGCTGAAGTTTCTGGCTTACGGCTGGGGAGACACGTCCGCGCTGCCGGGTGTCACTCAACACGCTGTAATGATGGCAATAAAATCATGGGGCTTTCCCGTTAGCCCCGATCTGATCCTTGCTGCCAGTGTGCAGGAAATGCTTGCCCAGTTCCGCAAGATCGAAAGTTTTCGCGCCGACCTCCCCTTCGACATCGATGGCGTCGTCTATAAAATCGATCGTCTGGATTGGCAGGCGCGATTGGGTTTTGTCGCCAAGGCTCCTCGTTGGGCCATCGCCCATAAATTCCCGGCAGAGCGCGCCCAGACCACTTTGCTCGCCATCGATATTCAGGTCGGGCGGACTGGCAAACTCACGCCGGTAGCGCGCCTTGAACCCGTCACCGTCGGCGGCGTCGTCGTGACAAATGCGACCCTCCACAACGCCGACGAAATCGGCCGCCTCGGCGTCCGCCCCGGCGACCGTGTCACCGTCCAGCGGGCGGGCGATGTCATTCCACAAATTCTCGAAAACCTGACGCCCGAAGCCGTCCGCCCCGACTATGTATTCCCCTCTGTCTGTCCCCAGTGCCAGTCCGACGCGGTGCGTGAGGATGACGAGGTCGATATTCGCTGCACCGGTGGTCTGATCTGCCCGGCCCAGCGAATCGAGCGACTGAAACATTTCGTCTCACGCGGCGCGCTCGACATCGACGGGCTGGGTGAAAAAACGATCATTGAGTTCTTCGCTGACGACCTGATCCACAGTCCTGCCGACATTTTTCGCCTGAAATCACACCGTCAGGCGATTCTGACGCGGGCTGGGTGGAAGGAAACATCGGTTGCCAACCTCATCAACGCAATCGAAGCGCGCCGCACCCCCGATCCCGCGCGCTTTCTGTTCGGCCTCGGCATCAGGCACGTCGGCGTCGTCACCGCAAAGGATCTGGTGCGAGCGTTTGGAACCGTCGAACGCGTTGCCGAAGTCGCCCAGCACGCTGATGCGCTCACCGAACTCAGCGCAATCGAAGGTATCGGCCCTGTCGTCGCACAGGCGCTGGTCGATTTCTTTCACGAAGAACACAATCGTGAAGCATGGGCCGACCTGCTCAGCGAAGTCAGTCCGCTCGCCTATGTTTCCAACGTCCGCGAATCAGCTCTGACCGGCAAGACGATTGTATTCACTGGATCGCTCGAAACCCTGTCCCGCGACGAAGCCAAGGCGCAGGCCGAGGCGCTGGGAGCGAAAACGGCAGGCTCTGTTTCGGCGAAAACCGACCTGGTCGTGGCCGGACCGGGTGCTGGATCGAAGCTGAAAAAGGCGGCCGACCTGAACATCGAAGTGATCGACGAAGCTGCGTGGGCGTCGATTGTTGCGGCGGCTGCTGTCTGATCATATCTGTAAGATCATGACGGAAACCCCGACCAACGACTTCACTATCCCGCAGAACTGGAGCCGATATACGGCGGCAGAACATGCAGTATGGGACACGCTTTTTGCGCGGCAGGTGGCGATGTTGCCGAGCCGGGCTTCCGATGCTTTTTTGCGGGGGGTGGACGTTCTGCGGCTGTCGAAGCCGGGCATTCCCGATTTCGTGGAACTGTCCGAACGCTTAATGGCGGCGACTGGATGGCGCCTCGTTGCCGTGCCGGGTCTTGTTCCTGATGCGGTGTTTTTCGACCATCTTGCCAATCGGACGTTCGTTGCGGGAAATTTTATCAGGCGGGCGGATCAGCTCGATTACCTTGAGGAACCCGATGTTTTTCACGATGTCTTCGGTCATGTACCGATGCTCGCCGATCCGGTTTTTGCCGATTATATGGCGGCCTATGGTCGTGGCGGACAGCGGGCCGGGTCGCTCGGTGCCCTGAAACGGCTGGCGCGGCTTTACTGGTACACGGTCGAGTTCGGGTTGATCGAGGAAGCGGGAGCTTTGCGGATTTATGGTTCCGGGATCGTTTCAAGCCGTGGCGAATCCATTTTCGCGCTTGATGATCCAAGTCCCAACCGGATCGGCTTCGATCTGAAACGAGTGATGCAGACGGAATATCGGATCGACGATTATCAGCAGAGCTACTTCGTCATCCCGAGCTTCGATGAACTATTACGGCTGACCGTCGAAACCGATTTCGCGCCGCTTTATGCCGCGCTTGAAGGGGAGGCTGATCTGACGCCTGCCGACCTGACCGCGAACGATCGGATCATCACGCGGGGAACACAGGCTTACGCGACGGGCAAGCTCAGCGTCGCGCTACCATCCTGAGTACCGGCCACTCGCCGCCGCTAGCCTCCGCTAGCCGCATCCCCTGGCGGCGATAAGCGCGCGCGACTGCCGCTGCCTGCGTGTCGAGCAATCCGGCCAGCACAAGCGTGCCGCGCTGGGCCACGCTCGCGGCAATCCACGGTGCCATGTCGATTAGCGGCTGAGCCAGAATGTTCGCGATCACCAGATCATAGGGCGCACGGGCGACGAGATCACGGTGAGACAGGCCGTCAGCAACGACCAGATGCAATCGCCCGACACCGTTCAGCACGGCATTTTCGCGAACTACCGCAATCGATACGGGGTCGATGTCGGATGCTGTAGCCTGTGCCAGCGGCCAGAGTTTCATTGCGGCAAAGGCTAGCAATCCGGTCCCGGTGCCGAGGTCGAGGACATTGCGATAGACTGCACCACGCCGCTTCATCGCGTCGAGCATGGACAGGCAACCTGACGTGGTCGCGTGCTGGCCGGTGCCGAACGCCAGTCCTGCCGGGATTACGAAGTCGATCTTTCCACGGCGGGCAGGGTGGTCGGGTGTGCGGACATAAAAGCGCCCGGCCTCCAATGGTTCGAAACCCGACTGGCTAAGAGTGACCCAATCCTCGGTCGGCAGCGGATGGGCGCGGGGTTCCTTTGCTCGGGCGCTAGGCACGAGAGCGGCTACCCGGCGCAGCACATCGCGCGATGGCTTGCCCTCGAAATAGGCATCGATCTGCCAGTCGTCGGGGCGGGCGGGGTCCGGCTCTGTCGCAACGATTACCGGCGCCGGGTCCAGATCGGCAAGCTCGGGAATATCATCGGCAAATTGCTCGGCCTCTGCACGATTGCAGTTCAGCGTCATCTTCCAGCTTTCAGCGGACATAGCTGGCTCCATTTATGTCGAGGATCGCGCCGGTCATCGATGGCGGCGCAGTGAGGGCGGCAAAGGCGACAACCTCTGCAACTTCAGCAGGGTCGGCAACGCGACCGAGGGGAATGTCGGCGAGCAGTTTATCGCCGCCCCGACTGGACAGGTAATCATCTGCCATGCCGGTCATGGTGAAGCCCGGACAAATGGCGAAGGCAAGAATGTTCCGGGCAGCGTAGCCCCGTGCGATTGTCTTTGTCATGGCGACCATGCCCGCTTTCGATGCTGCATAATGCCAATGGTCAGGGCTGTCCCCGCGATATGCCGCACGACTGGCGACATTGACGATGCGGCCACCCTTGTTGGTCAGAAAATGCTGGACGGCAAACCGACAGAGTTCGGCGCTGGCAGTCAGATTGACTTGCATGGTTCTGTTCCACGACGCGGACCACTCCGCATCGGGCAGGTCGATCGGTGAGGCTTCAAAAACGCCCGCATTGTTGATGAGAACATCGATCCGGCCATCGAGTCGTTCGATCGCGTTGGCCCAGATATTCGCTGGGGTCATTGGGTCTGCCAGATCACCATCTGCGCTGCCTGTCCCAACGAATGTCACGTCTTCTGTACCGAGTCGTGCGGCGATGGCGGCACCGATGCCGCGTGTCGCGCCCGTGAGGAGAATATGAACGGTCATGCGCCCACATATCGCAAAAACGACAGGGGACCAGTGGCGGACTCGTCCTAAGCGACCATCTTCACATAGTCGCCTGCCGCATTCTGAAGTGAAGCGAGTTTGGCGTTCACCGTGTCGAACCCGACTTCCAGCGCGTCGATTTCTGTCGCGACGGTTACGGTGTCGGCTCGGATCGCTGCGATCGTCGTGGACATGGTGTCGGCTGCCAGCGCCGTTTCATCGACAGCGGCGGTGATCATCGTGACGGTCTGCGCCTGAACTTCCATTGCCTGACGAATGCGGACGGCGGATGCCTGAACTTCGGTCACGGTTTCGCGAATCGAGCTGTTGGTGGCGACGGTGGACTGGGTTGCCGACTGGATGGCGGAAATCTTGGCGGCAATATCGTCGGTGGCACGCGCGGTCTGGTTTGCGAGGTTCTTGACCTCTTGAGCGACCACCGCGAACCCGCGTCCGGCATCGCCCGCGCGGGCGGCTTCGATCGTGGCGTTGAGCGCGAGCAGGTTGGTCTGTCCGGCCACATCGCGAATCAGACCGAGGATCGATTCGATTGACTTGGCGGTTTCAGAGAGCGCTTCGGATACTTTAACGGCCTCGCCGGCCTGAGCCGAAGCGCGGGTTGCGACTTCGGCGGCGATTTCCACCTCGTTACGCGCATCCTCGATCGCGCGAATCAGGCCGGCTGCCGTGTGAGCAGCATCGCGCATCGCAACGGCGGACTGTTCGGCGGCTGCGGCAACTTCGGACGCCTTACCCAGCATACCACGCGTTGCGCAGGACGCGCCCGAAGCCTGAGCGCGGAGATGGGTGCCGAGGTCTGAGGTTTCCGCAACGCCCGCCGCGATCCGCGTGTGGAACAGATCGGCACGGGCACCATTGTCTTCATCTACCTGACGCGCTTTCAAAAGGCTGATGGCAGTCGATATGATATCTGCCTCGATTGCCGAAACCCGAACGATCGCTCTCGCTCCGGCACGCATCGCGTCAAGGTTATCCGCCGACGTCTCGCAGAGGATCTCCAGTGCCTTTTCGTGTGACATCTCGAACGACGAAAGGATCAGGCTTATGTCTTTTCCGGCCAGAAAAGCGCGTTTTGCATGGTTGCAGGCGACATCTGCCCACGCCTGTTCGGTGGGATGATTGTATTTGAGAAAGGTATAACGCCGACCCTCTTCAAGGTTTACCGGCGATTGTGTCGATCGTGACGTTCGATTTTCGTGATAGTGATTCCAATAGGCCAGCGCGATTTCATCGATGTGATGTTCGATCGCCTTCGACAGAATGGCACAATCGGTTGCAAGTCTGCCGTCGCGATCGAAATGTTTCAGGCGTTCTGTGATCGGGATAATGTCGCTGTTCAGAGCTTCGACATTGGTGCTTGATGTGCGCGCATTGGTCATGAACCATGTTTTATGGTGGCAATGGTAAACGGACAGTTAGTTTTATCCTGTGTTGCGCATCCTGTTGCATCGCAATTTGTATGGTTTATGGACACCGCAGCACCGCACCGGAGCCAACACCACACCGGGGAAGTTTATGAGCCGCAATACAGCGCGACCTTTGTCGCCGCATCTGTCGATCTGGAAATGGGGACCGCATATGACGGTCTCGATCCTGACGCGCGTCACGGGCGTTGGTCTTGCGACCGTCGGGGTGACCGGGTTTGTTTGGTGGCTGGCCGCGCTGGCCAGCGGACCTGAGGCTTATGCGAGCTTCATGAACTGCGCTAAATCACCGCTGATGCTGATTTTCCCGATCGGTTTGAGCCTGGCATTCTTTTTCCATATGTTGGCGGGACTTCGCCATTTTGTGATGGATACGGGGTCGGGTTTCGAACTGAAGACAAACCGCAACTCGTCGATCGCAGTGATGGTCGGCGCAGTCGTGCTGACTCTTTTGATGTGGGCTTATATCTTGTTGGGAACACGCTGATGGGACAGGGCACCGAACTCGGCCGGGTCCGCGGTCTTGGCTCTGCAAAACATGGCGCGGGTCATTGGTGGCTCCAGCGCCTGACCGCATTCGGCAACCTTGTGCTGATCCTGTGGCTGATCATATCGCTGCTGCGCCTGCCGAACCTTGACTATGCGACTGTGCATAGCTGGCTACAGTCGCCACTGGCGGCCGTGCCAATGGCTTTCATTGCGATCAACACCTTCTGGCATTTCCGCCTTGGGTTGCAGGTCGTGATCGAAGATTACCAGCACGACGCGAGCCGCATTGTCGCAATGGCGCTGCTCCACCTCTGGACATTTGGAAGCGCGGGCCTCGCGCTGTTTTCCATCCTTAAAATCGCACTTTCCGGGACGCCGAACTGATGGCCGAAGCCTATAAGATCATTGACCATAGCTATGATGCCGTGGTTGTCGGAGCCGGCGGATCGGGCCTGCGCGCGACTATGGGTTGCGCCGAAGCCGGTCTTCGCACCGCTTGCATCACCAAAGTTTTCCCGACGCGCAGCCACACGGTTGCGGCGCAGGGTGGCATCGCGGCCAGCCTTGGCAACATGGGGCCGGATCACTGGACCTGGCATATGTACGATACCGTAAAGGGGTCGGACTGGCTGGGCGATCAGGATGCGATCGAGTATCTCGTGCGTGAAGCGCCGCAGGCGGTTTATGAACTGGAGCACGCTGGCGTGCCATTCAGCCGCACGAGCGAAGGCAAAATCTATCAGCGTCCGTTCGGCGGCATGATGCAGAACATGGGGGAGGGGCCACCGGCTCAGCGCACCTGCGCGGCCGCGGATCGCACCGGTCACGCCATGTTGCACGCTTTGTATCAGCAGAGCCTGAAGTATGATGCAGACTTCTACATTGAATATTTCGCGCTCGATCTGATCATGGAGAACGGTGCGTGCCGAGGTGTCATCGCCATGTGCATGGAGGATGGTAGCATCCACCGTTTCCGTTCGCATAGTGTCGTGCTGGCGACCGGTGGTTATGGCAAATGCTGGTTCTCGGCAACGAGCGCGCACACTTGCACTGGCGACGGCGGCGGCATGGTCCTGCGCGCAGGGCTTCCGATGCAGGACATGGAGTTTGTCCAGTTTCACCCGACCGGCATCTATGGCGCGGGTGTGTTGATCACCGAAGGTGCTCGCGGCGAGGGTGGTTATCTGACTAATTCCGAGGGCGAGCGTTTCATGGAACGCTATGCACCGTCGGCCAAGGATCTGGCGTCGCGCGACGTGGTTTCACGTTCGATGGCAGCCGAAATACGCGAAGGTCGTGGCGTCGGTCCTCATAAGGATCACATCTACCTTCATCTCGATCATATCGCTCCAGAAGTCCTGGCGGAGCGGCTGCCCGGCATCACCGAGACGGGCAAGATTTTCGCAAACGTCGACCTAACGCGCCAGCCTTTGCCTGTTACGCCGACAGTGCATTACAATATGGGTGGTATCCCCTGTAACTATCACGGCGAAGTCGTTACGTTGAAGGATGGCAATCCCGATTCCGTCGTGCCTGGCCTGTTCGCAATCGGCGAAGCGGCCTGCGTTTCGGTTCACGGTGCCAACCGCCTCGGGTCGAACAGCCTGATCGATCTGGTCGTGTTTGGCCGCGCAACTGGCCACCGCATCGCCGAGATCGTCAAGCCCGATACCAAGCATGCTCCGCTGCCCAAGGGTTCGGAAGAAATGGCTCTCGGCCGTGTCGACAAGTTCCGCAACGCGAATGGCGGTTCATCGACTGCTGAAATCCGTCTGGATATGCAGCGCACGATGCAAAAGCACGCCGCCGTGTTCCGCGACACAGAGTTGCTGGATGAGGGCAAGATCCTGATCGATAAGGTCGCCGCACGCATCGACGATGTTCGCGTCACCGACCGCTCGATGATCTGGAACACAGATCTGATCGAGACGCTTGAGCTCGACAATATGCTGCCACAGGCGGTGGTGACGATGCACGGCGCAAGTAATCGCCACGAGTCACGCGGCGCACACATGCATGAGACTTATCCCGACCGGAACGATGCCGAATGGATGAAACACACGCTGATGTGGACGCAGGGCAAAGGCGTGAAGATCGATTACCGTCCGGTGCATGATTATACGCTGACCGACGATATCGACTATATCAAACCGAAGGCGCGCGTTTATTGATTTCGGCCTGGCGGCTTAAAGCGCCGTGCGGCGAAGGTCCGGGGGCAGTTTGACTATCGGTATAACGGCAGTCGTGCTTGCCGGTGAGCGCCCCGGTGGCGACGCGCTGGCAACGTCGTTCGGCGTTGCGGCCAAGGCGATGATCCCCGTCAGCGGCGTGCCGATGGTTGCGCGCGTGGTTGTTGCGTTAGAGAGTCATTCTGACATCGCCCGGGTTGTCGTCGTCGGCGGCGATGTGCTGGCTTCGGTATGGGCGGGTGCTGAGCTGGCGGGTCGGACGATTGCAGAAACTGTCAGTGTGCTCGTTGATCGTGGGCAGTTTCCCTTGTTGATAACAACGGCGGACCACGCGCTGCTGGATGCCGCGATGATAGAAAGTTTTATCGTCGGAGCCCGCGGGCACGATCTTGCCGTGGGTGTGGTCGAACAGAAGGTTTTGCTCACCGCTTATCCGATGAGCAAACGGACCTGGCTGCGATTTCGGGGCGGTGCATATTCGGGAGCCAATCTGTTCTGGATCGGCAGCGCGAAGGTCGCGCCGGTGCTCGAAATTTGGGCGGCGATCGAGCAGCGGCGTAAACGGGGGCGGGCATTGTTGTCGGCGTTCGGGCCGATTGTCCTCCTCGGAACGGCGCTGCGATTGCTGACGATACAGGGTGCGCTGGCGCGGATCGGCAAGCGGTTCGGACTGTCGGCGGCGGCGGTTGTTATGCCTCAGGCAGAGGCTTGTATCGACGTGGACAATGTGGCGGACCATAAGTTGGTCGAGGCGATATTGGCGGCGCGGGACGTTTTGTGAGAATTGGTTTTCTGTTCAATCATGATGCCGCGCATCAGGTTGCGCATAGTATCGGAATCATGATTGCCTACGCCAAGTGCAATCCGGGACATACGGTAATTGCGCTGGTTTCTCCTGCGCTGCTGAGTATTGTACGGAAACGGACAAATAGTGCTCGGGTCGAGTTGGTGACTTTTGGAGCTGGCCCTGTTGCTCGCGCAATGGGGCCGATTTTCGACCGGATTGCGCCGTTTTCACGGAGGGCGGCTCTGTCGGCCAATCTGGAGTTGATTGCCGGCCTGGACGCTCTGGTCGCGACCGAGCGGACGTGTTTATGGGCAAAACGCAAGCTGGGCGCGCGCGCTCCGGCGTTTATCTATATCCCGCACGGTGCGGGGGATCGGGGGTGACGTATCACCCGGATCTGGCGCAGTTCGATCTGTTGCTGGTGCCCGGTAGGAAATGGGTCGAGGCCGCGTCGAGGGAGCATCTTGTTCACGCGGGCAACGCGATCGAGATAATTGGCTATCCAAAATTCGACTTTTTGGCGGAAAATTCCCCGTCGCGGTCGGTTTTTGCCAATAAAAAGCCAGTTTTTGTCTATAATCCACACTTCGATCCGAATTTATCGTCATGGTATGATTTCGGGCCGAAGCTCATCGACTGGTTTGCGGGTCACCCCGAATTCAACCTGATTGTCGCGCCGCACGTCATGCTGTTTCGGAAAAAATTCCACTGGTCGCTGGAGTATCGAACCGGACGGTTCCGCCCGGAAATCCCCTCATCAGCCAGCGCGTCGAACATCCTTGTTGATGTCGACAGCCCGCGCTTGTTCGATATGAGCTATATGCGTGCTTCCGATGCCTATATCGGCGATGCGAGCAGCCAGATTTACGAATTTATGAACAACCCGCGCCCCGCATTTTTCATTGATGCCCGTCACACGGCATGGTCGGGCGACCCACGCTATCATCACTGGCAAGCGGGGCCAGTCGCTACGTCCCTTAACGAACTGACTGCGCGATTGCCCGATTATCAGGCGGTGGGCGCAGAGTTCGCACCTGCCCAGCGCGCGCTGTTTGCCGAGACGTTCGACCCGTCGCCGATCCCGGCCAGCGAGCGCGGTGCGGCGGCGATTGCGGCCTTTATGGCGCAGCGCCGATGCTGAAGCAGGTCGTCCAGAACATGGGATTGCTGCTGGGAGGGAAAGCCGTCGCGGGCCTCATCAGCCTGATTTATCTTGTCATCGTCACTCGCACGCTGGGGCCGCATGATTATGGCGTGCTGGTGCTGGTCAACGGCTATGTCGTGGCGGTCGGCGGGGTTATCGCATTTTCCGGCTGGCATACGGTCGTGCGCTATGGTGCGCAGGCGTTGGCCGACGGGGATCATGCGCGGCTGACCCGGCTGGTCCGATTCATGGCGTTGGTCGAAATCGCCTGCGCGTTACTGGCGATGGGGGTGGCCGTTGCGGGTGTTCCCTATGCAGCCGCGCGGTTCGGATGGTCGCCCGAAATTATCCCGATCGCGCGCTGGTACGCGCTGGCGGTCCTGTCGAATGTCGTCACGACACCTTATGGCGTGCTGCAATTGGCGGGACGGTTCGACCGGCTGGGCGTTCAGGCCACTCTTTCCCCGATAATTCGTCTGGTCGGCACGTTGATCGTCTGGCTGTCGGGTGGCGGGCTGACCGGGTTTCTGATCGTCTGGCTCGCGGGGTCGGTGTGCGAGGGATTGTCGGTGTGGGTTCTTGCCGCGCCGATATTCCGGACGATGCTTGGTCGCACAAAGGTTCCGGCGGGAATCGATGGCGTAAAGAATGAGAATGCCGGGATTATCCGATTCCTTGTAACCACGAATGCCGATCTGACGCTCCGCGACCTTGCTCCCAAACTGGTGCCGCTCGTTATCGGAGCGACATTGGGCGCAGCGGCGGCGGGAATATATTCGCTGGCGCAGCGTGCGGCGGTCGTGTTGCAACAGCCCGCGACGCAATTGGCGCAGGCTTCTTTCCCGATTATCGCGCGCCTGATTGCAGCGGGCGATCGTGTCGAAGCGAAGCGGCTGACGTGGCGAACGTCGGGTCTGGCGCTGGCCGCCGCGGCGCCGTTTGTGGTGGTTTTCGCCTTTTTCGCAAAACAAATCCTCGAACTGTTGGGCGGTAAAGGATTTGAATCCGGGGCTTTTCTACTGGTCCTGCTCGCCATCGGGCGCGGCGCGCAACTCGGTTCCGTGCCATTTTCCTCTGCGTTGATCGCATTGGGACGCACCGGCCAGTCGATCATGGTCAATATTATTGCGAATATCGGCCTGTTGCCGCTGCTTGTGCTGTTGCTTTACCGTTACAATATAAATGGTGCGGGCTGGCATGGACTGGTTTTAGGTCTGACGATGCTGATTGTGCTTGCACTCGTTTTCCGGGCTGGCAAAGACGATCCGCACTCGGTAGTGCCAGCGACATTATCCGAAACCGACCCGAAAACCGACATGGTCGCCATATCTGCAACGCGACAGGGAACCCTTGATGGCTGAATTTGCTCTCCCCAAGAACAGTAAGATTAAAGCCAAGGGTAAGGCGCATAAGGCGGCTGCCGGTGCGAAGAACATCAAGAATTTCAAAATCTATCGCTACGATCCCGATAGCGGTGAAAATCCGCGCTATGACAATTTTGAGGTCGATCTCGATACTTGCGGGCCGATGGTCCTCGACGCACTGATCAAGATGAAGGGCGAGCAGGATTCGTCGCTCACCTTCCGTCGGTCGTGCCGTGAGGGGATTTGCGGTTCGTGTTCGATGAATATCGACGGCACGAACACGCTGGCCTGTACTAAGGCGATCGAGGATGTGAAGGGCGAAGTGCGGATTACGCCATTGCCGCACATGGACGTCATCAAGGATCTGGTCCCCGATTTCACGCATTTCTATGCACAATATGCGTCGATCGAGCCGTGGCTGAAAACCAAGACGCCGACGCCATCGGGTGTCGAGCGCCTGCAATCTCCCGAAGATCGTTCGAAGCTGGACGGCCTGTATGAGTGCATTCTGTGCGCATGTTGTTCGACGGCATGCCCAAGTTATTGGTGGAACAGCGACAAGTTCCTGGGGCCGGCGATTCTGTTACAGGCTTATCGCTGGCTGGCCGACAGCCGTGACGAGATGACGGGTGAGCGACTGGACGAGCTGGAAGATCCCTTCCGCCTGTATCGCTGCCACACGATCATGAACTGTTCGAATGTCTGCCCCAAGGGGTTGAGCCCGGCGAAGGCAATTGCCGAGGTCAAGAAAATGGTGGTCGAACGCGCTGTCTGATCCAGTCGTGCCAGATGATGTGACTGATCCGTCGCCGTTTATCCACGTTCCCGATCCAGCCAATCCCGGCTGGATGACGTGGGATCTTGCCGACCAATGCCGGTTCAATGCGTTGTTGGGCAAGATGATTGTTCAGCGCGATGGCGACATTGCGCGGGCGCGGATTTTTCCCGAACGTATCCACACGAATTTGCTCGATGGCGTTCACGGCGGGGTAACTCTGGCGTTTGCCGACATCGCATTGTTCGTTGGTGCGGCGTTGCTGGTTCAGGCCGATTCGGCTGGCGGCGTAACGCTGGACCTGTCGATGCAGTTTATCGGAGCGGGCAAAGCCGGTGAACCACTGGACGCCGATGTCGAACTGCTTCGCGAAACGGGGCGGCTGGTGTTTCTGCGCGGCCTCATTTTTCAGGACCACGGAAAAGTCGCCGCTTTTTCAGGTACGCTGTGCAAAGCCACCATTAGAAAATGAATGTTGCCGATCGCTATGCCGAATTGGTCGCAGCGGGTGAGCTTCGTCCCGATCAGACGCAGGCCGATGCGGCTCAACGGCTTCACCAGTTGCAGATCGAACTGGAAGCAGTAGCCCCACGGGGCAGTAAATTCTGGCGATTGGGCAAAGCCAAGTCGTCGGTACCCAAGGGTATTTACCTGTGGGGCGGGGTTGGGCGCGGCAAGTCGATGCTGATGGACCTGTTTTACGACAGCCTGAAAATCAACCGAAAGCGCCGCGTTCATTTTCATGAGTTCATGATCGAGGTTCATGCACGGCTGAGGGTTGAGCGCGAGAAAGAAGCGGGCGATCCGATAGCGCCTGTGGTTGCGGCCCTGGCCGATGAGGCGCGGTGTCTGGCTTTCGACGAAATGGTCGTCAACAATTCGGCCGACGCGATGATTATGTCGCGGCTGTTTACCGGGCTGATCGAAACGGGCGTCACGATTGTGACCACGTCGAACCGCGCGCCGTCCGATCTGTACAAGGACGGCCTGAACCGTGAGCATTTCCTGCCGTTCATCGCGCTGATCGAACGACGGCTGGACGTATTGCCTCTGAACGGCCCTACCGATTACCGGATGGAACGTCTGGCGGGTGTGAAGACGTGGCATGTGCCCAACGGGCCGGTGGCGACGGCGGCGGTCCGGCAGGCTTTTTTCCAGCTAACCGATTTTGCGCCCGAAGATGCGCTGCATGTGCCGAGCGCAGAACTGGAGCTGGGGGGCGGGCGAATGCTGCACGTTCCCAAGAGTTTGAAGGGCGTTGCTGTATTTTCGTTCAAGCGCCTGTGTGGCGAGGCACGCGGGGCTTCGGATTATCTGGCGGTGGCGCGGCATTATCATAGCGTCATTGTTGTCGGCATTCCAAAGCTGGGGCCGGAAAACCGCAATGAGGCTGCGCGGTTCGTGACGCTGATCGATTCGCTGTACGAGCATAAGGTGAAATTGATCGCCACTGCGGATGCCACGCCCGACGCGCTTTATACCAAGGGCGATGGGCGGTTCGAATTCGATCGCACCGTCAGCAGGCTGATGGAAATGCAGTCGGCGGCGTATCTTGCCGAGGGGCATGGCCCCGCCTGAGCGGCCAATGTCGCTATTGCGAACCGTTAGCAAAGATAATCTGCGCGCTAGGGAAATCCACGGTTGCGGCGGCGCGTCAAGGCGCGTAACCGCGACCCCAATTTCCGGATAAGTAACAGGGAAGGCTTTGGCCCAGATGGCACGCAAGAAAATCGCACTGATCGGCGCAGGGAATATTGGCGGCACGCTCGCGCATCTCGCCGCTTCGAAGGAATTGGGCGATATCGTCCTGTTCGACGTCGCAGAGGGTATTCCGCAGGGCAAGGCGCTCGATCTGGCGCAATGCGCGCCGGTCGAAGGGTTCGATGTCAACCTTAAGGGCAGCAACGACTACGCCGACATTGCTGGCGCAGACGTCATCATCGTCACCGCCGGAGTCGCGCGCAAGCCCGGCATGAGCCGTGACGACCTGCTCGGCATCAACCTGAAGGTCATGAAGGCCGTGGGTGAGGGCATCGCCGCCAACGCGCCAAATGCTTTCGTGATCTGCATCACCAACCCGCTCGACGCGATGGTCTGGGCGTTGCGTGAATTTTCCAAGCTGCCGCACCACATGGTCGTTGGCATGGCTGGCGTGCTCGATTCGGCGCGCTTCCGTCACTTCCTCGCCGATGAGTTCAAGGTCAGCGTTCAGGACGTTACCGCGTTCGTGCTGGGCGGACATGGCGACACGATGGTGCCGGTGGTCGAATATTCGACGGTTGCGGGCATCCCCATTCCCGATCTGATCGAAATGGGCTGGTCCACCAAGGAGCGCATCGACGCCATCGTCGCACGCACCCGTGCCGGTGGCGGCGAGATCGTCGGCCTGCTCAAGACCGGTTCGGCTTTCTATGCTCCGGCGACGAGCGGCATCGAAATGGCCGAAGCCTATCTGAAGGACAAGAAGCGCGTTCTGCCAGCAGCTGTGCACCTGTCGGGCCAGTATGGCGTCGATGGCCTGTATGTCGGCGTCCCCTGCGTTATCGGCGCGGGTGGTGTCGAAAAGGTCGTAGAGATCAAGCTGAACGCCGAAGCCCAAGCAAATTTCACCGTGTCGGTCGATGCGGTCAAGGAACTGTTGGTTGCCTGTAAGGCAATCGACGGTTCGCTGAATTAAAGGACTGATATGAGCATTCTGATCGACAAGAATACCAAGGTTATCACGCAGGGGATGACGGGTAACACCGGCACATTCCATACCGAACAGGCGCTGGTTTATGGCACGCAGATGGTCGGTGGCGTAACGCCGGGTAAAGGTGGCACGACGCATATCGGCCTGCCGAACTTCAACACCGTGCACGAAGCGGTTGCGGCCACGGGTGCGACGGCTTCGGTTGTGTACGTTCCACCTCCGTTCGCTGCGGATTCGATCCTCGAGGCGATCGACGCCGAAGTGCCGCTGATCGTTTGCATCACAGAGGGCATTCCGGTGCTCGACATGGTCAAGGTAAAGCGTGCGCTTTCGGGTTCGAAATCGCGGCTGATCGGGCCGAACTGCCCCGGCGTGCTGACCCCGAACCAGTGCAAGATCGGCATCATGCCCGGCTCGATCTTTTCCGCAGGAACGGTCGGCGTTGTGAGCCGTTCAGGTACCCTTACCTATGAAGCGGTGTTCCAGACGACGAACGAAGGCCTTGGCCAGACGACTGCCGTGGGTATCGGCGGCGATCCGGTGAATGGCACGAACTTCATCGACATGCTGGAATTGTTCTTGGCCGACGACGCGACCCAGTCGATCATCATGATCGGCGAAATCGGTGGTTCGGCCGAAGAAGACGCAGCGCAGTTCCTGATCGACGAAGCCAAGCGCGGTCGTAAAAAGCCGATGGTTGGGTTCATTGCCGGACTGACCGCGCCTCCGGGACGCCGGATGGGCCATGCAGGTGCCATCGTGTCGGGCGGCAAGGGCGGCGCGGAAGACAAGATCGCTGCCATGGAAGCAGCCGGGATTCGCGTTTCGCCGTCACCGTCGGAACTTGGTGTCACGTTGAAGGCATTGCTGAACGGGTAATCGTTGGCCGCGCCACTTGATGGTGGTCGGGGCCGGATGGATTCGAGGAAGCAGATATGGGTATCGAGAACGAAATGTTCACTGCCGAACACGAAGCCGGTCCCAGTTGGGCGCGGCCGAACTGGCCGCCGCTGGAAAGCGATGACCTGACGGCGGCGCTCGACCCGACGCAGATGGCGGTCATGGTCAGGGCTGCGGCGAAAAAGGCCGGTGCGCCACTTGATGAGTCGGCGGTAGCGCGAGCCGCCTCCGACGCGATCAAGGCAATGGTGATGATCCGGACGTTCCGGGTTCGCGGGCATCTGGCCGCGAACCTCGATCCGCTCGGCCTGGCACCGCGCCCTGTGCGGGAAGACCTGACACCCGAATATCATGGCTTTGCGGCTGCGGATCTCGACCGGCCGATCTGGCTCGACGGGGTGCTGGGGCTGCAAAAGGCGACCCCGAACGAAATCCTCGCGATCTTGCGCGCAAATTACTGCGGCAAGGTCGGCCTTGAATATATGCACATCACGGACGTGGAGGAGCGCGAGTTCCTGCAGGATCGGATGGAGGGTAAAGACAAGGCAATCACCTTCAGCCCCGAAGGCAAAACCGCGATCCTCGCCAAGGTGATCGAGGCTGAGCAGTGGGAAAAGTTCCTCGGCAAGAAATACGTCGGCACGAAGCGTTTCGGGCTCGACGGCGGCGAAGCGATGATCCCCGCGCTTGAAAGCGTGATCAAGTACGGCGGCCAGTTCGGTGTACGTGAGATTGTGATCGGCATGGCCCATCGCGGTCGCCTCAATGTTCTTTCGAACGTGATGGGCAAGCCGTACAAGGTTATCTTCCACGAATTTTCGGGCGGCTCGGCCAACCCCGATGATGTGGGCGGTTCGGGTGATGTGAAATATCACCTTGGCACCAGCACCGATCGCGAATTCGACGGCATCAAGGTTCATATGAGTCTTGTCCCCAATCCATCGCATCTTGAGGCCGCCGACCCGGTCGTGCTTGGCAAGACGCGTGCGATTCAGACCGATCGTGACGATCTGGAAGACCATATCGAGGTGTTGCCTGTGCTGTTGCACGGCGACGCCGCATTTGCCGGACAAGGCGTGATCTGGGAATGCCTCGGCTTTTCGGGCGTGCGTGGTTACAATACCGGTGGCTGTGTCCACTTCATCATTAACAACCAGATCGGCTTTACGACCAGCCCGCAATTCGCGCGGTCGTCACCCTATCCGTCGGACGTCGCAAAGGGCGTTCAGGCACCGATCTTTCATGTCAACGGCGATGATCCCGAAGCAGTGACTTTTGCCTGCAAAATGGCGATTGAATTCCGCCAGCGTTTTCATCGCGATATCGTGATCGACATGTGGTGCTATCGCCGCTTTGGTCACAATGAAGGTGACGAGCCGGGATTTACCCAGCCGCTGATGTACAAAACGATCAAGACCCATCCTCCGGTCAGCGAAGTGTTCGGCGCACGGTTGCAGGAAGAAGGCGTGATCGACGCGAACTGGATTCCCGACCATATCGCGACGTTTACCGAAATGCTGGAAGGCGAATTTGCCAGCGCGGCGGATTATAAAGCCAATCAGGCCGACTGGTTCGGCGGTCGCTGGGCCGGGCTGCACAAGCCGACTGATTCCGAAACCGCACGCCGTAATGTCGAGACTGGGATCGAGAAGAAACTGCTGGAGGGCCTTGGTCGCACGCTGACCACGGTTCCGGCCGATTTGACAATTCACCCGACACTAAACCGCATTCTGGATGCAAAGCGGGCGATGTTCACCAGCGGCGCTGGATTCGACTGGGCAACTGGCGAGGCATTGGCTTTCGGGTCGATCCTGTCGGAAGGCTATGGCGTTCGTTTGTCGGGTCAGGATTCGGGGCGCGGCACGTTCAGCCAACGTCACTCGGTCTGGGTCGATCAGACCGACGAGCATAAATACGTGCCGCTGTGGAATGTCCCGCATGGTCGTTTCGAAGTGCTGGATTCCACGCTGAGTGAATTCGGCGTGCTTGGGTTCGAATATGGTTATGCCAGCGCAGACCCGAAAACTCTGGTTCTTTGGGAAGCGCAGTTTGGCGATTTCGCCAATGGTGCGCAGGTCATCATCGACCAGTTTATTGCGAGCGGCGAGGCCAAATGGCTTCGTGCGAACGGTCTGGTCATGCTGTTACCGCATGGTTTCGAAGGACAGGGGCCGGAACATAGTTCGGCGCGTCTGGAGCGTTTCCTTCAGCTTTGTGCCGACGACAACATCCAGGTCGCTAACTGCACGACGCCCGCCAACTATTTTCACATTTTGCGTCGTCAGATGCACCGGCCGTTCCGTAAACCGCTGATCATCATGACGCCGAAGTCGCTGCTCCGTCACAAGAGCGCGGTTTCGAAGGCAGAGGATTTCCTGGGCAGCAGCCACTTCAGGCGGATTTTGTCCGATCCGAAAGCGCCCGTGGATGCTGATGTAAAGCGGGCAGTTCTGTGCACTGGCAAAGTTGCTTACGATCTGTTCGACGCGCGCGATGCGGCGGGCGATGCCAACACAGCGATTATCCGGATCGAACAGATTTATCCGTTCCCGGGTGAGGCTCTGGCGGCTCGACTGAAGCGCATGACCAACCTCGAAGAAGTAGTCTGGGCGCAGGAAGAACCAAAGAACAACGGTGCGTGGTTCTTTGTCGAACCCTATATCGAGGAAGCGCTGACGGCAGCGGATATCGGTATTGCACGGCCGCGTTATGCCGGGCGCAAATCTTCGGCTTCGCCAGCAACCGGCCTCGCCAAGCGTCACGTTGCAGAGCAGGCGGCGCTCGTCGCCGACGCGCTCGGCCATAGTGTGCGCGATGAAATCAGACGTCAGCGGAAAGGCTGAAAATGTCCACCGAAGTTACTGTCCCCGTCCTCGGGGAATCGATTACCGAAGCGACACTTGGTGAATGGCTGAAAAAGCCCGGCGATGCGGTGAAAGCCGATGAGCCGATCGCGAGCCTGGAAACCGACAAGGTGTCGATCGAAGTCCCGTCACCTGTTGCCGGCGTAATGGGGCAGCAGGTCGTGAAGGTCGGTGACACGGTCAATGTCGGTGCGGTGATTGCATCGATCGAAGCTGGGGGTGCGGTGAGTGCTCCAACTTCTGCAGCAGTTTCCGCGACTGCTGGTCAGCAGGCTCCTGCGGCCGAAAGGACTGGCGATGGCTTGTCGCCAACGCTGTCCCCTTCGGTGCGGCGTCTGGTGCTTGAAAAAGGCGTCGATCCTTCGACTATCAAGGGGTCCGGCAAGGATGGCCGCCTGACACGAGACGATGTTCTCGGCGCTCCCGCAGCGGCTCCGAAGTCAGAGCCATCCCCCGCTGCTGCGTCTGTAACAGCGGCTGCTCCGATTGCTGTGACTGGCGAGCGTGGCGAAGAGCGCGTGCGGATTACGCGCCTGCGTCAGACTGTCGCGCGACGCCTGAAGGAAGCGCAGAATACTGCGGCTTTGCTGACCACGTTCAACGATGTCGATATGACGGCAGTCATTGAAGCGCGGACAAAATATAAAGACCTGTTCGAGAAAAAACATGGCGTCCGTTTGGGCTTCATGGGCTTTTTCGTGAAGGCGGCGTGTCAGGCGTTGCGGGATATTCCCAACGTCAATGCGCAGATCGATGGCGACGAAATCGTCTATCACGACTATGCCGACATTTCGGTTGCGGTCAGCGCGCCCAATGGTCTTGTCGTTCCGGTGATCCGCGACGCGCAAGAAATGTCGGTCGCTCAGATCGAAAAGACCATCGGTGATTTCGGTGCCCGCGCAAAAGCTGGCACGTTGACGATGGACGACATGAAGGGCGGCACGTTCACGATTTCGAACGGTGGCGTATTCGGTTCGCTGATGTCGACGCCGATCATCAATCCGCCGCAGTCGGCGGTGCTGGGGCTTCACCGGATCGAGGATCGCGCGGTTGTCCGCGACGGTCAGGTCGTGGTGCGCCCGATGATGTATCTTGCACTCAGCTACGATCACCGATTGATCGACGGGCGTGAGGCGGTGACTTTCCTCGTCGCACTGAAGAATGCGATCGAAGATCCAACGCGATTGCTGATCGACCTTTAGGGCGCGATGAGTTCGAGTTAATACCGCTTCCTGAGCCTGTCGAAGAGTTGCCCTTCAGTTTCAAGTCAAGTTAGGACCACCCTTCGACAGGCTCAGGAAGCGTGAGTTTTAGGTCTTTACGTCCCAAGGAGCCGGTAAATGGCTGACTATGATTATGACGTCCTCGTTATCGGATCGGGTCCGGGCGGCTATGTTGCTGCGATCCGTGCGGCGCAACTTGGTCTGAAGACCGCCTGTGCCGAAGGTCGTGAAACTCTGGGCGGGACGTGTCTCAACGTCGGCTGTATCCCTTCGAAAGCGCTGTTGCATTCGTCGGAAATTTTCGAGGAAGCGTATTCGGGTGCGCTCGCCAAGTTCGGCATTAACATCACGGGTGCGACGCTCGACTTGAACCAGATGCACGCTGAAAAGGCGCTTGCGGTCAAGGAGTTGACCGGCGGCATCGCGTTTCTGTTCAAGAAGAATAAGGTTGATTGGTTGAAGGGCAATGCCACTTTCACCGGGACCGATACGGTTGAGGTTGCCGGTAAGGCTCACCGTGCGAAAAACATCATCATTGCGACCGGGTCTTCGGTAACGCCATTGCCGGGTGTGGCGGTCGATCAGGAAATCGTCGTGGATTCGACGGGTGCGTTGGCGCTGGCGAAGGTGCCTGAGCACATGGTCGTCATTGGCGGCGGCGTGATCGGGCTGGAGCTTGGTTCGGTCTGGCGGCGTCTTGGTGCGCAGGTGACGGTTGTCGAGTTCGTCGATCAGATTTTGCCGGGCTTCGATGGCGAGGTCCGCAAGGAGTCGGCCAAGCTGTTCAAGAAACAGGGCTTCGACATTCGCACTTCTACCAAGGTGACTGGCGTTACGGTTGCCGATGGGAAGGCGACTGTGACCATCGAACCGGCGGCGGGTGGCGCTTCTGAAACGATTGTTGCCGATGCTGTTCTGGTGTCGATTGGGCGTCGTCCGAACACCGATGGGCTTGGGCTGGATAAGGCGGGCTTGGCGGTCAATGCGCGCGGGCAGATCGAGACTGGGCATCGATTCGAGACTTCGGTGCCGGGCATCTGGGCTATCGGTGACGTTATTCCGGGGCCAATGCTGGCGCACAAAGCCGAGGATGAAGGCATTGCGTGTGCCGAGAATATCGCAGGGCTGACCGGCATCGTGAATCACGATGTGATCCCGAGCGTGGTTTATACGATGCCCGAGATCGCGGGCGTTGGGCTGACCGAGGAAGCGGCAGCCGCAAGAGGCGAGATCAAGGTCGGCAAGTTCCCGATGATGGCAAACAGTCGGGCCAAGACGAACCGCGACACCGACGGGTTTGTGAAGGTCATTGCGGATGCGAAGTCGGACCGCGTGCTGGGCGTGTGGATCGTTGCGAGCCTTGCCGGAACGATGATTGCGGAAGCCGTGCTGGGGATGGAATTCGGCGCCACGTCGGAAGATATTGCCTATACTTGCCACGCGCATCCGACTCATTCCGAAGCTTTGAAAGAGGCAGCGATGGCGGTGCAGGGCAAACCGATCCATATGTAATCGATGCCGAGTGAAATCACTGCCGAACTTACGCCCCTGATCGGATGGCTGGACCTGTTCGGTCTTGGTGTGTTTGCGATGTCGGGTGCGCTGGCGGCGGCGCGGGCGCGGCAGACTTTGGTGACGTTTGCGTTCTTTGCGCTGGTGACCGGAGTCGGTGGCGGGACCGTGCGTGATTTGTTGATCGGCGCGCCGGTTTTCTGGGTGCATAACTGGCGTGTGGCGGCGGTCTGCATGGGGGCGGCGCTGTTGATATGGTCGACTCCGCACTGGTTCTGGCGTGGTCGTGCGATCGACTGGTTCGATGCGGTTGGGCTGGCGGTCTATGCGGTGTTCGGTGCTGCCAAGTCGATCGGGCTCGGCGTTCCCGCGCTGCCCGCAATCATGATGGGCGTGATTACCGCGTGCGTCGGCGGGATTATCCGCGACGTGCTGGCTGGTGAGCCGTCGATCCTGTTGCGCCCGGAGCTTTATGTGACCGCAGCGGCGCTGGCGGCAGGATCGTTCGTGGGGCTGGTGCTGTTGGGCGTGCCACTGTTCGTGGCAGCCGTGATCGGTGCGCTGGCGGGATTTACGTTACGCGCACTGGCGATCGTGCGCGGCCTGTCGATTCCCGCCTATCGGGGTTAGCCGCGCACGACTCCTACTGCGCTGAACAAAACGGGTTCATCCGGCGGAGTGTTGGGTTCGGTTAGCGAACGTTGCCACAGGCCGACGTCGATCCACTGACCGTTCTTGAAAGTGATCTCGCGATAAACACCGGCGCGGCGGAAACCGATTGTCTCGTGAAGCTGGATGAGTTTGTCGTTCGGCATTGTAAGGGTGCTGATTGCCTGCGTGAAGTTCTGCTGTGTCAGCGTGGCGAGCAATGACTGGTACAGATTGCGGCGCAGGCTCTGGCTTTCCAGCTCGCCACTCACGTAACAGGCGGTTTCCACGGCAAATCGGTATGCCGAACCAGCGCGGAAGGGTTTGGCAAAGGCATAGCCTAACACCAACCCGCTCTCGTCATCCACGCCCACGATCCACGGGTACAGATCGCCGGCTTCCGTAATGCGGTCGCGCATTTCTTCGGATTTTGGCGGGCTGGATTCGAACGAAACGGCATTCGTAACGACATAGGGTGCGTAGATTGCAACTATGGCAGCGGCGTCGTCAGGTGTGGCGGCGCGAAGGGTTATCATGTGGTTATCCAGGTCATAATAAGGTCGATGAGACGGGGTTGCGAAGCCGGAGCGGCGACGGTCGGGCATTCGAGACAGCGCACCTGAATCGTCGCGCCGGTCGCCAGCGCGCGCGCGTCGGTGATCGCGCCTGTCAGCGCCGCCATCCGTTGACGCGCCATCGTGGAAAGCAGGTCGGTCGGCTGGCTAGTGTCGTCGTCGTTGCCGCGATACGCCTGAGCAAGTGTTTCGGTGAAGGTCAGTGGCTTTTCGAGCCAGATCGCATGAGCGGCCGCCGGATCAAGTTTGGCACGACGTGCGGCTTCGGCAATGGCATCGTCGATGCCGCCGAACGCATCGATCAGGTTGATCTGGCGCGCAGTTCCGCCGTCCCATACGCGACCCTGTGCGATTTCGTTGACGCGGGCAGGGGGCAGGTGCCGCGCCGCGCTGACCAGCGTGATAAACCGGCCGTAGGTGCTTTCGATACTGCGCTGGATAATCGTGTCGAAGGCGGGGTTCGTGCCACCGAGTATGTCGGGCTGGCCGGTCAGGGGCGTGGTTTTGACGCCGTCGGTGGTCAGGCCGACCTTGGCAAGCACACCCTCAAATGTTGGGATAATGCCGAATACGCCGATCGAGCCGGTGATTGTCATGGGCTCGGCGAACACTTTGTCGGCGATCGTCGTGACCCAGTAACCACCGGAAGCGGCAACATTGCCCATTGAAACGATAATCGGAATGCCGCGCGCCTTTGCAGGGATCAATGCCGAGCGGATGCGATCGGAGGCGAGTGCCGAGCCACCAGGCGAATCAACGCGCAGGACGATCGCCTTGAACCGGTCGGCGGCCAGCGCCTGATCGATCAGTTTTGCAATTGTGTCGCCACCGGCACTTCCCGCACTGGCATCGCCATCGACGATGTTACCGGCGACGGTTACCACCGCGATGCTGCCATCGCCGGTTTTTTGAGGATTGGCGGCGATCCATGCGGGTAGATCGACGCGCGCAAAGTTCATGTTCTTTTTGCCGGTGCCGACGATGGCGGCAACGGCGCGCGTAAAGCTGGCCCGGTCACCGAGCTTGTCGACGATGCCAGCCGCCAGTGCCGATTGGGCAAGGTCGCCGCTTGTCGTTGCGGCTACGGGATCGGCGACATAGGCGGCAATCTTTGCAGTTGGCCGTGCGCGCTGGACATTTGTGGTCCAGCCTTCCCAAAGGATTTTCAGCAGAGCTTCGTTTTCGGCCTTCGCTTCCGGCGACTGGTCGGTCCGGGTATAGGGTTCGACGAACGATTTATATTTGCCGACACGATAAACGTGTGCGTTGACGCCGAGCTTGTCGATCAGTCCTTTGTAGTAAATCCGCGATCCGCCCGGACCTGCGAAAAGCGCCAGTCCCATAGGATCGAGCCAGATCTGCGAAGCATGGGCCGCGAGCAGGTAACTGCTATCCTGATATCCGGTCGCGAATGCCAGCACGGGCTTTTTGGCAGCGCGAACCTTATCAAGCGCCTCACCGACGTCGGTCAGCGCAACTTGCCCGCCTCCTGTAAATCCATCGAGGTCGAGGACAACGGCCTTTATCCGATCATCGGTAGCAGCAGTGTCGATAGCGTGAACTAGATCGCGAAGCCGAAACTCGCGCGGCCCGGCAGCGGCCCCGATCAAGCTGGACGGACTGACGCTCTGGGGTTGTTCGACAATGCTGCCCTTAAGCTGGAGGAGCAGCGCGCCGCTCCCGACGCTTGCCACATTTGGACGCACTGAGAGTGCCGCGTAAATTAGCCCAAAAAATAAGAGCATGAACAACAGCACGAGCGCATCTTTCACGCCCACCAGCAATTTCCACGCGCCGCGTACCAGTGTCATCGCAAAATGCTCTCGCTGTTTCGCGTTTGCGCTAGCGACTGGCCTACACCCTGTAAATGCGCGCCGACAAAGAACCGCTTACTATATCGCCAGTTTCCATTCGACCGACACACGCCAGTTATCAGTCAATCCAGGATAGGGACGTGAAATGGACTTTGCCCCCTCTAGCCCGATTTCGGCCTTTGTGGTGTACCTCAACCGCGTCCCAACGCCCGCCGAAGCCAGCCCATAGGAAGCACCCGTATAAGGACCGCGATCGAGTATCGAAACGCGTGCGCCGTCGGTGAAAACATAAAGCTCTGTGTTCTCAAGCTTCTTCGCGATCTTTGGCAGGACGGCCAGTTCGACCGAACCCGCAATACCCCGGTCGGCGCTCAGGATACCGGCATCGAATGCGCGGCCAAAGTCTGCCCCGCCAACGGCAAAGCGTTCGGCTGCAGGAAGGCGGTCGCTCGTGTATTGGCCGCTTGCCCAGACGCGCGCGATCACGACCTTGCCGATTTTCTGTCCGATGGCGGCTGCTAGGTTGGCTTTAGTGAAAACACGGTCGGCGAAGGGGGCATCGACGTGTGACCCTAAAATCCCGAGACCCCGACTGATCGTTCCCGAAAATTCGATCGAGCGTTTTTCACTTCGCTGCGAACCGCTGGCGCTAATCCGTGCGGCACGAGTCCGTTCGGATGCTATCAGGCTGCCGAATGCCGCGTTGTCGCTGTTGATACCGTCGATGCCTGCCGAAAGGAAGAGGTCGCGTTTATAGCCCCGGATCAGCGGATAGCTGACCGTAACCCCCGCCGTCTTTGCGGAACCTTCGATCGGAATCGAGCGTGGGCGCGTCTTCAGATAGCCTAAGTTGGCGGAGACGGTGACGCCCTCATAACCGACAGGGATCTGATATCCGGCCCCGGCATAAAGGAAATCGCGGAAGTTTGAGGAGGCTGCTCCGCTCAGGCTGAATTGGTCGCCGTCGGTCAACGCTTCGAAAAGCTTTGCGCTACCCTCAAACTGTCCCTGACCCAGCAACTGCGTGCCGCGATTGCTATAGCCGAAGTCGAACTTCGTGCGCTTTTGATGCGGCGTGATCGTCAGCGAGATCGCGCCGGTGTCGCCTGTTGATAATGCAGACAAGTCGTATGTCAGTCCCGGCAAGTCGCGCATCAATGAAATTTGACGTTCGAAGTACGTGCGTGACAGGGGACGTATCCCGATCAGGTTTTCGGTCATGCGCCGAACGCGGGGATGGGCTCGTTTTTTCGGATCGACGATCGCTGTTGCCGCGACATAACCCTCTATAACATCGACATGTACCTGACCTTCGGCAAAGTCCTGTGCGCCGATCGCAACCGTATAGAGCGCGATATCGCTTTTGGCATAGGCCGCTGAAAGCGCCGCTGCGAGGGCAGTCAGCGTCGGTTTGTCGGCGGGACGGCCAAGGAATGGCTTTGCAGCATCGGCAACGCGCGCCGGCACTTTTTCGCCGCGAAAACTGATGCCCCGGATCGCAGTGGTCGGGCTGGTGGCGGTGACGACCACACCGCCGCGCTGAGGATTTGATTTCTGGTCAGGCAGATCGGGCTGAACCGCCCGGTCGATCCGGCCGCGATCGATGATGAGTGGCGTCGTAGAGGCGCTGACGCCGGGAGCCGCCGCGGCGGCCCACAGGATGAATACGAACGACATTATTGTCCCCCTGGGTTGTCCCCTGGATTTTGATTTTTCGAACTAAAGGCATCGGGTTAAAGGCGTCGGGTCGTGAACGGGCGGGCCGGATTTACCGGCCCGCCGCTTCATCAATGACCTGTAAGGCCGCCCAACAATCCGTGGACGACCCCGGTTGCAGTATTCGCGACGCCGCCCACTGTGCCGGTGACGCCGTTCAATGTGCTTCCCAGCGGATTGGTGGCTGCGACTCCGCCGCCTGCGCCGCCGGTCAATCCTCCGGTCAGGCCTGCGACCGTACCACCAAGACCACCGGTCACGCCCGCGACGGTGCCACCGAGACCACCGGTCGCCGTGCCGCCGGTCAATCCTCCGGTGAGGCCCGCGACTGTACCACCAAGACCACCGGTCACGCCCGCGACCACGCCACCAACACCGCCGGTCGCCGTACCGCCGGTCAATCCTCCGGTGAGGCCCGCGACTGTACCACCAAGGCCACTGGTCACGCCCGCGACCACGCCACCAACACCGCCGGTCGCCGTACCGCCGGTCAATCCTCCGGTGAGGCCCGCGACTGTACCACCAAGGCCACTGGTCACGCCCGCGACCACGCCGCCAACACCGCCGGTCGCTGCGCCGCCGGTCAATGCGCCGGTCAGCCCCTTGACCGTGCCACCAAGGCCACCAGTCAGGCCAGCGACCGCGCCACCCACACCGCCGGTCGCTGTGCCGCCGGTCAATCCTCCGGTCAGGCCCGCGAGCGTGCTACCAAGGACTCCAGCGCCCGGTTTGGTAATGTCGAGGATTGCCAGGTGATTGCCGGAAAGAGCACCTGCCGTCACGAGTTGTCCGGTTATTGGCGTCTTTGACAGCAAGTTCACGCCGATCAGAGACTGTCCATCGGATACGCCAATCAACTGATTGTTGGCGATGCCGAGCGATACCAGTTGGCCAAGGCTATTGGTGGCTCCACCGGCAAGAATGGTCTGGCCGTTGCCGATATCCACAAGCGTCTGGCCCGTTTTGGTCAGGACGCGCGTGACGATGCCGGTAACGGGCGTTGTGACGGGAACGATGTCGTTGACGGTTTGCACCACCGGATTGCTCGCGGCAGTGGTACCGAGAACGACATTACCTGCCAGGACCAGCACCTGGCCGACGACACCCAGTGACGAGCCGGTCTGCGTTCCGCCGCTCGAAGAGCCGCCAGAAGTTCCACCACTCGAAGTGCCACCGGAAGTTCCGCCTGAAGTGCCGCCGCTTGAGGTTCCACCTGACGTGCCGCCGCTGCTCGAAGTACCACCGGAGGTTCCACCTGACGTGCCACCGCTGCTCGAAGTGCCACCGGAAGTTCCACCACTCGAAGTGCCGCCCGAAGAGCCGCCATCACCCCCAGGCGGGGGGGCTGTTCGCCAACACTGGCGACGCGGTAAGAACTGCTTCCCGAACAAGCGACCAGAATCGAGCAGGATGTCAGAATGACTCCGAGAACGGCGATTTTGTATTTGCGATTGTTGTGCATGTTCAATCTCCTAAATTAGAACTTTTGGCAAAATTTAATTGCTGAGGTCTAATTAAGTCACAGTTTCCTTCATATATCCATTAACAGTTTGGTTAATATTATATTTATCGGATTTGTTAATTATAGAACTGAAATCTATTAGTGAATCTTAGTGGAGATGTGTAATTTGTGTATTATGTGTATTAATAGTTTTACTTCAAAATTTAATAATCTGTGAATAGGCCCGTGGGCGGTATCCGGAGCCTTGACGATGCCAATCCGCATACACATATGTGCGCTGCTGGCACTCGATCTCGTTGAGTGCTAACGCAAAGGTTCACGCTCCTGATTGGAGCCAAGACAAGGGTGACATCCATGAACTTTCGACCCCTGCACGATCGCGTGCTCGTTCGCCGCATCGAAGCCGAAGCAAAGACAGCTGGCGGGATTATCATTCCGGAAACAGCCAAGGAAAAGCCACAGGAAGGCGAAGTCGTCTCCGCTGGTTCGGGCACGAAGGCTGAAGACGGCACGGTTACGCCGCTGGACGTTAAGGCCGGCGACAAGATCCTGTTCGGCAAGTGGTCGGGCACAGAGGTCAAGCTGAACGGCGAAGACCTGCTCATCATGAAAGAAAGCGACATTCTCGGGATCGTTGGCTGAACGCCACTGATTTCGAAGACCGTCTGACAATTCTGAAGGAACAATAATCATGGCAGCTAAAGACGTAAAATTCGGCCGCGACGCTCGTGAGCGCATTCTGCGCGGCGTTGACATCCTTGCCGATGCCGTAAAAGTCACGCTGGGGCCAAAGGGCCGCAACGTCGTGATCGACAAGAGCTTCGGCGCTCCCCGTATCACCAAGGACGGCGTTACCGTCGCCAAGGAAATCGAACTTAAGGACAAGTTCGAGAACATGGGCGCGCAGATGATCCGCGAAGTCGCTTCGAAGACGAACGACCTTGCAGGCGACGGCACGACCACTGCCACCGTTCTTGCTCAGTCGATCGTTCGCGAAGGCATGAAGTCGGTTGCAGCCGGCATGAACCCAATGGACTTGAAGCGCGGCATCGACATTGCTGTCACCGCCGTCGTTGAAGACCTGAAAAAGCGTTCGGTTCCTGTTAAGGGCACCAAGGAAATCGCTCAGGTCGGTATCATTTCGGCAAACGGCGACACCGTCGTTGGCGAAAAGATTGCCGAAGCGATGGAAAAGGTCGGCAAGGAAGGCGTCATCACTGTCGAAGAGGCCAAGGGTCTCGATTTCGAACTCGATGTCGTCGAAGGTATGCAGTTCGATCGCGGCTATCTGTCGCCTTACTTCATCACCAACCCAGAGAAGATGTCGGTCGAACTGAACGACCCTTACATCCTCATCCATGAAAAGAAGCTGTCGAACCTGCAGGCGATGCTCCCAATTCTGGAAGCTGTCGTTCAGTCGGGCCGTCCGCTCCTGATCATCGCTGAAGACATTGAGGGTGAGGCTCTGGCTACGCTCGTCGTGAACAAGCTTCGCGGTGGCCTGAAGGTTGCAGCCGTCAAGGCTCCAGGCTTTGGCGATCGTCGCAAGGCAATGCTGGAAGACATCGCGATCCTGACGAAGGGCGAGATGATTTCCGAAGACCTCGGCATCAAGCTTGAAACCGTCACGATTGAAATGCTCGGCCAGGCCAAGCGCGTCACGATCGACAAGGACAACACCATCATCGTCGATGGTGCCGGTGACGAAGCAGCGATTAAGGGCCGCGTCGAAGCGATCCGCCAGCAGATCGAGAACACCACCAGCGATTATGACAAGGAAAAGCTCCAGGAGCGTCTTGCCAAGCTTGCTGGCGGCGTTGCGGTCATCAAGGTCGGTGGTGCTTCGGAAGTCGAAGTCAAGGAGCGCAAGGATCGCGTCGACGACGCTCTCCACGCTACCCGCGCTGCTGTCGAAGAAGGCATCGTCCCCGGTGGCGGTACTGCGCTGCTTTACGCAACGCACGCCCTCGCTGGAATGAAGGGTGCCAATGACGATCAGACTCGCGGTATCGACATCATCCGCAAGGCCCTGCAGGCTCCCCTTCGCCAGATCGCCCAGAATTCGGGTTGGGACGGCGCCGTGGTTGCAGGCAAGCTGATGGAAAGCAACGACGTCACGCTGGGCTTCAATGCTCAGACCGAGGTTTACGAAAACCTGGTTGCTGCCGGCGTTATCGATCCTACTAAGGTTGTCCGTGCAGCGTTGCAGGATGCTGCATCGGTTGCCGGTCTGCTGATCACGACCGAAGCTGCTGTTTCGGAACTGCCAGACGACAAGCCAGCTATGGGCGGAATGCCAGGCGGCGGCATGGGCGGAATGGGCGGCATGGATTTCTGATTTCGGACCCGGGCCAGCGATGCTGGCCCGGATACGAAATCAGAACGGACGGCGGGGCGGCAACGTCTTCGTTGGCCGATCCAGACCGACGACGAGTGCGGGCTTTTGCCCGCACTGTTCAAGCTACAAGATGGGTCGGGGGGAAACCTCCGGCCTTTTCTTTGTGGAGTTGGTGGTGGGGATTTCCGACCTTAAGGTTTTGAAATACTCTCATTTCTAACCATCGGCGCGACTGCGTTTTTGTCCAGCATTGTCGCCGCATCGTTCAGTGCCTGTGCTTCGCTTCGCGTGACACCGCCGACGGTGTTGCCATTAGGCGATCCGCACCCGGAGAGGGCGATCAAGGCGAGCAGGGCAAGTGTACGCATCGCGTCATAGTGCCGCGCAGGACGTTTTTGCGCCAGACAGAAAAAAGGGCCGCCCCGCTCCCCGGGACGACCCTCCATTCATTTGACTTCAAATCATTTGGTAAGGTGAGACCCTTACTTCTTGATCGTGTTACCTGCGTCGACCATCGCGTTGCCGGCAGCAGCGCGCATTTTGTCAGCAGCCGAACCAGCCTTGTCGGCAGCGGCCTGTGCAGTGTTCTGAGCATTGTCGAGCGTCGATGCCGCCGAAGCCATTGCATTATTGGTCGCTGTGTCGACGGTGTTCACCGCAGCAGCAGCAGTCGCATTCGCGTCGGCAGCCAATGAGTTGGCAGCTTCGGCAGTGTCATTCTTAGCTTTGTGGCTGCAGGCAGCAACGCTGACGGCGGCAGCGAGGACGGCGACGAGTGTAAATTTCTTCATGGGATACTCCCCTAGTTATTATGAAACCTGCCGGTACGACAGCCCCCGTTGCGGTGCCGTTCCGGAGGCGCTGAATTATCCCTGTGATTCGGGCTTGGCAAGACGGGTCAGTCACCTGCTTTCGATTGACCACATATAAAGAATTCTTTATATGACTTTTCATGATCGAAGTTATCGACATTTTCCGTGCGCTTGCGGACCCGACCCGATTGCGGATCATTGCCTTGTTGAGAACGATGGAACTGTCGGTTGGGGAGATGGCGCAAGTGCTGGAGCAAAGCCAGCCTCGTGTATCACGTCATGTTCGAATTCTTTGCGATGCAGGACTGGCGACGCGACGGCGCGAGGGGAGCTGGGTTTTCCTTGCCCCCGCACCGTCGGCACTCGCGGTGCCGCTGTTCGGGTTGCTGGATGTGGCGACGGCTGGGCAGGGCGATCATCAACAGCGCGCTGATGTGGCTCGTCTGGCAGCGGTTCGCGCCGATCGGACAGCGGCGGCCTCGCGATATTTCGCACAGCACGCCGATCATTGGGACGCGATCCGTTCGCTTCATGTGGCGGAGAGCGCAGTGGAGGCGCGGATGCATGCCGTGCTGGGTGACAATATCGGCAGGCTTGTGGATATCGGCACTGGCACTGGACGGATGATTGAGCTGTTTGGCAGTAAAGCGGCGCATACCGTCGGCATTGATCGCAGCCCCGAGATGTTGCGACTTGCCCGTTCCAAGCTGAGTGAAAGCGGTGCCGAAAAATGGGAGCTGCGCCAGGGCGATCTGACTGCGCTCCCGCTCGAGGACAGTAGCGCGGACACTGTTATCCTGCATCAGGTATTGCATTATATTCCCACACCCGAAGCTGCTCTGGCAGAGGTTGGCCGTCTGCTCGCGCCGGGTGGACGGCTGTTGATTGTCGACTTCGCAAGCCATGACCGCGAGGAGTTGCGCGTGCAGGATGCCCATGCGCGCCTTGGGTTTTCGGACCGACAAATGGGTTTGTGGTTTGTGGCGGCGGGCCTGTCGCTCGACCGGACGGAAACGCTGGATGGCGGCGAACTAACGGTGAAACTCTGGCTGGCGACACGACCCGCCTTGATGAAAGCGATTGCGGCATGACCCTTACTCTGAACCAACTCGAGGAAGCGCGCCGCGCGCTCGATGCGCCGCTGTTTGCTGACCTTGCGGGCGATGCGAATGTGTCTTTCGAGTTTTTCCCGCCAAAGACCGAAAAGATGAACGAGACGCTGTGGGAAGCTGTACGTTCGCTCGAGCCGCTGGCCCCACGTTTCGTGTCGGTGACTTATGGCGCGGGCGGATCGACGCGCGAACGGACGCACGCCACCGTCGCGCGCATCGTCCGTGAAACCAGCGTTCCGGCAGCCGCGCACTTGACCTGTGTGGATGCGAGTCGCGATGAAATCGACGAAGTTGCCCGCGAGTATTGGGCGGCTGGCGTTCGCCATATCGTTGCCCTGCGCGGCGATCCCTCGGTGGCGGGTTCGGCTTTTGTTGCCCACCCGCAAGGGTATGCGAGTGCTGCCGATCTTGTGACAGGTTTGAAGAAAATCGCACCCTTTGAAATTTCGGTTGCAGCCTATCCCGAAACCCACCCCGAGGCGATCAGCAGCGCATCCGATCTCGACAATCTGAAGCGCAAGATCGACGCAGGGGCCGACCGTGCGATTACGCAATTCTTTTTCTCGCCCGAAGCGTTCTTTCGCTTTCGCGACCGCGCGCGGGCGGTGGGTATTACGGCTGACATCGTTCCCGGTATTTTGCCAGTTTCCAGCGTTGCACAGACCCGCAAGATCGCTGGCGTGTGCGGGACCGCCATCCCGCCGTGGATGGATCGGCTGTTCGAAGGACTGGATGCACACCCCGGCGCGCGCCAGTTGGTGGCAGCGACCGTTGCCGCTGAACTATGCCGCAAGCTTTACGCCGGCGGGGTACGCGACTTTCATTTCTACACATTGAACCGTGCCGAGCTGAGCTATGCGATCTGTCATCTGCTCGGCATCCGGCCCCACAAGCAAGCTCAGGAGCAAGCGGCATGACTGCGCGCGAGGAATTATTAGCAGCAGCGGCCAAGCGCATCCTCATCACGGATGGCGCGTTCGGGACGGAAATCCAGAATTACCGACTGGACGAGGCTGCGTATCGTGGCTCGCTTGACCTGACGAAGGATCAGAAGGGCAATAACGACATATTGGCGCTCAGCCGCCCACAGGTCATCGATGCGATCACGCGCGATTATCTGAACGCGGGATCGGACATCGTTTCGACCAACACGTTCAGCGCGAACCTGATCAGTCAGGCCGATTATGGTGCCGAACATCTGGTGCGCGATATTAACCTTGCTTCTGCAAGTATCGCCCGGAAAGCTGCCGATGATTTTCAGGCACGTGATGGGCGCAGGCGGTTTGTCGCGGGTGCTATCGGGCCGACGAACAAGACATTGTCGCTGTCGCCTGACGTCAACGATCCGGGCTTTCGCGAGATTAGCTTCGACTATTTGAAGGACGTTTACCGCGAACAGATCGACGCGCTGCTGGATGGTGGTGTGGACTTCATCCTGATCGAAACGATTTTCGACACGCTGAACGCCAAGGCCGGAATCATGGCGGTGATCGAAGCGGGCATCGCGCGCGGGGTCGATGTGCCGTTGATGGTGTCGATGACGCTGACCGATTTGTCGGGGCGTAACTTGTCGGGCCACACGGTCGAAGCATTTTGGCACGCGGTTCGTCATGCCAAGCCGGTGACGATCGGGCTGAACTGTTCGTTCGGCGCGCAGCAATTGCGGCCTCATGTGAAGTCGCTGAGCGCCATCGCCGATACGCTGATCATGGTCTATCCGAATGCCGGACTGCCCAATGATTTGGGGCAGTATGACGAACTGCCCGAACAGACCGCTGCGCTGGTGCGCGAATGGGCTGATGCGGGGCAGGTCAATATTCTCGGCGGATGCTGCGGATCGACACCGGCGCATATTGCGGCGATGGCAAAGACGGTGCGTGGGCTTCCGGGGCGTGCACTGCCGGTGCCGCCAGTGGTTACGCGACTGGCCGGGCTGGAGCCGATGATTTTGGCGGCTTGAAAATAAGAAACCCGCTTCCCTGAGCCTGTCGAAAAGTTGTCCTGCTTCAACCTTGAAGGACACCCTTCGACAGGCTCAGGGAAGCGGGTTTTACTGAAACCTCACTCTGAACTATTTTACCTCCCTCTCCCGACCCTCTTCCCGTTTTGGGGAGAGGGGGAAAAGAAAACATGACGCAAACCACCTCGGCCTCCTCCACTTTCGTCAACATTGGCGAACGCACCAACGTCACCGGTTCGGCGGCGTTCAAAAAGATGATTATGGCGGGCGATTACGCCAAGGCCGTGGAAGTCGCGCGCCAGCAGGTCGAGAATGGCGCGCAGGTCATCGATATCAACATGGACGAAGGGCTGCTCGATTCCGAGTTCGCCATGACGACGTTCCTTAAACTTATCTCCGCCGAACCCGATATCGCGCGGGTGCCGTTCATGGTCGACAGTTCGAAATGGTCGGTGATCGAGGCCGGACTGAAGTGCGTTTCGGGTAAGCCCATCGTCAATTCAATCAGCATGAAAGAGGGCGAGGAACAGTTCCTGATCCATGCGCGCAAGGTCATGGCTTACGGCGCCGCCGTCGTCGTCATGGCTTTCGACGAAGTGGGGCAGGCCGACACACAGGCGCGCAAGGTCGAGATTTGCGGGCGGGCGTATGACCTGCTGATCGGCATCGGCTTCCCGCCCGAGGACATCATCTTCGATCCCAACATCTTCGCCATCGCGACGGGGATCGAGGAGCATAACAATTACGCGGTCGACTTCATCGAGGCCTGTAAGGAAATCCGCGTCCGTTGTCCGCACGCCCATATCTCTGGCGGGCTGTCGAACCTGAGCTTTTCGTTCCGTGGCAACGAACCCGTGCGTCGCGCGATGCACAGTATCTTTTTATATTATGCGATTCCCGCCGGGCTCGACATGGCGATCGTCAACGCGGGGCAACTCGACGTTTACGACACGATCGACCCTGAATTGCGCGATGCCTGTGAAGACGTGATCCTGAACCGTCGTGAGGACGGAACCGAGCGGCTGGTCGAACTGGCCGAGAAGTATCGCGGCACTGACGCGGTCGCCGAAAAGGCGGCCGAGGAATGGCGCGGCTGGCCGGTGACCAAGCGGCTGGAGCACGCGTTGGTCAAGGGCATCGACATGTATGTCGTCGATGATACGGAGGAATGCCGTCAGGCGTTCGCGCGGCCGATCGAGGTTATCGAAGGGCCGTTGATGGACGGCATGAACGTCGTCGGCGACCTGTTCGGCAGCGGCAAGATGTTCCTGCCCCAGGTCGTGAAATCGGCGCGTGTGATGAAGAAGGCGGTTGCGCATCTGATCCCGTTTATCGAGGCGGCGAAGGAGCCTGGCACGCGTGCCAAGGGGCGGATCATCATGGCGACGGTCAAGGGCGATGTGCACGATATCGGCAAGAATATCGTCGGCGTTGTGCTTCAGTGTAACGGGTATGAAGTCATCGACCTTGGCGTGATGGTGCCGTGGACGAAGATATTGGAAGCGGCGAATGAGAACGATGCCGACATGATTGGCCTGTCGGGGCTGATCACGCCGTCGCTGGATGAGATGGTCACGATGGCCGAAGAGATGCAGCGCGCGGGCTTCACCATGCCGCTGCTGATCGGTGGCGCGACGACTTCGAAAGTTCACACCGCGATCCGTATTGCGCCTGCTTATGACGGGCCGGTGATCCATGTCCTCGATGCGAGCCGGGCGGTTGGTGTGGCTTCGACCTTGTTGTCGGATACCCAGCGCGATCCGTTCGTGGCGCAGACGCGGGCCGATTATGATGCTGTGCGGATTGCGCGTGAAGGCAAAGGGCAAAATGCCTTACTGCCGATTGCCGACGCGCGCGCCAATGCGTTTCCGGCCGATTTCAGCAGCCCGGTGCCAGCGCCGTTGCAGCCGGGGGTTCATTCGTTTCAGGATTGGCCGCTGGAGGATCTGCGTGAGATCATCGACTGGACGCCGTTTTTTCGCGCGTGGGAACTGGCCGGGAATTATCCGGCGATCCTGACCGATGAGGTTGTTGGCGAGAGTGCGACGGCGCTGTTTGCCGATGCACAGGCGATGCTCGACCAGATCATTTCAGAGAAATGGCTGACGGCGAAGGGTGTTGCGGGACTATGGCAATGTCGCCGTGATGGCGATGATGTTGTAATCGACAATGGACCGCGCATTCCGTTCCTGCGCCAGCAAATTGCAAAACGTGAGGGGCGTCCGAACATGTGTCTGTCGGACTTCGTGAATCCGGACGGCGACTGGATTGGTGGGTTCGCGGTGACAGCCGGACACGGAATTGAGCCGCATTTGGCTCGATTTAAGGCAAATCACGACGATTATAGCGACATTTTGCTCAAAGCTTTGGCGGATCGGCTGGCCGAAGCGTTCGCCGAGCGACTGCATCAGCATGTTCGCACGACGTTGTGGGGCTATGCACCGGGCGAGCAGCTTACCAACGAAGCACTGATCAAGGAACAGTATCGCGGTATCCGTCCTGCTCCGGGTTATCCGGCGTGTCCTGACCACAGCGGCAAGCCCGTGCTGTTCGAATTGCTCAATGCGACCAATGCGACCGGGATTACGATGACGGAATCGTTCGCGATGATGCCGACGGCGGCGGTTTCGGGTTATTATTTCGCGCACCCCGACAGTCAGTATTTCGGCGTGGCGCGGATCGGTGAGGACCAGTTGGCGGATTATACGGTGCGGCGCGGAGTCGATGCCGATGTTGCGCGGCGCTGGTTGCGTCCCAATCTGGATTGATTGGCGACGACTTTCGGCCTGTCCTACACCGGCGATTTCTGGCAGCCCGCTTTTCGAAACGGAGCAAGAAATCCTATGGTCGATCGCTTGAAATTCGCGAACCTGATGTTGCTGGCAGTCATCGCGCTGGCGGCTCCCGCAGCGGCGGCGGGAACGGGGCCGTTTTCAACCAGCAATGGGCGGACGTTCTTTCGGCTGGATGATGCGGTGAAGGGGCTGGGCGGCAGCGGCGGCACTATCGTCGTCGCACCCGGGACTTACCACGAATGCGCGGTTTTCGACGGTGGTGCGCTGAACATCCGGGCCGAAACACCGGGCAGCGCGATCTTCGATGGTACGGCGTGCGAGGGCAAAGCGGCGCTCGTCCTGCGCGGACTGAGCGCGGAAATCGATGGTCTGGTGTTTCAGAACATCCGCGTCCCCGATCAGAACGGATCGGGCATTCGCCTGGAAAAAGGCGACCTTCACGTCACGCGCACGACGTTTCGCAATTCCGAACAGGGCATATTGAGCGCCGACGATGCGGGTGGATCGATCGTGATCGACCATTCGACGTTTTCGGGACTGGGCGGTTGCCCCGATGGGCGGTGTTCGCATTCGATTTATATCGGTGACTATGGATCGCTCACCGTCAGCCGTGTGCGTTTCGAGCGGGGCACGGGCGGGCATTACGTCAAAAGCCGGGCGGCACGGGTCAGCGTCACGGACTCCAGCTTTGACGATTCGAACGGCAAGGCGACGAACTATATGATCGACTTGCCCGAAGGCGCGGTCGGCACCATTGCCCGCAACATTTTCGTGCAGGGCAAGGACAAGGAAAATCATTCGGCCTTCATTGCGGTCGCAGCCGAACATCGCAGCCATCCGTCGGCTGGCCTGAGCATCGAAGGCAATGACGCGTCGCAAGCGCCGGCCGTGACGTGGCCCAGCGTGTTCGTGGCCGACTGGAGCCACGAACCGCTGAAACTGGGTGCGAACAAGCTGTCGTCGCGCATCAAACCGTTCGAGACGCGTTAAGGGCAGTTGGTTCCGCTCGCGCTGAGGTTGATACACTGCCCATCGACCATAGGCGTCGGAACCTTGGCGAGAGCAGCGAGGGTTGGCGCGATATCGACGGTTTCGACGGGGGTTGCGCGTGTTTCGGCAGTTGCGCCCGGCCACCAGAACAGGATCGGCACTTGTCGGTCATGGTCCCACGGCGAGCCATGTCCGGCCACTGTATCGCCGGGACCGCGCGGGATGCCGAAGCTGGTTCGTGCAGCATAGGCCACCGCAATATCGCCTGACCGATCGGGGTCGTAGCTTTCATGATAACGCTGGACCATCGTGAGTTTATCCGGCGTGGTGTGGGGTGGAACGGTGGCGGCCTCGACCTCCTTGCGGGTAAATACCTCGCGCACTTCGGGTTGTTGTTTTAGCCAGGCGATGGTCGCGTCGCTGACTTTGGCACGAAGCGCGGCATCCGGGCCGACGTTGATATAAAGTTGCTGGGCATCGTTGCCGACGATCGGTTCATAGGCGATGCCAAGTTGTGCTGCGATTGCCTTGTTCAGGCGGCCGACCAATGCACTATCGTCGATGCGGGTTGCGGCCGGGTCATGTTCAACTTCGCGTTCGGCGGCATCGGTTGCGCCGTGATCGGCGGTCAGGACCACGACGAACGGAACTCCGGTGTGTTGCAAGCCGTCGAGCAATCGGCCGATGGATGCGTCGAGTGCGGCCTGCTGGACGCACATTTCCGCGCCGCCATTGCCATAGCGATGTCCGACGTAATCGGTCGCGGACAGACTAATTGCGAGAACGTCGGTTGCTGGGCCGCGCCCCAGATTATGCCGCGCGATCAAATCCCGCGCGAAATCAACCACAGTTGAGTCGAATAACGGAGAGGCGCGGAGGTTTTCCTGAAAGTCGGTGGTTGTCAGGAAGTCTGGACTTTCCTCGACGTGTGACGCGATTTCGGGCGGGACTTTTCCTGACAGATCGATGTTGCCGAAGCGGTGAGGTTTCTGGAGTGCTGTGCATTGTGAAGAAGCAACGGGCCACAAGGGCGGGGGCGTCTTTTTCCAGTTTTCGAACAGTGCTTTGTCGAATGCTCGCACGGGTTCGGTGGTTGCAGGCGTTGCGGGGCCTGCAAATTCGGATGTCGTGAAGCCGGTGCCATCGACCCACCAATAAACGCCATCTGGGTGTTTGCCGCCCATCGTGATTGCCGCGCGGTCCTTGCCCGATACTGCATAGGATCGCGAACCCGGCTGCGCTGCTTTCACCCAGTCGCCGAACGTTGTGACGCGCATATTCTGTGGGCCGCGTGCGTTGGCATCGGATGATCCGGGTGCCAGAACGCAATAGACATTCGATCCGGTCTTCACATCGAACCAGCTATTGGCGACGATGCCTGTTCCAGAGGGGTGACGACCGGTCAGGATGGTCGAATGGCCGGGGCAGGTTTCGGTCGCAGCATGGCTTTGATAACCGACGGGGAACGCGACGCCGCTGGATATGGTTTTCAGGCCGTGGACGTAAGTTGGGCGGTAACGCTGGAACAGTTCGGACGAGAATTGATCGACCGAGATTGCGACGATCAGCTTTGGCTTAACCGGAGGGGCAGATTGGGCTTGCGCTGTCGATGTTACAAGCGTCAGTGCAAGCGCGCCAAACAAGTACCGGGCCAAAGCGTCTCTCCGTATGAAATTATGAGTCGTCAGCGTATTGCCGCGCGTCCATGGAGTCCCGCATGAAGGCTATATATTTCTGGCTCGTGACATTGGTGGCGATTGCGTTGGTTCCGCAGGCTGTGGCCCAACCGACGCATATTCAGCCCCGCCTTGTTTCAGAGGTCATGGAACCGGTGGCGGGATCGACGATTACGATCGCGGTCGAGATGCGGACCGACAAGGGCTGGCACGGGTATTGGAAGAATCCCGGTGAAGCGGGCCTTGCGCCGCGCTTTGCGTGGGATTTGCCGAAGGGGGCCAGCGTTGGCGCTCCCGCGTTTCCGGTACCCCACGCGCTGACTATTGCTGGTCTGACGAACTATGTGTTCGAGGCTGACCATGCGCTGTTGTTTCCACTGAAAATTCCGGCTGGGATCGCGGCAGGCACGATTTTGCCGATACGGGTGAAAGCTGATTGGCTGGCATGTACCGATCAGGTTTGTGTTCCCGAACGTGGCGAGTTTTCTCTCGATCTGCAGGTCGGAGCCGGGGCGGTGACGAACGGCCCGCAATTCGACGGCTGGCGGGCAAAGCTGCCGACGCCACTTGGTTCTGTAGTCACATTCGCGCGACGTGGAGATCGGGTGCGCCTTGCCATTCCTTATCCCGCGACTGCGGACGTTGCGGACGCGCATTTCTTTCCGAACGACAATGGTGTGATTGTCGATGCTGCGCCGCAGTTGTTCAGCCGGTCGGGTGAAGTCCTGATCGCCAGCCTTTCGGCGACCAAGGGTGGGATGGGCATTCCGGCTGGCGTCTTGTCGATCGGTGGACGCGGGTTTGAGATTGTGCCGCAGGCAGGCGCAGTTCCGGCGGATGGAACGCCGCTGAACGAACAGGGGGGGAATGGGTCGTTGACGACGATCCTGCTGTCCATCGGTGGAGCTTTGCTCGGCGGACTGATCCTGAACATTATGCCGTGTGTATTTCCGATCCTGAGTTTGAAGGCGCTGTCGCTTGCCAAGGCGGGTGGGGATGCCAATCCCGAACAAGAACGTGCGGCGCGACGTGACGCGCTGTCCTATACGGCAAGCGCGGTTGCGGTTTGTGTGGCGCTTGGCGGCGCGATCCTTGTGTTGCGAGCCGGCGGAAGTGCCGTCGGCTGGGCATTCCAGTTGCAAGATCCGCGCGTCATCATCGTGTTGCTGTTGTTGGTCGTCGCGATTGCGTTGAACCTTGCGGGGCTGTTCGAACTGCCTGCGATAGGAGGCGGAATTGCTGCGCAGGGCAATGGTTTTGTGACGGGTGCGCTGGCGGCGTTCATTGCGACCCCGTGCACTGGTCCGTTCATGGGCGCGGCACTGGGGGCGGCACTGGTCCTGCCGCCTGCTGCTGCCATGGCGGTGTTTGCCGGACTGGGACTGGGGCTGGCGCTGCCGTTTCTGGCGCTTGGGTTTTTCCCGGTGCTGCGGCGGATGTTGCCGAAGCCGGGTGCATGGATGGCGACTTTGCGGCGCATCTTGAGCGTGCCGATGTTCCTGACGGCGCTGGGGCTGGCGTGGCTGCTTGGGCGACAGGCGGGGGTCGATGCGCTTGTGCGGGGACTTGGACTGGCGCTGTTTGCTGCGCTCGGTTTCTGGTGGACGGGATTGCGACAGGCTCGTGGAAAAGGTGGCCTAGCGATCGGTGCCGTGATGGCGGTTGTTGCCGGGGCGATCGGCGTGGCTGTGGTGCCGCAATCCGCTCCGGCTTCGGCCGCGACCGTCGATGCGCTAAAATCCGAGCCATTTAGTGAGGCACGACTGGCGGCGTTACAGGCCGAGGGGCGACCGGTGTTCGTGTATTTCACCGCGGACTGGTGTCTGACCTGCAAGGTGAATGAACGGATCGCAATCGACCGGCCAGAGGTGGCGGCTGCATTCGGTAAAGCGAAGGTAGCGACGTTGGTCGGCGATTGGACACGCAGCGATCCGACGATCGGGCGGTTTCTGAACGCGCAGGGGCGGTCGGGTGTGCCGCTTTATCTGTACTACCTCCCCGGCAACGCGAAGCCCGAAGTCCTGCCACAAGTGCTGACTCCGGGGACGCTGATCGCACTTACTTCCTGAAGACGCGCTTTCCGCCGATCCATGTTTCGGCGACCTTTGTGGCGCGCACTGATGCTGGTGGCCCGTCTAGCGGATCGTGATCGACCAGAATGAAGTCGGCGCGGAAGCCGGGAGCGAGCCGCCCAACACGATCCTCTGCAAAGGCGGCATAGGCAGCGCCGGTGGTGAACGCCGCGAGCGCCTGTTCGCGAGTGATGATTTCCTGTGGCTGCCAGCCGCCGAAGGGTTGACCGTCAGCGCCTTCACGGCTGATCGCCGCGGCGATGCCGGGGAAGGGGTTAGGACTTTCGACGGGCGTGTCCGAGCCGAAAGCGAGATGCGCACCGTTGGCCAGCATGGATTTCCATGCATAGGCACCGGGCAAGCGAGCGGCACCAAGGCGTGCTTCGGCCATTGTCCGGTCGCTCGTCTGGTGGACGGGCTGCATAGAGGCGACAATGCCATTTTTGCCAAAGCGTGGCAGATCGACAGGGTCCACAATCTGCGCGTGTTCGATCCGCCAGCGCCTGTCGCCTTTGTAGGTCGGGGCGAGGTCTTCGATCGCGGTCAGGACTTCATCGTTGGCACGATCGCCGATGGCGTGGATGGCGACCTGAAACCCGTCCATCGCGGCGCGGCTCATCAGATTCTTCATCTTGGCGTCATCCATGAAGCACAAACCACTATCGCCGGGTTTGTCGGCATAGGGTTTTTTCAGGCAAGCTCCGCGCGATCCGAGCGCACCGTCAGCATAGAATTTGACGCCTACCATGCGCAGATGATCGGCATAGAGCCATGATGTCGGTTCACCCGCTGCGATCGTCAGCGTGGGTTCGATACCGAAAGCATAGGAATAGATGCGGACGGCCAGCCGTCCGGTGTCGCCTGCGCGCCGGTATGTGTTCCAATCGTCGAGAGTCGTGCCCATGTCGGCGATGCCGGTGATGCCAAAGCCGAGCAGAATGTCCTGAGCCTTTGCAAAAGCAAGGTCGCGGTCTTTGGAAGTGGGTGCGGGGATTGCTTTGGCAATGAGAGCGGTGGCCGCATCGACGAACACGCCGGTCGGTTTGCCCGCAACAGATTCGATCCGTCCGCCTGCCGGTGCCTTTGTCGTAGCGGTAACGCCCGCTGCGCTCATCGCTGCGGTGTTGGCCCAGCCGGCATGACCATCGACGCGCGACAGCCAGATTGGGCGGTCACCGGCGAGGCCGTTCAGGTCGGCGGCGGTTGGAAAACGTCCGAGTTGCCATTTCTCCTGATTCCAGCCCCCACCGAGTATCCAGTGACGGTCGGGATGGGCGGCGGCGTAGGCGGTGATCTTTGCCTTCGCCTGATCGAGCGATGTGGTGTCGGACAGGTCGAGCGTAAGCGCGCTGAAACCCAGTTCCATGACATGGCCGTGCGCGTCGATCATGCCGGGCAGCAGCGTTTGTCCCTTGCCATCAAGCTTCCAATCGGGCCGCTCTGGAGCTTTGTCGCCCCGCTGGACCAGCTTGCCGACCTTGCCATCCGGGGTCACGGTCAGGCCAGTGAACCTGATGATTTTGCCCTGTGCATCGAGTGTTACGCCGTTGACATTGTCCACCCAGCCGTCGGCAAGCGCAGGTGTGGCGACTATGATCGCAAGTGCCAGGCAATGCCGAAAACGAAGCCGTGGAGGGAGAAATCTGGCGCATTGTGCGCGGCGGTTTATGGTGCGGGTCATAAGCCCATGTTGCCAGAAGGTTTTGCGCGAGGACAGGGGATGCTAGGTTGGACTGGACACTTTTTGCCGCGCAACCGTTATCTAAATGAACATTATACTATCAATCTAGGAATCGCGTTTGCCTGTTTTTGCCAGTGAGAATGTTGACACGACGGACCTTGTAGCCACGCGCGACGCGCTCCGGGACAGCAATGCGCGATTTCGCACACTTGCCGACGCGATGCCGCAGATGGTCTGGTCAACGCTGCCTGACGGGTTCCACGATTATTATAATTCGCAGTGGTATAATTTCACTGGTGTTCCAACCGGATCAACCGATGGCAAGGGCTGGGAGGGCGTGTTTCATCCCGATGATCGGCCAGAGGCGTGGAAGCGCTGGAACCATAGCCTTGCTACCGGGGAACCATATGAGGTCGAATATCGTCTCCGCCATCGCAGCGGGAATTATCGCTGGACGATCGGACGAGCGTTACCGATCCGGGATGGGGAAGGGAAAATTATACGTTGGATGGGCACCTGCACCGATATCGATAATGCGAAACGCAATGCTGAGCAGAACGAAATACTAAGCCGCGAGCTTAGCCACCGCATCAAAAATATATTTGCCGTTATCGGTGGACTGGTCGGGCTGTCGGTCCGTCGTCACCCTGAAGCCAAAGCTTATGGGCGCGAACTTCAGGCCCGCATTGCGGCGTTAGCCAGGGCTCACGAATTTGTCAGGCCACACAGCGAACAGTCCGCACCCTATATTGCGGCGTCCACCCTGCACGCGATGTTGCACGACCTTTTTGCGGCTTACCCTGCGCTTAACGAGGGACGGCTGACGATCTCGGGCGATGATGTCGCAATAGACGACCGCGGTGCAACGCCGGTCGCCCTCGTATTCCATGAGCTGGCGACCAACGCGGCGAAATATGGCGCGTTGTCGGTTGCGGACGGCGCAGTCGCCGTTGCGTCGTCAGTTAATGACGATGCAGTAAGCGTTGTCTGGATCGAGCGTAACGGCCCTGAAATTGCCGGACCACCCGAACGCACGGGATTTGGGTCGCAATTGGCCGAACTCAGTATCGTACAACAACTGGGAGGCACGATAAAACAGACTTGGGATCGAGTTGGGCTGACCGTTCATATAACGGTACCCGCTGGGCGACTTACCCGGACAGAATAAGGTCAGGCGAAAAGCCGCAAGCTCGATGGGGGGATGGCGGCAACGTCGCCAACTTTCCGGCGGAGAGCATATTCTACCGCTGCTGCAACCACCTCAAGATCCGTCGGCTTAGTTAACACGCCGATGGTTCCTGCCACGCCATTTCCAAGCACGCGTGGGTTGGCGGTAATGAACAATACCGACGCGTTATGCTGACCGCTCAGTCGCTTGCCGATTTCTGGACCAGTAAGCCCGTCGCGCAAGTTCAAATCGACCAGCGCCAGATCGGGCTTCAGCATACCCAGATCGAGAGCCGTCGCCATATCGGGTGCGATACCGACCGAAACGTAACCCAGATCCTCAAGAATAGCTTCGAGCTCCATTGCGACGAGCATCTCGTCTTCAACAATGAGGATACGGGCAGGCATGGTGGTCTTTGTCTCTTTTCGAACAATGAAGTTATATTTAAGCAACAATGAGCGCTCGCTAAGGTTCCCTAATATACTCGATTGCGGCCCGTGCGATGTTATTTTTTCAGCCGACGAACCAGCGCGCTCGTGTCCTGACGTCCGCCGCCGAGCGCCTGAACTTCGGCGAAGAACTGATCCATGAGTGCCGCCACGGGAAGTGTCGCACCGTTGGCGCGTGCTTCGTCGAGTGCGAGGCCGAGGTCTTTGCGCATCCAATCGACGGCAAATCCGAAGTCGAACTCGTCCTTCACCATCGTGGCCCAGCGGTTCGTCATCTGCCAACTGCCTGCGGCTCCGCCCGATATGGATTCAAATACCCGGTCGAGGTCTAGGTCCGCAGCCTGCGCAAACCGCATTGCTTCACTGAGCGATTGAATTGTGCCTGCAAACGCAATCTGATTGCACATTTTTGTGGTTTGGCCCGCACCGGCCCGTCCGACGTGGACGATGCGGCTCGAGTAATGCTCCATGACCGGGGTAGCTGCGGCCAGCGCCTTGTCGGAGCCGCCACACATCAACGTCAGCGTGCCGTTGACCGCACCGACCTGTCCGCCCGTCACAGGGGCATCGACGCTGAGGATGCCGAGATCCTTTGCCTCCACCGCAAGCTGGCGAGCGATCTTTGCTGAAACGGTCGTATGATCGATAAATACAGCGCCCTTTGCCATCGCCTTGAACGCGCCGTCGCGTCCAAGTGTAATCGACGCCAGGTCGTCATCGTTGCCGACGCAGCTCAGTACAGCTTCCGCCCCTATGGCCGCTTCTGCCGGGCTATCGACCGCGTGACCGCCGTGTTTGCCGACCCACGCATCCGCCTTTGCGCGGGTGCGGTTATAGACTGTCAGGTCGTGTCCCGCGACCGCGAGATGCCGTGCAAGCTGGCCGCCCATGACGCCGAGCCCGATGAATGCCAGCTTTGCCATGTCGAATCCTCTAGATCGCGAGTTTGCGTGGCAACCCATATCGGCTAGGGGGCGTCCCTGAAATGGCCACTGCAACAAAAACTTCCGCCCCCGTCGTAACCCTAGCCGATATCCGCGCCGCTGCTGCGCGGATTGGTAACAAGGTCGTGCGAACGCCCACGCTACACAGCCAGACACTGTCGAAGCTGACCGGGGCCACAGTCTATCTGAAGTTTGAAAATCTTCAGTTTACCGCTGCTTACAAAGAACGCGGTGCTTTGAATAAATTGCTGATTCTGGGGGATCGCGCGAAAGAAACGGGCGTTATCGCGGCTTCGGCAGGCAATCATGCGCAGGGTCTTGCCTATCATGGCGCGCGACTGGGTGTACCGGTAACGATCGTTATGCCTGTTACGACGCCGACGACTAAGGTCATGCAGACGCAGGGTCATGGCGCGACTGTGATCCTGTTCGGCGAGACGTTCGACGCGGCTTATGCTCATGCGCGCGAGCTTGAGGTGGAACGTGGGCTGACCTTTGTCCATCCGTTCGACGATGTGGATATCATCGCGGGACAGGGCACCATCGCGCTCGAAATGCTGGCCGATGCGCCTGAAATCGACCTGATGTGCGTGCCCATCGGCGGTGGCGGATTGCTTTCCGGCGTTGGTACTGCGGCAAAGGCATTGAAGCCCAATATGCAGGTCATCGGCGTTCAGGCCGAACTGTATCCGTCGATGTACGCTTTGTTGAACAATCTCGATATGCCGAGCGAAGGCGACACGCTGGCCGAAGGTATTGCCGTCAAATATCCGGGCGAGATCACGCGTGAGATCGTTAAGGCGATTGCCGACGATATCGTGCTGGTGGGCGAACGGCATCTGGAAAAGGCGGTGGCGCTGCTTCTCGAGATCGAAAAGACAGTGGTCGAGGGCGCGGGGGCGGCTGGGCTGGCGGCATTGCTGGCGCATCCCGAACTGTTTGCCGGAAAGACTGTCGGCATTGTTTTGTGCGGCGGCAATATCGATACGCGTCTGCTGGCGAACGTGCTGTTGCGCGATCTTGCGCGGTCGGGTCGGCTCGCCCGGCTGCGCATCCGGCTGCAGGATCGTCCGGGGCTCTCTACAACGTTGCCCGCATATTTGACGAGCAGTCGGTCAACATTATCGAGATTTATCACCAGCGGGTGTTCACGACCCTTCCTGCGAAGGGGCTGATCACCGATATCGAGTGCGAAACCCGCGATCGTGCGCACCTCGATCGCCTGATCTCGGCATTGCGCGACGGTGGTGGTTACGAAGTGAGTCTCGTCGAACTGGCCTGACCCACTTTTGCACATACATTTTGATGGTAAACGCTCTTTTCATAAGTGCGGACGCGCTTCATAACTGTTTTTGTGACCGCGCCCTTTCGCTTTCCCCGATTTTTCGTAACGACGCCATCGGCTTGTCCGTATTTGCCGGGACGAACGGAGCGCAAGGTTTTTACCGAGCTGACAGGCCCTGACGCAGGCGAACTGAACGACGCGCTTGGCCGCATCGGATTTCGCCGAAGTCAGGGCGTGGCATACCGACCATCATGCCTCGATTGTTCGGCCTGTGTATCGGTGCGTGTGCTTGCGGCGGAATTCGTGCCCAGTACGACGCAAAAGCGCTTGATCAAGCGCAACGCCGATCTCGAGGTTTCGGTTTGCCGTCCGTGGTCAACTGAAGAACAGTTCGAGCTGCTGCGTAATTATTTGTCGGCGCGCCATCCAGAAGGCGGAATGGCCGATATGGACGACCTCGATTATGCAGATATGGTCGAGCTGTCGCCGGTGGACAGCTATGTCGTCGAATACCGCGAGCCGACGGTCGAGGGTCGAGCAGGCCGCCTTGTCGGTGCGTGCCTGATCGATCGGCAGGGTGATGGGTTGTCGCTGATCTACAGCTTCTTCGACGCCAGCGAAGGCGCTCGACCGGGGCTAGGGACTTATATCATCCTCGACCATATCAAACGTGCTTCCGCAGCCGACTTGCCCCATGTCTATCTCGGCTATTGGGTCGCGGGTTCGAAGCGCATGGAATATAAAGTGCGTTTCCGCCCGATGGAGCGGCTCGGCCCCACGGGATGGCGGCGTCTGCGCGACGAAGAGGTTGCGGTGTCCCTGGCGGGCGTTGGTGAACTCGGTGCACCGCACGTGAAGAAGATCTAGCGCCACCAGTTGGGTGGCAACGGCAGTTCTAGTGGCGGTGGCTTAGTGCCGGTGCGTCGGCTTCAACCGATAGCGGTGTCCGTCCAGAATATCGAACAATCCTGAAATCGCCGGATGATCGACCGGTTCTTCGCTGTCGTCCACGACCAGATTCTGCTGGCTGACATAAGCGACATAAGTCCCTTCGGCATTTTCAGCGAGCAGATGGTAATATGGCTGATCTTTCGACGGGCGGATTGCCTCTGGGATCGAGGCATACCAGTCTTCGCTGTTGGCAAATACCGGATCGACGTCGAAAATCACGCCCCGAAATTCGAAATGACGGTGCTTCACAACCTCCCCGATGTCGAAACGCGCGTGCGAAACGGGGGGCAGGGGGTGTTTTCCGAATATGGGAGACGCGATTTGCATAGCTTCAATTTAGGGCTTCGTCGCGTGATGACAAGCAGATGTGTTGATAGCGTGGTTTGCTTATATTTTTGCAGACCCTCACGGAGCCTTGGCAAGCCCGCAACGCTTCGCTAAGGCCCGCGTTCGATTTCGCCAATGGCGGGTGTGTAACGCCCTCGCGATTGTCCTCTGCGGAGAGGTGGCTGAGTGGTCGAAAGCACCGCACTCGAAATGCGGCGTGCCCGTGAGGGTACCCAGGGTTCGAATCCCTGCCTCTCCGCCAATCGACCCTCCGCAGCAGTCCATAACCTTCCACTGGGATTGACATTATCCCCGGAAAACCGTGAGTTTGACGCTTCAAGCCGTTTGCAGTCGTCCGCTACCTTCCACTCCTTGATGGGGTATAAAATGGGGTATCGTTCACTGAAAATGGGGTATCGGAGGGTATCGTGCTCAGCGACGTCGAAATCAGGACCACCAAGCCAAAACTTAAGCCGTTTAAATTGGCTGACAGCAATCAGCTATATCTCGTCATCACGCCCAACGGCTCCAAACTCTGGCGAATGAAATACGTCTTCGACGGTAAGGAAAAAACGCAATCGTTTGGGCCATATCCGCTCATCGGCCTGTCCGCGGCGCGGCAAATGCGCGACGAAGCCCGCAGACTGCTGCTTGATGGCATTGATCCTGCTGCCGCCAAGCGGCAGCAGGTGCAGGCGTCGATTGAAAGTTCCCGGCTGACATTTGCTGTTGTCGCGGCGGAATGGTTTGAACTCAATCGTGGCAAGTGGGCCGTCAGACATGGCAATGATGTGCTGCGCAGCTTGAAGCGCGACGCATTTCCACACATCGGAAAAATTCCGATCTGCGAACTGACTCCGCCCAAAATCGTCGAGACGTTACGCCTGGTCGAAGATCGCGAGGCGATCGAGACCGCCAAGCGGCTCAGGCAGCGGATCTCCGGGGTATTCGGCTATGCCATTGCCGCGGGATATGTCGACAGAGACCCTTCGGAAAAGGTCGATGCTGCCCTAAAGCCGTTACCTCGAAAGGGTCATCAGCCCGCCATCACCGACCTGGCAACGCTCACGAAAATGTTAAGCGATGTGGAGGATGAATATGCCCGTGGCATCACGCGCCTGGCCGTCCGCTTCATTGCACTGACTGCGGTGCGACCCGGCGAGTTGCGCGGCGCGTGTTGGGATGAGTTCGAAAACTTGGATGGCGACAAGCCGCTCTGGCGTATTCCCGCCGAGCGCATGAAGGGCAGTCTCGAACGGAAAGTCGAAGTCGGTGGTGACCATCTGGTCCCCTTGGCCCACCAGAGCGTGGCGATCCTGAACGTGGCCCGCAAACTTCTGGGAAGTCGTCACCTTGTGTTCCCCAACGACCGAGACGTAAACAGGCCGATGAGCGAGAATGCGATCGGATATCTGATCAATCGGGCAGGATATCGAGGACGTCATGTGCCCCACGGGTTTCGCGCGTCTTTCTCCACAATCATGAACGAGTGGGCAAATCGGGATGGCGCACCCGGAGACAGAGATGTCATCGATTTGATGCTGGCTCATGTCCCGCGAAACAAGGTCGAGGTCGCTTATAATCGTGCTGGTTATATGCCGCGCCGTCGCGAACTTGCTCAAGTCTGGGCCGACAAATTGACGGCGGGATTGGTTCCGCCAGAAGCGGTAGCACACCGCCCTTCACAACCACTGAGCACGGGAAGAAGCAGGCGCGTCCGAAGACCATTTTCTTAATATCGCTTTCGTCGGCCCTGCCGCCGAGTGGCCTTATACGCTAATTCGAATAAGTCTGAATTATACGCTTTGGAGTATATATTAGAAATATACGCCAATTAGTATATTGCTATGTTATATCAATTAGCGTATAGCGGTGCAGGAGGCACCATGACCCAACTTGCGCGCACCCCTAAACAAATTGGTGAGATACTGCGGCGAACGCGCAATCTTGCGGGAATGAGCCAAGGGGAATTGGCGGGCCGCGCTGGACTGCGCCAAGCGACAATTTCCCAAATTGAAAGCGGCAGAACCGCAACAAAAATAGGAACAATCTGCGATATTCTGGGAGCTCTCGATCTTGAGCTGGAAGTGCGGCCAAGATCGAAAGGGTCACCCCAGGACATCGAGGATATTTTTTGATGGCGCGCAAGTCGGTCAACACGCCACTTACCATTTACCTGAACAATCGCCTTGTCGGACGGCTGACCAAGCAATCAAGTGGCGCCATCGATTTTACTTACGATCCAACATGGCTCGCGTGGGACAACGCCCTGCAGATATCACTTTCGCTGCCGCTCCGAGAAGCGCGCTTCATTGGTGCACCAGTCGTCGCCGTGTTCGATAACCTGCTGCCCGATTCCAGAGCGATCCGCGCGCGCGTTGCCGAGCGCGTCGGCGCACAGGGCACCGATGCGTTCAGCCTGCTGTCGGAAATCGGGCGCGATTGTATCGGGGCGCTACAATTCATGCCCGACGGCATTGAACCTGACGCAACGGGGCCAGTTCACGGTACGCCCGTTAACGATGGGGAAATCGAGGCAATCCTCACCAATCTTGCACGTGCACCGCTGGGGCTCGATACCGATGACGACTTTCGGATTTCGGTGGCAGGTGCTCAGGAAAAAACAGCGCTGCTGCGTCATGGCGGGTTCTGGATAAAGCCTTCGGGGACAACACCGACAACGCATTTGTTCAAGCCACAGATTGGGCAGCTTCCTAATGGGATAGATCTTTCCAACAGCGTCGAAAACGAATTCTATTGTATCCAGCTCATGACCGCGTTCGGCCTGCAGGCGAACGAGGTGGAGATCCAAACCTTCGGCGCTACCAAGACCCTTGTCATCAGGCGTTTCGATCGCCTCGCCACGCGCGATGGCCGCATCTTGCGGCTGCCACAGGAGGACATGTGTCAGGCGTTGTCGGTTCCGCCGACCAACAAATATGAAAACGATGGCGGTCCGGGCATAAAGGGGATCATCGAACTCCTCAGAGGCAGCGACGATCCTCAAGGCGATCAGCTTGCATTCTTCAAAAGCCAGATCATTTTCTGGCTGATCGGTGCGACCGACGGACATGCCAAGAATTTCAGTGTTTTTCTTACGCCCGGAGGCCGATTTCGGCTGACACCGTTTTATGATGTCCTGACGGCGCAACCGAGCCTTGACGGTGGCCAGATCAGGCGCAACCAGATGAAGCTGGCAATGGCCGTCGGCAACAGCCGGAAATACCGGATATTCGATGTTCACGGACGTCATTTCAGCGAGACTGGCAAAGCAGCCGGCATGCCCAATCAGCTTGTCAATCAAGCGATTTCGGAGATTGAACAAACGGCTGCAGGGGCATTCGATAAGGTTGAAACAATGTTGTCTGCAGATTTTCCGCAAGCGATTCATGCTTCGGTCAAAACAGCCGCTATGGCCCGGCTCACCCAACTTGACACACGGTAAAGTACCGACCGCCAGCTTCACCTTCCTCCATTCATCGGATCATCGCCTCAACAGCGATCCAACTGCCGGTCATAAATCTTGAAAAGTCTCGATCCTCGTCAACCTCCTGATCCAAAGAACTTTGGGGCGTTCACGCGAGTCAGCCACTTGACCATGAGGTCAATGCCTAGCGCGGTCATGGACACTGTCGGAAATCTGTCATCGCCGAGACTTGATCGAACATACCCGTGTTCAGCAAGCGAAGCGATATAGCGAACCGCGGTTGTTTCGGGAACGAGTGACCCCCTGCAGACACTTTTCACGCTTATCTTTTCAACATTCCCGCTCCGTGAGTAAATATCCAGCAACAGATTCCATGCGGGATTGGCAAAAAGCGGATTGTTGAAAATCTCGTCACGATCACGGCGTGCGCCGCAAATATTGGCAGCAAGATTACGAAGGTCTACCGATTTGCCAGATGCACTCTCTGATACTGCTATTTGCATATTTAGGCCCCACAAGCTCCAGGCTGTAAATTCACTTATCTTGTTTGTCAGTGCACCTCATTCTTTAAGAAACGACGAGCTCCCTCACATACTTTTAGCGGTCTCCCACTCGAAAAGCGCCGTGGCAGCAACATCTCCCTGGCCAACGGATCCAAGGAAATCAGCTTCCGGTTCATGTAGCCATATGGCTCGACGAAGGCCACACAGCGCCCGGAAACCAACGGTATGACGCGCAAAGCATTGGCGTCTGGTCTAGGCAGTTCGATCCGCGCTCGGCGTACCTGCTGATCTGTTGAACGTTGGCCGATGCGGGGCAAGGTCAACAGGTTTCGACGGAGCTCGTTAGCAAGCAGATGGTCGCCGATCGCTTGATTTTCAACTTTCAAGGCAGGGGGAGGGACGCTATTCGCCCTGAACCAAATCAATAACTCTGAGGAGATCCCTGTGAAACGAAAGATGCAGTTTGTCGTGTTAGCCGCGATTTATGGCGCGGCGGTCTCCTCCGCATGTCCGGCTTTCGGCCAGACGCAGTCTGCGATGAATTCATCTGCTGCCCAAAGCGCAAAAAAGGCGGATCAAGCGCTTAACGCGCAATATAGAATGACGGCCGGTAAAATCTCTGTGCCGACGCGCCTTCTCCTCCGTGACGCCCAAAGAAGCTGGATCAGTTTCCGCGATCAGGAGTGCAGGTTCGCATCCGCGGGCGCCAAGGGTGGCTCTGCATACCCGATGATTTATTCAGGATGCTTGAAACGTCTGACTGAAGAACGAACTCGTCAACTGAAGTCACATGCTCAGTGCGAAGAAGGCGATCTGTCCTGCTCTCGCTAGGGCGCCGCGTTCGACAAAAATATGATCGATTGCGTTCATCAATTTGATCTCTGTGCGCACTCATTGTGCTGTTGGATCGGTCACCGCCACGTTTGCAATAACGCTTCCTGGGAGAGGGTGACCGATTCAATACCCTTTTGTGTAACAGCATCGAAGGGAAGACATTCATGTTTCTCCAGACGATGAAATCCCAAAGGTGCTACCGATTCCCACATCTAGGGCCGACACCTGCGCCGATGACCATGGATCTCATTGATCGGAGGCAAATGAGCCAAGCGCAAAGGCGTGCCCGGCGACAGCGTTACCCTGTGGTTGCTGTTCGTCTGTCTTTTCGTCGCCAACCAATCCTTATTGGTCGTACTGGGTAACATCTGCGGCCTCGGCCGTCATCTTGGCTTGGCGCGGCCGTCCTTTGCATGGCAAACCACCGGGCGGCCAATGCCGACCAGTTGACCCAACGCTTTCAACCAGGGGGAGCTCCGGATTTTCCGCAATAATCGGCGATTGTTGTTTGTACGGGCGGTCTGCTCGATGCGCATCGTAAGGGATCCACTCGCTTCGACCGCATTTACCCGACTGGGCTGCAGACCGCACAGCACGAAATCACGTGGCACTGCTCGTCAATTTGCGCACGCCAGGTCGGTCGCTGCGCATCGATTTTGGTAATTGGTGTCACCCATTTCCACGCTGGATTGGGTCAGCTCCAGCGAACCAACGAGCAACGTCTGCGTCCACTTGCTGGCCGCGGGCCCGGGCAATCAGGCGCTGCACCCGCCGACGGGCGGCACCACTGTGGGTACGCCAGCGGCGATCCGAGGTCAGCGCTGGATAGAAATGAAGGGCGATGTCCCGGGCGGTCGCGCCTGTTGCGATGGCATCGGCGGTGCGCAGCTCCAGGATCCATCGATTGGCGCGCCGCTCACGAGGATATGCTGACGCCAAAAATGCCTGCCGCTGGACCAATTCGGTAAGCCGCTGCAGCGTTTCGGCAGGCGCTCGCGCCGAGATCAGGCCATCGATCCGGTAAGCCAGCAGCGCTGGGCTTCCAACCACGCTTCCGGTGGCGATATCGAGCCGGATCCCATGCGTGCCATCGCTGATCAGCACATGCTCCCCTATCGTCGTGCCTACGCGCAACTTCGCCAGCGAAGCCAGTTTCCGGAGATCGAAGGCATCGCGCGGGCCTGGATCGCGGTCGAGGACATCGGCCGTGAGCACGGTCGGGTCGATCGCGCCCGACCAGAGTGGTCGTGCCTGCTTTGCGTCGAGCCTTGGATCTTCATAGTCAATGAGGCCGAAACTCTCCGGCGTTCGCCATGGGGCATGGCCCGCTCTCTTGCTGCGTCCCGACCACGCATCGCGATAGCGTGACGAGCGGCGTAACCATTCCCAGGCGAAGGCGGATCGGGGCATTGGGACCAGATGGGCATAATCCTGAGCCCGGCTCCAGTCAGGCAGACCGGGCTGGCCCGTATCCATCGGCTAGAGGCCGTCAAGCGGCTCGACCGCATCGTCACTGAACAAGCAAGGCGATCTAAACAATCTGGACATGATCACTCCAAACTGAAGCGAATTCCTCTTTATATTTGGAATATAGTTTGGTTATTTGTCAATTGCTTGCTTTGGTGTAACCCGCCGCCACCGCGCGGCGTTAACTTTCATGGTGCCGGGCCCGGCTTGAGAACCGCGCGGTCCGGTCCAAGGGGACGGCGACGGACTGTGGCTCAGGGACGCAGCGCCGGGCGACCGAAGAACACGATGCGCTCACCCGAACTCGCCCAGTCGTATATCGACGCTTTTGCCGCGGCACGGAATTTCGAAGAACTTCAGGACATATTGGCCCGAGCATGTGTCGCAGCCGGGTTCCGCTATTACGCTTTGACCCAGCACGCCGATTTCAAGCCGGGCCGTTCGAAACTTCTGCGCATGCACAATTATCCCGCGGGCTATGCCTTCTGGTTCGATGCGCGTCGCCTCGGCAAGAACGACCCGGTCCACCGCGCCAGCCAACTCCGGACGTCGGGGTTTAGATGGAGCGAGATCGCAGGCCTGATCGACTTCACCGCCGACGACGAACTGGTCTTCGCGCAGGCGCGTGCTTGCGGCATCGGCGACGGCTTTACCGTGCCCGGCAATGTCACCGGTGAGTTGTCGGGGTCGATCTCGTTTGCCATGGGGGTCGGCGAGGTCATCGATGACGACGCGATCCAGTTCGCGCGCCTCATCAGCACCTATGCCTTTGATCGGGCGCGGGTTCTCAGCGGCACGAGACCGTTTCGCCAGCATGCACCGATCACGTTGCGGCAACGCGCCTGTCTGCTGTGGTCCAGCAAGGGTAAGACAGATGAACAGACGGCCTCGATCATGGGGATCAGCCGCAACACAGTGCTGGGTCATATGCGTGCCGTCCGCGATACCTATGATTCACCAAGTCGGCTTTACGTGGTGGTGGTCGCGCTCTTCGAGGGTACGATCTGCTTCAGTGACATTCTGGACGCTTGATAGCTATATGTAGCTATACCCCGCATCAAACCGGCATGCTCGATTGAGCGCTCCATCAATGGAGGCAATCATGCTGGTAACCGTCAGTGAAACCAACCACATCCACGAGAGCGACGTGCTGCGCGCCATGTTCGAGGCGCGCAAGCACGTGTTCATCGATCTGCTCAAATGGCCACTTCCCGTAGTTGCCGAGCGCTATGAGATTGATCAGTTCGACGATCGCCACGCGGTCTATCTGATCATCACCGATGAGCAGGGTCATCATATGGGATCGGCCCGTTTGCTGGACTCGACGCGCCCGGGCATCCTCAACACCTTGTTCGCCGACCTCTGCGACTTCGACATGCCGATCGGCCCCGATGTCTATGAAATCACGCGTTTCTGCCTGTCTCGCGGTTTGCGCGCACGCGACCGCCGCTTCGTTCGTGACCGGCTGGTCACCGCAATCGCGCATTATGCGCTGGCCAACGGCATCACCACCTACACAGGCGTCGCCGAGTGGGGCTGGATGCAGCAGATCCTGAGCTTTGGCTGGCAGTGCCGACCGCTTGGCTTTCCCAAGGACCGCGAGGGCGCGACGCTTGGCGCGCTACGCATCGACATCGCAGCCGATACGATTAATCGGCTTGTCGCCGCCGGCATTTCGGATGGAACCGAGATGCCAATCCGGCAGGCGGCGTGAGGTGGGCGCCCCCGCCATGGCAGCGTGCGGACATGCTGCAGTCGACCCGCATTTGGAAATGCTTGGGAATGAGGGCTATTCGGCGGCCAGCATGATACCGCCGTTCGACCAGCGCTTTCCGGCAAGCTGGCTGATCTGGTAATCGCCGAAATCACCGTCCGCGCTCGCCGACCTGAGCCGCGTTTCGAATCCCTCGAAGCGGTTGCGAAAGCGGAAGTTGACCACGCCCGCAACGGCGTCGGCACCATAGATGGCCGAGGCACCGTCGGTCAGAAGCTCGATCCGCTCGATCGCGCTCGAGGGAAGCAGCGAGATGTCGCTGAACGAACCATTCGCCCCGGCAAGTGCGGGCCGCACGCCATCGAACAGAACGAGTGTCGAGGTGTCTCCCAGCCCGCGCAGGTTGATCCCGGTCCCGAAGCTGCCATTGTCGGGCGCGCCGTTAAGGTCGGACACACCCTGGCTCGCCTCGGCCTGACCGCCACCATAATTCTGCGCGATGGTCTGCAGGATGTCGGTAACCGACGAGCGGCCGCTTTTATCGAGGGCTTCGCGCGTGACCACGACGATCGGCGATCCGACGGGCGCGCTGCCACGGATACGCGTACCCGTCACGACCAGCTCCTGGTTGTCTCCGGGCGCTTCGCCACGTTCGCGCGGCAGATCAGGCTTTATGACAAAAGCGCGGTTGATGATTTCGGCGTGTAGCCCCGAGGCGCGCAGCAGCGACTGGATCGCCTGCTCCGGGAGCGCGTTGCCGGTGAGCCGTCGGCTCTTCTTGCCCGCGACCAGCGGGTCGGCAAAGATCACCTCGCGACCCGACGCGACGCCGAAGGCACGCAGCGCCATGCCCAGATCCTGCGCGCCGATGTCAAAATGATGGTGCGCCTGTGCGCTGGCGCTGGCCGGGATCGTCAGTACCATGATCGCCGTGATGGCCATCAGGCTGGTGTTGTGAGTGAAACGCATCGGTCGGTCCCCCTTCGGACGCGGGCCTGTTGCCCGTCCGAGATGGCTGACGATGTGTTTTCAAACTCCCCTACGAATTTATTGGCACGGCTTCAGCGGCCCCCAGACAGAAGGATGCCTCGATCGGATTCGGACAGCCTCAGGTCGAGCGCAGCGGCAAGTTTTTCCGCCAGCGCGCGCGCGTCGCGCACGTCGAAGACGCCACTTATCCGACGGCCGGTGGTGACATCGGGGGCAAGGACGATGCGCACGCTGGCGTGACGATTGGCAAGAGCGATGACACGACCGAGTGGTACGCCATTGAAACTCAGGCGCGAAACCGGCCACGCAGCATCGCTGACGTGCGTCGGTACTGCGTGCATGCCGTGCGAGGACGCATCGAGCGTTTGCCCGGCGCGCATGGTGACCGGGGCGCTGGGGTGATCGGAGGGAGTCTCCACGGTCGTCGTCACGTCGACCACGCCGCTGATGAGTACGATATGTGTCCCCGTGCGCGTCTGGCTGACGTCGAACACGGTTCCGTGCGCGGTCACCTTCTGCCCGTCGGCCAAAACGACGAAGCGGCGCGCCGGGTCGTGTGCAACGATGAACCGCGCGCGACCGCGCGTCAGTGTCACCCGGCGCTCGCGGTCGGTGAGATCGACCGCGATTGCGCTGTCGGCGTCGAGAAGCACGATCGACATGTCAGCAAGACGGAACGCGCGCACCGCAGATCCGGCTGATGTTGCGAGGGCCACGGGCAGTTGCTTGGCGTCCCCCCACGGGCGCCATACGATCGTGCCGACGGCGACGAGCGCAACGAGCGCCGCCAGCGCGTGCTGCCGGCGAAAGGCGCTTTGCAACTTCACGGGCGAGGCTGCCTGCCGCGATGCGCGATGGCGCGTGTTGCGCGCGATGTCCCAGTGACGCTCGGTCTGGGCAAATGCGGCGGCGTGGCGCGGATCAGCGTCCCGCCAGGCCACGAAGGCTGCACGATGACGCGCGCCATCAGGGCGGTTCAGCCGCGCCCACCAGACGTCGGCCTCGTCGTCGATACGGGTGCCCATCAGCGCTGACCGCAGCGACGGCGGATGAGCTTCAATGCTGCGCTGATGTGTTTTTCGACACCTTTCACGCTCAGTCCCATGCGTTGCCCGATCTCGCTGTAATCGAGACCGTCTATGCGATGCAAAAGAAACACGTCGCGCGTCTTGGGTTTCATCCGTCGGATGGCGTCATCGACGCGGGCCAGCATGTCCCGCGCTTCGAGCTGGGCATGCGGATCGGGCCCGGCAACGGGATAGGCATCGATATCGTCATGAAGCGCGGGTGGCGCGCGCACGGCGCTACGTGCCGAATCGCGCAGGAGATTGCGGCCTATTCGCGACAGATAGGCTGCCGGGTTTTCGGGAGTTCCGCCTGAGCGGCTGATGCCGATCAGACGCCGGAAGCTGTCCTGTACATAGTCGAGAACGTCTTCGGGCTTTGCCCGACGGTTGAAATAGCCGGCAAGACGCGGTGCATCGCTGCGATAGAGGGCATCGAAATCACACGGCGCAGGGCTCCGCCCGTTCCAGTCCTCGGGCGGCAGCGGATCGCCTACGCTGTGTCCTCGTGTCCGTCCTTCGCCATCCATCGCCGACGCTCCGCGCGCCGGTGCATGTCGATTGTCGAGCCGACGCCGGGACATGCGACCGCGCCCGGAAAAAAGATCAAGGGCGTATGCCCACCACCGGCGGCAACCCGACGGGGTCACGCCTGTGTTCTTCTGCCTCGAGCGGAGTTCTCAAGCTCCGGCGCCTCGTCAACCGTGGCGCGCTGGCGAGTCTAAACGTGCGGAATCGCGATGCAAGTCCCGATTTCGGGCTGCGCCGACCGACACGAAGGCGCTGCTTGCTATCCCGTGGCTCCTTCGTTTCTCGACTGTTCCGAACGTCTGGTGGACGGGAAGGAAGCCCGTTCAGGGGTTTGAGCGCGTGTCGACCCAGCCGCTGCTGGTCAGCACGAGCGTGGTCCTGCCTTCGGCGCCATCGGCGGCGGTCGTCTTTGCAAGGATCGGGAAGGCGGCGATCATCGACGGCAGCGTCGCCCAGTCGGCCTTGTCCTTCAGCCTGTAGCGATAGCGCACCGATGACACCGTCGTCCCCATGACCGGGCTCGGCTCGGTAAATCGCGTGATGGCATCGACCTGCGGGGTTCCGTAGCAGAACTGGTCGCCCAGGGGACCAAAGACGGCGTTCGGTTGTGCATCGGGATGCCGAAGCGCCTTTTGACCCATGGCGGTCAGGTCGTAGATCCTGACCGCGAGCGTCTGTCGGGTCGGCGGCCCGGTGAACTTTGGCCTGGTGATGTCGATCGTTCCCGTTTTTGTATTCAGCAACCCGGCGGATGCGAACAGATCGAACGGCGCGGTGTTCGTCATGAACAGCGACCTGGCCGAGCGATCGGCGGGGAGCGCGACATACGCCGGAAAGGCTGCGACATCCTTCTCGTGACCGACGGGCCTGAGCGCGCCGAACGAGGAGGGCGCATCGATGCAAAAGGGATGCGTGTCGAGATAGCCATCGATCGCCCTGGTGAAATTGGCGTTGTCCGCCTATTTGGGATCGCTGCACGCGCCGAGCAGCACCAGTGCGGCACAGACCCACAGCGCCAGACGTCGTCGGGTGTTTTTCGGGTGCGCAGTCATCGGCGTCTTGTGTCTGTCCTGTCTTTCGGTTCCGATTCTAGGGCGGTGGCGGGCGTGGCTCAAGCAGGGCGAGGACATCGGAACTCCGTTTCGCCGCGGAGCGGAGTCGGTTGATCGCATCATGAAAGCCCTTGGGCGCCCCGTCGCGCGTGCGACGACCGCGCTCTAGGCTGCGTCTTCCAGCGCACCCCCGAGCCCCTACCGGGTCTCGGCCGTCGGTAACGATCGCTGGCGCGAAAGGGGCCGGCGTGCCGGCCCGGCAATGAGGCGGCGTGGCCCGCGCCGCCGCGCTGTTTGTGGGGCCTCTCCCGGGACGCGGGATGGGCGGCCCTCCCGGCTAGGCCCGCGCGGGGCCCGCCGCAACCCGGCCCTGTGGGCCGGGTCCTCCACTTACGTTGCGGCCCGTTGGGTGCGGCCGTCCCCTTTTGCGCAGGCCTGTCCGGTCGTCTTTGCCGCCCACCCCCGTCCGGGGTGGCCTTGGCGGAATTGGTGAAAGGAGCAGGTCTTATGCCACGTTATTCGAAGTCTGGCCCATGCGGACAGCGGGGAGGGGGCGGCGCTGACGCGCCGCGCGTCTCCATCTACGCCGAGGTCACCGACCGCATCATTGCCGAACTCGAAGCCGGGCGTATCCCATGGGTGCAGCCGTGGTCGAATGCCGCTGCGCGCCCCGACCTTCCGGCCAATGCCGTTACGGGCCGCGCCTATTCGGGGATCAACATTCTCTGCCTGTGGGGTGCGGTCATCAAGCACGGTTTTGCGGCGCAGCGCTGGCTGACCTTTGCACAGGCGCGGAACGCTGGCGGCATGGTCCGCAAGGGCGAACATGGCACACAGGTGGTTTTCGCCAATCGCTTTATGCCCAAGGGCGACGGGGCAGGGGGAAACGGGAACGGAGGCAACGGGAGCGGCGGCGCGGCAAACGCAGACGTGACACCCGGCAGCGAGAACGGCAGCAAGGCCATCCCGTTCCTCAAACGCTTTCTGCAAGAGCCTCATCCCAGCGATCTTGTGGAACTGCTGCGGTCCCGCGCCTGCCAAGACGCTCTGCCTCCGCGGCAAGAGCGAGAAAACGCGTACGGCGCGCTTCGACTTTGCTGGCAAAAACCACGGTAGCGGGCTTGAGGTGAGCGAGAAGTGACACCCCTGCTCCAATTAGCGGTTCGGCTGCGCGGCCGACTTCAATGAACGCAACATCCGCAATGGTTCGCTGGCTTAATGGGTCGTAGGTCCGCAAGGTGGCGATCCTCCCATCAGCGATTTCGATACGGACCGGCAGATCGGAGTCTGCTGGGAAAATGTCTATCACCTCTCCCCGAACAGCGATCTCCCCGGGCTCGTCGATCCGATCGTCAACGAAATACCCGATGTCGAACAACTGATCCGACAGCGCGGCTACGTCGATCTCATCGCCAAGAGCTAGGCGCGGCGGTGCGGCATTGAAGTCCGCTGGTCCTGGGTACAGACGCGCAGTCGCCTCCGCGGCAACAACGCATGCCAACGGAGTATCTTCCTTGTTTCCTATAATCAGGCGTAGCCGGCGTAACGCCGCAACGCGGCGCCCTGCATTGGCGGGGCTCGCAGGAGTATCGTCCCCGGGCAACGCGTCACTCGACGGAATGAAGATCACGGGATCTCGCGTGATCGCAGCGACAGCCGCCGCCATTGCCTCGGCCTCGCGTTCATCATCGGCGACATAGAGGATCAACCCTCCGGCCATGGCTTCGGCTATGCGGGTTGCGACGCGCGCCTGAGGCGTACTTTGGTTCATGTTCTCAAAATCCCTTACTCAGCAAATGCCATGAGCTGCCCGGTCGTTGGTCGGTATGCTTTGTTAATCGTGCCGGCAGCGACAACCTGACACGTTCGTGAAAATGCACTGCTTACGGGTTACGCTGCGGCTGCCTTAGCTAAAGGCAATAGACTTAAAGCGTCGGGATCGAGGTCGGTTTCAACAGTGTCATGCACGATCCTGGCTTGAGTCCAGGGCAGCTGATGGAGAGTCTCGCCCAATCCGCCGACACCGCCAGCACTGATGATCAGGTATTCAAGCTGGCCGGATTCACACGCAGCCATTGCCTCGACCGCCAGCGCGAGGCGATTGCCGTCCTTGCCAATAACGGGCATGCCACCCAGCGCGGTGGCTGAAAAAAGCGTAGCGCTTGTCTCGCGCTTGCTTATTGCGATAGCCGCCTTGGCTGTGTCCTCGACGCGCGCCTGGTGGCCAAGCCATCGCCAAATTCCGAGAAGGTCGACCAGCATCAGAAAAGCGTTCGACCAGAGCAATTGGGTTTGCCCGCTCAGAACCGCGACTGTTGTCCATGCGACTGCGCCGACCGTAAAGATGACAAACCCCCAGCCAGTCACCCGCGCTCCCAGATTGGAAGCTGTCATCAGTGCCGCGGAGCAAGTCGCTACAAGCGCGATCCATCCTGCTACATTTTCCATAAGGACAACCTATCTGAGTGATTCCAAAATCTTATGCAGCAAGTGCTGCAAGAGACGAGCGATTGTCGGCTTGGCTAATACGGGAGTGGAGCGCCGTAAGGATGGCAGCTGTTGAACAGCTAACGAGATTGGTGCAAACATGGATCAAGCGTATGTCTGGCCGGTTGGCCAATCTTTCCAGTTAATTGCCGCTCTGCCCGATGCCCGCGAAGATCGATAGTGGCGATGCTGGTGATCCGATCAGAGGTCCTCTGACTGCTTCACCCCGCTTGCATCCTGCTCGCGAACACTCTTCCATTCGCCAAATGTCACGATGGAGCACTGAACGCCGGTTCAGCGAATGGGCCACAGAATATATAAATCGATCGTTGGCAACATCCATTGTCCAAGTAAGCCAACAGCACAGTTGCAACGCGACCGCAAAACTGTGCCACAACCCGTCGCAGCCGATCCATCGTGTCTATGTATCAGGCGATGAGCGCCGACGCCTCTCTTGCCAGAAAGGCGCCAGCTGCTTGTCGAAGTTAGATGCGCGTCGATCCGCTGTAGGTCACCCTCTCGCGTTCAATTTCTTCGGTCGTGTAGGCAGGCGCTGTCTCGTCGAAGCTGCTCCACCCGCCATTTCGGTATGCAGCGCCGCGTGTTGCGACATCCACCGATTTGTTACGGTGAAGGATAGCTTCGGCTTCCGCAGCCTGCGCATCTTCGACCTTGGCGCTCACCAGGCTTCCCCCGCGACGGACACCTTCTGAATATACATGTGCCTCTTCGTCAGTGTGGCCCGCATTCTTGAGGGCGCCAACGATACTACCCGTCGCTGCGCCACCAGCTGCACCGATGCCGGCGCCCACGGCAGTTGCCGCAAGCCAGCCTGCAGCGACGATCGGGCCCAGACCTGGAATCGCCAGCAAGCCGAGGCCGGCAAGCAGGCCCCCTACGCCACCAACTGCAGCACCTGTCGAAGTGCCGCGGCTCACGTCACCATGATCGTTCACGCCATTATGGTCGTGCCCGCCATGCTCGCCGTGTGCGTTATTGGCGACGATGCTGATATGATCATGTGGAACGCCCAGACTTTCGAGTTCGCGCACGGCATTGGTTGCGTCCGAATAATTATCGAACAGTCGTGTAACGGTCTTTGACATAAATCTTCTCCTGAATGTGGCTGTTAGCGAACAGTGACGTTGCCCTTGTAATCCAGGCCAATATTGACCTTGGCGCCTGCCTTCATCGCCGTGCCTTGCCAGACACCATTCTCATTTTTTGTAAGCGCGCTCACATCTGTATAGCCAGCCTTGGCGATGCGGCCTTGTGCTTGCGCTTCAGTAAAGGAGTTGCGACCCTTAGCGGCTGCTGCTGTCGTATGTGCATTGCTATTCTTGGTTGCAGGGTTATGCGAGGTGGTATCTGCCTGTGCATAAGCGCCGGACGATAAAACGCATGCGGCGGCGGCCGCGATCAGATAATTTCTCATAAATGAATTCTCCTCTTCCGCAGCAATGAACGTATCGGTTGGATAATGTATCCTCGAAATATACTGGTGGCGTTTAGTCGGGGCGACCCACGCCTACCCTTTGAGGGAAAGCTTATAATTGCCGTTTTCGATAGGAGCATTTATGCGGAATGTTCGACGGTCATCAGGTGCCTACGCATGATCATCAACTTTTCAGTTTTCGGATGGGCAGCATTTTTGTTACTGGCGGGGTGTACAAGTACCGGCTCCGTCGGCCTGGCAGAGGGTCAGGGCCAGGCACTCAGCAGCGCCAACTTTGTCCTCGCCAAACCCTCAATCTTCCTTTCCGAAAAAAGCGCGCGAGTGTCGGGGACAGTTTGCCGAAAGCCTAATCGAGCGCTTATCTCACCATCGCACGTCGAAATCGATCATCTGAGAGCAGATCATAGCTTGATCGACAGGACACTGGTGTATCTCCCCCCGCTGCCACGGCGCGCAGACCAGCGCTGCGGTAATTATTCGGGAACGACGTCTTCCATTGTCGCGCCCGATGATGTGATCCGTGTCTGCATCGCGCGCGGCAGCAAGGCTTGTCCAGCTTAATGTGCGACGGGTAAGTCATCCCTGACGCGCTCGATGACATTCCGGGTCAAAGTAAAGTTGAACCTGACGCCGACGACCAGCGCATCGGCGATCGTGCTGCTGCCAAAAGGGTGGTGCACGAACTGGATGTCGGGTTGGATCGCTAACCAGTCCGTGGCAGCGTAGCGGTAGCTGGCCTCGATCGTCGTTTCGGATCCTGTGTGGCCAATGCTCGGAATTAGCGGATCATTCGGATCGACAATGGCATGATTGAGTGCGATCCCAACCTGGTCGGATGCTCTGGTCTTGAACAGTCCCGTGTAGACCAGGCCGCCACCAAGATAGCCCGAGACGGATTGTACAGCGGGATCCGCCAAACCGGCGCGCATCCAGCCACTCAAACCCCGTTCCTCAGCACCCTGGAGGATCTGCCCTTCGAGCGTAGCGTATGCGCCACGACTGCGTTGTTCGCGGACGGGGTCGCCATTGACGTCGAAACGATGAAGACCATCGAAAAAGGCGGTGTACCCCAGGTACCAACCTCGATGCGTAATCCGCTTTCAAACCGGTGCTCGATTTGTGCAATCAGGAGCAAGCCGTCTTCGCCCGAGAGCCGGATGGCAAATTTACCAGGACGATCTGGATTGCCTGCCGTCCCATCAAATATGCCAGCCCGGACGGTGAACTTCGGGCTTGGCCGGTAATAAGCGGTTACCGCAAGAGCAGTGGTCGGAAATATAGAAGGGCCATTCCGTCCTGAGTGCGACAACTCAGGTCCGACGCCGTCCGAGCTGTTGAGAAAGAGCGCAGCTGTTTCCTGTGTGTCGAAATCGGTATTCAGATCGATCAGGCCCGCTTTCCACCCCCTGCTGGAATCGACATAGTCGTGTGCAAGCCATGCCTCATACAGGCGGACAGCGCCTGTCGCCTCGATGTCATCCACGCCTTGCACATCGCCAACGTTGGTGAGGCTATAGCGCGTCCCGTTGACATATTGGAGGCTGATCAGCCCGGTTAGGCCATCATGGCCTTGCTGCGCAACGTCGTAGCCTGCCGACAGCGCAGCCTTGGTGAGAATTTTCCCACCATGTGCGATGCCGCCCTCTGGGTTTGCCAGCCCGTCGACGTTAAGCACACCCGTAAAGCTCCATGGGCCGGCCTCGGCGAATGTTGGGGGCGGTGGGGCAGGGGGCTGCGCCGGCGGTGACTGGGACTGGGCAAATGCATGCGACGACGGCAGCAGCAACATCAGGGAGCAAAGCAGCGGGCGACTGACAATGCCGCTCAGATCCACTTGCGCCGCCGGGCAAAAAGCAGGGCAAACGCGCTTGTCAGGACAACCGTGCCGATGATCACCGCAAAGGTGATATTGCCGCCTTCAAACACGGTTGCTTTTACATTCATCCCGAAAATACCCGCTATGGCACCGGTATAGCCAAGAATGGCTGTCAGGATTGTGAGGACCTTCACCAGTGCATTGGTCTGAATGCCGTTGCGCGAGGAAAACAGGTCGAAGCTGCCGTTGATAAGATCGCGCACATGCTCGACCTCGTCGACCGCGCGCTCGAAACGGTTTGTGAGTGTCAGATAATGCGGCGCGCTTTCAGAGTTCGCAATTAGCGACAGGTCTGGCCGCGAAAGTCCATAAAAAAGAACGCGATTGCAAACGAGCAGCTCCCGAATACGTGAAGTCCGCCGCCTGAGCGTGACAATACGCCCAAGCAGAGATTTGGACGTGGTTTCCCGCAGTACCCGCTCGTCGAGCTTGTCGACGTCGGCAGTAATGCTCGTCACGCCCTCGAAGTAATCCGCTAGCGACCAGTCGAGTAACGATGCCGCCAAGCCTGCAGGGGACATCCGTCCGATCAGTGTCTCGCCCTGGTCCTGTTCGTGAAAGCGATGGATAAACCCTATGTCGCTTTGATGAAAGGTAACTAGCCATGTTTCACCGATTATGAACATAACCCGGCACGCCGGTGCTGCCTCCGCCAGCCCAGCGGCGTGATCGTCAGAATGCATCTCTTCGCTCGTCGAGGGCGCGGTGCTGACGTTGAAGCGGATATACTCGCCGAAGTTTTGAGGCGAATTGCCCGCGTCAGAAGGATCCTTGTTAAATATCTCTTGCAGTTTCACGCCCAGGCTATCGCCCGCTTGACTGAGTGCATTTCGATCGCCTTCAGAGATATCTACCCAGATTAGTTTGTGTTCGGTAATTGCGACCGAGGCGATTTGGGCAAACGAAATGGTTTCATCGCGACCATCGGCATCATAGAGAAATATCTCAGCAGGCATGCGGCGCGTTCCATGTTCTACTAACTACTAGGTTAAGCTGGCTCCGCGAAGTTCGTTTTCAGGTCATTCGCGGCAGTATGACCTATCCACGCGGACTATTTCTCCACGCGAACTATTTCGCCGCAGATTTCCTGGCCATATGGTGGCTGACGGCGCACCCTCCGACGGCGCCTGCGACTGCATGATGATGTGTATAGTGGCCGGCAACGCCGCCGAGGACAGCGCCCTTGATACATCCTGCGGCATCAGCCCATGGCGCGGATGCAATGAAGAGAGTTGCTGCTATGAGAGAAAGTGGAAGTCTACGCACGATGTTCTCCTCAACTGTAGCTCCCGATTTCAAACTAGCAGGAGGAATGTCGCGGTCAATCGACAGCAGCGAGGTATATAGGTTTCGTGTCATGTCGATGCGGCATTGTGGGATTTGGAACGACAGCCGCCTATGCCAAGGCACTGGGTTTGCAAAAAGGCCGTCAAAGCACTTACCCAGGCAACCAAGGAAAACTACGGCAGCGATGAATACTCGACCAAGCTCGCCGAAACGAGCGTGAACATCGAGGCCAAGGACGGTCAAGCACCGCAGGATATTGGGAGCCCGAGAGCTATTCGGCCGTCGGGCTCCCGGCATTTGCAGCGGCAATCACTTGCCTTAATTGCCGGACAAGGCTGGGGCTGGAAAGATGCTGGGAAGCAAAATCATAGCCTTCTTTCGTTAAGGCGACCTGGATTTCAGAGACCATTTTGAATTTGCCTTTCCGGGCGAGCTCGAATGCGCGCTCGACCACACCCATTGAAACGTCTTTTCTCTGCTGTGTGATCGCCAGTCTCCAAGGTCCCTGCGGGAAATTACACCAAGCTATGCACGTTCCTACCGATGTTAACGGCCATACGGTTTCAGCGCAAAGAGCGGGCTGATCGGAGAAACATTCAACCGCAGCCTGGCGTGCTGCAAATGACTGAAGCACTCAAGTTTGTATGCCGATTCCCAAGATTTATTCTGCCGACGATATAATTATTGCCCAACTTCCCAGCGGCCACGGGCCCAAACCATCGGTTCCGCAGTTATGTATCCTGTAGCGGGGTTGGGGGCCATAATTTGATGCAGACAGTGAGCTTTTACGACACTCTGTTCGAACCATGGCACCGCGCAATACGGTTAAGCGGCCTGATGAGGGACGCCGCTCAAGTCGTAAACGTCCGCAGCCGGCTGATCGCAGAAGCTGCAGCAAACCCATCGAAAGGCGACTACGCCGAATTGGGTCTAATGATTCCTGAGAAAGCCACGGCGTTTTCCAAAGCGGCCATAGCGTTGTCTGCCGAGATGTCAGTTTTCCAAGCGAGCCTCATGGGCTCATGGACTGAGATGATGGGGTTCGGCCTTCGGGCGCGCCTGCCCACATCCGCTGAGGCGCACCAGATGGCCATCCGCACCTCGGCTGCATTGGCGTGCGCATCGAATGTCGGAGACAAAGCGTTGATCCCTATTGCCAAGGCAGCACGGGCGAACGCCAGACGGCTGAAATAATTCACGGTTGTAAGAACGCACGAAACAGGATGAAGAAGATGGTGAGCAAAAGCAGCAAGGGCGACGCGGGCAAGGTCAAAGGCGAGACCGCCAAGAAGGTGCAAAAAGTACCGGCCGGTGCCGATCTGCCGACGAGTTATGCCGAGCCGCAAGGGTCGGGCGGCGAGACGCACCAGAGCACGTCCGATGCTGCTTATACGATGACGAGCGAGCAGGGTATCCCAGTCGGTGACGCTCAGAACAGCCTGAAAGCGGGGCCTCGCGGGCCGACGTTGCTCGAAGACTTCCACCTGCGCGAAAAGATCTTCCGCTTCGATCACGAGCGTATTCCCGAACGTGTCGTCCATGCGCGTGGTTACGGTGCGCACGGCGTCTTTGAACTGACGGACTCGCTGTCCGATATTACTCGCGCCGACGTGCTTGGCACGGTTGGTCAGCAGACCGAAGTTTTCGTGCGCTTCTCCACCGTATTGGGAAACAAGGGATCGCCCGACCTTGCCCGCGACGTGCGCGGGTTTTCGGTCAAGTTTTATACCAGGCAGGGCAACTGGGACATCGTCGGCAACAACATTCCGGTGTTCTTCATCCAGGATGCGATCAAATTCCCCGATCTAATTCATGCGGGCAAGCAGGAACCCGACCGTGCATTCCCTCAGGCGCAGACCGCGCATGATAACTTTTGGGACTTCATCAGCCTGAGCCCGGAAAGCTGGCACATGGTCATGTGGATCATGTCCGACCGCACGATACCGCGCTCTTTCCGGACGATCGAAGGCTTTGGCGTCCACAGCTTCCGTCTGCTCGATGACGACGGCAATTCGACCTTCGTCAAGTTCCACTGGAAACCCAAGCAGGGGCTACAGTCGGTGCTGTGGAACGAAGCGGTGAAAATCAACGGTGCCGATCCCGACTTCCACCGCCGCGACCTGTGGGAAGCGATCGACAGCGGTGATTTCCCCGAATGGGAGCTCGGCGTTCAGTTGTTCGATCAGGAAACGGCGGACAAACTGGATTTCGATCACCTCGATTCAACCAAGTTCATCCGCGAGGAAGATGTGCCGCTGCGCATTATCGGCAAGATGACGCTGAACCGGAACGTCGATAACTTCTTTGCCAATACCGAGCAGGTCGCGTTCTGCACGCAGAACGTGCCCCCTGGTATCGACTTCAGCGACGATCCGTTGCTGCACGGTCGTAACTTTTCGTATCTCGACACGCAGCTGAAGCGTCTCGGTGGACCGAACTTTACCCATATTCCGGTCAACGCCCCGCGCGTGCCCGTGATGAATTTCAATCAAGACGGTCATATGAACATGGCCAACCCGAAGGGCCGCGTGAACTACGAGCCGAACAGCTGGGGTGACGATGCAGGGCCGCGCGAGAACCCGATACTGGGCACCAAAAGCTTTGCTGCACCGATCGAGGCCGTAAAGGCCCGGGTCCGTTCAGAGACGTTTTCGGATCACTATAGCCAGGCACGGATGTTCTATCGTAGCCAGCTGCCGATCGAACAGAAGCACATCGGCGATGCTCTGGTCTTTGAACTGAGCAAGGTCGTCCGTGTCGATATTCGTGCACGTGCGGTGTCGCACCTCCTGAACATCGATGACGGTCTGGCCGCAACTGTCGCCGATGGTCTTGGCATGGCGCTGCCACCTGCCGCACAAGCGGCAAAACCAACGCTAGACGTGCCGCCATCGGAAAAGCTCAGCATCGTCGCCAATGGTCCGAACAGTTTCAAGGGTCGCAAGATGGGCCTGTTCCTCACCGACGGCTCGGAGGCTGCGCTGTTCAATGCACTGACCAGCGCCTTGGAGGCCGAAGGCGCAACCTGGGAAGTGATCGCGCCGAAAATTGGCGGGGTCACGCTCGATGATGGAACGGCAGTTGCTGCCCGCCACAAGATCGATGGCGGTCCTTCCGTACTCTTCGATGCTGTGGCCATCTTGCCCTCTGCCGATGGTGCCGCGATGCTTGCCAACGACGCTGCGTCCAAGGATTTCGTGGCGGACGCATTCGGCCACTGCAAGTTCATCGGCTATAGTGCAGGTGCACAGGCGTTGTTCGCGGAATCCCGGGTGCCCCCGAACTGGATGAAGGCTTCGTCGCCTTGGTCAAGACCAAGGACGCAAAGGCGCTTGTGGCAACGTGCCGCCAATTGCGGTTCTGGCCGCGCGAGATGACGGTCGATCTGGATGCGGCATCGGTGAAAGCGTAATGGGCAGCGCACCGCCCCACAAGAATATCACCATGTCTGCCGATCGCAAGAAAACACTGGAATCTGCCCGCACCATGAAAATGGCGCGGTCGGCCCATGCCTATGTTCGTGGCAACACGATTAAGTTCTATGAGTGGCTGGCGTTATCTCCCGTGGCAGCGCGGTTGCCGCAGGGACCCGCGATCTGGATCTGCGGCGATTGCCATCTGGGGAACCTCGGGCCCTTGTCGGACGGGGCGGGCGGTATCGAAATCCAGATACGTGATCTCGATCAGACCGTCATCGGCAATCCGGCCCATGATCTGATCCGGCTTGGCCTCTCGCTGGCAACGGCCGCCCGCGGGTCAGACCTGCCGGGGGTAACAACGGCGCGTATGATCGAGGAAATGGTCAGCGGATATGAGCATGCGCTTGCCGACCGGGGCGAGGGAGAAGCGGGTGCCGAACCCGATGTCGTCCGCAGCGTCAAGCGACAGGCGTTCAACCGCCGCTGGCGTGATCTCGCGCGGGAACGGATCGATGACGCTGAACCAACGATACCGTTGGGCAAGAAGTTTTGGCCGCTGGAGTCCGACGAGCGCGCCGCCATCGCCGGCTTGCTGGCCGATCCCGACATCAAGCGGCAGTTGCTGTCGCTCGACTACAAGGACAAGGCACGGGAAATCAAACTCGTGGACGCCGCCTATTGGATGAAAGGATGCAGTTCACTTGGCCTGCTCCGCTACGCGGGAATCATAGAGATCCGGGGTGCCAAGGGTCGTTCGGGATATGCGCTGATCGACATCAAGGAAGCCACAAGCCCCGCCGCTCCGATCGCCGCTGGCGCTACCATGCCCGAAGACCCGGCTGAACGTGTCCTGGCAGGCGCGAGGGCACTCTCGCCGCATCTCGGTGACCGCATGATCGCAGCCCGATTGCTGGATCGCCCAGTCTTTATTCGCGAACTCGCCCCCAGGATCTGAAGCTCGAGATCGAACAGTTCACCCATTCGGAGGCGGTCAAGGCGGCGCGCTATCTCGCCTACGTCGTCGGCAAGGCTCATGCCCGCCAGATGGACGGAGCCGCACGAGCCGCATGGCGCAAGATCCTGCTCGATCATCGGTCGGCAGCCATCGACGCGCCGTCGTGGCTTTGGGAAAGCGTGGTCGATCTTTCGGGCAGTCACGAGTCCGGTTATCTCGAACATTGTCGACGGTACGCGCTGGCTCAAGCGGCATGACCCGCAATTGAGCCAGACTGGCGCCGTATGGCGGACCGAGCATGCCACGCGGGCGTCAATCATCGTGGACGCCTGTGATTATTTCCGGATCGCTCGTACGGCCATGCTCAAAGCGCGGCAACGCATCATGCTCGTGGGCTGGGATTTTGACGCGCGAATCACGCTGACCGAAGAGCGCTGTGAGGACGGTGGTCCGGAAACTGTTGGTGAATTCATTTACTGGCTCGTTGAGCGCAATCCCAAGCTGGAGGTGTACCTGCTGCGTTGGGACACAGGCGCTCTTGGCGCACTGTTTCGGGGCACTACGGTGCTCACCGTCGTGAAATGGATGCGGCACCCGCGTATTCACACCAAGCTCGACGGTCACCACCCGACCGGCGGCTCTCACCACCAGAAAATCATGGTGATCGACGACTGCTTTGCGTTTTGTGGGGGCATCGACATGACTGGCAACCGCTGGGACACGCGCGAACACCTTGATGACGAGGCCGGACGGGTGGGACCGGGCGGCAAACCATATAAGCCATGGCACGACGCGACGAGCGCTTTGCAGGGACCCGTGGCGGCAGCACTTGGCGACCTTTGCCGGGATCGCTGGCAAAGGGCCGGGTGTGCTGCGCTGTTGCCGATCGAAAGTGAACACGACTGCTGGCCCGACAACTTGAACGCCGACTTCACCGACATCGACATCAGCATCTCACGGACAGTTCCTGAAATGGCCGACCAGCGGGCCGTTACCGAGATCGAGCAACTGTATGTTGCTCAGATCGCGCGTGCCAAACACATGATTTATGCGGAAAGCCAGTATTTTGCTTCGAGGCGCATAGCCGAGGCGATTGCGGCAAGGCTCGGCGAGGACGACTGCCCCGAAATCGTCATCATCAACCCGATGACAGCTGAAGGATGGCTGCAGCCCGTCGCCATGGACAGTGCCCGTGCACGGCTGCTGGAGGCGCTACGCCGCCGGGATCGAAACGCGCGCCTGCGCATGTATCATCCGCTTACCGAGGGTGGGCAGCAGATCTACGTTCATGCCAAGATCCTGATCATCGATGATCAGATTCTCCGGATCGGCTCGTCCAATTTCAATAACCGTTCGATGCGTCTCGACACGGAATGCGACATCACCATCGACGCCACCGTCGGACACAACACCGATCGGGTCGCCGTCATTTCCAGCGTGCGCGATGGGCTTATCGCCGAGCATCTCGGCATCGAAGCCGGAGCAGTAACGCGCCACTTGCAAGACCACGGATCGCTTTTTGCCGTGATCGATACCCTCAATAAACAAGGACGGTTGAAGCCGTTTGAACAACCTGATCTTTCAGCTGTCGAGAAATGGCTGGCAGACAACGAGGTTCTCGACCCCGAAGGCCCTGCTCAGATGTTCGAGGTCCGTGATCGCGGCGGCTTATTCCGGAACATGTTCGGTCGACATTAGGCTTTTCTCTGACGGTCCAGTGTTGGTCGGACGATCACCGGCGTTGGTTCCGCGACACTCATTGATTGCCGGGCAGAACCATCCACATCTGCGCCTCTGGAAATATTCAGGCTCTGGCGCGTTACGCCGTACAATGAATGATAAAAATGGGGAGCCGATACTCGATTCGCCATTTGCCGAGCATCATCCGCTCATCGAACAATTTCATGCCGCCATTGCCGACCAGGACTTTCCGTGTGTCGGAGCAAAATCTGCGTTGGCCCGTCATCAGATCAAGGCCGTAGTGGCGCGCTCTATCACAAGCGCACGGAACGACATGGAAGTGCACACGGCGCTTATGGCATTCGTTGCCAACTATCGCCGCGAAGACAAACTTTTCCAGAGCCTTGCTGTGATCTTTGAAGGTCCACTCACGCTGGATGAATCCTTGTTTGAAGCAAACATGTGGGACCGGATCCAGTCGGTTGCCAACAAGGATGCCTGGCTTGGGCAAAATCACGACACACGGGTCAGTGCCGATCCCGATAATCCTCATTTTTCGCTGAGCTTTGGTGGTGAAGCGTTTTTCGTTGTTGGTTTGCACCCCAGTGCCAGTCGCCCCGCGCGCCGTTTTGTGACGCCAGTGATGGTGTTCAATCTGCACGACCAGTTCGAACGCCTTCGAGCCGAGGGACGCTATGAAAAACTTCGCGGTGCCATTCTGGATCGCGATCTGGCGATGGCGGGCTCGATCAATCCGATGTTGTCGCGCCATGGCGACGTCAGTGAAGCACGCCAATATAGCGGACGTGCCGTCGCAAGCGAGTGGCGTTGCCCCTTCGTCGATCCACGAAAGGAGGAGCGTGATGCGGCCTGAATTGGTCAGAATCGCACCTCGGACCGGTACAGCGTTCACGATGAAGGCCGGCCAAACGTTGACGGTTATCGATCCAGAAGGCGAACAAGTCGCCGATTTACTATGCTTCAATGCCAACGACGTCGCTGAAGTGCTCTCTTCAGGCCGGACCCTCGATTATGCGAGCCGAATTTACCTGACGACGGGTGACCCGCTGTATTCGAACCGCAGCAACGTAATGCTGGAGATCGTCGAGGATGTGGTCGGTCGGCACGATTTCCTGCTGACACCCTGTTCGAAAGACACGTTCAGGATCATCTACGGCGACACCGATCCGCACCAGGGCTGCTTTGGCAATCTTGCCCAGGCGCTCGCGCCCTACGACATCAAGCCCGACGCGATTCCCGTCGCCTTCAATTGCTTTATGAACGTGCCGATCGACGGCACAACTGGCGCGATCAGCGTTCTGCCGCCGCTCAGCAAGCCGGGTGACTACATGAAGTTCAGGGCACGCATGGACCTGATAGTAGGTTTGACGGCGTGCTCGGCGCTTCAATCGAACAATGGTCGCCTCAAGCTGATCGAGTGTCGGGTCGAATGACTCGACAGCATCAACTTAATCCGATCTGGATGGTTGAGGATTGAACAAGCCGGTCGCTTCCGCCCGAAGCGACATTCAAGGGCATACGATGCGTAGACTCGTCACTCTCTCGATAGCCACCGCAGCAATCCTGTCGATGCCAGCAGTGGTGCAGGCCAAGGGATGCATCAAAGGCGCTGTCGTGGGCGGAGTTGCCGGGCACTATGCCGGTCATCATGCTGTCGCAGGTGCAGTCGGCGGATGTGCACTTGGACATCATATGGCGAAAAAGTCTGGGGCACGAAAAGTGGCGCAGGCGCGAAGATAGTTGGTGAAGGGGAGTCTTATATGACCGATGCAGCACTGCCGCCGCTTCCCTCAGGCGAACGAATCCAGGAATTGTTGTTTGAAGCGGCACGGCGTGGGCGTGACGACATGATCGATGCCCTGGTGCAGGCCGGGGGCGACATCGAGGGTTTCAACTCCCAAGGCCACACTCCGCTTATACTGGCGAGCTATAACGGAAATGCTTCGACCACTGCCATTCTTATCGATAAGGGAGCCTCAGTCGATACGCCCGATCTGGGTCGAGGCAACACCGCGCTGATGGGGTGCGTGTTTAAAGGATACGACGAAATCGCAGCGCTGCTGATCAATGCAGGGGCTGATGTTAACAAGCGAAATGCGGCCGATCAGACAGCCATCATGCTTGCCGCAATGTTCGCGCGCGATGCGATTGTTGATTTGCTGTTGGGCGCAGGCGCTAATCCGGCACTGGTGGACGCGGTCGGCAACAGCGCCGCTAGCGTTGCCGCTGCGCAAAACAATTTTATCATGGCGAACCGTCTCGCCTCCTAGACGCGGCAATCCGCCGCTGACACGCTAGCAGTGTTATGGGCCTGCCATCATCGAGCTGACGCCATGAAACTGAGGCCGTTCCACGGCGTTCGGACAGACGATCACCTGCTTGGCAACGGTGTTCGAAGACAAGGCGATACCATCGTTGATCAGCTCCGCGCTGCTAGAGCGGGTTCGCCAACAGCATGAAAAAGTCTCTCAGTCGCAAGTTGTCGAAGCTTCTGACCTAGCGACGACGACGCCCGCGATAGTCGAGATGCCGTGTCGATGAGGATAATTTCGGCAAGCGCTGAATCCGACAGGGAGATTTCAAAGACCGAGTTTCTCGAGGGCTGCAGTGAGCTCGGCATCCAACGCCGTGTCATCTTTGGGAGAAAGTTGATTAAGTGCGGTCTGAATGCGCTGCTGGGCTACCTTTAGGGCCTTGTGGCGCACCTTACGCGTAGCATCGGTTCGCCAGGACTAGCTTTCGCCCAACAATGCTGCTCATTTAGCGTCTTCAGTCGCGAGGATGGCCAAGGCGAGACGAAGACCGTCGCGTCGTCCGTGCTCATAATCTTCAGAAAACACTGCCTCCAGAGTAACGGTTGATTGTTTTTACGAGACCCGACCATGTCTGTACCTAGACGCCCCTCGGTCTCACCCAATTTACCGCGTGGCAATCCAACAGCAAAGCGTATCGCGCGCGACCGTTAATCAACAGCGGAAAGGAAGTTGCAAACATGGCGCAACCGTGCCGCAGCTAAATTTTTTGATTGTGTCGCAAGCCTTTTCCGAACGGACCTAGCAGCCTGCGGTATTCCTTTTCGGAGGTGCCGTACGCGCTGCCGGCAAGCCGCTCCAGACCCTCCCGGTCAACCACAGTCGTCCGTCCCCTGGAACTGGCGATAACACCTTGTTCCTCAATCTCATTCAACGCGACGGTCACGCCAGGCCTGCGTACGCCGAGCATGATCGCCAGCATTTCATGAGTAATCGGCAGCTCGTCACCGATGACGCGATCATGGCACATCAACAGCCACCGCGCCAAACGGCGTGGAATGCCGAAATGGGCGTTCACAGCTGCCGTGTTACCAGCCTGTATTGCAGCCACCTGGGCATAGTTGCAAACTATCGTCGCCAATGCAGGTCGGTGGTTCATTGCGCTAGCAAGGTCGTGCGTCGCAATGCGCAACGCCCTCGTGCCGTCCAGCTGCATATAAACGCGACACGGTGTTTGATTGACGCCCAGCGCAATCGAAGGTGCCGACATCCCTTCATGACCAAAGACGCCGATTTCGGACTCGCTGCCGTCTTCGAACATGTTGACGACCGAGGCGATGCCATCCTCCAGGAAGTATGCATAGGGGATCGGCGTTTCCGGCTCAGCCAGCACCTCACGGTGGCTGAGCGGCACCCGGGTTAGATAAGGCTGCAACCCTTCAGCGGTGGATGTATCCAAACTCGCAAGGAGCAAATTGGTCGTTGGAAAGATCGAACTCATTGCTTTCGCCTAATAAGGAGCGAAAGCACAGAGCCACTTCCAGTGAAGTGGCCCCCTAAATGACCTGACAGGGCCTCGCTCTTATATAAGAGTGAGGCATATGACTGACAGTATGACCAGGCGTTACAATGATGGCGAGGTCCTCTCCGGTGTTCAGCGCCGGAGGCGTTGGACACCGGAGGAAAAGGTCCGGATCGTCGAGGAGACGTATCTGCCGGGGATGAGCGTGTCGCTCGTCGCCCGCCAGCACGGCATCAGCGGCAGCCAGATCTTCACCTGGCGCAGGTTGATGAACCAGGGCGCGCTGACTGCCGCAGCAGCTGGCGAGGAAGTGGTGCCGGCGTCCGAGTATCGTGCACTCGAGGCGCAGGTGCGCGAACTGCACCGGCTGCTCGGCAAGAAGGCCATGGAGAATGAGTTGCTCCGCGAGGCCGTGTCCCGGGCCGCAGGCCCAAAAAAACTGCTGTTGCGCTCGACCTCGTTGCCGGGGGATGGACGGTGAGTGCGGTCGCAGAAGCGATCGGGATCGCCCGCCCACACCTTTCCGCAGTCCGTAATCGACCTCCTCCGCGGCCACGAGGACGACCACCGCTGCCGGATGCCGAACTGGTCGCCGAAATCCGCGCGCTCGTCGCCGATCTGCCTACTTACGGCTATCGCCGTGTTCATGCTCTGTTGCGTCGGCAAGCCGAGAAGACCGGGCGCGAAGCGCCCAATCCCAAGCGCGTTTATCGCGTCATGAAGGTGCACGGGCTGCTGCTCCAGCGAGACGGCGAACGCCGTGAGGAACGGCGTCACGACGGCCGGGTCGCCGTTGATCTGCGTAACACGCGCTGGTGCTCCGACGGGCTGGAGATCACTTGCGACAATGGCGAGAAGGTACGCGTGGCGTTCGCACTCGACTGCTGCGACCGCGAGGCGATGGGACACGTGGCGACGACGGGCGGCATCACCGCCGAGGACGTTCAGGACTTGATGGTCGTCACCGTCGAGCATCGCTATGGACGGGTGAATCGCGTGCCCGAGCCGATCGAGTGGCTCACCGATAACGGCAGCTGCTACACCGCCCGCGATACGCGTGCCTTCGCCCGAGGCATTGGACTGATCCCGCGCACGACCCCGGTCAGCAGTCCGCAATCGAACGGCATGGCAGAAGCATTTGTCCGCACTCTCAAGCGCGACTATGTCCGCGTGAACCCTCGGCCTGATGCGCAAAGCGTTATCGATCAACTGCCCGGTTGGTTCGCCCATTATAACGAGGTGCATCCGCACCGCGCTTTGCGCTATCGATCACCACGCGAGTTCATCGCACAAACCTGCGAGGCTCTGTCAGGCCTTTAGGGGGCAACAACATCCAGTCGCAGGAGCGCCATGTGGGGCAAGCGATTATGTACGGTACATTACTTTGCCTGTCGGAGTCGGTGCGTTAACGCACAATTCGCTCTTGAACAGCAATTAGCGGGTACGCCCTGGTCAGACCTGGATTCCTGCCATCGCGCGTAACGTCTGGCCTTTCAGCCCGGTGTCGTACGGCTTTGCAAAGAACTGAGCACCATCAGGCATTTGCGCTTTCGTTGGAGCCAGCTGGCCCGAAACGATGATGTGCTGGAGGTGCGGCCAGCGCGCCTTTGTATGCTGTGCCAGGACCATGCCGTCCATTGAGCCCGGCATTTGTATGTCAGTGAAAACGATACCGATCTGCGAATGAAGGGCGAGAAGCTCGAGCGCCTGATCCGCACCATCAGCATCGAATACTACGAGATTTTCCAGCTCTACCAGATCTACAGCGGCCATTCGGAGTAGCGCGTCGTCCTCAACAACAAGAACCTCTAATATTTTTGCGTGATTGTAATGACCTGGCATGCTTGCTCCCGAATGTACCTGAGGATCGCATTCAGGAAGTGACAGGTGCCACCATCAAGAAGTCGCGTCGCCGCACCGGGCAGTACCAGGCTATAAACGTACCGAGTCTGAAATGTATCCAGTTGTTCGCGTCGCAAAGAATCAACCGCGGGCACGGGCACTAAGCCCACAAAGTAGAGTTTGCTCTGAGTTTGATCAGCGGCGTACGTTACCGCACAGATGGCAAGGATCATACTCGAGAAAAAGACTTGATTTAGTTTCAACTACGTAACGAGATGGTTGATGACGGAAAGTGATTAAGACTATCTTGCGTGTTATTCGAAAGAAATGGCGGGGGCGCACGGTTTCAACAGGTAGGTGCCTCGCGGCTGCCTACTGGGCACTTGCACTTTCTCTTCATCACCAATCTCTTGACCGCGATGAGATTGACCGTTTGATTGCCTGAACAATCGACCATCATCCAACGCGCGTTTCAGCTGGCGCGACTTGCACAGGCTGCTCATGCCGGACTCGCCGGGAAGTATGTCCGTCAGGTGCAGCATAGGTGTCTCGAACGGCTGGGCAGCCGGGCTATGCTACCGCAATATGAAAGGGCGTCTCCGAACACAGGGCAAGCCGGCCCCGTCTCCGCCGCTGAAACATACCCAAAATCCGCCAGCTATCAACCACGGTGCCGGAGCCGTTCGGATTTCTGCCATTCAAAAACTTTGACTTAATCTGCTTCACTTACCCTTCCGAAGTTTTTCCCGCGCCGTGTCATCGAGATAGATGGTGCCATAAAGCGAGGCTTGCGCGGGCATCCGCGCGAGCAGTTGTTCGCCTGGGATGCCGTCCGAAAACTCGGCATGGTACGCGTTAGCGGGATCGAGGCCGCGCGGCTTTGCTCGCTGTCGATGACGAGCGTGCGCAGATGGAACCGGCGGAGGAAGCCCGCAGACCCGCCGCCGACGATGATAACACCGAAGAAGCGCACGCGAGCAATCGCGATCAGATTGTCGTCGACGTGAGCGTGGTCAGTTCGGGCTTGGGCAGACCGCTAGTCTTGTAGGTTGCGACCAGCTCGGTCTTGCGCGCCAGAAGTTGTTCGCCGAGCGCGTCCATGTCGAGTCCGGCCTTGCGGGCTTGGGCGAACATGCCCTCCATGCGCTGCTCTTCCTCGCCGACGTGATGCTCGATCTGCTCGGAGAGCACCTTGACCTTGGCGTCGTAGTATTCGTCATCGGGCGAGGCGGCCTCGATCTCGGCGATCAACACCTTGGCGCCGTCATGCTCGACATAGGCTTCCTTCAGCAGGTCTTCCTCGACATTGCCTTCGCAGGCTGGATAAAAAATCTCTTCCTCGATCTTGGCATGCACGGTCAGCTCCAGGCAAATCTGCAGCGCGAGCTTCTGCTTCTTGGTTGAGCCACTCGCGCTTTCGAACTGTTCAAAAAGGCCTTCGACCGTGCGGTGGTCGGCTTTGAGAAGGGCAATTGCGTCCTGTTTGGTGTCGGCCATGGTGAAACTCCCTCTTGTTTAACAAAGAACACGGCAAGGTCGACTTGCGTTCCCGCTCTCTGCCTGTTGCGAGTCGTTAGCGCCCGCAGCAATCTGGCTCGCGGCGGCGGTGGGCCAGATTTACGTCCAGAGCGCCATGGGAAGCGATCGAGCGATGCCGATGGCTCTAGAGTGTTCGGTCAGCCGCGGCCGGCCAGTCGCCCGGTTCGAGCACGGCGACATCCGCATAGCTTGCGGCGCTCAGCGATAGCGTCAGGGCAGCGCTGTTGAAGGCAATCCGCTCCCGATGTACTGCGCGCAGAAGTTCGTTGATGCCGCCAGCGTCGCTGGTCGCAATGACGACATAGCTAACCGTGCTGCTGCCGCATTCGATCTTTACTGTTCGCGAGCGATGCACCCATGCGAATGTATGAGCGCTTCATCCGTACTTTTGCGCAATGGTAGAGGCAATTTTCCTGCATGCACCAGTGAATCGGCTTCGATGCTGTATGTGCCCACTATTGATTTTGGAGACTTTCCAAAAACTGGCCTGAATTCGATGAATGGACGGCCGCTATTTAAATGGCATCAGTGGGGTCGAACGGCACATGTTGTGCGCGCAACCGACGGTTCAAGGAGCCCCGCCGGGGAGGCCAAGGCTGACCGAGAGACCACCAAGGTCGCTCTGCCACAACACCAGCGATCCCCCATGCAATTCGGCCAATTCGCGGGCGATCGCAATCCCCAAGCCATTACCACCTGCACCAACGTCAAGGCGCTGCGGCGTGTTCAAGTCGGTGATGCGGTCGGGTGACATTCCTGCGCCGTCATCATCAATGGTGATCTCGATCGTCCGGTCGACGGCCTGTGCCCCGACGCGGACCGTCGTCTCGGCATGCTGCCATGCGTTGTCGAAAAGGTTCCCAAGCATTTCGTCGAGATCCTGGGAATCGCACTGCACCTCGAGCGTCGGATCGATGTCGATAATCGGCCTAATCAACCGATCACCATAGATCCGTGCGAGCGCGTCGCTTAGATCGCGCACGCGTGGAGCAAGTAAAAGGCGCGCCGTCATTCCACCGGCCTCTGACGCTCGTGCGCGCCCGAGGTGATGACGAATTTGCCCTTCCATGCGCTCAAGCTGTGAATGAAGTTGGTCATTGGTGTCGCCAGTTTTTTGAGCGAGATCGAGCTTCATGATGGCAAGCGGTGTCTTCAGTCCGTGCGCGAGATTGGCGACGTGCCCGCGCGCACGAACGAGCGCCTTTTCATTGGCGTCGATCAGCGCGTTTAATTCACCGACCAGCGGCAGCAACTCCGTCGGCTCTTCGACATGGATGTGACGGACCCGGCCGGCGCGGACGTCGGCGACGCGCTGGCGTAGCACCGACAATGGCCGCAGCCCGATGCGAAGCTGAACAACCAGCGCCACGGCCAGGAAGCCGCCCAGCAGGAACACCGAGAGCAGGAGCGGCACCATCGCCGCGCGAAGCGGCCGTTCGACGATGGCGCGCGGCCCCGCTGCCAACACGATTGCATCGCCCCTGAGCGTCGGCAGCGTGGCCATTCTGTAGTGGGTTGCGCGACCCTGCGCGTCGAAGCCGTCGAGCGGGCGCGGCCTTTCGCGTGTGTGTGGGTGATCGTCATCACCGCGACCGAACAACGGTCCGGCTCGACCCCGCGGCGGCGCGAGGTCGGCACCTTCAAGCGACGCCGAGCGTAGTCGTGATGCAGGGCCGATCACCTCCCAGCTCCAGCCAGAGCCGGGCCGGTCGAAAGGCGGGATGTCGATCGCCCTGGACGCATCGAGTGTGCCGTCTGGCCCGATCGCGCGCGAAACCAGGGTAATCTGCGCGTCGAGCCGTTCATCGAGCCCGTTCATGACGAACCGTTCGAGAATATGGCCGATCGCCAAACTCGCCAGCACAAGCGCCACGACGATGGTCACGGCGGCGGTGACGAGCAGCCGTCCTGACAGCGATTTCGGCAGAACCCGCATCACGCGTTTTCAGTCAGGCGATAACCCAGTCCGCGCACGGTCTCGATCATTGAGGCGCCGATCTTGCGACGGAGCCGACCGATGATCACTTCAAGCGAGTTCGAGTCGACATCGGCATCACCCTCGTAAACGCGTTCCAGCAGATCAAGCCGCTCGATCACCGCGTCCTTGCGCAATACCAGCGCCGACAGCACGCGCCATTCGAATGCAGTGAGCTTCAGCGGCAGGCCGTCGAGATGGAACTGGCCGGTGGCGGCGTCGAAGGCAAGGGGGCCGCACTGGATCACGCTGGCGGCATGCCCAGCGGCACGGCGCACCAGAGCCCGCAAGCGCATTACGAGTTCCTCGACCCGGAACGGCTTGAGCAGATAATCGTCGGCGCCTGCCTTAAAGCCGAGCACCTTGTCCGACCAGCCATCACGCGCGGTCAGGATGAGGACTGGCAGTGTGCGTCCACCGGCCCGCCAGTCGCCGAGCACCGAAAGCCCGTCTCGCTTCGGCAGGCCGAGATCGAGCACCGCGACATCATAGGACTCTGTTGCGCCGAGATGGCCGCCATCCTCGCCATTGTGCGCGACGTCCACCGCGAAGGACTCGGCGCGCAAGGCCCGCGCAATCGCATCCGCCAGCGCGGTATCGTTCTCGATCAGCAAAACACGCATCGGCTTCCTTCGTCATCCTTCATGCCTCGCTAGGCCTACGCCTTAAACCGAAACTGAACGGCGAGGTTCAGCGAGCGTCGGCATCGGCACGCTACGACCGGCCTTCAACTCATGAAGGAACCTGAAATGTCCGATACCGTAACATCCCCGACGCTGCGCCGTCGCCTCAAGATCGGCTCTGCTGCAATCGCTCTGTTGGCAATCGGTGGCGGAGCCGGGGCCTTTGCCGCTCACTCATTTCACCCGGCAATCGCCATGGCACCGACCCACGCCGTGACGATCAAGAGCCTCTCCGAAGACTCGGGCATCGTTACTGTCAAGGGCCGGGTTGCCGAACGTTATGGCAATCAGTTTGTTCTGGAGGATGGAACCGGCAAGACGCTGATCGACGCCGGACCTGTGGGTGAGCAAGCCTCGCTGGCACCGGTCGGTTCCATTGTCAGCGTGCAGGGCCGGTTCGACAACGGCGCTTTTCGACCCGCCTTTTTTGTGGATCCGTCAGGCAAGGTGGTCTCTCTTGGTCACGGTGGTCCAGGTCGCCACGGCCATGCCGGTCCCGGCGGCCCACGCGGTATTGACGGAGACCGAGGAGAGGGGCCGCACCATGGTCCCGTGCCAACCGCCAACATCCTGACCGCGAAAGCACCGGCGGCAACGAATACTGGTCAACGTTGAAGCGACAGGCGGCGCGCGCGTAAGCCGCGCCGTCGACCTCGGGCACGCATCATAGGTTCTATCGAACGACCGCTTCGGTGGTCGCCCAGGAAAATATGTACGTCTGTAAATTGGCGCACTGCTGCCCATCTGCTCGCCAGCGCGTGAACGGCCGGCTTCGGAAGGAGCAGCCGGTCCCGCGCTAGCTTCCGATTAACTTCAATGTTGTGGACCCGGCCGGTTGCGGTGATCGCTAGGAGGTGGCCATTATAGTGATGATGGCCGGACAACTCAGACTGGAAACGGCCAGCTGTCGAGGCCCGACGACCGATTCACCACTATTTGGCTTTGCCAAACTTGCCTTGCAGAACTGTGGCTCCATCGCGCAGGTGATCGAGATGATCCGACCAGTGCTGCATCATGCGCACCCGCTCATCCCAATATTCGCCCCGCGTATAGGCCCGGCGAACAGCGTTGCCCTCACAATGGGCAAGCTGGCGTTCGATCGCGTCAGGGTTCCAGATTCCCATTTCGTTGAGTTGCGTCGCCGCCATCGCCCTGAAACCGTGACCAGTCACTTCGTCCTGCGCATAGCCCATGCGTCGCAACGCCGCGTTGATCGTGTTCTCCGACATAGGCTTTTTGACGGATCGCAGTGAGGGAAAAAGGAAGTTGCTATAGGTGGCGTCATGCTCGATCAAACCGAGAATTGCCAAGGCCTGACGGGATAGCGGAATACTATGGGGCCGCCGCATCTTGGTCTTGTGCGCCGGGATCGTCCATAGCGCCTTGTCGAAGTCAAAGTCTTTCCATTCGGCAAAACGTAACTCGCCTGGTCGCACGAACACATGGGCCAAAAGGTTCAGCGCGATCCTTGTGGTGCCAAACCCCTGGAACGATTCGATGGCACGAAGCAGATCACCAGTTTCCTTGGGTGTAGTAATCGCTGCGCGATGGACAGGCTTTGGCGCGATCAGCGCACCGCGCAAATCGGCGGCAACGTCGCGTTCTGCGCGCGCCGTGGCGATCGCATAACGGAAGATCTGCGAGCAGGTGCTGCGGAGCGTCTTGGCTGTTTCGTAGCGCCCCTTGCTCTCCATCTTGCGCAGCATAATCAGCAGTTCATGGGCGGTGATCGAGGTGACGGGCCGCTTCCCAAGCGACTGGTTGATGAAATCAAGCAGCCAGCGCAGCTTCTTCATGGTTGCAGGTGCGCGGCCTTCGCGTTCTACTTTGATGAGCCATTCATCGGCCACTGATTTGAAGCTGTTGGACGCGGCCACAGTGGCGGCAATCCGTGCAAGTTTGTTTTGTTCAGCGGGGTCAAGGCCCTTGGCCAGCACCTTGCGGGCAGCATCGCGCTTTTCTCGTGCCTCAGCGAGGCCGGTGTCGGGCCATACGCCGAAGGAGAGCGTCTTTTGCTTGTCGAGATAACGATAGCTCATTTGCCAGCGGCGACCACCTGATGGCGTCACCATCAGAAACAGACCACCAGCATCGGCAAGCTTGTAAATTTTGTCGCGGCCTTTTGCCGCTTTAATCGCAACCACTGAAAGCGTCATGATGGTATCTCCAACCGGACGTCCAGCGAGCTACCATCAAATGTACCATCAAATTGTTGGTACCTTATGGTATTTCACCGGCTTGATTGCGATAACCATACCACGAAAAAACGGCAGAAAACAGCCACTTAAGACACCAATTGACACTGCCTGAGCGTGTGAATTGGTGACCCCTACGAGAATCGAACTCGTGTTTCAGCCGTGAGAGGGCCGCGTCCTAACCGCTAGACGAAGGGGCCGTCCGAGCGAGCCTGCGCCTTATGCGTCCTGTGGCAGGTGGTCAAGAATGGCGATCAAGAATCGAAGGCGCGATCCGGCATGAAGTTTTTGTCATGTCGGTGCCACGGCCACGCCACTCGACCTCATTCATTAAGGGGCGGTCGGGTCATCCGCTCCCAAGCGACCCGACACACTTGTGAGCGGCATTGGTGTAGTCCCGTTGCGCCGATGCCGCTCTTACCGCTTCTCAATCGACGCGAAGCCGGGCAAGGAACGAATGATGGAGCAACCCGTATTTTATGATGCCAGTGGGCGACGCCGGAAATGGTCGCTGCGCACTGTGGCCGTTTTGCTGGCTCTGATTGTCGTGGCGGCCATTGCCCTTGCCATCACGGTCGTTTCGGTTCCCGTACCACGAGGGATTACGCCGGTACGTGAACGAGGACAGCCGCGACCTATTCCCGAGCAAATCAGGCACTTACGTCGCCAAATCGGGAGCTGGCTGCCGAGCACGACGCCAGCCGCAAGCGCCGTCAATCAGATCACTGTCGGTTTTTACGTGCCCTGGGATCCGGATAGCAAAGCCTCTCTGGAGCGCCATGTCGCGCAATTGGATTGGCTCGTTCCTACGCTTGCCAGTTTCACTGATGCTGGCCGAACGATTCGCATGGATAGCGATCCCGGACTTGAGACGATTCTCGCGTCGGCATCGCGTCGGCCAAAAATTCTGCCGATGGTCCAGAACGCAGCAAATGATAAGTGGGACGGCGCGGGAATGGCGCAAGTTCTCCATGATCCGTTGCGAAGAGCGGCGATGCTACAGCGGGTCGAGGCATTGATCCTCCGTCAGCATGGTTCTGGTGTGGTTTTCGATTTCGAAGAATTACCGCACAGCGCGCAGGCTGATTATCTTCGCTTTCTGGGTGAAACGAAAAGGGCATTTGCGCAACGGGGCTGGCTGGTTACGCTGTGTGTCCCGCTCGATGATCCGGAATGGCGCCTGGATGCTTTTGCAAAGGTTGCCGATCGCCTGTTCTTGATGGACTATGACGAGCACTCGCCCGGGTATGAGGCCGGCCCGATCGCGTCGCAAATGTGGTTCGTCGATCGCCTGAAGAACGCCTTGCGTCAGGTGCCGCCGGAAAAAGCTATCGTCGCAATCGGCAATTATGCCTATGACTGGCATGACGGTACTGCCGACAACATGACCGACGAAGAAGCGTGGCTGGCCGCTAACGATAGTGAAGCCAAGGTCACTTTTGACAAGGTCAGCGGTAATTCGACGTTTTCATATGAAGAAAACGGATCGGTCCATACGATCTGGATGCTCGATGCCGCTAGCGCGTGGAATCAGTTACGCGTTGCCGACAGCGCTGGTGTCGCTGGTGTTGCGTTATGGCGCCTCGGTTCGGAAGATCCCGGTGTTTGGCCTGCGTTTGCTTCGTTTCAGATGGGTAAGCTTCCCGATCTCTCAACGATCCATCCCGTCGGCAACGTCGATGTGGAAGGCAATGGTGAGTTGTTGCGGATCGAGGCTGTTCCGCGCGACGGTGTTCGTGAGGTTTCCTTTGACAAGACCAACCTGATCCGAGACCAGAACTTCATTCATTTGCCGACGCCGTTCGTGGTGCGCAGATATGGGTATCAGCCGGGCAAAATTGCGCTGACGTTCGATGATGGCCCCGATGGAACATGGACGCCAAAGATACTCGATATTCTGGAAGCGAAGCACGTCCCAGCGACATTCTTCGTGATCGGGGAGAACGCTATATCGCATCCTGGACTGCTCAATCGCGAGCTTCGTGGCGGTAGCGAAATCGGTAACCACAGCTACACGCATCCGAATATGGCGCTGGTGTCGCCGATGGGAATTCGGCTGGAGCTCAACTTCACCCAACGGCTTGTCGAGGCGTACACGGGCAGGGCGATGCGTCTTTTCCGCGCCCCTTATTTCGGCGATGCTGAGCCAACGACGACGGACGAACTGATTCCGGCTTTGCTGGCGCAGGAGCGCGGCTATCTGAACGTTGGGCTTCACGTCGATCCGGGCGACTGGAAACGGCCTGGCGTCGATACGATCATAAACGAAACGATAGCTCAGGTGAGTGGTGGAAGTGCTGACAGGTCGGCGAGCATCATTCTTCTCCACGATGGTGGGGGCGATCGTAGTCAGACAGTCACGGCGCTGCCCGTGATCATCGATACCCTGCGGGCGAAGGGGTATAGTTTCGTGCCGCTTTCAACGCTCGCGGGCGTAACACCGCAAGCGATGATGCCGCAGGTGACAGGTATGGACCTGGTCGCGGTGAGAGCGGACGTTGGTGTGTTTCTGTTCGCGGCGGGATTCATGGCGACGGTTAAATGGCTGTTCTTCGTGGCGATCACGCTCGGCATCGCGCGGGCTGTCTTGATGGCCGGGCTGGCGATCAAGTCATATTATGACAAGAACGCACCCGTCGCGCCGCCTATCGACCCAGAGCGTTTCGTGTCGGTGCTCATCCCGGCGTTTAACGAAGGCAAGGTGATTGCGAGTTCAATACATCGTGTTTTGGCGAGTACCGATGTCCGGGTCGAGGTTATCGTTATCGATGACGGATCGACCGATGATACCTCTGCCGTGGTTACTCAGACATTCGCGGACGATCCGCGCGTTCGTCTGCTGACCCTAGCGAACAGTGGCAAGGCGCGCGCGCTCAATGAGGGAATGCAACTGGTCAATAGCGACTTCATCATTGCCCTGGATGCCGATACCCAGTTCGAAAAGGAGACCGTTGCGCGGTTGGCGCGGTGGTTTGCCGATCCCGAAATCGGTGCAGTGGCTGGCAATGCGAAAGTCGGTAACAAAGTCAATCTGGTAACACGCTGGCAAGCCGTGGAATATGTTACCGCACAAAATCTGGAACGCCGCGCGTTGACCCAGTTTGATGCCATCACCGTCGTGCCTGGTGCCGTGGGCGCTTGGCGGCGGCAGGCCCTCGATGCCGTCGGAGGTTATCCAGTGGACACGCTGGCCGAGGATCAGGATCTGACGATCGCGATTCAGCGTGCGGGCTGGCGCGTGGGTTACGATATCGAAGCCGTGGCGTGGACCGAGGCACCCGAAACCCTGCGCGCTCTCGCAAAACAGCGGTTTCGCTGGGCGTTTGGAACCTTGCAATGCCTGTGGAAGCATCGTGCGATCATGAAGGACCGCAAACCTGCCGGTCTTGCGCTGGTTGGGATACCACAAGCATGGATATTCCAGATTGGCTTTGCCATGATCAGCCCGATCATCGACCTCGCGCTGGTACTGAGTGCGATCAATACTGTGGTGAAGGTTCAGCAGCATGGCTGGGAACAGACCCAGTCTGATGTCCTTCGTATGGCAGTGTATTGGGTGGTTTTCACTGTGATCGATGTTCTTTGTGGCGGCGTGGCTTATTGGTTGGAAAAGCGCGAGACACGTTATCCTGCGCACCTGCTGGTGGCGCAGCGGTTCATTTATCGGCAGGTCATGTATTCGGTCGTTATCCGTGCCGTTGGAGCGGCGCTGAGCGGTCCCTGGGTGGGTTGGGGCAAACTGGAGCGGAGCGGACGAACGACGGCGGTCAAGACCTGACTGAGAGGAAATTTCCGGCGGTCAATGCATCATCGCCGGAGTAGGGTCTCCCCTGGAATGGACTGAGTGAGAGGCCAGTCTGGAGAAACTCGTTATCCTGTCGGCAAAGCCTGCGCGTTCGGTCAGAAGTGGATGCCGACGGCGGCGTTATAGGTGAGGGTGTGCTGTGGCATCCAAAGATCGCTCCGGTGCCGAGCGCCGGTGTATGGTCGCTCCTGATGCCTTTGCAGGCCCATCGCAAAGGCAACATCGTTCCCGCGACCGCCGATGCTGAGAATGCCCATTTCTTCGCTAGTAATATCGGCTGGAAAAGTCCTGCGATCGCCGCGTTGGATGCGGCGGCCGAGTACATTTCCTTGCGCAGGATAACGTTGTTGGCGTCGATCTCGCGTTTGGCACTGTAGGCCGTCAGATTTGCGAGATTGGGGTTTGTATAGGCTTTGGCAGCGTCGAGCGTGACGACCTGTCCTTGTGCCACCTGACCACTGTGGCGGTGTCACTGTTTGCGATGCCATTTGCGATACTGGAGATGTGGCGCGGTTCGGCGGTGCTTGCCATCTAAATTTCAGTACTTCCGGTTCGCGCCTCAACGTCAATCAGTCCGTTTAACATCCTGTTGGACCAGACCAATACTACTCGAGATAACGCCGTCGCGCACCGTAGTCGATGAAGCTTGTGCATTTGTTGCCAACTGGGAAGTTGCACCGATTGCCGCGTCCTGAGCATCATTGCGAACAACGCGTACAGAAAATTCTGCAGTATTATCAACGATATTAGCAGTGTCGGCTACAACATTGACGGTATTCGATGCAAGCCGCTACGGTAATATTGCCCAACGCAATATCAATTGCATCGACGCGCGCTGCGACTGCAATAGTCGCGGCGATATTTCTGTTAATCTGACGAGAAAGTGCACCCAGATCATAGCCAAGTTTACGATATTAGCATATCTTGATCATTTTGGAGGTTATTGCATTCATATTGACTTAATGCTGTGTGTCGAGTAAGTTTAAATCAAAATTTAGCATGGCGATGATATTTTCTTGATTGATTATGTTAATTGTCAGTTAAGTCAGTGATCTAATAATATCAACTATAAGATGTGATCAACCTGATGCTATAAAGTTTATTAACAATACAGACAATCGCATTTCTAACGAGCATATAATTATCATGTGATTGGATCTCGCAAATGTCACGTCGGATCAATCAAGCTAGTTGCCGAAATTTTGTAGTGACAGATTTTAAACTGATTTATATTCAATAATACGTAAATTACGCATATTGAAATTATTGGAATTGTTCTCACGCTATTTAAATCTTCTGGACAACTGTACGTAAATAGACATAATATTTTATTTGCTAAACATACTGTTTGATATGGCGTTATGTATTTTGTGATTATATAACAATCGACTAGAGAGTAAGATAATGAATGCGCCAACAAGGCATGATCCAACGGGGGGCTGGCCAGAGGGTGAATTGGCCACTGCGACTGATTTCGTAAGGCATTTTGGCCATTACGCGGCGAGTTCGCTTAGCAAACCAGTCTATATTGCGCAGCATGGTCGTGTAGGATGGGCGCTTCTGAGTGCCGCACAGATGACGCGATTGTCTGAAAGCGAATCGGAAATGACATCGCTGGACGCGCGGTTTGATATTATGATCGACAGTATTTCTACTATAGTGATCCTTGTCGATGCCGACTTCGGAATTACCCGCATGAACTGCGCTGGCCGTCGTCACTTTCAGGTTCCAGATGGGGGAGCGAACCCCGTAAACTTTCGAGACTTGCTCCACGTCAATAATCGCGACTTTATTGGCGATTTTTGCACCCGTGTCCTTAATTCGGGTGATAGCGAGACTTTTGAAATAGAATCGGCACGTTATCCCGGTCAGACGCTTCATTTTCAGATTTTGCCTTTTCCTTCGGGACTTGCGATTCTGGCCGATGTTGTCACTCAGGCAACGCGTATCCGTCAGTTTACTTCAGCCGCTGCTGCTGCTGAATTGGCAATAGATGCGACCGATTCTCTTGGACGCGGACGGGTCGATGTTCGTGGTACGATTACGACTGTGAATGACAATTTGGTTTCGTTGGCGAAAAGCACGGCCGACAAGATCATGGGCCTGCGTTTGCCAGCACTATTCGAGCAAGGGGCACGGACAGTTGTACGCGATGCTTTGGATGGAGTGCTGAGCTCTGGAAAAGCGTTTTCGCTACAGGCGCTAATGCTGGACGGAACAGGCAGCCCAATGCCTGTGACGATCGGCGTAGGTGTAGAGCGTGATGGCGGCTCGATTACCGGTGCCGCGTTTATGATAATGCCGAACCGGGCAGGCGGCGAAGCTATCGCCAGCGCACTCCGCTAGAGCGAAATCCGACCGGATAGAATCGCGGGGCTTTTCATGAGGCGAAAAATCTGATTCACCCTGTGTGCTGGACGGGAGGCCGGCGTGCGTGGCGAGATCCTTATCCGAAGACTTGCGGGCACGCGTAATCGCAGCGGTTGATGGCGGGCTGTCGCGACGGGCGGCAGCGGCACGGTTTGGTGTGGGAGCTGCAAGCGCGGTCCGCTGAGTCCGGGAATGGCGTGAGACAGGCGTCGCACGTGCCAAGCCGCAAGGCGGCGATCAGCGGTCCCATCGCATAGAAGCTTATCGCGATGGCATTCTGGCTGCGATCGAGAGCCAGGTGAACATGACGCTGGTCAAGTTGACGGAACTGCTGCGCGAGAAATATGGCGCAAGCTTTGCGGCAAGCAGGATCTGGCGCGTTCTTGATCGTCATGCCGTTACCGTCAAAAAAACGGCGCACGTCAGCGAGCAGGAGCGGCCCGACGTCGCCGCGCGGCGACACGCCTGGTTCGACGCCCGGCTGGATCTGGGCCCCGAGCATCTGGTTTTCATCGATGAGACGGGCCCCCTCCCGCACGGGCATTGGAAAACGGCGACCTTTACCGGCGCGCTGCGCTTAACTGGCATGACCGCTCCGAGGGTGCTGGACGGTCCCGTGACCGGCGAGTGGTTCCTGGCTTATATCGAACAGGTCCTCGTGCCAACGCTGCGGCCCAAGGACGTTGTCATCCTCGACAATCTGCCTGCTCATAAGGGGCTGGCAGCGCGCCTCGCGATCGAAGCCGTCGGTGCGCGGCTGCTCTTCCTCCCGCCTTATTCTCCAGATTTCAACCCGATCGAGAATGCTTTTTCCAAACTCAAATCCATCCTCCGGAAAACGGCCGCCCGTTCGGTTGCCGAGCTTTGGGATGCGATCCGTGATGCACTACCGCGCTTCACGCCGCAGGAATGCGCCAATTACTTCACTGCTGTCGGGTATGAACCAGAATGATCGGATTCTGCTCTAGGCCGCAATCCCGGACGGCGCGCGACTATGCTGCGACGCGCCGCCGTTCGGCCAGTTCCTGATTGAGCATCTCGGCCAGCAGGAACGCCAGTTCCAGACTCTGCCCGGCGTTCAAGCGCGGATCGCAATGTGTGTGATACCGGTCGCTCAAGCTTAATTCGGTGACATCAACCGCACCGCCGGTACATTCGGTGACATTCTGACCCGTCATTTCCACATGGATGCCGCCACCGAAGCTGCCCTCCGCGCGATGAACGGCAAAGAAGCCGCGAACTTCAGCCAGAATACGCTCAAATGGTCGTGTTTTGTAACCATTGGCCGCCTTAATGACGTTACCGTGCATTGGATCGCAACTCCACACGACCGGATGGCCTTCACGCATGACAGCACGGACGAGGGGTGGGAGCCCTGCCTCGATCTTGTCATGGCCGTAACGGGTGATGAGGGTCATACGTCCGGGGATGCGGCTGGGGTTCAGTGTGTCGAGCAGGCGCAAAAGAGCGTCGGGTTCGAGGCTGGGCCCGCACTTCATACCGATCGGGTTACCGATACCGCGCAGATATTCGACGTGAGCGCTACCGTCGAACCGGGTACGATCGCCGATCCACAGCATATGGGCGGATGTGTCGAACCAGTCGCCTGTCAGGCTGTCCTGCCGTGTAAGCGCGGTTTCATAGCCGAGGAGCAATGCTTCATGACTGGTGTAGAATTGCGTCGTCTTCAACTGAGGAACCGTATCGGGGTTGATCCCGCAGGCCGCCATGAAATCGAGCGCTTCACCGATACGGTCGGCAATATCGCGATACTGCTTGGTCCATGGACTGCGGCCCATGAAGTCGTGCGTCCATGCGTGCACCTGATGCAGGTTCGCATACCCGCCATTGCTGAAAGCGCGGAGCAGGTTGAGCGTGGCCGCCGACTGGTTGTAAGCCTGAATCATGCGTTGCGGATCAGGCGCACGACCAAGGGCTTCGAAGGAAATGTCGTTGACGATATCGCCTCGATAGCTTGGCAGCGATACGCCGTTCTGCTCCTCGAAGTCGCCCGAACGCGGTTTGGCGAACTGACCGGCCATCCGGCCAAGCTTCACGGTCGGCAGTTTCGACGCGAACGTCATTACGACCGCCATCTGAAGGATGACGCGGAACGTATCGCGGATGTTGTTGGGGTGAAACTCTGCGAAGGACTCAGCGCAATCGCCGCCCTGAAGCAGGAACGCTTTGCCCTCTGCCACCCGAGCGAGATCGGCAGTCAAATCACGCGCTTCACCGGCAAATACCAGTGGCGGAAAGTTTGACAGCGTGTCCGTGGCACGCGTGAACGCAGCCGCATCGGGATAAGTGGGCATCTGACGGGCTTCGTGCGCCTGCCAGCTTGTGGGGGTCCAGTTTGTAGCCATGATGGTCGGCGCTTTGGGCGAACGGGACCGAATTGGCAACAGTTTAGCTAGGGACACCCAGTTCTCTGGCCGCCGCATTCAGGCGTGCTGCGTCGTCCGGATTGGCGGCGATAGCCGATTTGAGCGCTGTGCTGGCCTTCATTGTCTGCCCGAGCGTGACATGGCTGCGCATCAGCATGATCCAGCCATCGACGTTTTTAGGGTTGGCAGTGAGCTTGGCAGCAAGGCTTTGCACCATGCCATCGACCATCGCATCCTGCTGTCCCTTCGGGATGCCCGATGCCGCGCGCATTTGTTCGGGAGTCGGGCCAGGAATTGCCGCTGTTGCCACGCTTGGCGCATTGTTTACGGGCGCGCTGACGGGCGCCGCCATCTTAACTGCCGAAAGCCGGGTCGCGACCTCGATTTTGTTCTTCGCACCGACATTGATGATCGCCTTGCGAACATCGGCGGCCCAAGGGGCGTCGGACGGCGAAGCGGCTAAAAGTGCCAGCCAATCGGCAATCGCGCCCTCATGGTCGCCCGCCATGTCCTTGCCGACCGCAAGATAATAGCGCGCTCGCGGATCGGTTGGATCGCGCGAAACGGCAGTTGCGAACGCGGCCTTTGCATCCGGGTCCACTGCACCCGGCCCAGCAAGTACCAGAGCTTCACCGAGCGACGACCAGTATTCGGCTTTTTCAGGGGCTAACTGAGTCGCACGCTTATAGGCGGTGGCACTTTCGGCAAAACGCTGGGTGTTGAAAAAGGCCCATCCAAGAGTTCGCCAGCCCTCCGCATCGGTTGGGTTGGCCTTCAATTTGGCCTCCAGTTGAGCAATCATTGTTGCGGCATCAGGCTGAGTGATGGCAACCGGGACCGGCGCGATTGTCCTGTGTTGCGTTCGCCAAATTGCTGTGCCGACTCCTGCCGCGGCGATAATAGCCGCGCCGATCAATAAAATTTTACTGCTCTTCGATCCCGCTGAAACCATGCTTGTTTATCCCGCCCAATTCGATAGCGCATTGCGGTCTAGCGAAATCGCGTGACGATGCTAGACAGGCTGCGGGGTGGCAGCCAAAAACAGTCGGATCGTTCGCCCGAGCAAGGCGCGCGGGTGGCTATCTACGTCGCTTGGGGGAGCTTTGATCCGTGTCTGACATTTTCCGGATCGCTATTGTCGGGTCGGGCCCGGCCGGGTTGAGCGCGGCATCGCGCGCGGCGCAGCTTGGTCTGTCGCATATCCTTCTCGAAAAGACGTCTCACCTTTCCGACACGATTTATAAATACCAAAAGGGCAAGCACGTCATGGCGACGCCCAGCCAACTCGTGTTGCGGTCCGACCTCGACTTCGCGGCGGGCAAGCGCGAGTTGGTGCTCGACACCTGGGATGTGCAGACCGAAAAGAACGGCGTCACCGTCCGTAAGGAAGCCGAGGTCAAGAAGATCGAAGGTACCGGTGATCCGATTGCAGGCAGCATTCAGAAGATTGTTGTCAGGGCACGGGATGGGACCAGTGAAACACGCGAAATTCAGCGTTATGCGCCGCCTTATCGCCTAACTCTGTCCGATGGCAGCGAAGTGATGGCGGACAGTGTCATTCTGGCGATCGGTACACAGGGTAACCCGAACCTGATGCGGGTGCCGGGTGGCGACCTGTCACACGTCCAGTATCAGCTCGACGATCCGGCCGAATATAATGATGAACATATTTTCGTCATTGGTGGCGGCGACGCTGGTATCGAAAACGCGCTTGGGCTGGCGGCTGATATCGCGCAGGGCAACAGTGTTTCGCTCGTCAATCGGTCCGCAGAGTTTTCGACGGCCAAGGATGCAAACGTGAAGGCCCTGATGGCGGCGCGCGATGCCGGACGAATTACGATCTATACTGAATGCAGCACTCAAACTGTGGCTGCCGGTGAAATTACGCTCGACACGCGCGACGGTGAGGTGAAATCACGCTGCGATCGGATTATCGCGCGTATGGGATCGGCACCTCCGCGCGCGTTCGTCGAAGAGTCGGGAATCGAATTCACAAGCGGCGATCGACTGGCTTTTCCAAAGCTTTCGCCAGTATTCGAAACGACGGCGCCGGGGATCTTTGTCATCGGTGCGCTGGCGGGATATCCGCTCATCAAGCACTGCATGAACCAGGGTCATGATGTGGTCGAATTCGTGAACGGCAACACGTCGCTGAAACCTGCCGACGAGCCTATTCTCGAAGCCAAGTTTCGTGATTTGCCGGGCAAGCGTTCGGTGGATGAGTGGCTGGAGTTGCTGCGTTCCAACGTGTCGATTCTGGAGGGGATGTCGCCGCTGCAAATGCGTGAATTCATGCTCGATTCGAACGCGCGGTTTTACCGTAAAGGTGACACGATCTTTTCACGCAACGATCCCGGTTCATCGCTATTCGCGATTGCGAGCGGGTCGGTGCTGGTTCAGGTTGATCCGACCAATCCCGGCATCACCGTGCCAATCGAAACCGGGTCGATCTTTGGTGAAGTCGGATTGATTTCGGGCCGGCGACGCGGTGCCACCATCGTTGCGGCCGAAGACGCGATTTGCGTCGAGGTTTCGCGAACAGCAGCGTTGAAATTGCAGTCCTCGGTACCTGCCGCTCGCCGCGCGATCACACGCATTTCGATCGAGCGTCAGTTGCTGCAGATGTTCGGATCCGGCCTGACTAAGGACGACGTAGCCGAGGTCGTCGAAACTGCCGAAGTGTTGCAGGTAAAGGCAGGGCAAAGCGTTATCACCGAAGGTGAGATGGGTGAGGACATTTTCGTAATCCGCACCGGGTCAATGGTTGTCGAGAAGAAGATCGGGGGAAAGCCGGTGTTCCTCTCCTACCTTCCCGCCGGGTCTTATGTCGGCGAAATGGCGCTGATCTCAGGTGGCAAGCGGACCGCAACGGTGAAAGCTGCGATCAAATCCGAAGTGATCCAGCTTCAGGGGGCTACGTTTCGCACGCTGCTCGGTAAAAAGCCGATGCTGCTCGAAAAGGCTCGTCGCGATATGGCCGCGCGACAGGACGTTAACGCGTTCATCGAAGCAAAGAAGGACAGCTTTTCCGGCGTCGTCGATATGTATTCAAGCGTTGCCACTTTCCTGGTTGAACAGGGGGTTGGCGAAGCAACTGACGTTTTGCTGATCGACGAAAATCTATGTGTCGGCTGTGACAATTGTGAGAAAGCCTGTGCGGATTCACACGAAGGCTTGTCGCGGCTCGATCGGGAGGCGGGGCGAACCTATGCGCACCTTCATGTCCCCACGTCGTGCCGACATTGCGAACACCCGCACTGTATGGCGGACTGCCCACCGAATGCTATTCATCGCGGACCTGACGGTGAGGTATTCATCGACGAAACCTGTATCGGTTGCGGAAATTGTCAGCGGAACTGCCCTTACGGCGTAATACGCATGGACGCGAAGCCGCCGAAGAAGCCGTCGCTGCTCAACTGGTTGTTGTTCGGTATGGGGCCGGGACCGGGCGAGCCTCCGAAAAAATGGTCCTACGCCAATGCCGATCCGTCGGTGGAAAAGGCGAAGAAGGCCATAAAATGCGATATGTGCTCGGGGATCGAAGGCGGCCCCGCTTGCGTGCGCGCTTGCCCGACCGGTGCTGCGATCCGTGTTGCACCCGAAGAGTTTTTGACGGTAGCGCGACTTGAACGGGGCGATGCCTGATGGCCACGCGCGTTTCAGTTCAAAACCGGGTGCGTGGCTCAGGTGTCCACGATGGTTTTCTACGACATAATGGCTTTTATTGGGCCAAAATTGCGGGCGTAATCTCGCTGATCGCGCTGCTGGTTTACATCGGTATCGATGTGAAGCCGCGCCCGAGCGGCGGGTCGTGGTATGGATATACCCTCGGCACGATTGGAGCTTTGCTCATTTTGTGGCTGACGATGCTCGGTGTGCGAAAGCGCGCGATGACCAGTGGACGCTGGTCGTTGAAAAGCTGGACGTCGGCGCATGTCTATCTCGGACTGAGCCTCATCGTAATTGCGACGCTGCACACCGGGTTTCAGTTCGGATGGAACATCCATACGCTGGCCTATGTGCTGATGATGATCGTTATCCTGTCGGGTCTGTTCGGCATCACGGTCTATTCGGTGTTACCGCGTTCGCTGTCCAACAATCGGAATGAGACGACTGAACCGCAGATGCTCGAAGGGCTGCGCGCGGTGGACCGCCAGTTGCATGAGGCGGCACAGCCGGTCGCGCAGCATTACGCCGAACTGGTACGAAGCTCGCTCGAGCAAGATCCGTTCGGCGGCGGCCTGTGGTCACGATTAAGTGGACGTTATCCGCGTTGTGCGACGCGTCTGGCGAAGGCCGAAATACGACGTGAGACGGTTCATATGCCTAAGCTTGGCGATGAACCGCTGGAGCGAATCGACGCGCTGCTAGAGAAAAAAGAGGCGATGCTTGCGCGTGTACGGCGGCATTTGCGGATTCGGGCGCTGCTCGAAATCTGGCTTTATATTCATGTGCCAATGACGTTTGCGCTCATCGCAGCTTTGACCGCGCACATTGTTTCCGTGTTTTTTTACTGGTGAGGGCGACTTCGTGACATTCATCGTCCGAACAGTTTCGCGGACGGCCGACGGGCGCGTCATCATTCGCCCAACGCTGGTCGATAAAGAAACGATCGGCATCGGGCGCGATGCAACGAACGATATCCATTTGGCCGATCTGGCGGTCGAACCTTTTCATGCTGCGTTTACCAGACTGCCGGGCGGACGTGTGCTTGCGCAGACGGTTGGCGGCCTTGGTTTCGCAGTCGATGGACGATCAACCAAGCGCGCGGAAATCGATGCCAACCGTGGTGCTGAATTGCGCTTTGGCGGTCACTTGCTCACGCTTGCGATGGAAGACGGCGTGGCGACGATTTCGGTCGAACGCACCGATGCCTTGTCTGACGCGACGGGTGAGAAGGACGAGCGAACCGTCTTTTCACTTGCTGGACTGCTGCCTGGAAAACGCCTGGGTGCGTGGACCTTTCTTATTTTGATCCTCGCCGCTTGCCTCGCGTGGCCGGTTTACTCTTGGGCAACGTGGCACGATGTCAAGACGCGACCTGTGGGCTTTCATGCCGACAAGATGTGGTCGTCGGGGCCATTGAGCCAAGCGCATCGTGCGCTCGAAAACAATTGCCAGTCCTGTCATGAGAAGGCGTTCGTATCTGTTGAGGACAATAAATGCGTTGCCTGTCACATCGGCATTCACGACCACGCCGATCCAAAGCGTCAGATTAATGCGATGGCGCCACCAAACTTTGGCAAGCGCGTGCAAAATGGGTTCAAATCAGTATTCGGTGTGCCAACGGGGCAACGCTGTGTCGATTGTCATACCGAACATCAGGGCGCCGGGCCGATGCCAGCGACTGCTCAGGCGTTTTGTACAGATTGCCATGCGACGTTGAAATCGCGTGTGACGGACACCAAACTGGCCGATGTCAGTGACTTTGGGACAGCACACCCGCAGTTCCGCCCGGCGATCGTGACCGACAGTTCGGGGGCAGCTCCTATCTTTCGCCGAGTTTCTCTGGATGCGAGCCCGATCCAGAGCAACGGCTTGAAATTCCCGCATGGGACACACTTATCCGCTACCAACGGAGTGGCACGTATGGCGCAGACGATGAAGTCCGAACAGGGCTGGGACAACGCGCTAGCGTGCAAGGACTGTCATAAACCCACGTCGGACGGAGTACGCTTTCAACCGGTCGAAATGGAGCGGGATTGCCAAATGTGCCACAGCCTTGCTTTTGATCGGATTGGGGGCACTGTCCGTACCCTTCGTCATGGTCAGCCGGCACAAGTAGTGGCCGATCTTCGCGCTTATTTCCGATCGACCGGTCCAGTGCGCCCAATTTCTTTGGGAGGGGTCGAGCGACGTCGCCCGGGAAATTATGCGGCGTCCCAAACCAGTGGCAATTATGCGAGCGGACTTCGCAACTATGGCGGCGGTGCCGACGCGGCAATCAGTGCGGTCTTCACGAAAGGAGGCGCTTGCTATGACTGCCACGTTGTAGACCGCACAGGCGATGCAAACTCGGCGGGCTGGCGTGTCCGTCCCGTCGTCCAGCCAACGCGGTTTCTTCAAAAAGGCTGGTTCAACCACGAAGCCCATAAAACCGATAAATGCGAAACCTGTCACAAGGCTGCGACGTCAGAGACGAACAGCCCAATCATGCTGCCCGGGATCACTACTTGCCGGGAATGCCACGGGGGCGAAAGCAGCCGTGCTGATGTGCCATCCAGTTGTGCCATGTGTCACAGCTATCACATCGACGCATCAGCACCGTGGCGGGCAAAGCGTGACGTTAGCCGGGCAAAGGGGCAGGGACGTTTCGTTGTACCGGCGGGATACCTTAAAGGGGCTGTACGTTGACCAACTGGCCGCTCCGCAACGACAATTTCGTGAACGAAACATTGACGCAGTGTCTGGGATGCGGCCATGTTGCCAGCAGATGGATGATATCGCCGAGGGGGTATCTGGCCAAATGCTGATCGCCCAAGTTACCGATATTCATCTGGGGTTCGACCCGGACAATCCGGCCGAATTCAACCGCAAGCGACTGGATCAAGTGCTGCGTCATCTGAACGAGATCAGGCCGCGCCCGGATATGCTTCTGGTAACGGGAGATATCGTCGATCGCGGTGACGCAGAAAGTTATCGTCGATTGAGCGTCGCATTGGGGCAGGTCAATTTCCCCGTCTGGCCCTGCTTGGGCAATCACGATCAGCGTGAAAATTTTGCCAAATGGTTTCCCGAGATTCCGTTTGTAGATGGCTTTTGCCAATATGAGGTGGAGGCAGGTCCGCTACGCTTGTTGGTGCTCGATACCCTTGATGAAGGGCGGCACGGCGGCGCGTTCTGTGAAGTTCGCGCGGCCTGGCTCAATGCCCGGCTTGCCGAGCAAACCGACCGCCCGACGGTAATCGTAATGCATCATCCTCCGGTGGAGGTCGGTATTGAATGGATGAACACCGATCCCGCCGAGCCGTGGGTCGATGTCTTTCGCCAGTGTATTAAGGGCAAAAGTCAGATCATTTCCGTGATCTGCGGACATCTGCATCGTGCAATAACCTGCCAGTGGGAGGGAACGACGATTGCGATTTGCCCCTCGACCGCACCACAGGTCGCTCTCGATCTGACGCCGATCGATGCGGAGGCTCCTGACAATCGCTCGATGATTATCGCCGATCCCCCGGCCTTTGCACTGCACTGGTGGAACGGAAGTCAGTTGGTGACCCATTTCGATAATGCGGATGAACACGTCATGCTGGCAAAATTCGACAAGGGAATGCAGCCGCTTGTAAGGAGTTTGATGAAAGAACGACCGGGGGCAGAGTAGTTGGCAAGCCCAACAGCGGTTTTTGTCGGCAGTGCTGCTCAGTCGGCCGCAGCAAAATGGGCTATCTGGTCTGCATGTGCCTTTAAGAGCGACGGGCGGCCGTGGCGCGTGCAACATAGTCACGACAAGCGGAATTGTCGCGAGCCCGTCGAACCGATCGACAAGGCGTAGCACATCCGCCATCAATATGTCGGCCACGGAGAAGGTTCCGGCCAGCCATTCGCATGTTTTCACGACTGGCTCCAAATGCTGCAGTAGGGCTTTAAGAAACGCGTCGAACTGTTTTGAGCCCGGCGATTCACCGATGTCACCAGAAAATTTGAGTAGGGTCGAGGGCGGGCTCGCCATTTCGACCGAATTGAGGGCCGCGAACAGCCATTCCAATGCTTCTTCCGTTCGTGCGGCTCGGCGGGCATCAGTGCGTCACCACGGTTACCTCAGTGGAGCAGGATCGCTCCACTCTCAAAAATCGAGATGTCTCCATCGGTCAACCATGGCACTTGGCCGAACGGCTGATGCGCAAAATGTGCGGCATTCCGATCACGAAATGGCACGCTCTCGACGCGATATGGCAATCCGGCTTCTTCCAGTGCCTAGCGCACGCGTATGTCCCGCACATGGCCGCGGGGCATCTTGGGAACCCAGTCGAAGGTGTGGAGGATCAGATCGACCAATTCGGAATTTCCTTCATTCTATGCGACTTATGGTAGCTTTCCAGCACCGCCGAAAGAAGCGTGAGGTTGCTTAGCTGCCCACCCAATCCGCCAAACTCGGTGCATCCACAACTTTATATGGCACTCCCTTCCGAGTCAGGAACAGTTTTTCCATTTCCTTGCGCGTGAAGGGGCGGCTGCCGACCCGGCCGAATACGGCGATCTGGTCGCCGGTTTCATCGACGGCGCGGTCGCGGTCCAGACCCTTTGACATGGCAAGGGCCGGTGAAGGCGTCTTTGCCCAGGCGATCAGTTCGGGCTTTGGCTGTGGTGAAAAGCCATAGAAGTTTGGCTGGCTTTCCGGGCTGGTCAGTTGGATGACTTTCATACCGTTCCGCCCGTCCGCGACATAAGCGAACAGCGAAGCATTGGTGGTGCCGACGATCACGTCGTGGACGTCGTTCATTCGACCGCCGAAAGTCTCTTTCATATATATCACGGGAGAGGCGGGCTTGGTGATATTGACGATTACCAGTCCCTCGGCACCGCCCGCGACATAAGCATAGGTCCTCGCGAGATAGATGCGTGATGCGTTGGCGAGCACGACATTGCCTGACGGAATGGCCACTGGCGTGGCGAGGTTCGTCACGTCGAACAGCTTCAACCCTTGCGCATCCGATACCCAGAGGTAGCGAAACTGGAGCGCCGTTGCGCGGGCGTCATCCAGCGGAATTGTCGCGGTCAGCTTTGGATGCAGCGGATCATCCAGGTCGATCACGACCAGTCCGATCTTTGCGGTGACATAGGCATAATGCCCCGCCAGTGTAACGTGCCGCGCGCCGCCAAGCACATTGCCGGGGTTCCACGTCACCGCACGCTTCAGAAAGTTGTTGCGAAACTCTCCGTCGCTCATCGTCGTGATGTCGGTGAGGATCAGACCTTCCACGCTATCGGTGATGACCGCATAGTTATAGATTGGGTGAAACGCCTGTTCTTGATTGAGTGTCCGCATCTCGGGGGTGTTGCGCAACGGGTTGATCGGCTGATCGGTTGGCAACGCCATGCAGGTGGCATTGGTCGAACTGATATGCGCGTTCTGGCCGAGTGGTGAGAATGGCGCGGCGACGATGGGATTGGAGAAGCCCTTGTTGCCAATAGAGGCGACGTCATAAACCCGAAAGCCGCCGCGTCCCTCCGACACATACATATATTCGCCACGCAGTTGCAGGCAGCCGACTGCATCACGAGTGCCTTGGGTAACGTTGCGGAATTGTTCGTGTGCCTGGGTTTCGCCGGACAGATTTTTGTCGAACGTCTTCCCCCGGGTCCAGTTGATCAGCTCGCGCTTGTTCTTTTCAACGTGGAGTTTGAAATAATCGGGATAGGCATAGCGTTGCAGATAGCTGCCGAGGACGGCTTGCGGTTCATCCCATTCGGTCACGCGGATCGCCTCGAACCCGCCTTCAAGGCCGGTCCAGGCATTCATTCCGACAAAGTTTACGAAGTTCGTGCCGAGCAACAACAACTGCGACATGATCGCATTATTGTCCTCATTCGCTGAAACGTGACAGTCCGAACAGGTCTTGGTCTCGGTGGTCCGAACAGTGTGCGGGAAGTGTGGTGCAAAGGCTTGGCTTGAAAACCCGATCGCGGAGATCGGTGGCTGCTGAATATAGATGCGCTCGCGGTTGAGATTGGTCGACGACAGCACCAGTGCAGAGGTCGATCGGACCGGCGCAATGATGTTGCCCTTGGTCGCCATGTGACGGCCGAGCTGGAACATGTCGTCGCGTGCCACCTGCGGATTATACGTCGCGAAATTGCGCGTTTCTTCGCCATCGTATTTGTGGCTGGATGTTTTCCAGTTCGCCTCGATTGGCAAATGGCACCCACCACAGGAGGTCGTCCAACTCAGGTGGCAAGTGAAACAGGCCATCTTGTCATCGCCATGCGCGCGGTCGGCGGGGGCGATGCCCGGCCCCCAACCTTGAGTGTCGCTGCCGCCCATCAATTTGGCCCGCGCAGATTTGATGTTGAAATCGGGAGAGGTGCGATCGACCGAATCCTTGGTCAGATGCACACGCCATTCAAGTTTCGGGTCGGTAATGGAGCGCTGCATCAGGACGCGGCGGCCGCTATCGTCAGTCATCCATTCGAAGCGGCGCTGGCCGTCGGGGTTACGGAGCAGCGTAAGGTTCCCGCCGGCGGGTCGCGCAGCCGGTCCGCTGGTCAACAATGTCGGGTAGGCATCTGCCGTGCCGTGGCAATCCTTGCACCCGATCTCGACCGCGTTGGCCACTTCACCATAAATCAGGCCGTTGCCGTGACTGTCCTGCGCGAAATGGCAGTCGGCGCATTGCAGTCCTTTTTCGGCATGGATGTCCATCAGATGGACTGATTTTCCCGGACTCGTGCCGATCGGAACGAACTTCGGTTCGCCGTTCTTGCGCCACTTCTCGGGGTCGTCATTTGCAACGATCTTGCCATTGGCATCGAGCAAATTTCCTTCTCGATCGCGCTTCAGGATTGCCCGGAAATTCCAGCCGTGGCCGTGATAATCGGCAAACTGTGTATCCTTCATCGTCGGGTTCAGGTCGTACACATTACGCAGGAAATCGAGATCGGCCCACGACCCGCGTACGGCGGCTCCTTCAGGATTTCGGTCGAGCACCTGACGCGCGAAATCGGCCTTTGGATAGTGCTGTTCCTTTGGCCACATCCGCGGGGCATCAGCTTCGTAATCCCACATCGTGTATCCGAGGAACGAGTTCAGGAAGATGTTGGGCTGGTGCATATGACAGCCCATGCACTGGCTGGTCGGGATTGCGCGGGTGAAGGCGTGTTCGACAGGATGGCCCTTTTCCTTCTGTCCCGGTTCGCGAGAGGCATCGCCGTGGACGGCATATTCGCCCGATCGTGACGCTGTTGCGTGATCGCCGTGCTCCACGGGTTCCAATCGATCCTTGATAGTTGGATCGACGGTGGCAGTCTGACCATCGCGGCCATATTTCGCCCAGATCGACGAATGGCGCGGCTCGCGGTCATTTGCATAAACGACATGGCAGGCGGTGCAGCCCGACTGGCGATAATCGCCCGGTTGATCGTTTGTCCCCATAAACCACATGAATGGGTCGTTGAGCCGGGTCTTGTGGATATTTAGCACCGGAATCGCGACGCGCAGGCCGGTGCCGGGGCCGCGATTGGACTGCTTCAGATCGGGCCGTCCGGGTTCTTCGAGCCGCTGGATGCTGCCCGTCGGATTAGGGAGGCCGATTTCTGCAAATTGCGTCGAAATATTCCGCCCGCCACGTTCGAAAACGCGAAAAATATCTCCTGGGGGAACCACCTGCCAGGTCGGTAGCGGATACAGCACAGGTAAAGCGCCACGAGCTTGCTGATCGGGGGTAACCGTGCCGTGTGGTTCGCCGGGTGACATGATTTTCGCAGGCTCGCCAGTACGCGTATAGGCTTCACCAAAGGCGTAGTTCTTGAACGGAATAATGCCGTTATTATAGGCCGCACCACCCCATAGCATCGCCCCAGACGCCATGATCGAGCGCTCTGCAGCTTCGATCGTTTCCTGATGACATGCGCCACAACTTTCGCGGACGACGCGGTAATCGGACGGATTGACGAAGCGAACGTACTCGGGCGCTTCCTTGTTTAACAGCGTATAGCTTTGCCGTGGATTGGCAGGTGAAGGCCAGTTCCACGCCTTTGGAAAGCGGGGCATGACGTGGGCACGGTTGCGGATCGCGACGTAGCGTGGGTCGTCGAACTTATCGGTCTTTTCGGCTTCGGGCAGCGTGGCGCTGGCGTCGCCGCCGTGGCAGTCAGTGCAACCAAGAACCACGGATTCGGACTTGTGCATCGACCATGCATCAGAGGCCGAATGGCACGATATGCAGCCAGCGCTTTTTGCCTTTGCCTCGTCCAGGGTCTGGGTCGGCGGAGCAGGGGGCGTGAAACTATAGTGAATTTCCTGCGGCTTTTCGGCGTTGCTTGCACGAAGCACCGATGCCGGGACCATTAACAAAAGCAGAATCGCGAGCCAGCGCATCAAAAACTCACGATCGTATTGAAGAGCATCGAATAAAAGCGATCGTCACGACGCGAACTGGCGAACAGATCCTTGAATCCAGCGCCCGGTTGCAGGACCGCACCTGACAGGCGAAACACGACATTCTGGATGGCTTTTGGCCGAAATATCGTCGCGATCGACACGTCGTAACCGATGGATTTCGGAATGCTGCCCTCCATCCTCAGTGCCTGCAGGGTTGCAGTATTGGCGAACCAAAGATGGTTGACGTTGGTCGATATCCGCAAGGTTGGCGTGACGTCGAAGTCGGCACCCGCGCCAATCAGGACGGTGCCGGGATTGTTGAAATTCGACTGCCCCTGTTCCTTGGATGAGCGCAAATCGTTCAGGACTCCATTGCGCGAACTGATCGAAACTGCGCGTCCGCCACCTGCGAACGGGATGCTTTGGCGTATCCAGTAGCTTGTATCGGCTCCTGCAAAGATCGGGTTTTCGAATATCGCGTCGAACCCGGTTTCCTTGTTATCATAGGGTTTGCTATCACCGCTGGCGTACAGGACGGACACCCGGATACGCGCCCAGTCGGTGTCAATGCTTGGTTCGGCAGCAAAGAAATAAGCGCGGATGTCGGCCGGCTGGGATGTGAAAAAGCTGTTCCGGTCCTGCCCGAACGCGCCATAGGCCTGCGCCGTCAGGTTGATGCGGCCTATATGACCATCAAGGGCGTAGCCGATGTAGCCCACATCATATTCACGACCACGCAAATCGCCGAGCAGCGCCGGTCGGACGGGAAAGCCGTTGTTGTCGATTTCGATCCGATTGCGTTCGCGGTTCATATTGTAGGTCAGCGATATTTGACTGGTCATACCGACAACCGGGAAATCCTGTCGGTATAGATTGGCGGCGACAACCCAATCGTGCCGGGGGAATCAACAATCGAATTCAGGCCAGAGTTGGTATCCTTTTCCAGTCGCCAGAACGCCGCCAGATTGAACTGAAACCGATTGTTGTCGCGATTGCCGAAGAACCGAATGCCAAGTTGGCTGTCGTTGAACAGGAACCCGCGAAAATCCGCCTGAAATGGCTGTATACCGACACGGATTGATTCAAAGTCATAACGGTCGGACGTGTTGCGAAGGTGATAGTCCACAAATGCTTCCTGAACGCCCAGGAAGTTGTCCCAGCGATGTGTGTGGACGCTCGGTCGCACGTCGAGCACGCGTCGTTCGGAGACGTCCACGTAATTCGTATTATAGGCGAGTGTTACCCGATATTCGATCTCTGGCGGCTTGAACGCAGTCGAACCCTTGATGAGCGAAAAGCCGGCGATGAACGTCTGCGATGCCAGGATCGACTGTCCGCGCCCGAACACATCGAGACTGCCGGGGCGCCCCGTCGTTTGCACACCAACGGGCGTCGGAAAGCTGCGCGGCTCGATCACGGTGTCCGAAACTCCGGTCAGTGCGAGGAACCAGTCGTCGTGTTTCAGACCAAGAAAGCGCGGGGTCAGGCAGCGCGGAATACCCGCGGCCTTTCGTCTTGCCTGTTCCTCCTCGGTGTTGAGGCAAACGGGGCGATCGCCCTTTAGAACGTTCTGGTGATAGGGGTCGCGGACCGAATGACAGACCGCCAGAAGGCTCGGGTACAGGCTGCCCTGTGGACACAGGGTTTGGATAAGCCGCCAGCGATCGGGGACGGGGAATTCGTTCGTCGGAAAGGCCTCGGGCGGCGGTGGGTGAATTGCCCCGATATTTTCCTGCGTTATTGGGTCCGGCAATGGCTTTTCGTGCCCTGGACGTCGCCGACCGTCGATCAGTGCGCCGTCTGCGGAGATTGAGGGTTCGGCTGCGGCAGGCGGCGTTGCGGGGGCGACCTGACCGGGTGCTGGCTGTGCACTGTCCTCATCCACGAAGCGCCGCAGTATCCGTTCGCGCACGGCATCGCTTGTCCCGTTGCGCGACATCGCATTAGCTTCGCCAGATATCATCGCGAGCACTGGTAGAAATGGTGCAATGATGGCCAACTCAGCGCCCCTCGCACACATTCTGCGTCGCGGTGTCGAGAAATGGCGCGAAGGGGCATGAGACGTAACGCAGCCGAACGCCGGGGCTGTTGGACAGGGCGATCAGAATCTGGTCGGCGCGAATTGCCGTGTCCGCGTTGCCGATGCCGGTTCCGATCCGAAGGCCGCCGTTCGACGTACCCAGAAATGAAATCATGTCATCCTGATCGATACCGTCGCCCGATACGCCCAGCCCGCCGACGAGTTGCGAGCCGCGATAGACAGGCACACCGCCAGGAAAGATCTGTATCCCGTTGGCGAGTTTGGACGAGTTCGTGATTTTGGTGCAGCGTTGCGGAGTATCGGTAGGCCCGCCGGCAACGAACGCTAGATGTTCGCCGAGGTTTTGCAAAATCAATGCCGATTGTAATCCGGTTGAAAACGGCCCGAATTGGCCGATCGGACGCGATAGCGGGCCATTCGGGCGCCCGAGTTCTCCATCGGGGAAATAGGGCCGCGCCAAATTGCCGATCGAACGAACTGCAAACGCGGTCTTGCCGGTAAGCGCCACGGGATCATTCAGGAAGGTGCGAGTTTTAGGTACGAAATCACGAACGTCCTGTGACGGGTCGGACAGTAAGTCTCCACCCGCGCTGGCGCTGGAAAAGAACATCGCCGTTCGCGCTTTTTGCAGGGAGACGTCAGTGCCGAAGATCGGCGCATCGGGCGAACGCACGATGCCAAGAACGGTCCCGCTAGTATCGACAAGGCTGATCGAAACCTGCGCTCTGCTATCCAGAGGCTGACGGATTTGGGCGCGTGCACGGCTCATCACGGTGAACGCTTCTTCGAGCAGAGCGCGCGCTTCGGCGAGTGTGATCGGAGCGCCGTCGGTCCCGCTTTGCACTGGAAAACGATCGACTCCCGTACCGTCTGTCAGAACGAAAGCGTCGCGGTTGGCAAACTCTGCGGTGGTGGAGGGGCGCATACCCGACGCCTCGGTTCCATAGGCGGTGCCGGCAATAATTGCTGCTGTGCTGTAGCCCCTGATCGCGAGCAGGCTGCCAGAGCCACTGATAGCAGCATAGCTCGGGGCGGCCCCAGTGCGCCGGAACCCGGCAGATGTCGCGTCGCTATACCGCAGCAATGTTCCGTCCACCGTGATGCGATCGGCGCGAATCGTTAGGGGAGCGTCGAACCCTGTGGTCCCGGCGAGCGCGATGAACTCTTCATCACTGTTATCGATATTGGTGATGTCGGGATCGGAACCATATTGACCATCGGACATGACTCCGATGCCACCGACCAGCACGCCGTTTTTATATAATGGAAAGCCGCCCGGATCTGCCGATAGCCCCAGAGGTGAGCGCTTCGGACCGATGAGAGCTGCCGATCCGGCAGTCCCGAAACGAGTCGACAAATCGGAACAGGGAAGCGAACTGAATTGCACGCCGAACAAAGGGCCGCTCTCTAGTCCGGGGGTCTGCGACGGTGCGGGCGGGAACTGTTCCTGCACGATTTCAGATGCTGTCCGCGTCGAGAAGGCGTTGCCGCCGCTCGATAAATAAGCGCCGGTGATGGCCTTTGCGATTGCTCCTGCTGCGGCGGGAATGGTCAAATTTTGCGCGTCGATATTCTGGCCGTTTGGTGCTGGGCCAGTTACCGCCGTTGGATTCGCGCCCGTCATGTTGAACACCGCGAGTACGTTGCCGACGCGATCGGTAACGGCAATAACGGCGGGTGCGGATCGCGCCTGTGCCTCCGATACTGCTCCCGCAAGCACTGTCTGAACATCCGCCACCGACAGCGATTCCTGTGCCGGAACTGTATATTGCGCGGTCGGCGGAGGGGATGCAGGGGGTGTCGCTGCGGGCGTCCCGTTGTTATCGGTCCCGCCGCCACCGCATGAGGCGAGGAGGAGCGAAGCGATGGCAATCGTGCTTGCCGTGCGCTTGAATATCTTCATCGCAGCGTCCTGATCGTGCGAACCGCGCTGCCCAAGGCCCGGCGGAATTCGAGAGGGCGATAATCGTTCGGATCTTTCACCGCAGCATAGGCTCGGTTGATATCACCCCGGATAGCCTGAGCAGACCCCGGCGGCACCTGGCCCGCGTTGACCATCGCGTTGAGCAAGGTATCGACCGCCATCACCGACTGGGTGCTGCCGGTGTAGTCGGTGAAGCGAGGCGAAATTGCTTCGCTCGAGATACTCTCGATGATCGCCATCGTTCGGGTGCGATCGAAAGTCGCCGAACCAAATGCCTCTGCCAACGCGCGGGCCGATGCCCGGAGCTTAGTACCGGCAGCGATTGCCGCTGCTCGGCTTTCGGTATTGGCATGGTGAAATGCCTTGCTGTCGGTATCGAACCGGGCGGCGAGGACAGGGGCGATCACGCGCGCGGCGGCGGACAGCATGATCATATTTTCGTCGTTGAAGGGGGCGTGCCGGGGGCGATGTTACGGCCAGGGTTGTCGAGTGCTGTCGGTTTGAAGGTTTCTGAGTCTTCGATCCGGCGGTGGCAACTGTGGCAATCGTAGAAATAGAATTCGGGGAATGCGCCCTCTGTCCCATATTGTGGGTTTGCGTAGAGCGAGAGTGCGCGGTCGAGGGCCATTGCCTGACCGACGGCCCAGACGCGCACATTGTTGGTGCGTCCCTTTCGCGCGGCATAGTCGGCGTCTTCGTTATGATGTTGTTGTAGCGTGGAAAACAGGTCGAGTTCGAAGCTGATGCGGGGATGTCCGGCCGCCATCATGCGATGACTGACGAACTGGCCGCCGTCGGCCGAACCAAAGTGGCAATCGAGGCATACTGCCGCTTTGACCTGAGGGCGATCGAGCGGGATCATCCCTTTTGCGACGTTAGCGGCGTGAGTTCCACCGACGGCGCGGTGGCTGGCGATCCATTCCGATGAGCCGCCGTGGCAAGCCTCGCAACCCACACCATCGCTCAGGCGAAATTGCGCACCGCGTTTGCCCATGGGAGGTGCATCTGCGTGACAGCCGAGGCATTCGCCTGCCGAAGTTGCGGGTCCGATACCGAGCCGCGCAGCAATTGCGCGCCCCGAGGTGCGGACAGGACGGCATAAGCGCGCGAATGGGCACCGGTTGGTGAGGACGGTTCCTGCCAGCGCAGTATTTCATCCTGCCGGACTATTTTGCCATCGGCTTCCTGCCGTCCGTGGCAGGTCGTTCCGCCACAGGATGCTACGCCGAGGTGGATGTTGTCTGCTGGAAGGGCGGCTTTAACAGTTCCGCCGACAAGGCCGAATGTCAGCGCGGATGCGGCCAGCGCCAGGCACAATCCTGCCGCCCAGAAAGCGGCCGCGCGGCGACGTATCGTTGCACTGAAAAATTGACGCACCCGCAAATACCCCCCGTCCGGCCCCGGGAGGGGTCGGTCGATACTTCACAATCTAGCGTTGCTACCCCTTGTCGTTCCGCAACTCTAACGAAGGAGTAGCCGCCGTGGCAAGGCAGAATTGGTATTCCCGACCAGTTCGTACATCGCCCCGAAACAACGTTTATCTAAGTCCGACGAATTACCAGATTTCGAATTTCGCTCATGTCTTCCATCGCAAATTTCACGCCTTCACGACCCAAACCAGAGTCCTTCACACCACCATAAGGCATGTTATCGACGCGGTAACTTGGTACGTCGTTGATGACGACACCGCCGACTTCGAGCCGATCCCAGGCATCGAGTGTCTTGAACAGGTCGCGCGTGAATATGCCTGCCTGCAATCCGAATTTGCTGTCGTTCACTTCTTCCAGCGCGTCATTGAAGTTGCTGAACTTTGAAAGCAAAGCGACCGGACCAAAAGCTTCTTCGCGATAAGCATTTGTATTCCGGGGTGTATTCTCTAGCAACGTCGCTTCGAGCATCGATCCGTCACGCGCCCCGCCGCACAGCAGCGTTGCACCTGCGGCGACCGCCTCCTGAATCCAGCCATCGAGCCGCGACGCTTCTTTCACGTCGATCATCGGACCGATGAAAGTGTTGCGGTCCTTCGGATCGCCTGAAACCAGTGTTTTGGTCCTGGCGACCAGCATGTCGCGGAACTTATCATACACGCTCTCGTGGATGATGATCCGCTGCACGCCGATGCACGACTGGCCCGACTGGTAAAATGCACCGAACACGATCCGCTCCAGCGCATCGTCCAGATTAGCGTCGTGATCGACAATGACGGCCGCGTTTCCGCCGAGTTCCAGCACGACCTTTTTCTTGCCGGCCTTCGCCTTCAGATCCCAGCCAACGCCCGGCGAGCCGGTGAAGCTCAACAGCTTCAGGCGATCATCGGTGGTGAACAGGTCCGCCCCGTCGCGATGCGCTGGCAGGATCGAAAATGCGCCCTTCGGTAAATCGGTTTCGGCAAGGATTTCGCCAATGATAAGCGCACCGAGCGGTGTCCGGCTCGCGGGCTTCATCACGAATGGGCAGCCCATCGCAATCGCAGGTGCAATCTTGTGCGCGGCAAGGTTCAGCGGAAAGTTGAACGGCGAAATGAAACTGCATGGGCCGATCGGAACGCGCTTCCAGATGCCCTGATACCCCTTTGCGCGGGCGGCGATGTCGAGCGGCTGAACTTCGCCCGTAATCCGCACCGATTCCTCGGCAGCAATGCGGAACGTGTCGATCAGACGGCCAACTTCGCCTTCACTGTCCTTGATCGGCTTGCCTGCCTCTACGCACAGAGCATAGGCCAGTTCGTCGAACCGTTCGGTAAACCGCGTCACGCAATGCATCAGCACCGCCTGCCGCTCATAGGCCGCAAGCCGTGCCATCGGCTCCGCAGCTTTGACAGCAGCGGCAATCCCCGCGTCGATCGTCGCTGCATCTGCCTGCGCGCACCGGAACGCGACCTTGCCGGTGAATTTGTCGGTTACCTCCAGGTCGGTATTCGGCTGCTTCGCCTCGTTCGCGAGGTAAAGAGGGTAAACATCTTTCAAAATTGGCATTTCAGTCTCCGCAAACCCCCAAGCGAACTTTAAACCGCTTTGGCCAGTTCCTTGATATCGTGGTTCAGAATCCGGTCATTGTCCGAATAGTCCACGGGGCAGTCGATAAGGTGCACACCCGGCGTCGCCATGGTGTGTTTCAGCAACTGGTCGAGATGCGCCGCGCTTTCAACGCGGTGCCCGAACGCGCCATAGCTTTCGGCGTATTTCACGAAATCGGGGTTGCCATAGGTCAGGCCCCAATCCTTGAAGCCCATGTTCGCCTGTTTCCACCGGATCATGCCATAGCTGTTGTCGTTCAGGATCAGCACGGTCAGGTTCAGTTTCAGACGAACAGCGGTTTCCATTTCCTGCGAATTCATCATGAACCCGCCATCGCCACAGATCGCCATGACCTTTCGATCCGGATAAACCATCGACGACATCATCGCGCTGGGCAGGCCGGCACCCATCGTCGCGAGCGCGTTATCGAGCAGCACGGTGTTTGGTTTGTAAGCGGTATAACCGCGTGCGAACCAGATTTTGTAAACGCCATTGTCGAGGCAAATGATGCCATCGTCGGGCATTGCGCCGCGGACCTGTTCCACCAGATGTGGTGGGTAGATCGGAAACCGCTGATCGCCCGAAAGGCTGGCGGTGTGGGCAACTTCAGCGGCGCGTGCTTTTAGCATCACCCCCGAATCCCACGCGGGGTTGACTGTGATCGTCTCTTTGATTTGCCAGATCGCATTGGCGATATCACCAATGACCTCGATCTGCGGGAAATAGACCGGATCGACTTCGGCGGATTTCGACGAGATGTGAATGACGTGCGGCCCACCCGGACGCATGAAGAACGGCGGCTTTTCAATCACGTCATGGCCGATGTTGACGATACAGTCCGAAGCCTCGACCGCGCGATGAACGAAGTCACCCGCACTAAGCGCCGCACAACCGACGAACTTTGGATGGCGTTCATCAATGACGCCCTTGCCAAGCTGCGTCGTCAGGAACGGGATGCCGGTTTTCTCGACCAGTTCGAGCAGCATTTTCGATGTCATGGTCCGGTTTGCACCCGCGCCGATCACCAGCACGGGAGCCTTTGCCGCCTGAATCTTTTCAACTGCCGCGGCAACTGCCTTTGGATCTGCGGATGGACGACGCGCGATACTGCGCGGGATGGGGATCGAATCCGTCTGCTCGTCGGCGATATCTTCTGGCAATTCCAGATGAACCGCGCCGGGCTTTTCCTCCTCGGCCAACCGCATCGCTTCGCGTACCCGGCTCGGGATATTGTCCGCGCTGGCGAGTTGGTGCGTATATTTGGTGATCGGCCCCATCATCGCGACAACATCGAGAATCTGGAAACGGCCCTGCTTTGACTTCTTGATCGGCTTTTGCCCGGTAATCATCATCATCGGCATTCCGCCAAGCTGGGCATAAGCACCGGCTGTTACGAAATTGGTCGCGCCCGGTCCGAGTGTCGCGAGACAAACTCCGGTTTTACCCGTGTGCCGACCGTAAGTCGCGGCCATAAAGCCCGCGCCCTGTTCATGGCGTGTCAGGATCAGTTTGATTTTGGTGGATCGCGAAAGTGAATCGAGGAAGTCGAGATTTTCCTCTCCGGGGACACCGAAAATATACTCGACACCCTCGTCTTCGAGGCACTGGATGAAAAGGTCAGAAGCCTTGGTCATGAGTCGCATATCCCCCGTTTAAATCTTAGCAGCGATCCGTGCGGGTATGTTCCCGCATCAGCAGCGGATCGCTACCAGTATCGGGCGGGCAGGTCCACGCGCTTTACATGACAATTACGCGAGATTTAGCTTCCAATCCCAGCCAAGCGCATCGCCATCCATAACCTCTACTCCCGCGTTAACCAGATTGTCGCGAATCCGATCTGATTCAGCAAAATCCTTGGTCGCCCGCGCATCTTTACGAGCCGCCAGCAACGCCTCGATGTCGTCCTCCGTCAGGGGCGCATTGTCAGGTCGCAAACGCAGGTCGATGCGTTCGATACTGTCGAGCCGCAGACCCAGAACCGCATCCATCCGTTCGACCAGATGAAGCCTGACAGCCGGGCGAAATGCCTTTGTCGTCGCAGCTTCCTCGATCAGCGGCAGCGCGCGGGGCAGGGCGAGATCGTCGCTGATCGCCTCATCGAATTTTTCGAGAAGCGCGATGGCGGCGGGTGGCAGTACGACCTCATCCTCATTCCCGCGCAGGGGCAGCACGACCATCACCAGCCGCTTCAGCCGCGTCAGCGCCGCCATCAGATTCTCACCCGAAAACTCCAGTTCGCTGCGATAATGGGCGGACAGGCACATCAGGCGATAGGCGAGGGGGTGGACGCCGCGATCGACCAGCGCCTGTAACGTCGCGATCTCCCCCTTGGATTTCGACATCTTTGCCGTGCCATCGCCGCTCTCGTTATTGGCTTCGTTACTGGTCCGCGTCACGAGGAAGTTGTTGTGCATCCACCAGTTCGCGCCGGTCGCGGACGTACCGGTAAATGCCTGATTCTGTGCGATCTCATTCGGGTGATGAATCTCGCGGTGATCGATGCCGCCGGTGTGAATATCGAACTGTGGTCCCAGATATTTGATGCTCATTACCGAGCATTCGAGATGCCAGCCCGGCGCGCCTTTGCCCCACGGGGACTCCCATTCCATCTGGCGCTGCTCGCCCTCTGGCGATTTGCGCCATATCGCGAAATCGGATGCGTGGCGTTTGCCCCCCACTTCGGCAATCCGGCCTTCGCCTTCATCGGTGACGGCGCGCGCAAGGCTGCCGTAATCGGGCACTGTGCTGCTGTCGAAATACAGGCCGGTCGGCAATTCGTAGCAATGTTCGGGGGCGATCTTTTCCGCGAAATTCACCATGTCGTCGATATGATCGGTGGCAACCGACCAGCGCGTGGGCTGGCGAATGTTCAGCGCGGCGACGTCGGCCTTGAACGCTGTCGTATAATAGGCAGCGATATCCCAGATCGTCTTTTTCTCACGAGCCGCCGCTGCTTCCATCTTGTCGTCGCCCGCATCGGCATCGGACGTCAGGTGGCCGACATCGGTGATGTTGATGACGTGCGTCGTCTCCAACCCCTTATATTCCAGCGCCCGCCGCAACGTGTCGGTGAACACATAGGCCCGCAGATTGCCGAGATGGGCGTAGTGATAGACCGTCGGCCCGCATGAATAGATACGCGCGTGCCCCGGTTCGATGGGAGCGAATGGTTCGACGGTGCGGCTCAGGCTGTTGAACAAGCGGATGGGTGAATTGGTCATGAGGACGGCGTTGCGGCAACCCCGCGCTATTCGTCAACTGGCGACAGCGCCCCTGACCAAAACAGCCCTATTTAACGGGCGTGTTCTGGTCGGGGTTTCCACTCTTTGCATCGTCCAGCGAGTAAAGATCGTCATTGCCAGCACCGGTCACAGGTTCGTCGATCAGAGGCTGGTCGATAAAACCTTTGAAATCCTGGAACTGAATCAGCGCGACGGGCAGCAATTGTGCGCTCGACGCGAATTGCTCGGTCGCGTTTTGGATCGTGTCGCGGGCGATGCTGATTCCGGGATCGGGGATGACGACAACGGTGTTAACACAAGCGCTTGCTGCGGTGATCGTGCAGCCGTTGATTGTCGACAGTGGGTCGAAGCTTCCCGGTGGTGGTGCCGAAGAAGGGTCGCTGCCTAAACCGAGGATGTTGACCCTCGGGATCAAGTCCGTACCAGTGTAATAACCAGTTGCTGCCCCGGTAGTGGGAGAGAACATGACTTGCCGCCCATTGATCGCGATCTTGATCGGGGTGCTGCCTGATTGGACGATCGTCAGGCCACCGCTGCCAACCGTGAAGCCGCGGCGAGCGCCATAGTCGATGCCGGTCGCCGTCGTCGCAGCGCCGGTGTTCTGGATGTAGATGCTGTTACCGACGGTCGCGACGATGGCACCGGCCGCGAAATAGCCATTGTCGCGTGCCGATAGACCATCGTTCATGCCGATGCGGTTGCTGGCCGCCGTCAGGTCGCCAGCCGCTGCAACATCCGTAAGGGCGCTCGCCGAGCCCGCAATGATGTCCGCCGATGTCAGCGCGAGCGTGCCAGCGAGCGCGCCGCCCGTTGCCGTCATCATCACCGAACTGGTCGGCAATGCTTCGATGGCGTTATTTGCAACGATTTCAAAGCGATTCGAGCTGTTCAGGTCGGTAAGCACAACTGGCCCGACAAGGCGCAACTTGCCAGCAGTCTGCACCCTGAAGGTTCCGCCGGAAAAAGCACCGCCGGCGCCGCCGCTGAGGTTCAGCGTGTCGATTATGACGTCCGGCGCATTGAGATTGATAGATGCCGGTGTTTGCATCCCCGCCGACGCACCGCTGTGTGGCAATGGCGCGAAAACCGCCAGGTTGTTCGATCTGACACGCTGCAATTCCGCATTGTCCAGCACATAGCCGGACGCAGCGCCGCTACCGCCGATCGTTGTTGCGCTTGTCGATGTGTTGGTGAAACTAACCTGCGTCGTCGTCCCTGCCGTACCGATGGTCGCATTTGGCGTGATTATGATGTCGGTCGATCTGAAACTGATCGTCGTGCCGGTAATGACGCCATTGATGGTCGTGGCACCATTGCCCTGACCGCGTCCTCCGGATTCGAACTGGAGTGAGCTTCCGCTAATGGTGGCGAACGGCGGCACTCCTGTTCCGATCAACGGGTTCTGATGATCGACGCCGATCGTAGTCCCGGCATTGATCGTGACGGAGCCATTCGCCAACAGAGAACCTGCGCCGACCGCATTTACATTGACGGTTCCGGAACTGGTCAAGATGACATTGCCGGCAACCGAAAGCGGATTGTTCAATGCAAAGGAGATCGCTCCGCTGGCGTCGGCACCGTCAACTGTTCCTGCGTTCGCGACGAGTCCTGCGAATTGCATCGTCTGCCCCGCATTCGTTGGGCCAAGACTGCCGAACGAAATCGAGCCGAAATTACCATTATGTACGGCGCCGATGGACTCGTTCGTGATTGCATCCACCGTTGCAGATACCAGACCGAGGTTCATGCTTCCCGGCGAGGCCCCGACCGTGGATGTCGTGAATGAGATCGTGCCACCGGCGCTTCCTGCGTTGGGCACGCCCAGGAAGGCGGTATCGAGTCCATCCGGTCCGTTCGATCCGTCGGCTCCCGCTACTCCAGGGATCGGTTCGAAGCCCGTTCCCGGTCCCGGCGCACCGCCTGCTCCGCCGAGGCCGCCGGAACCTCCGCTACCCCCGCGGTTTTGAGCATCCTCGCCTTCGGTGGCGAGGTTGGCAAAGCCTGAATGACCGATTGCAGAGGTCGTCAGGTCGCCGGTGACGATACTGCCCCCGTTCGCTGAAATGACGATGTTGCCGCCAACACCATAGCCAGCGTTACCGTTCCCGCCGGCATCTCCGCCCAAGCCGCCAAGACCGCCGTTGCCGCCTGCGCCGCCGTTCTGGTTGGGGCCACCCGCACCGCCTACACCACCGTTGCCGCCACTGCCGCCGACACCGCCAAAACCGCCCAGGCCACCATCGCCCCCGATCCCATTCGCAGACAATGCCATGGTACCCGCCGAAACGACGCCGAGATTACTGGCTTCGATGGTCAGCGTGCCAGCCGTTCCGACGCCGCCAACGCCACCGATTCCGCCATTGAAGCCGACCAGTCCGGTCGTCCCGTCACCCCCGACTCCACCAGGCATTCCGTCAGAGCCAGTGCTTCCACTTCCGCCAAGACCGCCTTGGCCACCGGTCCCGCCGCCGCCGCCTATAGCAGTAACACCGTATCCAAACTCCGAGTTACCAAAGATGAGTTGCGCATTCGCACCGGTCGACCGAAGCGTCAGGTTTCCCCCGACAGCGTTGCCGCCCGTGCCGCCTGAGCCGCCGGTGGCCTGGAGGTCGGCATCGCCGCCGCTGCCGCCCTGACCGCCGAAGCCGCCCGCATTGAAAGAGAGCGGATATGGCGACAGATCGAGCATCGACTGATTGGCCAGCACGGTTATGTTGCCGCCGGTTCCGTCGCCTCCGCGTCCCCCGTTGTATCCTCCGCCCGATGATTGTGCGTCGCCGCCATTTCCGCTCGCATCCATGTTGAATTGTGGGAATTCACTGATGAATGACAGCGACCCGTTGTCAGCGAGTTCGAAGCTTGCGTTTCCGCCCTTCGCATTGCCGCCGTTAGCCGATGCACCCTGATTGCTATAGCCCCCGCTTCCGCCATAAGCGGCCGCCGAAATCGTGATGACGTTTACCGACAGGTTAGTCGCAGAAACCGTCAATCCGGCGGTCCCCCGGTTCCCATACCACCCGCGCCCGCGGCACCGTAAAAGGCACCGTAGCCGCCGATTCCTTCGGCCGAGAGCGAGATGGAATTCAGACCATTTACGGTACTCGCGATATTGACCGCGACCGTTCCACCCATTGCATCAGCGGCGGCGACCGTCGTCGCAGTTCCACCCTGATCGATCGATGAATAGCCCGAACCGCCGGCATATCCGTCTGCGGTGGCGGTCAGTCTGCGGATTTGCGAAGTACCGCCCGTGATGTTGACGATCACATCGCCCGCGCTTGCATCGCCGCCTTTACTGGCAACGATGTTAGACGCGCCGCTACCGGTTTGCGAAGTTCCACCGTTGCCGCCGGTCGCCGTCGTATCAGCAGTGATGGCGCCGAAACTGGAATTCCCGCCGGTGATCGCGATCGTCACGTTGCCGTCACTTGCGCGGCCACCGTCGCCGCCGCTTCCGCCGAGCGATGATTCGATGTAGCCGCCATCCCCCCCGTTGCTTCCGGCAAGCGCCGTCAGGTTCGATGTATTGAAAGCACCACTGGCAACAAACCCGATTGTTCCGCCGACTCCTGCGCCGCCAGCGCCGCTGAGAGTGCCCCCATTGGCCAATCCGCCGCCGCCACCCGTCCCAACAGCTTCCAGTTGCAACGCTCCCGTAAAGCTGCCGGACGATGCGTTGAAGGTAATATTGCCGCCCTTACCGGTCCCACCAGTACCGGCATCGCTGCCGTGCCCGCCATATCCGTTGGCCGTCATCGTCATGCTTGTTCCGACGACGCCTGCGTTATCGGCGAGAAACGACGTGGTTCCACCTGTGCCCGCGCCGCCGGTTGGCGCGCCATAGCCATATTCGCCGCCCGTTCCGTTCGCGGTCAGCGAAAGGTTGGTTGCGGTCAGGCCCGCGCCCGTCGTGTTTTGGAGAACAATCGATGCAGTGCCGCCCTTTCCGATTCCGCCGAGGAGGTCCGATCCACCGCCGCTGCCGTTCGCGGTCAACATCGTATCGCCCAACAGCGTCATCGAGGAACCTTTGACCACAATGGACGAAGTACCACCGATGCCGGTGCCGCCGGCACCCGATTGCGCCAACAAGCCAGATCCGCTGGTGTCGAGTGTCGTCTTGCCATTGACCGTGAGACTTGCTGCGGTCCCACTGAGCCAATCCGCGGTTAGCGAAGCCGTGCCACCGGTTGAGCCGTCGACCGACACGGATGTGAGCGCCAGATTGCCACCAACGGTCAGCACGCCCCCATTGGTTGCGTTTAGCTGGGCCGATGTATTTCCGAACAGGGTGACGTTCGAGGAAAACGAGAGCGGTGTGCTCGCCGATCCGGATGAGCCGAGCACGTCACCATTGGACTTTGCCGTCACCGAGGAGGTGAAGCCCTCAAGGAGTTCACTCCCGAATAAAACGGGCGCACTCCCGATCATTTGGATGTTCGTGACGCCCGAACCGACCGGCGTGAGAGCTGTTGGATTGGAATACCCGCCCAGCAACACGACCTGCCCATTCTCAACCGACGCCGATGATGCCGGTGTATAGCCGATCAATCCTGACAACAGCAGCGAGGTGATCGCGTTATTCTTGCTGATCGCGGCGATTGTGATGTTGCCGTTACCGGTTTGCGCAGGACCGGTTGTGATTCCGGTGTGTGTTATGGCATTTGCTGCGGTTGTGCCGGCAACGAAATTGATGTTGAACAGCCCGGCATCGATGCTGATGTTCGCCTGTTCGGCCGCGACATATGCAACCGACCCATCGACGTTTACCGTGCCAGCCTGAACGATGATCGGTGCCACGACCGCAAGATAGCTGCCGGGATTGTTCAACTGGATATTTGCACCATTCATGATGGTTACGCCGGACCCTGCGGGTGAAGCTGCGCCCACCGTGCCGAAGTTGATTGTGTTGCCCGAGCTCAGCAGTCCGTTCGGGCCAATTTGCAACTCGGCCGTCGACAGAACCAGATTCCCGACGTTAAATGATCCTGTGCTGCCGACGACTATGCCGCCCGGCGAATAAAACCAAACCGATCCTCCAATTGGCCCATTGTTTGGCGCAGATATTCCTGGGTCGATCGTGGAAGACACATTCCCGTTGATTGCGATAGCGCGGCTCGTGTCAGTTGGGATAACCCGATTGAGCACGATAAAATCCGCCGGCCCGACGAACATGGCACTCGTATTGGGCTTCAGAAACTCTATCGTACCGGTCGTGTTGCTATCACTTGGTATCCAGTCCAGCACAGTCTGACCGCTCGTCACAACGATCTTATCGGCGGCCGCCATCTGAGACGTACGCGCAGCATCGATAGCACCGGTTGTTACCGTATAGGTGCCCTGCAAAGCCTGGTTCAGAAAGACCTGCGCCCCGGAGTTCGGGGAGTAAGCGGTTGCGCCGATCGAAAGCGCAACGGCACAGCTACCGAGCAAGTGATGGCGGGATACACGCGACATGGCAGTGCCTTTTACAGAAGGACGGTTCATCAGTGGCGGCCCCAGGGAAGCAATTTTGCGGTCAGCGAAACAAGGAAGCGCGTGTCACCGCGCTGGATTTGCAGTCCCGCTGCGCGGAATGGCACGGCTATACCCGCGTCCGCCTGAAACCGGTCGCCAAATGCCACACGCGCACCGCCGCCGCCGGATTGTAATTTCTCTGGATACCGGATCGGTGAGGTGGGGTCGTGATCCCATGCCCATGCCGCATCGATAAAGCCATAAGCCTGAATCGCGAGGTCTTTACGCGAACGCGGCACCATGCTTCCCACAGTGATTTCGCCACGCACACCGACGCCAGAATCGCCCAGCAATGTACCGGGATCGAACCCGCGACCGATAGTGTAATTGCCTGCAGAAAACTGTTCGTAGCTGAGCAGCGCGTGGGGCGCATATTGCGCTCGGGGCTGGAGGCTGAAACCGATCAATGGAATGGGGCGGAAGGTAACATTTGCGCTTCCACGCATCACGAATGCCGAAGGGTCGGCGATGATGCGGCTGCTTTTGATGGAACCGCAAGCGCGGGGATTTCCGCGACAATCGGGGCTGGCGTCGAATACATCCATACCTTGCCGCAATTCGAGCGATCCGCCGACCGCCCAACGCGGTTCGCTGATCGAATAGCCAGTCGTCCCTGCAATGCTTGCAGGATCGACCGCCTGATAATCGAGCCGTGCATAGCCCACGCGAAGCCGGTCGCGAGACAGGGGGATCGCGCCCGTCGGTCCGATAAGGCGGCTTGCCTGATTGATGAAATCCACGCCACCGCTCAGAAATAAATTGTGCGACTGTCGCCGGATCAACGGATAGCGCGCGCGCAAGGTGGCGACCAAAGTACGAGACCGCAGCGTGAAGTTGGGAATGGTAGGGTTCGTCCATGCGTAGTTGAAGTCCGCGCCCAGCGTCAGCCCTTCACGCCCAACCCGGATTTCCTCCGATAGCTGCGCGACCTGCTGCTCCTTGAAGTCGGCGGTCGAGAAAAATCCGATTGTGGTGCGGTCGCCCATGCCGAGTAGGCCGTTCAGCCGTAATTGTGCGATACCACCAAAGCGGCCGACTTCGCGCGAACCGAGGTTCTGAACATTGACGTCCAGTTCGACGGGGGTGCGCACGACCTTGACCTCGCCGATGACTTCGCCGGGAACTGTTCCGGCGGGGCGCAAAGTCATGCGCACGTCGAAACCGGGGAGGTCACGGGTCAGCAGCAAATAACGCTCAGCCGTCAGAATGTTGAAAACCGGCTGTTCCTGAATTGCAGTCAGGTAATGCTGGATCAGCGGTTCGGATTTTCCGGCGTCGCCGCGAACCTGAAAACCGACGAGCTTGGCGATCAGAACATCGAATTTGACGACCCCGTTCTCGATCCGCTGTGGGGGACTTGAACGGCGGCAAGATAGCCCGCGCGGCGCAGGATCGTTGCCGCGCGGTCACGAATTTCACACACGCTGGCGATCGGCAATGGTTTGCCGACCATGTCGCGATAGGCGGGGCTTAGCAGATCGGCTGGGATGGCGCCGAGGCCACTGAACTCCGCCCCGGACAGCGTTACGTTGATATCTTTATAGGCGGGGTCTGCGAGCGGGCAGGGCGCGCGCTCTACTTCGCCTTCTACGGTAATTCTTGCGCCCCGTGGTGGGGCAGTATTTATCGGCGCGCGCTGTACTTCCTCGCGCGTAGGAACACCCGGGACCGATTGAGCCAAAGCCACGCCAGGCCAAGCTGAAAGTATAGAAGCCGCTAATAAAGAAGGCGTAACAGATCGCATATCGTCCCCCAAACGGGTATCGTCCAAGTCCGACCCCGCGCCCGGCAAATTACCGGATCATTGCTGATCTTCCCCGACGGCCCCGAGGACTTCAAGCGCGGATTATTTGGTCCGTCACCTTACAATTGGCTATCATCTGGATTGCCAATTTACAACCGTATGCCGCTCCAACGATTGTCGGAGCGCGTTAAACCCAATGTATTCAGGAGCCTGCTGCAACCAGCATATCGACCTGATGCGAACATCCTTTTTCGATCAGCGCAGCGGCGATCGTATCGGGTGTCGTGCCGGGATTTCCCACGGTTTCGATCCGCACGCTAACCGGCTTGGCAATGCCCGGCCCGCTCAGCCAATAGTCGGAAGATGTCGTAATCGGCATGTCAGAGACCGGCCACGAACGCACACTTTGCCCAACAGCAAAGGTCAGGGGCACGGCCTTGTGGTCGCTACCGCGTGTCAGGGTCAGCGTGACGGCATTGGTCATCGACTTGCGCCACAATGTCGCTTGGCTGCGGTCCGCAATGCACACCGTTCCGCTACGGGTCGTGTCGATGTACCAGAGGTTCGGGCTGTTGGCCTCAACCGTCGTGCCGCCACGAACCGCTCCGGTCCTGACCTGCCGCGCTCCTGCGTTCCGGATCAGCGAGGTCAGCGCCGATGGTGCGGCAGACGCGGTTCGCGTGGCGCTAAGGTCGATGCTAGCCGGTCCGGTCAGCGTCCGTGTTCCTCGGCCATCCAGCACGACCAGCGTGTCGCCCGCACGTAAAGCAACCCGTCCGGTTAACGACTTGCCGGGAGGGTAAGAGCCTTTTGACGGACCATCTGCACGGATGACGATCGTTCCCGCCAAGGCTGTTCCCGCGATCCCCACGGCCAATGCGGCAGCAGCAAGTTTCATCGTTTTATTAGTCCAGGACATAATAGCCTCCGTCAGACTGGTTGTTTGTGCGATAAACCAAATTACGAACCGCAGCGTCATCTGGATGCTGATCGGCGTAATTTTTCAATTCCTCGATAGCCACCGGCTCCCGCTTTATTGCGCGTGCGACAATGTCCGCAAAGCGCGCGCGTTCGTCAGGGGTGAGGTGCGGCGCGGGCTCGAATACATCGATCGGGGTCGACCGCCCGCGCAAGACGACGCACCCAAGCGGTCGATACCAATCCAGCCCGGACAGTTCGGCAGCTTCCCTGCTAACCAGCATCCGGGTTTCTAATTGTTTGTTCGCTGATTCCAGCCGCGCCGCCGTGTTCATGCTATCACCCAGCGCAGTATATTGGATGCGTCCTTCACCACCGAAATTTCCGACAATCGCTTCGCCGTGATGCAGGCCGACGCGGGTGCGACCAATGGTCGGGACGCCATCAGGAACATTTTTGCGGAACACTTCGCCAGCTTCGTACATCGCCCATGCCGCACGTCCAGCGCGTTCCCCATCGTCGGGCCGCGCAATGGGCGCTCCCCAGAACGCCACGACGGCATCGCCGACGAATTTGTCGATCGTGCCACCGTGATCGAGCACGATATCCGACAGCGTTTCAAGATAAGTGTTCAACAATGTTGCGACCATTTCCGGTTCGATCGCATGACTTAGCTTTGTGAAACCTTCCAGATCGGTAAACACCACGAAAATTTCTCGCTTTTCACCGTGCAGCTTCAATCCGTCGGGATCGCGCAGGATTTCGGCTGCGATGTCACGCGGCAGATATTTGCCCAGCGCTGACTGAGCGAACTTGCGCTGTTCCGATCCGATAGCCCGCGCCGCTGTCCCAACGGCGGTAAAGGCCAGTATCCAGCCGACGACCCAGCCGAACACCGGCAATCCGTAGGTGTCGACCAGATGTTGCTGGAGGTAGAACGGCAGATAACCGATCAGGGCAATCTGGAGCGCCATAAGTAAGGCAAGCGGTGTCGCACGCATGTTGCCCAGCGCCGTGACGACCCCAGATCCAATTGCTGCAACCGCAGCCAGCCACAGAGCCCACGATGGGATGTGCCTCGGCAATCGATTATCGAGCTGTTGCGCCAGCATATGCGCAAAAATATCGAGACCCCATGTCTGCTTGCCCGTCGATCGGGTGAGGGGCGTAAGGAACAGGTCGATATCCTGAATATGTCCACCGATCAGGACGTGACGCCCTCTGATCTGATCGGCAAACATCGCAGCCGCTTCGGGAACGGCAAACATTGCGTCGTCGGCGAAGGTCTGGATCGGTATGACCGAAAACACCCCGCGCTCAGAATCCCTGGGTTGGCGATATTCGACGCTGCCCGTAAACTTTTGAAATGCCGGGTTTGCCGGTGACATTGCGTTCGGCAGGATCGGGGGCAAACCGTTCGGGCGCGGCGGCCAGCGGCGCAACACATTGTCGGCGTCCGCTTCCAGTCTGATGCTGGATGCGTGGACATTGCCCGGTGCGACATCGCGGAGAAATTGTTCGACGAACTTCTGCTGCGAATAGGTGGTTTTCTCCTCCGCCGTCGCACTTGACGCATACGCAAGCCAAGTGGGAGTCTTCATACTGCGGAAGGCTTCGACCAGCGCAGGGTCTTCGGCCTGTGGCTGATCGATCAATATATCTATGCCGATGGATTTCGCACCCATCGTGTCGATCCGCTTCAACGCTTTGGCGAGCACCGTCCGATCGACCGGCGATCGTTTGCCTGTCAGTCTCAGCGTGTCTTCGTCATAGACAACAAGCGCGATGCTCTTGTCCTGATCGACCATTGGGGAGGCAAGGGCACTGCGGAAGTCGAACAACACCCCCTCGGCGTCGAGCACGAAGGGGGTTCGCCAGCTAAATCGTGCGATCAGCAACGCCAGTACGAGAAAGATCGCGGTCGTAATCAGTCGCGCGGGACCAAGCTGCCGCGCAACCCGTCGTCGCCGACGTGCGCCATCGGATTGACGCCGAACCACTACCAACGATTTTTCAACGTGCTGTAATCAGTCGTTGGCCGCCATCGCCGACAATTGCGAACCCCGACCAATAATAGGGGTGCGAAGTTTTTACGTCGTCCATCAGTTTGCGTTCGGCTGCTTCCAATGCTTCTCCAACGGTCGCGTTCTGGCCGCCCTGAAACAGTCCCACGATCAGCGTTTCGGTCGCATTGAAATCGTCGGGTGCGGGCCAGTGGCTCGCCAACACCGACCGGCCACCAGCGCCGATAAATGCACGCACCAATCCATCGAGCGCATTGCCGCCGCCGGTCGTGACACCGGCCTCTCGCGTTGCCGCAATCGTTGCCTTGCCCGCTGTATCGCAAGCCGACAGAATAACGAGGTCGGCATCGATCTTCAGGTCGTAAATCTCGCGGAAAGATAGCAGTCCGTCCGATCCCGCACCGCCGAAGCTGGTTAGCAGGGCAGGGCGCGCGGGACATTCGGGACGGGGGGCCGTCACTAGTCCATGCGTTGCAAAGTGCAGAATACGGTAGTCGCTAAGATCTTTGCGCGCCATGACCGCAGTGTCTGTAAAGGCATTGCCGATCACTATGCTTGACTGGTTCGCTCCAGCCAGCGCGCTTGCCTCGCGCAATTCCGTGTCCGCTATCGGCTTGTTCCATTCGCTGATCGGCCATCTGCAATCTATTGCTCCAGTCTCGCTGGCACTTCGCAAATACGCTGAACGGGACGTGTCGTTGATCGGGGCGTTTTGACCAAAGCCAAGATATTGCAACTTGGCGACCGAAGCGGGTGCGCCGCGCGCATCGCGGAAAGCACGGGCGGCAACGGCAGTGCTGATCGCTGCGTTACGGCCCAGCCACGCCGTCCCGCGGAAATCGAACTGATCCGCATCCGGTGTACGCGTTCGGGCGGTGTAGCGATCTACACTTGCCTGATCGGTGACCAGCAAATTGATCGGCAGACGGAGCAACGCGCCATCCGGTTCAAAAATCAAATGCCGGATACTCGCCATCCGATCGGCAACCGGACCGAACAATGCGACATATAGTCGGTGCGCGCCATCTATGTCGAACGGGTAGGTATTGAGTTGGCCGCCCTCATCTTTCACGATCGTATCGCGCAAATTATCGACCGCCGTGTCGAGATCGTCGGGCGAAAGCGGAACACGCCACGCAGTCGCGTGATCATTCGTCGCATAGAGCCCGTAAACTGAGCGTCCAACGGCGGTGACTTTGTAATAAGCTTCGCCGGACCTCAGCGTTGTCTGCAATTCAGGCAGCGTCAACACGCTGGGCGTCAAGGCGCGATATTGCGGATAGCTCGCCAGTTGAGCCTGTGTTGCGACCTGTTCTGCGCCATATTGCGCCAGATTTGCGTTGGTCGCAGCGATCGCGGTATCCACGTCCGTGGTTCGATTTGTTGTAGCGACGAGGTTGGCGAGTTCGATCCTGCTCCGCTCGATATCGCGGTCCAGTGTCCGTGCCTGCCTGAACAACCGCGAGCCGTCGCCGGTGCCTTCGCTCAGTTCGCGTGAGAGGATCGCCTGAGTATCGGCAACGCCCGGTCGCACCAGTGTTTGCGTTGCGAGAAAGAAATCGGTGACCAACGCGGGGTTGGCGGGCATCTGGTCGACCAGAAGCTGGAAATAGGGGCTGAGCAAATTTCCAAGGCCGGTCACGGGAGTATGGGTATCGGCAGCGGTTTGCACAACGGTACGGAACTGCGCCATCGCCGCTGTAACCTGACCATGTCGCGCCAGATAAGCGGCGAGCCGCGCACGCGCGCCATTCACGGCAACCGTCAGCGGATAGCGTGTTTCGAGCAGAGCCAGCGCGGCTCGCATTTTGCCCTCGCCCCCGCTCACATTGCCCGATGCTTCCAGAGCAAGTCCTGACTCCGCCAGTATCTGGGAACGCAGCCGCGTGATTGACAGTACGCGGCCCGCTCGTACCACCACAGCCTGCGCCATCGCCGCATCGAGTGCAGCTCGCGCCTCGACGGGCTTGCCTTGCAGGCGCAGCAAAGTCCCGCGGATCTGTAATGCCTGCGCGTCGATGATCTGCGCGCGTTCGTCGGGCGTTAAAGTAGTGGAATCGGTCGCACCCAGGCGCTGTGCCACTGGTACGCCGGCATTGATTTCGGCAGCCACCTGAGCCCCGATCTCGATTGCGCTTCCCGGTTGCCCAATGACCCGCTCGATAGGCGCCACGGGGCGATCCAGAACGTTCAGGGCGGCATCGTAGTGCTGCTGATTCAGTTGGTGCAACGCTTCGAAATTGCGCCGCAACCGAACCTGTACGGCATCGTTCGTCGGGATCAGGTTTGCCTGCGTAAACAGCGCATCGGCTTCTGCAAAGTCACCGAGGTTCGATTTTTGCAGCGCACGGTTAATCAGATATTCGCCCGCATGGTCGGCTTCAGCCGTTCCCTTTGCCGCACGATTTTCAAGGGTGTCGAAAAACTCCGCAGCTTCGGCGTAATCGCCACTGTTGTTGCGGCGATACCCCTCTGCCAGCGCCTGATCGGGATCGAGAGTGCCAGCTTGTACGCGCGCGAACGCTACGGGATCATCCACCGAAGTCGTTGCAAGAGTCACTTTGCCTGCAACGATGCGATCGGCGACGACGGTGCGCAGTCCCAGTTTCAGAGCCGAATCGTAACCATCCAACCCTTCGGCGACCCAGAGAACCGGCCCTTTGCGATACGAATAAACCCTATACCCGACTGCCGCTGTTTTCAGTTTGCAGTGCTTTACCGCAACATTCCCCAGATCCTCGATCGCTTCTGTCGAGTCAGCGGAACAATCGACTTCTCCGGACCGTGCCGCAGCCAGCCTGGCTTCTGCATTGTCACCACGCAAAGCGCGTAATTTTCCGACAGGCTGGGCGGCATCGCGACATACGATCGCCCAGGATCGGTCGAACATATTGGATAATGCTTTGTCGTGACTGCGTGTCTGTACCTGACACAACACACCGCCGCCGCTGCCGAGCGGAAAGCTGTCCAAAAGGCTGGGCGAGGCAGCCAGTGAAGGGGTAGCGCCCGTGGCGCAAACAGCCAAAGTTGCTGTAGCCAATAAATGCCGAAAAACGCTGCTGTCAGACACGTAAATCCCCCCGCTTCACAGTCAGCACGGCCAGAGTTTGCTCTGCACCGCAGTGAAAATTGCGCGCCCCCAAAGGTCCGACGAATCAGTCCTTTATGGAGGTCTTTCTACACCGGTCGATCACGTTGTCGAACAATGATGCTCAAGAGTGCCTTAACCTTCCGAAACCTTCTCACAGGCAGAAGATCGTTTGGGTCGGGTGCCAAAATGTGCTTCGCCGCGCGCCTCTGCCAACGCTGCCTGACGTTGTCGTTCGGCAAATCCAGCCAATTCAGCATCGTCGCGCGATCCGTGACAGGCCGCACAACTCACGCCCTCAACGTATAAGGGTGATTTGCGCCCCTCGGCGTTCAGCGGTTTCCTGCAAGCATGACAAATACTGTGCGTGCCGGCGACCAGCCCCGATCCGACAGCGACTCGCTGGTCAAAGACGAAACACTCGCCCTCCCACATACTTTCGGCAGGGGGCACAGTTTCAAGATATTTCAGGATACCGCCTTGCAGGTGATAAACTTCATCAATGCCTTCAGACTTGAGGAACGCGGTCGATTTCTCGCAGCGAATCCCGCCTGTGCAGAACATTGCGACCTTGGTCTTGCCAGAAGTTACCGCTTCCCGGTTTTCCCGAAACCACGCCGGAAAATCGCCAAAGCTTTGCGTCTTCGGGTCGATCGCCCCCGGAAAACTGCCGATAGCCACTTCGTAATCGTTGCGCGTATCGATGACGACGGTGTCCGGATCGGCGATCAGGGCATTCCAATCCGCAGGCGCTACGTAATATCCAGTGCCGCTCAAGGGGTCGATATCGGGCTGGCCCATCGTGACGATTTCGCGCTTTAACCGCACCTTCATGCGATAGAATGGCATCATCGCTGCCGACGAATATTTCACTTCCAGTTCCGAACAGCCGGGGAGTGTACGGACGTGGGCGATGACCCCTGCGATCGCCGCTTCCGACCCTGCGATCGTTCCGTTAATGCCTTCGGGGGCCAGAAGGATCGTCCCCCGCACGTCCGCGCAAACTTGCTCAAGTGGCTCGCGCAATGCTGCGCAATCCTCGAAACGGGCAAAGCGGTACAGCGCCGCGACCTGAACTTCGGTATTCGTCATTTTTCGGTGAAACGCTTAACCTTGTTGGGCAAATCCTTGCCCTTGGTCCGCCGTGAGGGGATCTGGACCGGGTTTTTTTTCTTCCACTCGGCCCATGTCATCGGACCCTCGGGCGTTTCGATAATCTGATCGTCCAGAGATTCGGTCATCGGTTCAAAGCCTTTCGCGTTCTCAGCGGCCAGTCAGTTATACCGCCAGCGAACAGCGCCCACCAGATGATTACCGGCTGAAACAAAAGGCGGGGGCCGTGATACCACCAACCAAGTTTGGTGTGCCCAATCGCGATACCTTCCAGTGCGTGCTTGATGTTCGCTGGAAAAACGCAAACCGCATAGGCTGCAAGCATGATCCCAGCCAGATAACGTAGCCGCTTTGTCATTAGGGCAATGGCGCCCAGAATTTCACAGAGGCCGGTAATCAGTATGACCCGATCGGGATAGGGCACCCAAGCCGGCATGATCGCCAGAAACCCGCCCGGCGAATGAAGGTGCACATAGCCGACGAACGCATAGATGACCGCCAGAAGACAGCGCAACACCGTCCGAATCCGCTCAAGGCGTGGATCAACTGGCGAGGGGGAGGGGGCGATCATATGAGCCTCCGTCGTTGGTTCGGCATCCAAGTGCAAGGCTTGAACGCGCAAACACGATGCCATTTCAAGAGGCGCTATCGAAATCGAAGCGCGCTTGAAGGTTGGAGGCCCGACCGGGAATCGAACCCGGGTGCGAGGATTTGCAGTCCTCTACGTCACCACTCCGCCATCGGGCCAACCGGACGCGCCTCCTGCAAGCCGCAGAGCCTACTGTCAACTCACTTGGTAACTTGCATGACAACTTAATCGGGATTGCGACGACGCCGCTTGGCTGACGCGACGGTTCACGATATAGGCGATTGCCGCACTGTATTGCATGACCAACACAGCTATGGCATCAAGCCAGAACAGGTGTAACCGAGATGTTCGATCAATGACCGCAGACCGCTTCGAATCAATGCGCCGCGCGATGGTGTCGAACCAGTTGCGCACCACGTCTGTCGACGATCCCCGTGTCGTCGATGCGATGGCCCGTGTTCCACGCGAGGACTATGTTCCAGCCGACCGACGTGACGTTGCTTATACCGATATATCGATTCCCCTCGTAAACGGTCGCGCTTTAAATTCGCCGATGGCGACCGCCCGGTTGATCAACGAAGCGGGGATTACTGCCAGCGATCATGTCCTGATCGTTGGGGCGGCTACCGGCTATGCCGTCGCGGTCGCAACCTTACTCGCGAAATCGGTTGTCGGCCTTGAGTGTGATGCCGCGCTGGCGACGGCTGGTGACGTTGTCGGTCCTTTAGAAGCTGGTGCTGCGGATCATGGTCCGTTCGACGTTATCGTCATTGACGGTGCGGTCGAGGAGGTGCCCTCGGCGTTGATCGACCAGCTTGCTCCCGGCGGCCGCCTCGCCACCGCAACGATCGAGAATGGTGTTACCCGGCTTGCTGTCGGTCGCCGCGGAGGGGCTGGGTTCGCGCTCAGCGCATTTGCCGATGCCGATGCAGTGGTCTTGCCCGGATTCGCCCGACCACGCGCATTCGTATTTTGAATTTGGGGGTTTTTCGCCAGTGATCCACTGCAGCGTTCGCGCGCTCTTGCTTGCAACGGTTCTTGTCTCCGGCCCTGCGTCGGCAGACACGCTGCGTGAGGCGTTGGCAAAGGCATATCGCAGCAACCCAACTCTGACCGGTGCTCGCGCGGGGCAGCGTGCAACCGATGAAGGCGTACCCATTGCGCGCGCGCGCGGATTGCCTTCTGCAAATGCAACAGCAGCCTATACTGAAGACTTTGTACGGTCGGCATTGAATTTCACATCGCCAGCACGATCCGCGTCGGCCACCGTCAATCTTTCCGTGCCGATTTATTCGGGCGGTGCCGTGCATAATGCGGTGAAAGCGGCCGACGCCCGCGTCAGCGCGGGGCAGGCGTCGCTACGTGATACTGAGGCGACGTTGTTCTCCAATGTCGTTGCTTCATACATGGACGTCATTCGCGATCAGGCAATCGTGTCGCTGAATATGCAGAATCTTCAGGTGCTGAACGTCAATCTCGAGGCGACGCAGGATCGGTTTCAGGTCGGCGATTTGACCCGCACCGACGTTGCTCAATCGCAAGCGCGACTTTCGGAAGCGCGGAGCCAGCTCGAATCGGCGCAGGCGCAGTTGATCACCAGTCGCGAGACTTATGTTCGTCTGGTTGGCGATTCTGCGACCAACCTAGAGCCGCCGCCGCCGTTGCCCAACCTGCCAATTTCGCCCGATACGGCGGTGACGGTCGCGCTCGATAATAATCCCGGCCTTTTGGCGGCGCAGCGCCGCCGTGAAGCCGCGCGTTTTGATACTAACGTCGCTCGAGCCTCTCGTGCTCCAACGATTGCAGCGATCGCGGGCGGAAATTACTCGAATTTTCTGGGCTCTCTGGTTGCTGATGGGTTTGGCTCAACCGGTATTCCGCAGACCAGCACAACTGCTCAGGCCGGCGTGCAGCTTACCATCCCGCTTTACCAGGGCGGACTGCCCACGGCTCAGGTTCGGCGGGCCCAGGCCCTCGAGTCGCAGTCGATCGAGCAGACGATTGAGGTTGAACGTAATATTGTTGCGCAAACCCGGGCGGCCTATGCCAGCTGGCGTGCTTCGAATGAGCTGATAATTTCGTCACAGTCAGCAGTGGATGCCAACACACTTTCGCTGGAGGGCGTCCGTGCAGAGAACAGCGTGGGCAACCGCACGATTCTCGACATCCTGAATGCCGAGCAGGAATTGCTGAATTCGCAGGTGAACCTCGTGTCCGCGCGTCGGAATAGTTATGTTGCAGGCTTTTCGCTGCTTGCTGCAATGGGGCAGGCCGAGGCTCGCAATCTCGGCCTTGAGTCGGGGGCGCTTTTCGATCCGACGGTTAACTATAATCGTGTCAGGAACGACATTTGGGATTTTCATGACGATCCTCACCCCTCTCCGGTTGCGAGCCGGACAGTTGACACGCCCGCCCAAACCCCGTCAGTTATCGGACCAACGCAGAAATAACGTGTGGGGCGTTGCGAAAAGGTGCTTAACGGTGGGTGACATGAGCAACGAACCGTCGATGGAAGAGATTTTATCATCGATAAAACGTATCATCGCTGAAGATAGCGATGTCGCTTTGTCGGTACCAAGGACACGGCGATCGGTTGCCGGATCGATGACGATGGAACGTGCTGTCCCGTCAAGGACCGAATCATCCGATGAGTCCGAAGTCCTAGAGCTTACAGAGGCTGCTCCGGTCGAGGAGCCTATTAAGGACCGCCGCGTGCCCGATATTCAGCAGCCTGAAGCGTCACAGAAGCCACCGCTGGTTTCGGATGCGACTCTTAACGCCAGTCGATCCTCGATTGCAGCGCTGTCCGCTCTGGTCATAAAGCCCGAGATTACCGGGGGCGACACGCTGGAGGGGCTGGTCCGCGAAATGCTGAAGCCGATGTTGGCCGATTGGCTCGATCAACGACTGCCGGACGTCGTCGAGCGCCTGGTCGCGCAGGAAATCTCAAGGATAACAGCGCGGGGATAGGCGCACGGTCACGGACCCGCTAAGCGGCACGCGTTATGACCGAACTTTCAAAAACATTCGACCCCGCCGAAATCGAAGCCCGCTGGTACGCGCATTGGGAGAGTAGCAACGCGTTCCGGCCTGAGCGCCCCGACGCTGCTCCCTTCACCATCGTGATGCCCCCGCCGAACGTCACCGGCAATCTTCACATTGGCCATGCCCTCGACATTACGCTGCAGGACATCCTTGTCCGCCACGCGCGTTTGCAGGGTAAAGACGCGCTATGGGTGGCGGGCACCGATCATGCGGGCATCGCGACTCAGATGGTCGTCGAGCGGCAAATGGCGCTCACCCAGCAGAAGCGCACCGATTTCACGCGCGAGGAATTTATTGCCAAGGTTTGGGAATGGAAAGCCGAGAGCGGCGGTCAGATCACCCAGCAACTTCGCCGGATCGGTGCAAGCTGCGACTGGGAGAACGAACGCTTCACGATGGATGCAGGCTTTTCGAAGGCCGTTCTAAAGGTGTTCGTGGACCTGCATAACGAGGGGCTGCTCTACCGCGATAAACGGCTCGTAAACTGGGACCCGGGTCTGAAAACCGCGATTAGCGATCTCGAGGTCGAGACGCGCGAGATACAGGGCAAGTTCTGGCATTTCCGTTACGCGCTGGCCGATGGCAGCGGGCATATCTCAGTTGCTACGACGCGACCGGAAACGATGCTTGCCGATATGGCGGTTGCCGTGAACCCGAGCGATGAGCGTTACACGGCCCTGATTGGCAAGATGGTGAAGTTGCCGATTACCGGGCGGTTGATCCCGATCGTGGCCGACGAGCACGCCGATCCTGAACTTGGGTCGGGTGCCGTAAAGATTACGCCGGGCCATGATTTCAACGATTTCGAAGTCGGTCGGCGTGCTGGGTTTGCTGCGGGGCAGATGCTGAACATGCTGGATGCCGAGGCCAAGGTGATCCAAACATCTGACGGTCTGATCCCCGACGAATTGCTTGGTCTTTCGGTGAAGGATGCCCGCGGTCGTGTCGTCGCGATGCTTGAGGAAGCGGGCGCATTTGAGAGGGTCGAGGATCGGGTCATTCAGACTCCCTATGGCGATCGTTCAGGCGTGGTGATCGAGCCGTGGCTGACAGACCAATGGTATGTTGATGCCAAGACGCTGGCCGGTCCTGCGATCGAAGCCGTGCGCAGCGGCGAGATCAAGGTTGTCCCTGCAACGTGGGAAAAGACGTGGTTCCAGTGGCTGGAAAACATTCAGCCGTGGTGCGTTTCTCGCCAGCTTTGGTGGGGGCATCAGATTCCTGCGTGGTTCGACGCCGATGGCAAATATTACGTGGCCGAAGATGAAGCCAGTGCGCAGGCGCTGGCCGGGGAAGGGGTTGCCCTCACTCGGGATAGCGACGTTCTAGACACTTGGTTTTCGTCCGCGCTGTGGCCTTTTGGAACACTTGGCTGGCCTGACGCTGATCCGAAGCTCGCGAAACATTACCCTAATGACGTTCTGATTTCAGGATTCGACATCCTGTTCTTCTGGGACGCACGGATGGCGATGCAGGGGATGCACTTCATGAAGGAAGTGCCGTGGAAGACGCTGTACCTCCACGGCCTTGTCCGCGCGCCTGATGGTTCAAAGATGTCGAAGTCGAAGGGCAATACGGTCGACCCCCTTGGCCTGATCGACAAATATGGTGCCGATGCGCTGCGCTTTTTCATGGCGTCAATGGAGAGTCAGGGCCGCGACATAAAGCTCGATGAGAAGCGACTCGAGGGCTATCGCAATTTTGCGACCAAGCTGTGGAATGCCGCGCGCTTTTGTCAGGTCAACGGGATTGGTGCGTCGACTTCGGTCGCGGCTCCGGCTACGGAACTGGCAGTCAATCGCTGGATCATTGGCGAGGTGGTCGAAACCGTTGCAAAGCTCGATAAGGCGCTGGCCGACCTGCGCTTCGATGAAGCTGCGAATACAGTTTATCACTTTGTCTGGGACCGATTTTGCGACTGGTATCTGGAACTGATCAAGACCGAAATCGGCGATGAGACAAAGGCCGTCGCGGGTTGGGTGTTCGACCAGATTCTCGTGATGCTGCATCCGTTCATGCCGTTCATTACCGAGGAACTTTGGCACGCGATGGGTACGCGGGAGTGCGATCTGGTGCTGGCGCAATGGCCTGATCCAGCGGTGGCATATGACGCAACGGTTGCGGCGGAAATCGAATGGGTGATCGGCGTGGTTAATGGTGTCCGGTCGATGCGGGCCGAACTCAACATCGCGCCGGGCATCGCGCTCGAGCCTTCGATTCTTCATGCTTCCGAACTGACGACGCATAGGTTTTCGAACCACGGTTCGATCCTTCGGCGGATGGCCCGGATAACCGAACCTGCCGCGCTTTTGGATAAGGAGGCAGACGTCGGCGGGTCAGCTCAGATCGTTGTCGGCGAAGCGACTCTTATCTTCCCACTCGCCAATGCGGTCGATCTGCCCGCAGAACGGGCACGACTGACCAAGGGTATCGAAGCCGCCACCAAAGAGGCTGATGCCCTCTCTAAGCGTCTGGAAAACCCAGCATTTGTCGAACGTGCTAAGCCCGAGGCGGTGGCTAAGGCGCGAGAGGATCACGCGGAAAAATCTGCCGAGGCCGAACGGCTGTCGGCAGCCCTGGCGCGATTGGGATGATCCCGAACCCAAAGTTTTTAGGCTTGTAATGTCCGATTCCGATCCATCCATTCCGCCAGTCCGCGATCGTGCCGACCTGACCGTCGGCCCAATTGCAAAGACCTTGTTGCTGTTTGCGCTGCCGACGTTGGGGTCGAACGTGCTGCAATCGCTCAACGGCTCGGTCAATGCGATCTGGGTCGGGCATATCCTTGGCGAAAACGCGCTGGCGGCAACCTCAAACGCGAACCTCGTCATGTTCCTGATGTTCGCCGCGTTGTTCGGTTTCGGCATGGCGGCAACGATCATGGTCGGCCAGAACTACGGTCGCCGCGATCTTGATGAGGTTCGCCGCATTATGGGAACTGCAATCGGCCTATTTCTCGGGCTTTCCATAGTTATTGCGGTGCTGGGCTGGGTCTATACGCCACAATTGCTCCATATGCTGGCAACGCCGCCACAGGCCGAACCGCTCGCGCTTGCTTATCTCCGTGTGATTTTCGTCGCGATGCCGGCTTCGTTCCTGACGGTCCTGTTGATGATGGGATTGCGGGGAACCGGCGACGCCCTGACCCCATTGAAATGGATGGCGGTCAGTGTCGTGCTCGATTCCGGCCTTAACCCTGTGCTGATGCTCGGCCTTGGACCGTTCCCGCGCATGGGCATATCGGGTTCGGCGACTGCGACTGCCTTTGCCGGATATATCAGTCTGCTCGGTCTGTTGATCCACATATACATCCGTGACTTGCCCGTGCGGCTGCGCGGAGCCGAACTCCGCTATTTGATCCCTGACTGGTCGCTGGCAAAGGTACTGGCGGTAAAGGGTTTTCCGATGGCGATGCAGATGTTCGTCATGTCGGGATCGGCATTGGTCATGATCGGACTTATCAATCGAGAGGGCGTTGTCGTCACCGCGGCCTATGGCGTGACCCAACAGCTTTGGGCCTATATCCAAATGCCCGCGATGGCGGTGGGTGCAGCCGTTAGTGCGATGGCCGCGCAGAATATCGGAGCCGGAAGGTGGGACCGTGTCGCCCGCATCACCCGTTCGGGCGTGATTTTCAGCTTGTTGCTGACGACCAGCCTCGTCGCCTTACTGGCAGTCGTGGACCGATACGCCCTTGGCCTGTTCCTTGCGCAAAATTCGCCCGCCATGCCGATCGCCCGGCATATTCAGCTGATTGCGACATGGAGTTTCATCATGTTCGGGCTGACATTCGTGCTGTTCGGCACGATCCGGGCGAATGGCGGGGTCTGGCCGCCGCTGATCATTCTGATCCTTTCGCTCATCCCGTTCCGTATTGGTTTCGCGCTGTTGTTTCGGCCCACCCTGGGTGCAGACGCGATATGGCTGAGCTTTCCGATCAGCTCGCTGGTGACGATGCTGCTTGCGATTGCCTATTATCGCTTGGGCAACTGGCGGTCGATGCATCTGCTGACGCCGCCAAGCCCGATCGAAGCCGAGCAGGCAGCGAGTGGAAGCGGCGAACCGGCAGGGCGCTTGCAGCCATCGGGGTAAGCGCCTTAAGGAAAAACCATGTCGATGTATCCTGCACTCCGCCTTCGCCGCACCCGTTCCAGCACATGGAGCCGGGCGCTGGTCAGTGAAACACACCTTGGCCCACAGCATCTGATCTGGCCGCTGTTCGTGACGAGCGGGCAGGGGGTTGAGGAGCCGATTGCCAGCTTGCCGGGTGTATCGCGCTGGTCGGTCGATCTGATCGTCGCACGCGCCCGCGAGGCGAAGGCGCTGGGCATTGGCGTCATCGCATTGTTTCCCAATACCCCCCGTGAACTGCGTACCGATGATGGTCGGGAGGCATTGAACCGCGACAATCTGATGTGCCGCGCGATCCGCGCGATCAAGGACGCGGTGCCGGATATCGGCGTGCTGACCGATGTTGCCCTCGACCCCTATACGACGCACGGCCACGATGGGCTGATCGACGCGACAGGCTATGTCGTGAACGATACGACGTCCGAACTGCTGGTCGGACAGGCTTTGGTGCAGGCTGAATCCGGGGCCGATATTATTGCGCCGTCCGACATGATGGATGGCCGCGTTGGCGCCATCCGTGATGCTCTGGAGGAGGCGGGTCATATCAACGTCCAGATCATGTCCTATGCCGCCAAATATGCGTCGGCATTTTATGGTCCGTTTCGCGATGCCGTGGGATCAACTGGCCTGTTGAAGGGGAATAAGAAAACCTACCAGATGGACCCCGCCAATGCAGATGAAGCGATGCGCGAAGTCGAACTGGATATTGCCGAAGGCGCGGACAGCATCATGGTCAAGCCGGGCCTGCCGTATCTCGATATCATCCGGCGCGTGAAGGAACGGTTTGAAATCCCCGTCTTCGCCTATGCTGTGTCAGGCGAATACGCGATGATCGAGGCGGCGGCGGCGGCAGGAGCGGGCGATCGTGATGCGCTCGTGCTGGAAACCCTGCTGGCGTTCCGGCGCGCGGGTTGTTCGGGAATCCTGACCTATCATGCGGCCCATGCCGCCCGGTTGCTCAATGGTTGATCCAACTTTGATCCCGTTCGATGGCGTCACGCCGACCGTGGATGACAGCGCCTTCGTCGCGGCAGGCAGCCGGGTCATCGGCAAAGTGACGATCGGCGCAGAATCGAGCATTTGGTATAATTGCGTGTTGCGCGGCGATGTGAACCACATCGTCATCGGTGCGCGGACGAATATCCAGGACGGCACGGTAATCCATGTCGATTCGCCAAAGGGCGGTGGCGACGGACTTTCCACGATCATCGGTAACGATGTCCTGATTGGGCATATGGTGATGCTGCATGGTTCGGTGCTGCGCGATCACGCGTTCGTCGGGCTGGGCTGTATCGTCATGGACGGCTGCACGATCGAATCGGATGCCATGCTGGCTGCGGGGTCGATGCTTACGCCGGGCAAGACCATGCGCAGCGGTGAGCTTTGGATGGGGCGTCCGGCGAAGAAGCTGCGTGATTTAAGCGCCGAGGAAATCGCGCGAAACCGGTTGGCCGCCGCAGGATACGTAGCTCTGGCTCAGAAGCATAAAACGACCGCTAGAGCAGAATCCGATCCGATTGCATCGGACCGACTGCTCTAGGCTTTTGATTTGACGCGTTTTCCGAGCCAGCAGGTAATTCTACCTCCTTCGAAAACGCTTTAGCGGGTGAGTTCCTGCAAGCGCGCGGTCTGCCGCTCTACGATCGCGCTGGCCTCTGCTTCGGCGGCGGTGAGTTCTGGAACCCCGCCCAAAGCGGCATCGGCCGACGCGGCCTGAGTTTGCGCGAGCAACAGCGTCTCGATTTCAGCCAGCGCGGCCGCACTATCCTGTCGGGCGGCTTCCAGTACGGATTGCGCCTGTTGCCCCGCCACCCATGATTCGCTCCCTTCTGCGGCGCGGCGTCCGGCGAGGATCAGGCGATTGCTGTCGCGATCCGCCTTTGAAAAACTGCTGTCGCCAGCTTTCACGCGTGCAAGCAACTGGGCGACCTGGCTTTGAAGAGCAGGCGTAATCGCAGCGACATTCACAGGAGCCGGGATCGGTGGCGTGGTTGTGGCCTGTTTCTCAATAGCGCGCGGCAGCAGCGAAGGCGCGTTCACCCTTTCGCCGCAACCGGCAAGAGCGAGAATTGTCAGGGGAAACAGGTGTTTTTTCATGAAAGTTGCATAGAGATTTGCAAGATGAGGAGCAACGGGGTTGCGCCCTGCGAAACCCCCGCCTACAGGAACCATCCCAGTGCGCCCGTAGCTCAGCTGGATAGAGCATCAGACTACGAATCTGAGGGCCGGGCGTTCGAATCGCTCCGGGCGCACCAATTTCTCCCAGGAGAAATTAAAACGGGTAGGATCAGCGAAGCGAACCGCTCGCTGATCCAAACTTCCCAAATCTCAACCTGGCGATGCAGCCGATCCGGCGAGTAAACCGCCGTCGATATTTATCTCTGTACCTGTCACATATGTCGCTTCATCCGATGCAAGCATGATCGCGATTGCGGCCACTTCGTCCGGCATTCCAAACCGTTTGAGGGGAGTGTCGGCGACCAAAGCCTGCATCTTCGTTTCCCGATCCGGTCCCGTGCCGAGCATGGGTTCCCATATCGGCGTCAGAATTGCGGCAGGATGGATTGAATTGCATCGGATTTTCCAGCCCTGCTGGGCACAGTAGAGGGCAACCGTTTTACTATGGTTGCGGATCGCCGCCTTTGACGATGCATATGCCGCAGCGAGGGGGATTCCAACCAATCCCGAACGCGACGAGATATTGATGATCGAGCCGGTACCCTGCGCCTTCATCCCCCCGATTGCATAACGGCAACCAAGGAATGTCCCGTCGAGGTTGACCCTGTGTACCGCTCTCCAGTCCGAGAGGCTGGCGTGTTCTGGATCATGGGCGATCATCCCGTTTTCAAACCCGGTCACGCCCGCGTTGTTGACGACGACATCAGCCACAGGGACGCATTCGGCCAAGCGGAGCCAATCGGCTTCTTCACGCACATCGAGCTTTTCGAATCGGCAGCCGATTTCTGCTGCGGTTATAGTGCCAGCGGATTCGTCCGAATCGGTGACGACAACAACGCCGCCTTCGTCGTGGAATCGGGAAGCGATTGCACGGCCAATACCGCGCGCCGCACCGGTCACGACGCAAATTTTTCCTGTCAGTTTTTGCATGATGTTCTCAATCTACGAGGACGGAACTTCGCTCCGTTCCCGCGCCATCGTAATCGCATCGAGTATCTTCGCACCACCCAGAAAAACGGCGCCTGAGCAGGCGGCGAACAATAGCCAGCCCCCATATCCGGGGTAGGCGACCAGATAGGTCTTGCCGCGCTCCATCGCTCCGGTCGCGAGCGAATAGATGATGAGATAGGCTTCCCACTTGGTCTTGATCGTGAAGAGGCGACTGATCTTCTGGAGCATATGGTGCATCCAGCAAGGGTTAGGCCAAGTGCGGAAATCCTCAACAGTTTCTTAATATTTTGAGTAAACTGTAAATTAACCCGACAATTCGGGCAGCCCCAGTGCCGCGATCAGTGCCGAGCGGGCCTGGACAATCGCGTCGATCAGCGTCGGGTTTGCGAGATCGGAAGGGGCGATGTTCTCCGGCCAGTGCTGGTTCACGATTCCCGCGATCAGATCGAGCTTTGCGTTGTTTGCGAGAAACCTTGGGTCGATTTTTGCCGGGTCAGCGATGACGCGCAAACGCAGGCACGCCGGGCCGCCACCATTCGCCATTGATTCACGGACATCGACCGGAACAAGTCGCCGGACCGGCCCGTTGCCTGCGACCAGTGACTGGAGCCAGCCCCACACGCGCTGATTGTCCTGCGCTTCGCTCGGCAGGATCAGAGCCATGCCGCCATCCGGCAAAGTGATGAGTTGGGCGTTGAACAAATAGCTGCTGATTGCGTCGCTTAGCGATATGATGCTGGCGGGGACTTCAATGATCTCGACTTCGGGCAGCGCGGCGGTCAGGTCGCTGTAAAAGCGTGCCTTGTCCGCGAATGCCTGTTCGTGGGTGAACAGCACGCGTTCATTGGCGACTGCGACCACGTCGTTGTGGAAAGCGCCCGCCGCGATTGCTTCCGCTGACTGGGCGACGAACAGCGCGTTTGAGATGCCGTGGAGGCGGGCAACGGCTTTCGATGCCTCGATATGCTGGCGGGCGGGGAAGGGGCCGCCGGGGATGCCGTAAACGAAAACCTCGACGCCGGGCGCTCCATGTTCGCGGCACAGGCGCATATGATTGGCCGCGCCCTCGTCGCCGAACGGTGCGGGGACGGGGGCGTGGATTGCGAAGCCGGGGTTGGCAAAGGCCAGCCTGAGTTGTGGCAGTGTCCCCGGCCACTCATGCGCGCGGTGGGGCATCGTCAGCAGGTTGGCGGGGGTCAGGTGGCATCGGCCATCCTCCGTGTCGGGCGCAGGCGAGACGGTTGCGGCATTGGCGGCCCACATTGCTGAAGCGGACATTGCTGCCGCCCCGATATGCGGTTCGGCGCGATCGGCGTCGGTCCCCAGTGTCGCCAGCCATGCCGTGTCGGGGCGATTGTGTGGCAGGAAAAACCCCTGTGTGAGACCGAGTGCGATGTTGGCGCGCATTTTCTCGATACCCTGCAACGCCGCCGCGCGTGGATGCGAAACTGCGCCCGCGTTGCTGGCCGACGCGAGGTTACCGGCGCTGAGGCCAGCATAATTGTGGCTGGGGCCGACGATGCCGTCGAAATTGATCTCGACCAGTGTCATTGCGGCGCGACGAGGATTTCGTCACCTGCGCCAACATTGAGCAAGCCTGCCGCTTCTGGATCGAGGCTGTCGCCATCGACACAACCCCATGTTGCCACGAAACTCTCCAGCGTTCCGTGCGAGACGATGGCCCGCGGTGCTTCGTTTGCGGCAACGCGGCCAATTGTGGTGGTTTTGGCGTCGGCGATCGACCTGATCCGGTCGGTGTTGGCACGCATCGTGGGGCCACCATCAAAGATATCGACATAGCCGTCCGCCGAAAAACCCTCGCCCTCCAGCATCCGCATCGCGGCGCGTCCGGACGGGTGAGGCAGGCCGATGGCGGCGCGCGCAGGTTCGCTGAGCATGGCGATATAGACGGGGTGTTTGGGCATCAGGTCGGCGATGAACTGGTGTCCATGAATGGCGTTGAATTCGTCAGCTTCCTGAAAGTTCATGCCAAAGAAGCGCCCGGCGACCCCATCCCAGAATGGCGATCCACCGCCTTCGTCGATTAGGCCGCGCAGTTCGGCGATAGTGGTGTTGGCAAAGCGCGCCCGATGCTGGCGGATGAACAGATAGCGGCTGCGCGCGATCAGCATTCCCAAACCGCCCGCCCGTTCGCGCGGGTGCAGGAACAGTCCGCCGACTTCGCTCGCGCCTTCCAGATCGGTGGATAACGTCAGCATATCGGCGCGGAACGTACGTGCGAGTTCCTTCGAATGCTGGGTCAGCGTGCCGATACGATAGCTGTAGAACGGTGCGCTCATGCCGACCTGACTGAATATCTGGCAAGTCCCGCGTACCTGACCGGTCTCGGCGTTTTCCAGGACCAGCACGAACAGATCCTCGCCCAGCGTATCGTCGATGCGCGCAAACGCCTTCGCCGATCGATCCAGCTTGGCGATCAGTGAAGGCTTGTCGGGCGGCAGGTTGGTGAACCCGCCACCGGTCAGTTTGGCCATTTCATAAAGCGCCGCCAGATCGGACGTTCGCGCAGCGCGCATTCGGAACGTCATATCAAAAGGCCCCGCTGGCGATGCGAAGTAATACCAAAGCGCTCAACATGGCCCGTTCCCCAATGATTCCACGATCAGATATTCTTCCGCAGAGTGTATCGCGCCTCCACGCACGCCCATCGTGTCAACAACGGGTACACCGCAAGCCGCGATGTTGTTGCCGTCGCAAACCCCGCCAGTTGCCTTCCACGATATCGACTGGCCCAACGCGCTGCCGCAATCACGGACGAGTCCGAACAGTTTTTCGGCGGGTGGGTCCATCGGTTTTGGTGGACGCCCGAAGCCGCCGTGAAGGTCGATAGCAACTTGATGAAGAGTGGCGATTTCGGCGATTGCCAGTTCGATCCCGGCAACGGCGCGCGCCTCCTCCTCCGGTGCGGACGGTCGCATATTGACGCGGAGAACGGCGTGATCGGGAACGACGTTATTCGGTCCACCGCCATCGATCTTTGCAGGATTGACCGAAAGTCCGGGGCCTTTCATCGCCGCCAGTCGCAGTGCCAGCGCCGCCGCCGCTAACAGGGCGTTGCGGCCATCCTCTGGATTGCGACCCGCGTGCGCTGCCTTTCCGGTGACGATAAAGCTGAAATTCCCACTGCCCGGCCTCGCACCCGCCAGCGTCCCGTCGGGCAGGGCGGCAGGCTCATAGGTCAGCGCGGCGACTTTCCCTCGTGCAACCTCGGCAATCAAGGCGGCTGACGACAGCGATCCCGTTTCCTCATCGCTGTTGATAACCACATCATAACCCAGCGCAGAGGCAGCATTGCTCTTTTCGAACGCTTTCAGAGCGGCCAGCATGACCGCGATGCCGCCCTTCATATCTGCAACACCTGGACCGTTGATAATGCCGGGGGCCTGCTCACGCAGCGTCTGGAAACTGTGATCGGCGGCAAATACCGTGTCCATATGGCCGGTCAGGAGGACGCGGCGATTGGCTCCGGGACGCACGCTTAGGTGAAGATGCCTGCCGTGTACGCGCGCCTGTTTCGATCCATCGGGCAGGATTGCGTCGACGGGTGCCGGATCGACCAGCCTGATCTCGCCCGGCAATTCCGCGAACGTATCCGCGAGCAATCCGGCAACATGGGCAAGCCCTTTCAGGTTGGCCGTTCCCGTGTTGATCGCGGCCCAGCGTTCCACCCGACCGAGCATCGGCACATCGTTCACGCGTTCGACAGTCGCTTGTTCTTGGGCGGTCATTGTCTCCATTACGCATACCTAACCACCAGTAACCCGCTTGTCGAAGGGGCTGATTGGCGGCATAGTCCCCGTGCTTCCTCCCCGGCGCATTATCGTTGATCCTGCTAAGCCAAGGAGTTGCCATGTCCGCCTACCTCGACCGTTCGGGTTTGAAAGTTGCGCCTGCCCTCATCGATTTCGTCGAGCATGAAGCATTGCCGGGCACTGGGATCGAACCCGCCGCACTATGGAGCGGTCTGTCAGATATCCTTGCACATTTCGCGCCGCACAATCGCGGATTGCTCGCCAGGCGCGACGACCTGCAAGCCAAGATCGATGCCTGGCACAAGGGGCGAGCGGGCCAGTCGCACGATGCCCAGACGTATGAAAACTTCCTGCGTGAGATCGGCTATCTTGTTGCTGAACCCGCGGATTTTACGGTCACAACCGAAAACGTAGATGATGAAGTCGCGACTCTGGCAGGACCGCAACTCGTGGTGCCGTCGCTCAATACGCGCTTTGCCCTGAATGCGGCGAATGCACGCTGGGGCAGTTTGTACGACGCGCTTTATGGCACCGACGCGCTTGATGCTGCGCCCGCGATCCCCGGTGGGTATGACCCGATCCGTGGCGCGGCCGTAATCGGTTATGCAAAAGCTTTTCTCGACCGCGCCGCACCCCTTTCGACGGGGCAATGGGCCGACCTGACGACCGTTGCCGATTTGCCGGCGATTGGGTGGCGTGGCGATCGTAGCAATCCTACTGCCGTTCTGCTTCGCCACAATGGCCTGCACATTGAACTCATCATCGACCGGGACAGCGCAATCGGCGCGAGTGATCCGGCGGGAATCTCTGACGTCATTCTCGAATCGGCATTGTCCACGATCGTAGATCTTGAAGACTCGGTTGCGGCGGTCGATGCGGATGACAAGGTCATGGCCTATCGCACATGGCTTGGCCTGATGAAGGGCGACCTGTCGGCGTCGTTCCAAAAGGGTGGCCGCATCCTCACGCGCACGCTGGATGGCGACCGCGAATGGCAGGGAACGGCTGGCGCATTCACGCTCCACGGTCGCAGCCTGTTGTTCGTTCGCAACGTCGGTCATCTGATGACGAATCCCGCGATTCTGTTGCCCGACGGTTCGGAAGTTCCCGAGGGCATTCTCGACACCGTCATAACTTCGCTGATCGCGATGCACGACAAGGGGGGAATAGCCGCACCGGCAGCATCTATATCGTCAAACCAAAGATGCACGGTCCCGAAGAAGCCGCGTTCACCAATGCGCTGTTCGATGCCACCGAAGATTTGCTCGGGCTGAAACACAACACGATCAAGGTCGGCGTGATGGATGAGGAGCGGCGGACATCGGCCAATCTCGCCGCGACGATCCACGCCGTGCGCGGTCGTATCGCGTTCATCAACACCGGGTTCCTTGATCGCACCGGCGACGAAATACACACGTCGATGCACGCTGGGCCGATGGTCGCGAAGGCGGATATGAAGGGCAGCGCATGGATCAAATCATACGAAGGTCGCAACGTCGCCATCGGTCTCGCGTGCGGGCTGTCGGGCAAGGCGCAAATCGGCAAGGGGATGTGGGCCGCGCCCGATCGCATGGCGGACATGATGGTGCAAAAGATCGGTCATCCGATGTCGGGGCGAACACCGCATGGGTGCCTTCACCGACCGCCGCGACGCTCCACGCCATGCATTATCATCAGGTCGATGTGTTCGCGCGTCAGCCCGAAGTGGCGGTCATCCCGCCATTATCAGATCTGTTGACCATTCCGCTGGCAGTGGGACGCAATTGGTCGCCTGCTGAAATCGAACGCGAACTCGACAATAATGCGCAGGGTATCCTTGGGTATGTGGTGCGCTGGATCGATCAGGGCATCGGTTGTTCAAAGGTTCCCGACATCGATGACGTGGGATTAATGGAGGACCGCGCGACGCTGCGTATTTCATCGCAACATTTGGCAAACTGGCTGCTCCACGGTGTTTGCACCCCCGAACAGGTCGATGCGGCGTTGCTGCGGATGGCGGCAAAGGTCGATGCGCAGAACGCGGACGATGCGCTCTATCGCCCAATGGCTCCCGATCCGGCAGCAAGCATAGCCTTTACCGCAGCGCGTGCTCTTGTTTTCGAAGGCCTGATCCAGCCTAACGGCTACACCGAGCCGCTGCTTCACAAGTTCAGGCAGGCGGTGAAGGCAGAAACGGCCTGAACTCCTCTAGCACTTCCTCATAGAGCCGTTTTTTGAAGGTAACAATTAACTGGGGCAGCTCCCAGGGATCGACCCACTGCCATGCGCGGAATTCGGGGTGCTCGGTTTCGAGATTAACATCGGAATCCTGTCCGATGAATCGCGCCAGGAACCAGCTTTGCCGCTGACCGGCATAACGACCCTTCCACAGCTTGGTCTGGAGTTCGGGGGCAGATCGTAGATCAGTTCACGCGATGCCTGCGCGATGATCTCGACCTTGTGCGGAGGGATGCCGGTTTCCTCCTCAAGTTCGCGCAACGCCCCATCGCGGGCGCTCTCGCCTTCATCCAGACCACCTTGTGGCATCTGCCACGCATCGAAACTTGAATCGATACGCTGGGCAACGAACGCCTTGTTGTCGGCATTGATCAGCATGACCGCGGCGGCGGGGCGATAGGGCAGGGACTTGCTCATAGCGCGGCTGCCGCCTGGGCAATCATGGGCTTCAGCACGGCGAAGCATCCGGCCAAATCCGCAACCGACGACGGAATGGCTCTCCGCAAATTGACGAACCCATGAATATTACCCACCGCCTCTCGAAATACCGTCGGCACTCCTGCTGCGATCAGGGCACCGGCATAAGCGCGTCCCTGATCGCGCAAGGGATCGAGGCCTGCCGTGATCACCAGAGTCGGCGGCATCCCGGCGTGATCGTGCGATAGCGGATAGGCACGAATATGCCCCTGTTCCGCTGCATAGGCTTCATGGAAATAGTTCATTGCAGCCGTCGTCAGCAGCTTGCCCTCGCCATGTTCATGGAAAGATCCCCAATCGGAGTCGTCATCGACCACCGGATAAATCGGGAACTGGGCGATAACCGGAACCGCAGCCGGTTCATCACGCAGCGCCATAGATGTCACGATCGCCAGATTACCCCCTGCGCTGTCGCCCGAAGTCACGAGGCCGGTCACTTGAAACCCCAGTTCCGCCGGGCTGGTCGCGATCCATCGGGCAGCCGCTTCGCAATCATCGGGCGCAGCCGGGAATGGTGCTTCCGGGGCCAAACGATAGTCGATGGCGATGACCGGTATATCGAGCGCGCGTGCAGCCTCTGCACAATAGGGGCCGTGGGTTTCCAGATTGCCGATCACGAAGCCGCCGCCGTGAAAGAAAACCATCACTGGCCCCGGTTCGCGCGTCGTTCGGGCATCATAAAGCCGCACCGGAATGGCACCGGCTGGTCCCGGTATCGACAGATCGCGGATTACGGCAAGCGGTCCTGTTTCCAGTTCGGCCACCGGTCCCATGGCAACCATCATTGCCCGCGCCTGTTCGGGCGGGAGTTCATGCATCTTTGGACCGGGTACGTTGTTGAGATAGGTTAGAAACGCCTGCACATCCGGGCGTTGGTCAGGGTGGTTCTGCTCGGTCATCAATCTCTCCAACGGCCACCGCGCGATCGGTGGCTTGCTTCGTCGCAGAGGTAAGGCCAGCGGTAACGCTTCGACAAGGAGGATGAGCCGATTTAAGGAAAATTATGCTGAATGTCGTTCATCATCCCGACTATGTCGTTCAGGGACAGAGCGGCGCGCACCATTTCAGTAAATATGCTGCCGTCATGGATGTTCTGCGTGCAGACGGCGATTTGATCGAATTTCGTCCCGAACCCATGCCACGCCATTGGTTGGAGGCGGCGCATGACGCGGCATATGTTGCCGCTGTTCTGGGTTCGACCGTGGACCGCACCATCGAACGTCGCATTGGGTTTTCCGTCACGCCCGATGTTTCACGCCGAGCAGTGCTCAGTCCCGGCGGCACATGGCTGGCGGCCAAACTCGCCCTAGAACACGGTTATGCTGCCAACGCTGCGGGCGGCAGCCACCATGCGCTTTTCGACAGCGGAGCGGGTTTCTGTGTGTTCAATGACCTCGCCATCGCCGCGCTTCGACTGGTGGGAGAGGGCGACGTCGCCCGAATCCTGATCGTGGACTGCGACGTCCATCAGGGGGATGGGACGGCTATCATTTTGGCTGGGCGCAGCGATATCGCCACACTGTCGCTACATGCAGAAAAGAATTTTCCGGTTCGCAAGGCGCAATCATCGATGGATGTCGGTTTGCCCGATGGTACGGGCGACGATGCCTATTTGGCGGCGCTGGCCCCGGCACTCGACACGATGATCGACCGTGCGCGCCCCGAGCTTATTCTGTTTCAGGCGGGCGTGGATATTCACGGCGATGACAAGCTTGGACGGCTTTCGCTGACCGATGCAGGAATTGCCGCCCGCGACTCGCTTATTGCGCAGTGTGCAAGATCGCGCGGCATCCCCCTCGCCAGCGCGATGGGGGAGGCTATGGCAATGATGTTCTGGCGGTCGCGACGCGTCATGCCCGGACGATGCGTAATCTTTGCGCGGCATATCTGGATTAATGCCGTGGTGAGTTTTACTTTTTTGCGACAAGGGCGTCAGGGTCGTAAGGCGCGCCGAACAATAGCAGGATGATTTGATGGCCTCCGCCGTTCACGAACTGACTCCCACCGAAGCCAATGCCCACCCGAATGCTGAATCGATTGTCGTTCGGTTTGCCGGAGACTCGGGCGACGGGATGCAATTGACCGGGGGGCAATTTACCCTGTCGACAGCGCTCGCGGGCAACGATCTTGCGACTTTCCCCGATTTCCCGGCTGAAATTCGCGCGCCTCAGGGCACGTTGTTCGGTGTGTCTGCATTCCAGATCAACTTCGGATCGACTGCGATTGATACCGCTGGCGATGCGCCCGATGTGCTGGTCGCGATGAACCCCGCCGCGCTGAAAACCAACGTCGGCGCGCTGAAACCCGGTGGTTTGATCATCGCGGACGAGGGTGAGTTCGGCATCCGTAACCTGACCAAGGCGCAATATGAGGTTTCGCCGCTCACCGATGGCAGCCTTGCCAAGTGGCAGCTTATTTCGTTCAACATTTCGCAACTGACGCTCGATGCCGTGAAGCCATTTGGCCTCGGCAACAAAGAGGCGCTGCGGTGTAAGAATATGTGGACGCTGGGGCTGGCGCTCTGGATGTTCGACCGATCGCGCGATCCGATCATCGAGTGGCTGAAAACCAAGTTCGCCAAGATGCCGGTGTTGGCCGAAGCCAATATCGCCGCGCTGAATGCGGGCCACGCTTATGGTGAAACCGCTGAACTAGGGCCTTCCGTCAAGCAACACAGCATCGCAGCGGCTCCCGCTGAACCTGGATTGTATCGCACGGTAACGGGTGCCGAATCGCTGGCGATGGGCCTTGTCGCGGGTGTGCAGCTTGCTGGCGTGAAGATGTTTTTCGGTGGTTATCCGATCACCCCCGCGTCGGCGATCCTGCATTTTCTGTCGCGTCTGAAAGAGTTTGGCGTCACGACCTTCCAGGCCGAAGACGAAATCGCTGCCATCGCGAGCGCCATCGGTGCCAGCTACGCCGGTCAGCTTGGCGTCACTTCGTCTTCCGGTCCCGGCATCGCTCTGAAGGGTGAGGCGATGGGCCTTGCCATCATGACCGAGTTGCCGCTGATCATCGTCAATTCGCAGCGCGGCGGTCCTTCCACGGGCCTGCCGACAAAGACCGAGCAGTCCGATTTGTATCAGGCGGTTTATGGCCGTAACGGCGATGCGCCTATGCCCGTTATCGCCGCTCGCTCGCCTGCCGATGCGTTCGATTGCGCCATCGAAGCAGTACGTCTCGCCACGCAGTTCATGACGCCGGTCATGCTGCTGACCGACGGTTATATCGCCAATGCCGCCGAACCGTGGAAGGTGCCCGACACCAGCAGCTTTACACCGTTCCCGGTGACGTTCCTCGACACCGTGCCAGAGGGCGGCTTTAAGCCCTATGGCCGCGACGCCAATCTGAAACGTCCGTGGGTCCGCCCCGGCACGCCTGATCTGCTCCACCGGATCGGTGGCATCGAAAAGGCGATCGACACCGGGCATATCAACTACGAACCCGCCAACCATCAGGCGATGACCGACATTCGTAAGGCCAAGATCGACGGTATCGCCGATCATATCCCCGAACAGGGCGTCGAACTTGGCGAAACTTCGGGCAAGCTCGTGGTCGTCGGCTGGGGATCGACCTTTGGCCCCATCCATCAGGCTGTTCGCCGTCAGCGTGCGCTTGGCCGCGATGTCAGCCATGTTCACATCCGCCACATTTGGCCGCTTCCGCGCAATCTTGGTTCGCTTTTGCGGAGCTATGAGAATATCCTCGTTCCAGAGATGAACACCGGCCAGTTGAAGACGGTATTGCGCGATGAATTCCTCGTCGATGCCAAGCCGTTGAACAAGGTTTCGGGTCAGCCGTTCAAGATTTTGGAAATCGAGGACGCGATCGAAAAAGTGTTCGGATCAGCCGCCTGATTGACGGCGCGATACGACACGACACTGAATACGAAGGACGTCGAATGAACGACATGACCCCCATCCGCACTTCCACTCCCAAGGATTGGGAAACCGATCAGGAAGTGCGCTGGTGCCCCGGCTGCGGCGATTACGCAGTGTTGAAGGCTGTGCAGCGGACCATGCCCGAAATTGGCGCGCGGCCCGAAAATACCGTGTTTGTCAGCGGTATCGGCTGCTCGTCGCGCTTTCCCTATTACATGGAAACTTACGGCTTCCACACGATCCACGGCCGCGCGCCCGCCGTCGCTACGGGTGTAAAACTTGCCAATCCTGAACTCGACGTGTGGATTATCACCGGCGATGGCGACGCACTGTCGATCGGTGGCAACCACACGATGCACCTGCTGCGCCGGAATCTCGACTGTCAGGTGCTGCTGTTCAACAACGAGATCTATGGGCTGACCAAGGGGCAATATTCGCCCACTTCACGCGTCGGAACGCGGTCGCCCTCGACGCCATTCGGTTCGGTCGATGCTCCGGCTTCGCCCTGTGCTTTCGCACTGGGATCGGGTGGCCGGTTCATTGCGCGCGGGATCGATGTGAACAAGCGGCTCCCCGAAGTTCTGAAGGCCGCTTATCGCCACAAGGGTGCGGCGTTCGTCGAAATCTTTCAGAACTGCATCGTCTATAACGACGACGTGTTTGCGCCTTTCACCGACAAGGCAAACGCGGCGAACGGCCAGCTTTGGCTCGATCATGGTAAGCCGATGCTGTTTTCGAACGGTACAAAGGGGCTGCGGATCAACCGCGACGATCTCCATTTCGAAGTCGTCGATGTGATCGATAATGATTGGGCCGCCGCCGGGGTTCAGGTTCATGATGTCGCCAATCGCGCGGTCGCCCATATGTTGATCGAAATGCCCGCAGGCGCATTCCCGGTCGCGCTCGGCGTGGTTTATGACGATCCACGCCCGACCTTTGAAAGCGCGGTTGTTGCGCAGAACATCGAAGCGTCGAAGGGCAAGGCCCCCGATCTTCAGGCATTGATCTCGAAAGGTCAGACCTGGGAAGTCGAGAAGGAACCGCACGTTATCTAGGGTGGTTGTTGGCAGACAATATGGCTGCTCCCTCGATCCTATGGTTCCGTCAGGACCTTCGTCTTTCGGACAACGCAGCACTGATTGCGGCCGCGCACGAAGGGCCGTTCGCGGCGATCTATATTCTGGACGACAAGGCACCCGCCGCGAATGCCATGGGTGGTGCCCAACGTTGGTGGCTGCATCACAGCCTCACCGCGCTTGCCAGGTCGCTCGAGGAAAAGGGTGTTGAACTTATTCTCCGTCGTGGGGAAAGCATTGCAGAGCTTGATGCGCTGAAAAAAGAAACCGGCGCGACCCGGATCTTCGCCGCGCGCCAGTACGAACCATGGTGGCAGGCAGTCGATGATCGACTGGATGACCGGCTGACGCTCCACGATGGCAGCTATCTCGCGCCGCCTGAGACGATTCGGACCGGCAGCGGCGGCCGGTATAAAATATTCACACCTTATTGGCGGGCATTGCAGCAACAGATGCCGCCCGCTGCACCGCGCGCGGTCCCGACAGGCATTACCGGTACCAATGCCAGGAGCGATCGGTTGGCGGACTGGAAGCTGCTGCCAACCACTCCCGATTGGTCAAAGGGGTTTGGTGACTGGAATCCGGGTGAGGAGGGGGCCAAAACAGCGCTTCACGACTTCCTTGACGAAGCTGCGAACTATGACCGAGCGAGGAATATGCCGTCGGAGGAAGGCACCTCGCGCCTTTCACCGCATATGCATTTCGGCGAAATATCACCCGCAACCATCTGGCACAGGATCAGCGAAACCAAGGGTAACCGTGGAGAGCCTTTTTTACGGGAGATCGGTTGGCGCGATTATGCAGCCAATACGATCGATCAGTTTGCGCATTATGGCAGCGCCAACGCTCGGGATAGTTTCGACCGACTGAAGTGGCGCAAAGGCAGCGAGGCCGATGCCGATTTCGGTGCGTGGACACGGGGTCGAACCGGCTATCCCATCGTCGATGCCGGAATGCGACAGCTCTGGACGACCGGGTGGATGCATAATCGTGTCCGGATGATCGTCGCGTCGTTTTTGATAAAGCATCTGCTGATCGACTGGCAACGCGGCGAACGGTGGTTCTGGGACACGCTGGTCGATGCCGATTACAACTCGAACAGCGTTAACTGGCAGTGGGTCGCGGGAACGGGTGTGGATTCCAATATGTTCGTCCGCATAATGGCTCCGTTGGTTCAGTCGGAGAAATTCGATGCGGGAGATTATATTCGGCAATGGGTTCCCGAACTCGCAGCCTTACCCGATGCGACCATCCATGATCCGCACGGTGCAGGGTGCGCACCGGCTGATTATCCTACGCCGCTGATCGGCCACCGCGAAGGGCGTGAGCGGGCGCTGGCCGCTTATCGAGCGATGAAAGCCTAGCAGCACTTGCCGCGATGAGCCGAGGTCGGCAGAAGCGCCAAACTATGAACGCATCGACCCCAGCACGCGGCCGCGATCTTGCCCGCCGAATCGGTTGGGTGGAACGTCTGTCGGCAAAACCGTTCGACGCGATCCTCGACCGTATCGATGAGGGGCTTCAGTTCGGCACGATCGAGGCGAGTTTCCCCGATGGCACAGTGCGGATTTTCGGCGGTCGTGGTGCCGGTCCCAATGCAGTGGTCTCACTCCATCGCTGGCGTGGGTTGTTGCGACTGGCAACCTCGGGGTCGGTGGGCTGGTATGAGGCGTGGGCGGCCAATGAATGGTCCAGTCCCGATTCGGTTCCATTGTTCGACTTGTTCATGCGCAACCGGGCTACGCTGGGTCGTGCTGCACGGGGCGGGGGTATATCGAGAATCATCAAGCGTGCGCGCCATTGGCTGCATCGAAACAATCGGTCGGGGGCCCGGCGAAACATCATCGCCCATTATGATCTGGGCAACGACTTTTATGCGGCGTGGCTCGATCTGACGATGTCCTACTCATCCGCGTTGTTCGTGGATTCCACCCAGTCCGAAGCGCTCAGTGAAGCACAGCAGCGTAAAATGGACGCAACTCTTGACCGGCTTGATCTTTCGCCCGGTCAGACCTTGCTCGAAATCGGTTGTGGCTGGGGAGGGTTGCTGGCGCGGGCATCGGGTCGGGGAATCAAGGCTGTCGGCCTGACCCTCTCGCCCAGCCAAAAGCGTTACGCTGACCACGCATTGGCTGGATCGGCCACCGTTTCGCTTACTGATTACCGTGACATTTCGGGTCAGTTCGATGGCATAGCGAGTGTCGAGATGGTTGAGGCGGTCGGGCAGGAATACTGGCCCGACTTTCTGGATTCGGTTTCGCGATGCCTAAAGTCCGGCGGACGTGCCGCGATCCAGTTCATTTCGATCGCCGATGATATCTTCGAATCCTATGCGAGCAGCGCCGACTTCATCCAGACGTTCATCTTTCCCGGTGGGATGTTGCTTTCGACAAGCAGGTTTCGGGCGCTGGCAGAAGCGCGGGGGCTGTCTTGGACGGCACAACATGATTTCGGGCAGGACTATGCCGAGACGTTGCGGCGATGGCGCGAAAACTTCGATGCAGCTTTAGAACAGGGTGGCTTGCCTCAAGGGTTTGACGGAAGATTTGTCGCACTGTGGCGCTATTATCTGATGTACTGCGAAGGAGGTTTTCGCAGTGGCGGAATTCAGGTTTCGCAGGTGACTCTGGTCAAACAGGCCTAGCTGCAGCGGTCGACAACTGACTGAAGGACTGCCGGATTCAACAGCGTGGCAAAGGCGCATCCGATTGTGTTGCCATCGTTCCACACAACTTCGGCCTGCAAACTGCTTAGTCCCGGCAGGGTAAGCCAGCACAAGGTTCCAGCGTGCAAATTGGTGAGGGCCTGCGCCGCGAAACCGCTAAGCGAGAGGTCGGTCACCACAGTTTTGAACCCCGTCGCGCCCGATGGTCGAAGTGTCGCGGCAATCGTTAGCGGGTGTCGCGGAGCGGATCGGTCTTCCTGCGCGGCCATGTCGTAGGCGTCATATGGCTTGAGTATCAAATCCATCGCTAGATCCCCATCAAGATAACTAGCTGGGAATAGCAGGAAAGTTTTGCGTGTGGATTTACGAACCTAGTTAATGCGCTCGCGATGGGCGACCTCGAACCCTTCGATCGCGAGCTGAGTAATCCGCGCAGCAACGTCTTCTGGCGGCTTTTGCGACGCAGGGTCTTCACCCGGATAAGCCTTTGCACGCATTGCCGTCCGGGTTGCTCCGGGGTCGAGAATAGCGACACGGACGCGGCCGATGTTCGCAAGTTCGTCGCCATAGGTGTCGAGCAGCGTTTCGAAGCCAGCTTTCGATGCGCCATAGGCGCCCCAATATGCGCGGGGAGTGCGGGCTACGCTTGATGTCAGGCCGATAACCCGTGCGCCTGCACTGGCGCGAAGCATCGGATCGAACGCCGCAATCATCGCCGCTTGAGCGGTCAGGTTGAGCGTGACGATCTTGGCAAATTCCTTGGGATCGATGTGCGGCACCGGACCAAGACTACCGAGCATTGCCGCGTTCAGAACGAGGATGTCGAGGAACTTCCATCGTTCCGTAATAGCGCCAGCAAGCCGTCCGATGCTTTCGCCATCGGTCAGGTCGAGCGGGGCGATCGTGGCGCTGCCCCCGGCTTGGTGGATTTCATCCTCCACCATTTCGAGCCCGGCAGTCGTACGCGCGGTAATGACGACATGAGCGCCCTCCGCCGCGAGAGCGATTGCGGTTGCCGCGCCGATACCGCGGGAAGCGCCGGTTACCAGCGCGAGTTGACCTGCAAGTTTACTCATCAAACGACGCGTTCAGCGAGCATTTCGAACTGATCTTCGACGGCATTTTCGTCCTGATCGGTCAGCCGTGTCGGATAGTCGCCCGTGAAACAGGCGTCGCAATATTGTGGCCGAACGTCAGCGCGCTGTGATTCACCCAAAGCCTTGTACAGCCCGTTGATCGACACGAATGCCAGACTGTCCGCGTGGATAAAGTCCTGCATTTCGCCGACGTCCAGACGGTGCGCCAGCAACTTGGTACGTTCGGGCGTGTCGACACCGTAAAAGCAACTGTGGCGGGTAGGGGGCTGGCAATCCGAAGGTGGATTTCAGCGGCGCCGGCATCGCGCATCATCTGCACGATCTTCAGGCTGGTCGTCCCGCGTACGATCGAATCGTCTATCAGGATGATGCGCTTCCCCTCGATCAGCGCGCGGTTCGCATTGTGTTTCAGCTTTACACCAAGGTGCCGGATCTGATCGCCCGGTGAGATGAATGTGCGGCCGACATAATGTGAACGAATGATGCCAAGTTCGAACGGTATGCCCGACTGCTGGGCATAACCGATCGCGGCGGGTGTTCCCGAATCGGGGACCGGGATGACCAGATCGGCCTCCACCGGGCTTTCGATTGCCAATTGAGCACCGATCGCCTTGCGGACCGAATAGACGCTTGATCCATCGACGATAGAATCGGGACGGCTGAAATAGACGTGTTCGAAAATACAGGGGCGGGGGAAAACCTGTGCGAACGGTTTGACCGAGCGCATTTCGCCTTTGCCCGTCACGATCACGATTTCGCCGGGTTCGATCTGGCGCACATATTTCGCACCGACGACATCGAGCGCCACGGTTTCGGACGCAAAGATTATCGAATCACCCAGCTTACCCATAACGAGCGGACGAATGCCCAGCGGGTCGCGACAAGCGATCATGCCTTCGGGTGTCATGCACACCAGCGAATAGGCACCCTCGACCTGCTTCAGTGCATCGACGAACTTGTCGAGCAGCGTGCGGTATGTGCTCGTCGCGACAAGGTGGATGATAACCTCGGTATCGCTGGTCGACTGGAAGATCGAACCACGGCGAATCAGCTCGCGCTTGATCGCCATTGCGTTGGAGATGTTGCCGTTGTGCGAAACGGCAAAACCACCGCTGGCGAGGTCGGCGTAGAGTGGCTGGACGTTGCGGATCGAAGTCTCGCCGGTCGTTGAATAGCGAACATGACCGCAAGCCGAATCACCGGGCAGGCCGCGAATGACCTCATCCTGGTCGAAGTTCCCGGCAACATGACCCATCGCTCGATGCGAGTGGAAATGATGCCCGTCCCATGACGTGATGCCGGCAGCTTCCTGCCCGCGATGTTGCAGGGCATGAAGCCCCAGGGCGACCATGGCGGCGGCCGATTCGGCCCCGGATACGCCAAATACGCCGCACTCCTCACGGAGTTTGTCGTCATCGAAAGGATGCGTAGTCAACACTGTTCTGGGTGTCCGTTGTCGGCGTCGGATGCGGCGCATATAGGGTGGGTCTTTCAAAATGTCTCGCTTTTGTAACAGGAAATTATTGTCGTGACGGAACGTGACAAAACCTTGGTCCTGAATCCAGCATGGGACGCCGCCGGTTTGATCACCGGAATCGTCACCGATGTGACGTCCGGCGAGCTCCTGATGGTCGCCCATCTGAACGCCGAAGCGCTGGCCCTGACCCAATCGACCGGTATCGCCCACTTCTGGTCGCGGAGCCGGTCGCGCATCTGGAAAAAGGGCGAGGAGTCCGGGAACGTCATGCGCGTCCGTGATCTGCGCATCGACTGCGATCAGGACGCGTTGTGGATTATCGTCGAGCCAGCCGGACCGGCCTGCCATACGGGAGAGAGGAGTTGCTTCTTTCGTCGGGTCGAAGGGTCGACGCTTATTGTTTGAAGTTCGCGGGGGCAGGATGTGACCTCGCCAGCGCGCTGATATTTCGCTTCTTTTGAGAGGGATTGTTTAACAATGTCAGCATTTTTGGCAGCAGATACGGAGACCACCCTGCCTTCTGAGCCCCGCTTGATTGGGACCTGGCATCTGGTGTCATTCGAAATGCAGAATAGCACAAGCGAACCATCTCACCCGCTGGGACAGCATCCGCAGGGCCAGATCATCTATGATGACGTTGGCAACATGTCCTGCCATCTGCTCAATCCCGACCCGCCGACTCGTCCGACCGATGCGACAGATGGCGCTGACTATGAAGCGCGTATTTCCTATACCCGCTACGCCAGCTACTATGGCCCCTATGAAGTGAATGTGGTGACGCGGACGGTTCACCATCACGTCGTGGGTGCCTTGATGCCGGGATGGGCGGGGACAACCGTCGATCGGGACTATGCCTTCGATGGCGACGACGAACTCACGCTCTCTGCAAAGATAGAGGCGGTCGATCAACTGGCAGTGCTAAAATGGCGGCGCACAAAGTAGCGGCGCGGATAACACCGCGCCGCCAGCTTTCGTTATCGGTTTAGCTCGCCATCCGATGAAGCGCGCATATCTTGTTTCCCGAAGGGTCGCGAAGATAAGCGAGATACATCGATCCCGTGGGTGCTGTGCGAATTCCCGGTGCATCCTCGCAAGCGGTACCGCCGTTTGCGACACCTGCCGCGTGCCAGGCATCACCCTGCGCCGGGCCATCGACGGCAAATCCTACCGTTCCGCCGTTTGCGCATGTGGCGGGCTGGCCATTGATCGGCTTGCTGATCGCAAAAGTGCCGGTCGGGGCCATCCAGAACACGCGCCCTTTGTCATCCGCGTAGCCGGCAGGAATGCCAAGCGTGCCGAGCAGAGCGTCATAAAATTTCTTCGAAGCTTCCAGGTCGTCCGCGCCGACCATGATATGACTGAACATCACTTTCCCTCTTTTTGATTATCGAAATGCGAAGTGCACAAACACCGCCGATTTGTCGAGCGCAATTCCGGCGTGTCGGGTGAGCGGGGGGGGCATCGAACTTTGGTGAGAGAGCGTGGCTCAGGCAGCCTCGAACATTTCCTCTGGCAGAGCCATCATGCTTTCCGAACCGCCCTCGATCTTGCGACGGAACGATCCGGCATCGGGCATGATCCGCTCTGCAAAAAAGCGCGCCGTTACCAGCTTGGCCTCAAGGAACGCCTTGTCACCCTGACCTGCGTTCAACTGCGCATGAGCGGCAGAGACCATACGCAACCACATTAGCCCCAGCGAAACGATACCCATGAGGTGCATGTAACTTGCCGCCCCGGCACCCGCATTGTTTGGGTTCGAAATGCCATTCTGCATCAGCCACATGGTCGCTGCCTGCAATTCGCCGTTTGCGCGTTCGAATCGGGTGGCGAAGTCGGTGAGCTCGGGGTTGGCCTTGGCCGCAGTGATTTCAGATACGACGATGCCGAAGAACAACTGGATCGCGCGACCACCGTCGCGGCCAAGCTTGCGCCCAACAAGGTCCATCGCCTGAATCCCGTTGGTTCCTTCGTATATCTGGGCGATCCGGGCATCGCGGACATACTGCTCCATGCCCCATTCCGCGATATAGCCGTGGCCGCCGTAAACCTGCTGTGCGTTCGTGGCGATTTCATAGCCCTTGTCGGTGCCATAGCCCTTTATCACAGGGGTCAGCAGCGAGATCAGATCGTCGGCGTGCTGACGCTCCTCATCGGTCTGCGCTTTCTCGGCCAGATCGACCTGAAGCGCACCCCACAGGATGAGCGCACGCAGACCTTCGTTGACCGCTTTTGCCTCCATCAACATCCGGCGAACGTCAGGATGGACGAACAATGTGTCTGCTTTTTCCAACGGATCGGCAGGGCCGGTTAGGGCGCGTCCCTGACGGCGGTCCTTCGCGTACTGGACCGCGTTCTGGTACGAAACCTCGCCCATCGAAAGTCCCTGAAGTCCGACGCCCAGACGTGCCGCGTTCATCATGATGAACATCGCGGCAAGGCCCTTCATTTCCTCACCGACAAGATATCCCGTCGCACCGTCGTAATTCATCAGGCAAGTCGAATTGCCGTGAATGCCCATCTTATGCTCGATCGAACCGCACATCACGCCATTGCGTTCACCCAGCGACCCATCCTCTTTGACGAGGAACTTGGGCACGATGAACAGCGATATGCCCTTCACGCTGTCGGGTGCGCCGGTCGTTTTCGCGAGGACGAGGTGGATGATGTTCTCGGTCAGGTCATGTTCGCCCGACGAGATGAAAATCTTGGTCCCGGTAATCGCAAACGATCCGTCAGCCTGCGGTTCCGCCTTGGTGCGAATCAGCCCGAGATCGGTGCCGCATTGCGGCTCAGTCAGATTCATCGTGCCGCCCCATTGGCCCGACACCATCTTTGGAACGTAAAGCGCCTTTTGCGCGTCGGAACCCTTGGCAAGAATGGCAGAAACCGCGCCGTGGGTCAGGCCGAAATACATCCCGAACGCGAGGTTGGAGCTGCTCATATACTCTGTAAAGGCCGTTGCGACGACATGGGGCAGACCCTGTCCGCCGAACTCCTCGGGTGCGTCCAATGTGCTCCAACCACCGGCTTTTACAGCGTCATAGGCCGCCTTGAAACCGGCGGGGGTGGTGACGGAACCGTCCTCGTGCCGGGTGCAGCCTTCGCTGTCGCCGACCTGGTTCAGTGGGAACAGCGTTGCGGCAACGAACTTGCCGCCCTCAGTCAAAACGGCCTCGACCAGATCGGGGGTGGCGTTCTCGAAGCCGGGAAGATTAGCGTATTTTTCAAGGCCGACGACCGCATCGAGAACGAAGCGAGTGTCGCGAACGGGGGCGGTATATTGGGGCATTATGTCTCTCCAGAACTTTATGCGTCGCGCTTTCGCAGCGCGTTAAGCGTGTGTTTTCGCTTCGGCCTCAGCAGCTTCGACCATCTCGACGAATCGGCTGAGTTCATCCATCGCTGCGTCGATATCGGCACGTTGGCGTTTGAGCAGGTCAATGCGGGCGAGGCATCTTTCGATGGTGACGTGTCGCTGCGTGACGCGGCCATCGCCGACATCGTAAAGGTCGATCATCTCGCGAATATCCGCCAGCGAAAATCCCACACGCTTGGCGCGGAGTATCCATGCAAGGCGGGCACGGTCGCGGCCTGTGTATATGCGTGTCGTGCCCTTGCGGACGGGAGCGATCAGCCCTTCGTCTTCGTAAAACCGAAGGGCGCGGGCGGTGACGTCGAACTCCTCCGACAAATCAGAGATAGAATAGGCGTGCCGTTCACGGAGGTCCGGCATGTGAAGCATTGCGTGAGTGCCAAGGTCAGCCATGTTGAGAAGTTAGTTTACGTTTCCGTTAAGGTCAAGCGATCTGTAAGCGGCATGTTGACCGGCCGGAAACACCTTCCTATAGCGCCGCTTCGCTCGGTAGGGCGGAGTAGCTCAGTTGGTTAGAGCGCGGGAATCATAATCCTGATGTCGGGGGTTCAAGTCCCTCCTCCGCTACCATATTTATTGCTTCACCCAGCGGGGCGGCAATTTGCGGCACCGGTTCATTTGAAAGTGCCCAATGCCCGCCACCCATTCCACGCGTATGTTGATTCTCGGTTCGGGGCCTGCGGGTCTGTCGGCTGCAATTTATGGCGCGCGGGCGGGCATGTCGCCGATCGTGGTTCAGGGGATTCAGCCTGGCGGCCAGTTGATGACGACAACCGATGTAGAGAATTATCCGGGCTTCAAGGATGTGATCCAGGGGCCGTGGCTGATGGAACAGATGCAGGCGCAGGCCGAACATGTCGGTGCTCAGATGATGTGGGATACGATCGTCGATATCGACTTGTCGCAGCGGCCGTTCCGGCTGATCGGCGATGGCGGCACGGTTTATACAGGCGACACGCTGGTGATTGCGACCGGTGCTCAGGCGAAATGGCTGGGACTGGACAGCGAAGAGGCATTGAAGGGCAAGGGTGTCAGCGCCTGCGCAACCTGCGACGGATTTTTCTATCGCGGCAAGAAGGTGGTCGTGATCGGCGGCGGCAATACTGCGGTCGAGGAAGCGCTTTATCTCACCAACCACAGCCACGATGTGACGCTGATCCACCGCAAGGACCATTTCCGCGCAGAAAAGATTTTGCAGGAACGTCTGTTCAAACATCGCGGGATCAAGGTGCTGTGGAACAAGCGCGTCGACAAATTTGTCGGGGGTGGCGATCCAGAAGGTCTGATCGGCCTTGACCTGATCGACACCGTGACGGGAGAGGCTTCGCACATCGGCACCGATGGCGGCTTCGTCGCAATCGGGCATCATCCGGCGACTGAGTTGTTCAGGGGGCATCTTGAACTGGATGCGGATAGCTATCTAAAGGTCGAAACGGGTTCGACCCGAACGAGCGTCCCCGGTGTGTTCGCGTGCGGCGATGTGATGGACAAGATTTATCGTCAGGCCGTCACGGCGGCTGGGACGGGGTGCATGGCGGCGCTGGACGCCGAGCGCTTCCTGGCCGAGGCGGATTTCGAGGCGGTTACCGCCTAAGCGCTTAACTGAGCAAGGACGGTTTGCAGGAGCATCGCGAAGTCGGCCACGCTGGCGAAGCTGTGCGATGGGCTGTCGAAGGTCGTGAGATGGACCGCCGGATGGGCGCGGGCTGCAGCGAATGCGTCGCTTTGCCACGTATCGGAGAAAGCGGCTGCGGTGCCGTCCCTGCTTGCTAACAATATGCTGACGGGGATGGTTGATGCGGCCAGCGCCGTTGCAAACGATTCGGCAATAGGCGCATTGCGTTTCGGCTGGGCCAGCCGACCAAGGCCACGAGCCAGCGCCCGCATATCGATCCGCCCTGTCAAAAGCGCCGCCCAGGCAGCGGGATCGCGCATTCGCCGGACGTACCGGCTTTTTATGGCAGCAGCAGGGGGCAAGTCGTCGATGGGCGGGACTACCCAGGGATTGGCGAGGACCAGCGCGTCGACCGCGGTATCCCCCCGGTATGCGACAAGCGCTGTGGCGGCGTCGCAGTTGCCGAACGCGACGACACGCGTGAGGGCAGGGCACTCCTGCCGAAACGCAGCGACGGCAGAGGCAATGTCGGGGCCGCTGGACTCATACCCACCGTTCGAGCCCGCGGAATCCCCAACGCCGCGCCGGTCGAAGCGGAGGACTGGATAGCCCTCGGACGCGACGGTTGCGGCGAGTTCGGCCATGCCGCGATGCGCGCCAATGCGGATTTCATTGCCACCGGAGACGATCAGTAGCCCGGTATTCCGGTCGCCGCTGTCCAGAGTGGCAGCCAGTTCCACGCCCTCGCATGTGAAAGTCAGGTTGCGACGCATTGGGCAGTCCAATCTGCGATAGCCGCGCTTGCCGTCGCCACGAAGTCGGGATCATCGCCCGGTTCGGCATTGCGCCATAGCCGTGTCCCCAGCAGCGAACTGTCGCGCAGCCCGACGTCCTCCGTCAGTCGCGCGGTGTGCCGGTTTGCGGCCTGTAAGGGCGCGGTCAGCAACTCATTATACAGCGCAGGTGATATAACCTGCCCAGCCAGCGCGGTCGCCTCAGCGCGCGCCCTGCGGTCGATCTCGGTCGCCGATACCCCGGACGACAGCGCAGTCGCCCGCACCAGATCACGCAGCACCCGCTCACCGGTTTCCGGGGCCAGTCGCCATCCAAAATCGGCAAGGCCATCCAATATCGCACCGCCCCGAATCGCCAACGTCAGGCATCGCCCCGTTTCCTCACGGCCCGCCCCACGCCCCGCCCCACGCATAGCATCCGCCAGCGCCCCGACAGCATCACGCCAGTCATCCAGTGAAACATTCGCAAGCGGGGTCAGACTTTCCCCCGTCCCCGGTAAATCGGGCAACACGCTCCCGATCCCCCGAACGGCAAGCGCGCGCATCACCGACACGGTAAACCGCCGCATCCGGTTGGCTTCCTCGAACAACGCTGGCAGCACCAGAACGGTCACCGGCAAGCCTTCACCATGACGCAGCAGCATTTCGCTACCGCCGCGCCATGAATAGCGTTCGCTCAACCGGCTACTTTGTGAACGGCATAGTCCGTGAGCGATCCGAACGTAGCCAACAGATCACCGTCGACATCGTCATCGTCGATCACGATGTCCAGACGGTCCTCCAACTCGGTCAACAATCCCGCAACCGCCATCGAATCGAGTTCAGGCAACGCGCCGAACAGCTCCGTAGAATCGGTAAAGGCATCGGCACGCGCGGCGTCGATCGACAGCACATCACGAAGCACCAAACGCACCGTTTGTTCGATTTCCTGGTGACTTTTTGTCGTCATGCGTGCCCCATTCACATTACCAAAGCAGCGCGCCGATTACCGAGTCCGCACGCGCGCGACAAGCGCCCCGGCTTTTGCGCGTAATGCACCAGTAAGTCCCGACACGGTTCGCGTGTTGAACAAAGTCAGCGTGAACAGCGGCGCGCGCGCGTCCATCCAGTCGCGTTTGTAGCGATCGTCCCCGGTTCCGAAGTCGATCAAATGCACCTTGTCCACATCGATGGCGCGTTCGAACATCGCCGTGCTCATCAGGCTGCCGGGTGAAAACTCGGCCGCGCTGTCGCGGTGGGCAAGCTTGTGGATGATCGCAACGCCATTTTCCGTGGTCCACAACTGGGCCGCAACCGGATTGCCGTCGATCCGCCCGATCCCCAGTCGCAAATTCCCTGCCGCACCCTCTTCTTCGGCCATCGCGCGCAGAAATCGGTTCGAACCTTCTTCGGGCTTCCAGCTATCGGCATAGACGCTTTCGTAATCGTCCCAGGTATCCTCGTCGAACCGATCGAATATGGTGATATCCAGACCAGCTTTCGCGCCTTTACGCTTAACCGTGGACCGCAACTCCCCCGGTCGCGCCGCCCAATAATCGGCGAAACTCTGGCCGGTGACATCGACCGTCCAGTTGCAGCTTGTCTCGGTCGCGGTGGCCGACCAGTGCGCACGCCGAAAAGCACGGCTCAGCAGGTCGGTGTTTTCCAACGTCATTGGCGAAAGGCGGATCGACGTCAGCCGCTTGCCAGCCCGACGCGCGATCGCGGTCAGTAACGCAACCGCAGTCCTGTCCTCGGGCGTGCCGGTGAATACCGGCCCGAACTTCAATGAATACCAGCTTGCCAGCGCAAAAGCCTTGCCCTGACCGTCCTCGGCCAGAAACAGCCACGCATCCGAACCATCGGCGCGGGCGCGGGTAATCAGCGGATAGGGCGCAGGGGGGCAATGCTCCATCGTGCGGGCAAACCAGTCGAACCTGTCGAACAGCGACGCTTGCGCTTCCCGCTCCAGTCCCGCTGCGCTCCCCTTTGCATCGGCAAGGTTACGGAATATTTCACCCTTTACCCACAAAACGCATTATCCCCCCGGCCAACCGCATGGTGCGGCAAATGGTCCCGCATGGTGCGGCATAGTTAAAGGAGCAGGTGTGGAAGAGCCAGACCCGGTCCCGCGTCCCCTCGATCATCTGTTCCTTCGCGGGACTCCCGATGCGCCCGCTTTGATTACCAAAGCGGTAACATTGAATTATTCACAGGCCGAACACGCCGTCGGTACGCTGGCGACTGCGCTGAAGGCGCGGGGGCTGTCACAGGGCGCGCGCGTGGCGACATGGCTACCCAAGACGGTCGAAGCGTGCCTGATGCCGCTGGCGACGGCGCGAGCGGGACTGGTGCATATTCCAGTGAACCCAATGTTACGCCGTGCTCAGGTTGCTCACATTCTGGCCGATAGCGGTGCCGAACTTTTACTGACGACCGCAGGACGGGCAGCGACACTCGAACCGGGCGATCTGGCCGACGCAAGCATATGGTTCGAACCCGACGCCATAGCGGCGCGCGGGCAGGGTGTTCCTTTGAAACCATCAAGTGCCGATCCCGATGTCCTGACCGCAATCCTCTACACATCGGGGTCCACCGGTCGGCCAAAGGGTGTGATGCTCAGCCACGCCAATCTCTGGCTCGGTGCGATCAGCGTCGCACATTATCTGAAACTGACGCCTGCCGACCGCACGCTGGCGGTTCTGCCGCTGGGTTTCGATTACGGCCAGAACCAGCTTTTTTCGACATGGGCGGCGGGTGGCGCGGTCATTCCCTTCGACTATCTGGTTCCCCGCGATGTTGTTCGCGCGATCGAACGTGAAAAGATTACCACGCTGGCCGCTGTTCCGCCCCTTTGGCTGCAATTGGTCGAAAGCGAATGGCCGGACATCGCCGCACAATCGGTAAAGCGGCTGACCAATTCGGGCGGTGCGCTGACGCCGGGATTGATCGACCGGATGCAGACGACATTTCCGAACGCCGACATTTATCCGATGTACGGGCTGACAGAGGCATTTCGATCGACCTATCTCGATCCCACACTGGTTGCCGCGCACCCGACTTCGATGGGCAAGGCTATTCCGTTTGCAGAAATTATGGTCGTGGCAGCAGACGGGACGCAGGCAAAGGTCGGCCAACCCGGCGAACTTGTCCATGCGGGACCACTGGTGGCTCAGGGGTATTGGCACGACGCCGAACGGACAGCCTTGCGGTTTCACGACGCGCCGTCATGGTCGCGCTATGGGGCAGGGCAGTCTGGTCGGGCGACACGGTAAAGCGTGATGCAGAGGGGCTATTGTATTTTGTTGGGCGGGAAGACGAGATGATAAAGACATCGGGCCACCGGGTCAGCCCGCTCGAGATCGAGGAAGCCGCGCTTGCCAGCGGTGTCGTTGGCGAAGCCGTGGCTCACGGCATTTACGACGAGCGTCTGGGGCAGGCGATCCGCCTCGTCGCGCGCGGTGACGCTATAGGGGAGACCGCGTTGCGTGCGCATTTGAAAGCTGAATTGCCGAGCCATATGCAACCGCGCGTCGTTGAATGGCGCGCCGAACTGCCGCGCAATGCGAATGGCAAGATCGACCGGGCGGCTATTCGTGCAGAGGCTATTTCGTGAAGCCGTCGGGCAACATACCGCGCTGGTTCGATGGCGCGCGCATGACGGCTGCAATGGAACATAGTGACGTCACGCCGTCATTCTTTTACGACTTCGGCATCGTTCGGGAAAAGGTCGCGATGCTGCGCGGGGCGCTGCCCGCAGGCGTCGGCATCCATTACGCGATGAAGGCCAATCCGCTGCCCGCAATGGTGTCGGCGATGGTGGCACTCGTTGACGGTATCGACGTCGCGTCGGGAGGCGAACTGGCAGTTGCCCTGAAGGCTGGGGCTGTTCATATTTCCTTCGCTGGCCCCGGAAAGCGCGATGCCGAGCTAGAGTCTGCGATCCGTGCGGGGAGCACGATCAATCTCGAATCCGAAACAGAGGCGACGCGCGCCCTGTCGATTGCCGAACGGCTGGGCATGACGCCACGCCTTGCCGTGCGGGTGAACCCGGATTTTGCTCTTAAAGGCTCGGGCATGAAGATGGGCGGTGGCGCCGCCCCCTTCGGCGTCGATGCAGAACGGGTTCCGGCGCTGGTCAAACGCCTGATCGCGACAGGGGCCGACTGGCGGGGGTTTCATATTTTTGCGGGCAGTCAGGCGCTCGATAGCGGCGCGATTGCCGATACTCAGGCGGCGACCGTCGCACTGGCGGGAAAACTTGCGCAAGAAGTCGGGGCCACGCCACCGCTGGTCAATCTCGGCGGCGGATTCGGTATTCCGTATTTCGCGGGTGAACAACCGATAGATGTCGCGATGATCGGAGAGCGCCTTGGCGGAGTGCTGGAAAACCGCGACTCGATTTTGAAGGACAGTAAATTCGCTATCGAACTCGGACGCTGGCTGGTCGGGGAGTGCGGCATTTATCTGACGCGCGTTGTCGACCGCAAGGAAAGCCGGGGGGAAATTTTCCTCGTGACCGATGGCGGACTACATCATCAACTGGCGGCAAGCGGCAATTTTGGCACCGTCGTCCGGCGGAATTACCCGATTGCAGTCGCGAATCGATTCGGTTTCGATGTGGAGGAAACCGTCAGCGTCGTCGGCTGCCTTTGCACGCCGCTCGACCGACTGGGCGATCAGGTTGGCCTGCCGCGCGCCGACGTGGGCGATGTCATCGCAGTATTCATGGCGGGTGCTTATGGAGCTTCGGCCAGCCCTGCGTCGTTTTTGGGACACAGCCCTGCACGCGAAGTGCTGACCAAAGTTTAGCTAAACGCTATATAAACCCTTTTTGGGCTATTCCGAATTGACCCCGTGGCCCGAGGTGCGCCCTGTGCGCATTTGCGGATGTGACGTCGTGGGATGGATTTAGAGGTGTTATTGATGCGTTTCTCGTCACTGGTGCTGGGTATCAGCGTTTCCGCCGTGTTGCTTTCGGGCTGCTCCGGGAGCCGTTCGGGTAGCCAACTGCCGCCTGCTGCTTTCGTCAGCGCCACGGGCGACGGACCGAGCGACGAATATGTCATTGGGCCGCTCGATCAGCTTACCATCTTCGTCTGGCGCAATCCCGAACTCGGCGCAAAGGTTCAGGTGCGACCCGATGGGCGTATAACGACGCCGCTGATTTCCGACTTGCCAGCGGTGGGCAAGACGCCTGCCCAGCTATCGGCCGACATCAAGACGGCCTTGTCTGCCTATATCAACGATCCGCGCGTTTCGGTGATCGTCGATAATTTTTCAGGCACCTTCTCGCAACAGGTCCGCATCGTCGGTGCGACTGAAAAGCCAGCATCGATTCCTTATCGTGCGAACATGACGCTGCTCGACGCCATGATCGCTGTCGGCGGCCTTTCCGAGCGCGCCTCGGGTGATCGGGCGCGTTTGATCCGTGCCGACCGCAAGACCGGCAAGCAGGTCGAATTTCAGCTAAAGCTCAGCAAGTTGTTGAGGCAGGGTGATTCGACGGCCAACGTCCGGCTCGAACCTGGCGACGTCATTATCATCCCAAGCAGCGCCTTCTGATGAACGGCCTGTACGACGAGCTTCTGGTTGCGCTGCACGGCATCTGGCTGCGGCGCTGGCTTGCTCTCGGCGTAGGGTGGGCGATTGCGCTTGTCGGCTGGACTGTCGTCGGCATGATTCCGAACCGATATGAATCGGTGTCGCGCATCCTGATCCAGACGAACTCGCTGTTGCCCGACAAGGTTGGAATTACTTCGCAGGATCAGCAGCAGGGCATCGAATCGGTACGTCAGACATTGCTGTCGGCGGTCAATTTGCAACAGGTCGTGCGCGGGACCGATCTGGCGCAGCGTGCCAAGACGGACAAGGCTGTTGCCGACGCCGCAGCCGGACTGACGAAGAATATCAAGATCATCTCGCAGCAGGATAATCTGTTCGAAATCAGCGCGTCGTCGGGTGATTCGAGCTTGTCGGACGCAACCAACGCAAAGCTGTCGCGCCAGATCGTCCAGAAACTGATCGACCTGTTCGTGGATGGCAATTTGGCTGGCGGGCGGATGGAAACCGGCCAGACGCTGACGTTTCTGAATGCTCAGCTTAATCTGCGCGGCCAGCAACTCGCCGATGCAGAGGCAAAGCGTCAGCAGTTTTCTGAGAAATATATGGCGCTGTTGCCCGGCACCGGTTCGATCTCCGACCGGATCGACGCCGCCCGGACCGAAATGTCGCGCATCGATGGCGACCTCAGTGCCGCGCAGAGCGGTCTGGCGGCGGTTAATGGACAGCTTGCCGCGACGCCTGCTGCAACGCGCACTCCTGGCACAATGTCTGCGGGGGCAGTCGGCGACGGTCGCGCGGCTGCGATTCAGGCTCAGATTGCTGATGGACAGGCGCGCGGCTGGACCAACGCACATCCGGATATGGTGGCTCTGCGCAACCAGCTCGCCCGCACGCCCGCTGGCGGTGGTGGAACTGGCAGTATGAGCGCGGGAACGTCCACTCCGAACCCGATGTACGTCAGTTTACGGTCTATGCAGGCCGAAAAACAGGCCGTTGCGGGTGCGTTATCGTCCAGAAAGGCGCAGATTCAGGCCCAAATCAACGGTGTTCTGGCTGCGCAGGCCGCAAATCCCGAAATGGCGGCCCAACAAACCGAGCTTGATCGGAACTACACTGTCCTGAAAACGCAGTACGATAAAATGCTCGCCGACCGAGAGGATGTGAAGCTCCGCGGCCAGGTCCAGACCCAGACCGATGCCATAAAATTCAGCGTTATCGACCCACCCTCCGCCCCTCGAATCCCGGCAGCACCGAATCGCCCTCTTTTGCTAACGCTGGTGCTGCTCGTCGCTCTCGCCGGTGGTGCCGGAGCCGCTTTCGCACTGGGCCAGCTACGCAAAACCTACGCCACCGCCCCCCGCCTCGCTGCGGCAAGTGGGTTGCCGGTTCTCGGTTCAATCGGGGAGGTAATCCCGCAGGCCGAAAAGACCGAGCGTCGCCGCAAACTCAAACTGTTCGCAGGCGGCGGAGCAGCACTGGCTGGGGTCTATGCAATCCTGATGATCGTAGAGTTTATCCAGCGGAGCATGGTGGCATGAACATGATTCGTACTACACCGCTGGTCGCTGACTCGACCCCAAAATCATCGCTGATCGAACGCGCCGCAGAGGTCTATGATTTCGCTCTGGTCGCCCGCCCGCCCGTCGTCGCGGCCCCCTTCGAACAGCCCGTTGTTCCAGCAATCGTACAACCTCGCCGCGGACCTAACCCAATCGTTCCGGTTGATCCAGATCGCTTGCGAGAAGCCGGGTTCATCATTCCCGATGGACCCCCGGGCACGTTGGTCGAAGAGTTCCGACTGGTGAAACGCCAGTTGATTCTGAACGCCAATGGCGGCGCAAAAGGGCAGCCGATCGAACATGGCCGGATGATCCTGGTCTGCTCCGCTCAACCCAATGAGGGCAAGACGTTCTGCGCGGTCAACCTGGCGCTCAGCCTTGCCAGCGAACGCGACACTGAAGTGCTGCTGGTCGATGCTGATGTCGCCAAACCCGAAGTCCTTTCCACGCTTGGCCTGGAAGGGGACGCGGGCTTGATGGACGCGCTCGCCGATCCGACGATCGACGTCGAGAGCCTCGTCATCCGTACCAATATCGCCAAGCTGAGTGTGCTTCCTGCGGGCAAGGCTGCTCACGATGACAATGAATTGCTGGCATCCGCACGTACCAAAGTCGTGTTGGAAAGCCTCGCCACATCTAACCCGAACCGCATCGTGATTTTTGATTCTGCACCTGCGCTGGCGGCATCGCCCGCTTCGGTGCTGGCGCTCCATGTCGGGCAAGTACTGATGATTGTCCGCGCGGATCGCACGACCGAAGCCGAACTCAAAGATGCCATCGCGCTGGTCGATGGCTGTGAAAATATCAGCCTGTTGCTCAACGCCGCGAGTTTCGCTGGCGGGACAAGGAGCTTTGGCTCGTATTACGGACACGATAAATGATTCTGCGGTTCCTTCTGATGGCCGGCGCTGCCGGTGCTATCGTCTTTGCGCCCCCGGCGCGGGCCGAGCATAGTACTGAGGTTCATCCTTATCTCGAAGTTGACCAGACGGTTTTCGGTGATCTGAATAACGGCGGCGGAACGTCTGCCTATACGACTGCCGCAGCCGGCATCGACGCCTCAATCAGTACCCCGCGCACCGAAGGCCAGATCAGCTATCGGTACGAACATCGTTTCGGATGGGACAAAAACACTGGCGATGGAGATACCCATTCGGGTCTCGCGCGCGGCCAATATGTGGTTGTACCAAACCTGCTGCGGATCGAGGCTGGGGCGCTCGCCACGCGGACGCGCAACGATTTACCCGGCATCGGCGCAAATCCGGTGATCGGCAATGCGGACAATGTGTCGCAGCTTTATTCGGTTTATGCCGGACCAACGCTCGCGACCCGCGTCGGGGATCTAGATGTCGGTGCCGCTTATCGCTTTGGTTATACAAAGCTGGACAATCATCTCGGCAACTTACCCGCCGGACAGACCGATCTCGGCGGTTTCGATTCATCGACCAATCATGTGCTGGCGGCCAATGTCGGTATGCGGGTCGGAGTCCTGCCGATCGCATGGAATGTCAGCGGCGGTTATGAGCGCGAGGATCAGAGCGAACTCGATCAACGCTTCGAAAGCGGCTTTGTGCGAGCGGACGTGACTGTCCCGGTATCCCCGACGCTCGCAGCGGTGGGCGGCGCGGGTTACGAGAAAATCAGATCGAGCGCGCGCAATGCCCTTGTTGACGACGCGGGCAATCCAGTTCTCAATGGAAACGGAAGTTTCGTGACCGATCCTGCCAGTCCGCGGCTGCTCGATTACGACCAATCCGGGTTTATCTGGGATGTCGGCATATTATGGCGACCAAGCCAACGCACCTCGCTCGAGGCGCGGGTTGGACGCCGTTACGGTAGTATGACGTACATCGGCTCATTCTCGTATCAACCGAGCGACGACATGGCTTTTCAGGTCGGCGTATATGACGGCGTCCAGACGTTCGGACGTCAGATCGACGCGTCACTGTCTAGCTTGCCGACGCAATTCACCTTGCAGCGCAATCCTTTCGGCGGCTCGATCGGAGGCTGCGTGTTCGGCACTTCGGGCGGAAGTGCGGGGGGCAGCGGCGCGGGCGGTTGCCTGAACGATGCGCTGCAATCAATCATTGGCGGCACATATCGATCGCGTGGTGTCAATGCTGTCTGGCGTTATTCGCGCGGGCCGTGGCTGGCCGGCCTCGGCCTTGGTTATGCGGAGCGGACCTTCCTCGACTCGCGCGGTGTGTTGGCGGCAGTCAATGGATCGAAGGATCGCGGCTATTACGTGCAGGCCAATCTGGGGCGGCGGCTGACGTCACATTCGGGCATTGATGGTACTGTCTATATCGACTGGTACGAACCGGGTTTTCCGGGTGCGCAGGACGTGCTCGGCACGGGCGCGACGGGCAGTTATTATCATAATTTCAGCAATCACCTGACCGGCACGGCGACGCTCGGCTTATATTCGACCCGCGTCCAGGATGTTGATTCATCTTTGATCGGTGCGGCTCAAGTCGGCGCCCGGTATCGGTTCTAGGCAGCAGAAGTTTCAGGGAAGTATGCGCAATGTACACTGACTATTACGGTCTGACCGCCCCGCCGTTTCAGCTAACGCCCGACGCTCGTTTCTGGTTTGCCAGCGGCACGCATAAAAAGGCGATGGCGTATCTTGGCTATGGGCTGGCGCAAGGTGAAGGCTTTATCGTTGTCACCGGAGACATCGGCGCGGGCAAGACGACGCTGACCGGCCATCTAATGGCTACAATCGACCCGGCACGGGTTGCGGCGATCCAAATCGTTTCGACGCAGGTTGAGGGCGACGACATGCTCCGCCTTACCGCGCAAGGACTGGGACTGCCGACAGAGGGCGTGGAGAAGGCGCAGTTACTCGACCGGATCGAACGACATCTGGCCGAAACCGGGCGGGGTGGGCGGCGGACTTTGCTGATCATCGACGAAGCGCAGAACTTGCCGACTTCGGCGCTTGAAGAATTGCGGATGCTGTCCAATTTTCAGGCGGGTGGTCATCCGCTAATGCAAATATTTCTCTTGGGACAACCGGAATTTCGTGATCGGCTCGCTGAATCGGAGCAGCTCGAACAACTCCGTCAGAGGGTCATCGCGACGCATCACCTCGACCCAATGAAGCCGGACGAGACGCGGGGTTATCTTGAGCATCGTTTGACCACAGCAGGTTGGACGGGGCGTCCTGCCCTGACCGACGAGGCGTGCCAGATGCTCCACGGTGCAAGCGGTGGCGTTCCGCGCAAACTGAACACGCTGGCGACGCGGGCACTGTTGATGGGTGCGCTGGAGAAGGCGGACACGGTCGATGGTATCATCGTCGCGCAAGTCGTGGCCGATCTCGATGGTGATCGTCCAAAGGTTGTCGTTCAAATTTCATCGCCGCCGAGACAGCCCTTGCATGCCGTCAATGTCGAGCATCAGCAGTCACAAACCAATCCCCGCACCGTCGATCACGAAGTACGGATTGCCATGCTCGAATCGCAAATCCGCGAACAGGAAGCTGCCTTGCGCCGTGTCTTGACGCTGTTGGTTGACTGGGTGGAGCGCGACGAACCCGCAATGGCCCGCGCACCCGCCGCCTGAACCTGTTAGGACGGGCCATGCTCAACGCGCTTTCGGTCGATATCGAGGACTGGTTTCAGGTCGGAGCCTTTGAAAGAGTGATTGACCGTGCCGACTGGGACAATCTGGAATGCCGTGTCGAGCGCAACACCGATGCCGTCATCGCGCTGTTTGCCGAAACCGGCGTCAAGGCAACGTTCTTTACGCTTGGCTGGGTTGCGCATCGTTATCCGGCATTGATCCGACGTATCGTCGCGGCGGGGCACGAGGTCGCAAGCCACGGCTGGGATCACGCACGGGTGTTCACTATGACGCCTGCGGAATTCAAAGCCGATCTGAAGCGTGCGCGCGATATTCTCGAAGATGCAGCCGGATGTCCCGTCACCGGATACCGCGCGCCGAGTTTTTCGATCGATAAGCGTACACCATGGGCGCATGAAGTCCTTGCCGAAGCGGGCTATCGCTATTCGTCGAGCGTCGCTCCGGTAAAGCACGATCATTACGGCTGGCCCGAAGCGCCGCGTTTTGCGTTTCAGCCCGTTGCCGGAGTGCGTTGACTGAATTGCCCGTAACAACGGCGATTTTCGCTGGCCGGACACTGGCGGCTGGGGGCGGGGGATTCTTTCGCCTGTTGCCTTATGCCTTTTCCTCATGGGCGATCCGACAGGTAAATGCGGCGCAGCAGCCCGCGACGTTCTATTTCCATCCGTGGGAGATCGATCCCGACCAACCACGCGTCGCCAATGCGCCGATGCGTTCGAAAATACGGCATTATTCGCGGCTGGACGCCATGGCCGATAAACTGCGTCATGTAGTTCGCGATTTCGAATGGGGCCGTGTGGACGAGGTTATCGAGACTTATAGCGGCGCGGGCCGGGAATCGATCGCTGCGTGACGGTCGTTCGATTGGCTGATTTGAGTTCGGCCGCCGATTGCGCCGCGATCGATGATTTCCTCGCCACCCATTCCGAAACCACCCCCTTTCACCGCCGCGAATGGATCGAGGCGGTCGCAAAGGGATGCGGACAAAAGGCGCACTATCTGATCGTGGGCGCACCCGTTTCGGGCTTGGTGCCGCTCAACGAACTTCATTCGCCTTTGTTCGGTCGCGCCCTCGTTTCCAGCGGGTTTGCCGTTGGCGGCGGCATTATCGCCGATGACGAGGCTACGGCTGATGCATTGGCAACGGCGGTCTGGAAACTGGCGGGAAGTTTGTCGTGTCCAACCGTCGAACTGCGTGGCGGACGTTTGCCCAAAGATTGGCCGCAGGACGTTACGACCTATCTCGGGTTTGCGCGTGATCTGGCTGTGGATGACGAGGCCGAATTGCTTGCCATTCCGCGCAAGCAACGCGCGGAGGTGCGTAAGGCGCTAACCAATGAGCTGACAGTCGATTTCGGCGACCATGATGCGCACTATGCGGTTTATGCAGAGAGCGTCCGCAACCTCGGCACTCCGGTGTTTCCCAGAGCGTTGTTTGCCGCGATTCTCGACGCGTTTGGCGACGATGCGGATATCTTGACGGTCAGGCATAATGGTGTGCCGCTCGCCAGCGTGTTGAGCCTTTATCACCGTAGCGTCGTGATGCCATATTGGGGTGGTGGCACGGCGGCGGCGCGACCGGTGCGGGCGAACGACATGATGTATTTCGCGCTGATGCGACGCGCGCGCGAACGGGGATGCATGCGTTTCGACTTCGGACGGTCGAAAACCGGAACGGGAGCCGCTGCGTTCAAGCGCAACTGGGGTTTCGAGGGTGTGCCGCTGGCCTATGTCAAGCGCACCGCGGATGGACAGGCCGCGCGTGAGATCAATCCGCTCGACCCACGATACAGCCTTCAGGTCAAACTCTGGTCGAAGCTGCCGCTCGCTGTTGCCAACCGCCTTGGTCCAATGATTTCGCGTGGGCTGGGCTGATGGGTGAAATCCTGTTTCTTGCACACCGACTGCCATACCCGCCCGATCGCGGTGACCGGATCAGATCCTGGCATATTCTTCGGGCGCTGGCGAAAATCGCACCGATCCATGTCGCTTCGTTAATTGACCACGAAGCCGATCGCGTTCACCTGGCGACGGTTGAGAGCGTGGCCGTCAGTGTGACCGTAGAACCTCGCGATCCATCGAAGTTGCGTGCAATGATGGCGGCGCTACTGCGAGGGACACCTGCATCGGTGGAGGCATTTCGTAATCAGGCGCTGAAAACCAAGGTCGATGCGCTGCTAATGACTCGTCCAATCGACTGTATCTACGCCTTTTCCGGACAGATGGCGGCCTATGTTCCTCCCGAGTTCGGTGGGCGGTTCATCATGGATTTCGTCGATATGGATTCGGCCAAGTTTGAACAGCTTGGTGGTTTTGCCAATCGTCAGGAGGCCCGGCGGCTTTTGCGCTGGGAGACCGAGGCAGCCGGTCGCGCGGCGGTGTCGCTGTTTGTCAGCGATGCCGAAGTGGGGCTTTTCGAGAGCAAAACAGGTTTGGCTGCAACAATGTTGGGCAATGGTATCGATCTCGATCAATTCGATCCCGATCATGTTGAACCGGTTCCAAAGACTGGTCCCCTGATCGTGTTTACGGGTCAAATGGATTACGCGCCGAACATCGAGGCAGTGGTGGATTTCACGCACACGCAACTTCCTGCGATTATCGCAGCCGTTTCTAACGTGAAATTCGCAATCGTGGGACGTGCCCCGGCGCCCCAAGTGCTGAACCTCGCTGGCCCCGACGTAATCGTGACTGGGGAAGTTACTGACACGCGACCGTGGCTCGCAGCCGCCGATGTCGTGGTGGCTCCTCTGAAACTGGCGCGCGGGGTGCAGAACAAGGTTTTGGAAGCGATGGCGATGGCGCGTCCTGTCGTCGCATCGACAGCCGCCGCATTGGGAATCGACGCCGTGTATGGTCGCGATCTTATTGTGTCGGATAATGCGGCATCTGCGGTGATTGACCTGTTTCAAAATCCGACACGCGCCACCGCAATCGGGGCCGCCGCCCGCACCCGTATGCTGGAGTATTATCCCTGGGACGCTCAACTGGTTCCGCTGGCCGGAATCGTCGCCGGATGACCAGCGCGACGATCACCACCGGCACTGCATCCAACAGGGGATTTTGGCGCGTACCGCTGAAGACGCTCGCGGTCACCCTTGCCGCAATGCTCTTACTTTTTGCGCACGACGCTAACGCAATGGTGTGGCAGTGGTGGAATAGTTCAACCTATCAACATTGTCTTTTCGTGCTGCCGATAGTTGCGTGGCTGATCTGGCAACGTCGTGTTGAGGTCGCTTCAGTCAAATTGGGAGCATGGCTCCCCGGCCTCGCCTTTCTGGGATTGGCTGCGTTCGGATGGCTGATCGGTCAGGCGGGTGGCGCATCGCTGATCCGACACGCCGCTCTGGTTGCGATGGTGCAGGCAACGGTGCTGACAATCCTCGGTCCCGCCGTCACGCGCGCCATTCTGTTTCCGCTATTTTATCTGATCTTTCTGATCCCTTTTGGGGATGCCTTCGTCCCGGCACTCCAGAATGTCACGGCGTCGATAACGATGGCGTTACTGCATCTGACCGGGGTGCCGGCGCATATCGACGGCGTGTTCATCACCATCCCCAATGGCTGGTTCGAAGTTGCGGAGGCTTGTTCTGGCGTAAAATTCCTCGTTGCAATGGTGGCCTATGGTGCCCTTGTCGCGCACGTTTGTTTCAAAAGCTGGCGACGCCGCGCGGCGTTCATGATGCTGTGCATCGTCGCGCCGGTTCTGGCGAACGGTGTGCGAGCCTTTGCAACCATCTACGCCGCGCATCTGACCTCCGTGGAAATTGCGACGGGATTCGATCATGTCGTATATGGCTGGTTCTTCTTCGCGATAGTCATGGCGCTGGTCATGCTTGCGGGGTGGAAATTCTTCGACCGCACGCTCGGCGATCCGTGGTTGGCCGGGTTTCGTGCTCCGGACTTTCGCGCAAGACCATTCCTCGGGATGGCGCTGGCGACGGTCGGCGTGGTCCTGCTGCCATTGCTATGGAACGGAACGGTCATTGCGGCAGGTCGCGCTCAACTCCCGCATAGTATTGCATTGTCTCAAGTCGCTGGTTGGACGATCGAACCGAGAGTCGCAGGATACCCATGGGTTGCTCGATTCGACGGTGCGGATCACCGTCTCTACGGACGCTATCGAGACGCCAGCGGGCAAAGCGTTGACCTCGCCATCGCGCTTTACGGATGGCAGAACGAGGGGCGAGAGATCGTCGGGTTCGCGCAGGGCGCAGTCGACCCCGATAGCAAATGGAAGTGGACGGCCACCGCCGCGCCTCCTCCGGCTGGTAAGGCAGAGCGCCTGATGGCGCCCGGACGGCTGGCGCGTGAGGCGTTGACCTTCTACGTGCTGGGCGGTGGGTCGACGGGAAGTAGCATGACGGTCAAACTGAGGACTTTGCGCGCGCGCTTGCTCGGCGGCGATCAGGGCGCGGCGGTGGTCATCTTGTCGGCAGAGGACGGCCCCGGCCATCCTGCACGGCTCGCCATCGACCGCTTCATGCAGGCATTCGGCCCGCCGCAAGCCCAGACTGCTCGCCTGTTCGCAGTCGCCCGGAGCCACTGACAATGTGCGGCATTGCCGGTCTTTTCCACCTTGGAACGCCGAAGCCAGTCGATCCCGCCCGCGTTCGCGCCATGATCGACATACAGGCCCATCGCGGCCCGGATGGCTCGGGCGTGTGGGTCGCGCAGGGTGTTGGTCTCGGTCACCGTCGCTTGTCGATCATCGACCTGGGCGGTGGCGCGCAACCGATGCTCAGCCCCGACGAGCGGGTCGCCGTTACCTATAATGGCGAAATCTATAATTTCCGCGAAGTTCGCCGCGAACTCGAAGTCGGTGGCGCGGAGTTTCGCACTGACAGCGACACCGAAGTCCTGATCCACGGTTGGCGCGCGTGGGGGCCGGAATTGCTTCCCCGGCTCAACGGCATGTTCGCCTTCGCGCTGTTCGACGCCGATCGGCAGACGCTGTTCATGGCGCGCGACCGCCTCGGCGTGAAACCGCTGCATTATACACGGCTGGCGGACGGCAGCATCGCCTTCGCGTCTGAACTGAAAGGCTTGCTCGCCAATCCCGCCGTCCGCCGCGAACCCTCGCTTCAGGCCATCGAGGATTACTTTGCGCTCGGCTATATTCCCGATGACGCCTGCTTGGTCGCCGGCGTGCAAAAACTGCCAGCAGGCAGCTATCTCCTCCTTGAACGCGGCAAACCCGAACCCGCGCCCGTCACTTGGTGGGATGTCGACTTTTCCCAAAGAACGACCGGATCGACGCGCGACGCCGAAGAACAGATGCGCACCCACCTCCGCGACGGTGTGACATCACGCATGGTCTCCGACGTTCCGCTCGGCGCATTCCTGTCCGGGGGTGTGGACTCCTCCAGCGTCGTCGCCCTTATGGCCGAAGCCAGCCCCAACGCGGTCCAAACCTGCTCCATCGGTTTCGATTCTGCAGCTCACGACGAGACTCACTACGCCGCGTTGATCGCCAAACGGTTTGCCACCAACCATCGTAAACGCATCGTCGCAGCAGATGATTTTCCTGCAATCGACGTGCTGGCAAACGCGTTCGACGAACCCTTCGCCGACGCCTCTGCGCTTCCCACTTGGCGGGTTTGCCAACTCGCACGCGAAACGGTGACGGTGGCGCTATCGGGTGACGGAGCGGACGAAATCTTTGCAGGATATCGCCGCTATAAATTCCAGTCCGCCGAAGAACGCGTGCGTGGCCTGATGCCCGCGGATTTCCGCCGTTCAATATTCGGAAAACTCGCCCACTATTACCCAAAAGCCGACTGGGCACCACAGAAATTCCGCGCCAAATCCACCTTCGAAGCTCTCGCCCGCGACGGCGACGAAGCCTATGCCCGAGCAGTCGGCGTAACCGGCCCCGAAATGCGTGCCGCGCTATTCTCTCCCAGCTTCAAGGCCGCGCTACAGGGCCACCGCGCGGAGGACCGCATCGTCGCCGCCATGCGCAATGCCCCTGCGCGCGACCCGTTGGACCGCGCCCAATATGCCGATCTCAAAATCTGGCTCCCCGGCGACATTCTGACCAAAGTCGATCGCACCAGCATGGCCGTCAGCCTCGAAGCGCGTGAACCACTCCTCGATCACCGCCTTGTAGAATTTGGCGCAACGCTGCCGGTGTCGCTACGTTTGCGAGGCGGCACAGGCAAATGGCTAATGAAAAAGGCAATGCAGAAATACTTGCCTGACGACATACTCTATCGCCAGAAAATGGGCTTCGTGACGCCGATCTCGGCATGGTTCCGTGGCGCGTTGGCAGAGGAGGCGACCCGTATCACCACGACCGCCTTTGCGGAAACCGGATGGTTCGACCCCGTTGTCCTGGCGAAGGTCGGCACCGATCACGCCAGTGGCGTGCGCGATCATGGGCGGCTATTGTGGCAACTCGTCATGCTTGAAAAATCACTTGCCCGCGTATTTGGCCTTCACGGATAGTCGGCCCGCACGAAATACAGCCCATCGGGCGGCGCATTCAGTCCCAGCCGCGTCCGGTCCCTGGCCTCCAGTGCCTCGCGCAAATCGCCCGCCGACCAGCGCCCGATCCCGACCAGCGACAGGCACCCGACCATCGACCGCACCTGATGATGCAGGAACGACCGCGCCGATGCCCGGATGGTAATCGCATTGCCCGTCCGCGTGACATCGAGCCGATCCAGCGTTTTTACCGGATTTGCCGACTGGCAATGCACCGATCGAAACGTTGTGAAATCATGATGCCCGACCAATATCTGCGCCGCGTCGTGCATTGCCTCCGCATCGAGCGCCTTTTTGATCCGCCACTCGCGCCCGGCACCCAATGTCAAAGGCGCGCGCCGGTTTACGATCCGATATTCATAATGCCGCGCCAGACACGCAAACCGCGCGTGAAAGTCCGCCGCGACCGTCTCACACGCGATTACCGCAACCGGTACATCGATCAGGCCCGCATTGATCGCCTCCATCAACGCGAAGGGTGTCATCACGCGCGCTACGTCCAGATGCGCGACCATCCCCAGACCGTGAACCCCCGCATCGGTTCGCCCGGCGGCATGAACAACGATCGTCTCCTTCAGGATCGCGGCGCACGCATCCTCCAGCGCCTTCTGCACGGTGGCCCCATGCGGTTGCCGCTGCCAGCCCATGAATGGTTGCCCGTCGAATTCGACAGTGATTCGAAACCGTTGCGTCAAAGCTGCGTGCCCGCCGGAATGGCAAAGCCCCGCAACAGATCGGCGGGTTTCATTGCTCCACGTCCTGCCCGCTGAACCAAAGTCGGCCGGATCGCGCCGGGATTGCACGCAATCGTCAGCGCGTCATCGATCACCATGGCTGGCCGCGCCGATCCGGTAATCAACGGCTCGGCGCTCAAAATACGAATCCGCTCCCCCAGATATTCAAAAAATGCGCCCGGCGTCGGAGCGAATGCCCGAACTTGGCGCTCAGTCTGTGTCGCGCTTGCCATGAAATCGATCCGGGCCTCTGCTTTGTCGATTTTCGCTGCATAGGTCACGCCTTCGTCCGGCTGAACAACCGGCGGAAACGTGTTCAGATCAGTCAGCACATCGACCAGTAACCGCGCACCCAATTCGGCCAACTCCCCGGTCAATTCCCCCGCAGTCTTCCGCGCAACGTCGGCTTCGACTGTCGCCAGCATTGGACCGGTATCAAGTCCAGCCTCCATTCCCATAATCGTCACGCCGGTCTTAATATCGCCAGCAAGGATGGCGCGGTGGATCGGCGCGGCCCCCGCCAGCGCGGCAGCAACGAAGCATGGACATTGATGCACCCGAATTTCGGCGCATCGAGCACCGCGCGTGGCAAGATCAGTCCATAAGCCGCAACCACCGCAATATCCGCCCCGAAAGCCGCAAACTCTTCCTGAGCCTCCGTCGTTTTCAAGGAAACCGGATACCGAACTGCGATCCCCAACTCCTCCGCGCGGCGCTGCACAGGAGAGGGCGATAACGTCTTGCCACGCCCAGCAGGGCGCGGTGGCTGGGTGTAAACCGCCACAACGTCATGCCCCGCGGCGACCAGCGCGCTCAGGGTCGGGACGGCGAAATCGGGAGTTCCCATGAATGTAATGCGCATCAGGAACCTCAACCGCTTGGCAAGCGCGCGCGCAACCCCCTATCTGTCGGTTCATGGCTTCAACGGAAATCGATGCACTGTCTCAGGCACTGGCCCGGCTTCCCGGTTTGGGCCCACGTTCGGCCCGCCGCGCGGTGCTGCACCTGCTCAAAAAGCGGGAAGGGGCGCTGATCCCGCTGTTGCGCGCACTCGAATCGGTGAACGAACGGCTCGCGACATGCTCGGTTTGCGGTAACGTCGATACGCGCGATCCGTGTTCCATCTGTTCCGACCCCCGCCGCGATGACCGTTCCATCGCCGTTGTGGAGGATGTCGCCGACCTCTGGGCACTCGAACGTTCGCGCCTGTTTCCGGGGCGGTTCCATGTCCTTGGGGGGAGATTGTCCGCGCTCGATGGCGTCCGTCCCGAAGACCTCACCATCGACCGCCTCGTCACGCGCATTTCGCAGGGCGGTGTCGATGAAGTCGTCCTCGCCATGAACGCGACTTTGGAGGGCCAGACGACCGCGCATTATATCGCTGACCGCCTCGAAAATTTCCCGATTCGCCTCACTCAGCTTGCGCATGGGCTGCCGGTTGGCGGTGAACTCGACTATCTCGACGACGGCACGCTGGCGCAGGCATTGCGGGCGAGAAGGCCCGTCAGTTAGTCAGTTTTACATTCTGCGCTTCCCTGAGCCTGACGAAAGGCTGCCCTTCTTCCTCGCAGAACTAACAGACCAATAGTTGACGCAGGAACCCACAATTCCTACCTGAGAATTATGGCGATCCTCTCAATCATAGAAGCCCCGGACCCCCGGCTGCGCGTAATCTCGACCCCAGTAGAGGCCGTCGATGACAGCATCCGCACGCTCGTGGCCGATATGCTGGAGACGATGTACGATGCACCCGGCATCGGTTTGGCAGCAGTCCAGATCGGCGTGCCAAAGCGCCTGCTCGTCATCGACCTGCAAGAACAGGAAGACGAAGAGGGCAAGAGCATCCGTGAGCCGCGCGTCTTCATCAACCCTGAAATCCATGACGAAGACGAAGAATACACCGTCTATAACGAGGGCTGCCTCTCGGTCCCCGATCAATACGCCGAAGTCGAACGACCTGCCTCCATCCGTGCGACCTGGATGGACCTTGACGGTAAGCAGCATGACGAGCGTATCGAGGGGATGCTGGCGACCTGTCTCCAGCACGAGATGGATCACCTTGAAGGCGTGTTGTTTATCGACCACCTCAGTCGCCTGAAGCGCGAGATGGTGATGAAGAAGCTGCTGAAGTTCCGCAAAGCTGCCTAATCCTAGCCAGTAAAACCCGCTTCCGTGAGTCTGTCGAAGGGGTGCCCTCCTTCTCGAGGTGCAGAAAGAAGGACAATCCTTCGACAGGCTTAGGGAAACGGCTAGGCTCGCAAATAACCCCTGTTCCTAACCATCCGTTCGTCCTATGTTCCCGCAATAATTTGACGGGGCAATGCGACGATGACGACCGAAATCCTGATTGTTGCCGTCCTCACGCTGCTTGCAGGGCTGGCGATTGGCTGGCTGCTCGGCGGTCGGACGGCGGGGAAGGTCCGCGAACAACTCGCCGCCGCACAGGTCCACGCCGGACAAGTCGAACAGGTGCGTCAGATGCACCAGCAGGTCGAAACCGAACGTGACCAGCACCTTCGCGACCTCACCGATCTGCGCGCGCGATCCAGTGAACGCGAAGCCGCATCGCAAGCCCGTGCTATAGAACGAGAAACGGCATGGCAGGCATCGCATGACCGTTTGCTCGCCGATAAAGAAGCCCTTGGCGCACAATTCGCCGAAACGGGTGCCAAGCTCCTCGAAACCGCGCAACGCCAGTTTCTCGAACGCGCCGACGCCCGGTTCAAACAATCCGAAGAAACAACGGGGCAGGGGCTAAAAGCACTGCTGGCACCGGTCACCGAAAAACTCGCACGTTACGAAGCCGGCGTTGCCAAGGTCGAAGCCGAACGCCGCGACGCTTTCGGCGATCTAAAGGGCCAGATCGAAGCCATGCGCGTCGGCACCGAGCGTGTTTCCGGCGAGGCGGCGAAACTGGTCAACGCTCTTCGTAACGCTCCCAAGGCACGCGGCCGCTGGGGTGAACAACAACTTCGCAATGTCCTTGAAAGCTGCGGGCTGTCCGAACACGCCGACTTCCAGACCGAAGTCAGCATCAACGGCGAAGAAGGTGGCCGCCTTCGCCCAGACGTCATCATCAACGTCCCCGGCGGCCAGTCATTGGTCATCGACGCGAAGGTTTCGCTGAACGCTTATCAGGACGCATTCGGAGCCGTGGACGAAGGCGAACGGCTGCTCGCCCTGACCGCCCACACCGCTTCGATGCGCGCCCATGTGAACAGCCTCGGCAACAAAGCCTATTGGAGCCAATTCGCCGACGCGCCCGATTATGTGATTATGTTCGTGCCCGGCGAACACTTCCTGTCCGCTGCGCTGGAGCATGACCCAACGCTTTGGGACTTCGCGTTCGAAAAGCGGGTGTTGTTGGCGACGCCAACGAACCTGATCGCCATTGCCCGCACGGTGGCTGCGGTATGGCGACAGGAGAAACTGGCCGGACAAGCGCGCGAAATCGCTGAACTCGGGAAAGATCTTTACGCACGTCTCAGCGTCATGGGCGGTCACGTCGCACGCGTCGGAAAGAATCTAGATACCGCAGTCGGGGCTTACAATGCGTTTGTCGGAAGCCTCGAATCGCAGGTTCTGACACAGGCCAAGAAATTCGAAGCGCTCAACATCGAAACTTCGGGAAAAACGATTGAATCGCTTCCCGTCGTTGAAACTCTGACCCGTCCGCTCGTTAAGCTGGTGAGCGACGCTTCTGGTTGATCACTTCATAAGCCATCACCGCAGTCGCAACCGCAGCGTTCAGACTGTCCGCCTTGCCCAGCATCGGCATCTTCACCAACAGATCGCACTCGGCTTCATAGTCTGCCGGTAATCCCTGCGCCTCATTCCCAACCAGAATGAACGTCGGCGCGGTGTATTTCACGGCCTGATAATCGACATCGGTATTCAGGCTGGTTCCGACCAACTGTCCGGGTCCACCGCGCAGCCATGTTACGAAGTCGGCCCACGAAGCCACGCTCACGCTTTGCGTAAAGATCGCGCCCATGCTCGCCCGCACTGCTTCGACCGAAAACGGGTCGGTGCAATCGTCGATCAGGATCAACCCGCCCGCGCCAACCGCATCGCCGGTTCGTAACATCGTTCCCAGATTGCCGGGATCGCGCAAAGCCTGCGCCACGATCCAGATGTCGGCCGTACTACGATCGACCTGATCCAGCGGCACCAGCCGTTCGTGATACACGCCAAGGACGCTGCCCGGATTATCCTTGCCCGACAGCTTGGAAAGAATATCGGGATGAGTGACAACGACCTCGCCCCCCGCAGCCTCGGTCGCCTCGGTCAGCCGAACCACCAGCGGATGGTTTGCGCTTTCCGGCGAATGCCAAAGCATCTCGGGCGTAACCCCGGCGTCCAGCGCCTCGGTCAATATCCGCAGCCCCTCGGCGAGAAAACGTCCTTCGGCCCGGCGATGCTTCTTGTCGCGCAGCGATCGCACGCGCTTGACGATGGGATTGGAAAACCCCGTAATTTCTCGGGCCATGACCTAGTCTTCCCCGAACTTATTCTCCACCAGTTCGGCCAATGCCGTAACTGCCTGTTCCGCCCCGTCGCCGCTGGCGCTGATCGTCACGCTGTCGCCCATCGCCGCGCCAAGCATCATCAGTCCCATGATCGAGGTACCAACCACGCTGGACCCATCTTTTTCGACCTCGACCTTGGCCGGTAAGCCACTGGCAAGCGTCACGAACTTGGCACTGGCGCGCGCATGTAGTCCGCGCTTGTTGGTGATCAGGACAGTCTTTTGAATCACGCCGCCTGCTCGCCCAGAACTTCGGACGCGACGGAGATATATTTACGCCCTGCTTCACGCGCGGCGGCTACGGCATCACGGACATTCATTGTTCGACGGGCCCCCTCCAGGCGGATCAACATCGGCAGGTTGATCCCAGCGATGACCTCTACCTTACCTGGATGCATTAACGAAATGGCGAGGTTCGAAGGCGTGCCCCCGAACAGATCGGTCAGCACGATAACGCCGCGCCCACCGTCAACCTCGGCAATCGCCTTGGCAATGTCGGTGCGTCGCAGTTCCATATCGTCTTCTGGACCGATGCAGATCGTCGCAATTGCGCGCTGCGGTCCTACGACATGCTCCATCGCGACGACGAATTCCGTCGCTAGCCTGCCGTGTGTCACCAGTACCAAACCGATCATTACGAACCAATCTCGCTTCTAGACCCAATTGTGCCCTCTGACGTCTTAAGCGTCATTTCCTCGCCGGTGCGATGCTTGCCTTCCGTCGAGTCGTCAGGCCTGCTCCGCAAATCACGGTGTAAGACCGTGGGCGAAAATGCTGCATTGCGCAACCGGGCGGCAACCCGCTCTGCAACATGGACGCTGCGGTGTCTCCCGCCGGTACATCCAAAGGCAATCGTTACATAAGCTTTGCCGTCCGCCTGATAGCGCGGGAGGAGGAAAAGCAGCAGTTCCTCGATGCGGCTGACGGCCTCCTCATAGGCAGGATCTTCGGCCACATAGTCGGCGACTGCCGCGTCCAGCCCGCTCAATGGGCGCAGTCCGCTGTCCCAGTGCGGGTTACGCAAAAATCGCATATCGAACATCAAATCGGCATTTCGTGGCACACCACGGGCAAATCCGAACGACATGATTGTCAGCGTAGAGGCCGATTCGCGGTCCTCATCGAACCGTGCACGGATCTCCAGCCGCAGGTCGTTACTTGTGTTTGCAGTCGTGTCGATGACATGGTCGGCCCATCTCCGCAGCGGGCTCAGCAGTTCGCGCTCGCGTGCAATGCCGTCCGACGCCGGGCGGTCGAGTGCCTGCGGGTGCCGCCGCCGCGTCTCCGCATAGCGCCGCTCGAGCTCCGACCCCGAGCAATCGAGGAACAGCGTCCCGATGTCGTCGCCAGCTTCGCGCATGACCTTGATGCGTTCGACAATCGCATCGGCATCGAACCCACGCGTCCGACTGTCGATACCAAGAGCGAGAGGGCGGCTATCGCTTGCCCCCTCGGGCGGTGTTGTCCCAAGCAACAGTCCCAGTAGCCGCAGCGGCAGATTATCGACCGTTTCCCAGCCGATATCCTCGAGTGATTTCAGCACAGTGGACTTGCCTGCACCAGACATGCCCGTGACCAACAGGATGCGACCCGGCCGTGTCATGGAGTCCGCAATCCATGTTGGGCGAGCGCCATCTCGACCTTGATCGGTGCCGATGCTTCAAGTGCGGCCAGTGCCACCAGTGGAATGTCTATCCCGGCGATTTTCCGTTCGCGACCCGGCTCCGGCATTCTCTCGACGGGTTCCCCCACGACGACCATCAAAGCGACAGGCACGCGATCGACATGGGCCATCTGTTGAATTCCAAGACCACGAACTTCAATTTTGCCAGCGATTGTCGCAGGCGCGCTTGCCAGCAGGGCTTTGTCGATACGCTGCGTCAATGTATAATCGTCACTCACCAACGTAGCACCGCGGTCGATCAGCCGTAGCGTCAGGTCGGATTTTCCGGCACCCGACGGCCCTGCGATCAGGACGGCACGACCCGCTATCGCCACGCACGACGCGTGCAGCGTTTCGGACGATACCCCTGTTACGGGCGAATAAACCGTCATGGTGCGCGCTTCTGCTCCTTTATGCCGCGGGCATTCGAATGACGAAACGCGCTCCGTCGGCTCCCGAATCGCGGTCTTCGATCGCGATTGTCCCGTTATGCCCGTCCACGATCGTCTTGGCGATGGCGAGGCCAAGCCCGGAATGTTTGCCGAACGCTTCGGTGTCGGGTCGGTCGCTATGAAAGCGCTCGAACGCCAGTTCTCGCGATGCGACGGGAATGCCCGGCCCGTCATCCTCCACGGTCACGATCACATCTTCGCCTGCTCGGGTCGCTCCGACCTGCACGACGCCGCCGGGGGCGAGAATGAAACCGCATTATCGATAAGGTTGCGGATGGCACGCTCCAGCCGATTGGGGTCGCCCATGACCACCGCTGTGTCGCGCCCCGGACGGGCGAACGCGATGCGTGTCTGGTCGGAGGTTCTGATATTATGTTCGGCAAGCAGCGTTTCGATCAGTTCGCCCAGATCGACGCGTTCAAAGCGCGTCCGGGTCAGCTCCGCGTCGAGCCGGGATATATCCGAAATGTCTGTTATCAGCCGGTCCAGCCTTCGAACGTCCTGCGCGATAATATCGGTAAGCTGCTTTTGCAGCGCAGGATCGGTCACTCGATCTAGGCTCTCGACCGCAGAAGATAACGAGGCCAGCGGGTTTTTCAGTTCGTGCGAAACATCTCCGGCAAACCGCTCGATCGCGTCGATCCGTTCGCGCAGCGCGTGTGTCATGTCGGAAACGGCGCGCGCCAACAGGCCGATCTCGTCGCTGCGACCGGGCAGGCGGGGCACGACGACATCGCGCGCACGGCCAAGGCGCACGCGAACGGCGGCACGCGCCAGTCGCCGCAGTGGTCGAACGATCGTGCGCGCAAGGAAGAACGAGAGCGCGGCTGAAAGAACCAGTGCGATCAGGATGACAGTCGCCAGTCGCAGTCTTTCGGCGCGCACCAGCCGGGTCACATCGCGCGTGTTCTGAACACTGAGCAGATAGGCGGACTGCCCCGGTGCAACGCTTGTCGCGGCACTGATGACAAGGGTGCGATCGGGGGCAAGACGCACTTTTGAACGGACCAACTGCCCCATCATCACATGTTGCAGCTCGCGCCAGTAATGGGCGGGAAGGGCGCCCTGATCGACAAACGGGCTTGGAATATGAGCGCCAACGGCGCGATCTATGACCGCATCCATCCAACGGGCAAAATGTTTGTCCCATGGCTCGCTGGCAGGGTCGACCAACTTAAAACTGCGCCGTTTGTCGTGCCAACTGTCGTAAATCATCGTCCCGGATTTATCGTACATTCGCAGGTGGTCGCCCGAGGTTGCCGCGATGGCATCGAGTATTGCCGGGCGCGCTGCCTCCGGTGCACTGGCGAGTACGACCGAAACGATTCTGATTTCGCTTTCCTCTTGCGTCCGTCGCTCTTCGATGAGGCGGGTGCGAAACCCGTCGAGATACAGCACGCTGCCGCCGATCAGCACCAATACAAGCAGATTGACCACGAGTATGCGGAGCGTGAGCGAGCCACGACCGATCCAGCGTGACGCACGATCCGGGGCGTCACCCGTCGGAAAAGCGATAACCTGCGCCATATAGCGTCTCGATTGCGTCGAATTGCGGATCGACAGCGCGGAATTTGCGCCTCAATCGCTTGATGTGGCTGTCGATCGTGCGATCATCGACATAGGTGTCATCCTGATAAGCAACGTCCATCAACTGACTGCGGCTTTTGACGACATCGGGACGCTGGGCCAGTGCTTCCAAAATCATGAATTCGGTGACCGTCAGCGTTACGCTCGATCCCGCCCAATGCACCCGGTGACGCGCTGGATCGAGTTCGAGGCGGCCCCGGACGACTGGGTCGGGGACTTCTCCCGATGGCTCTCCCGGATCGACCTTCGACAGCTCCACGCGGCGCAGGATCGCCCGAATTCGCGCGATCAGCAGCCTCTGGGAAAATGGCTTTGCAATGTAATCGTCAGCACCGAGCGCAAGCCCAAGCGCCTCGTCCAGTTCGTCGTCTTTGGATGTGAGGAATATCACCGGCAGCGACGACTTTTCCCGCAGGCGACGTAACATCTCCAGCCCGTCGAGGCGCGGCATCTTGATGTCGCTTACCGCAAGGTCGGGTGGATTATCGATCAGCGCCTTCAACGCGGACTCGCCATCAGTGTAGAGGCGCGTGGTGAAACCCTCTGCCTGCAAAGCAATGCCGACCGATGTCAGGATGTTGCGATCGTCATCGATCAGGGCGATGGTCGCGGTCATTGCTACCGGTGATAAGCCAAGCTCATGCCGCCCGCAACCGGTGACCTGTTCCACGGCTATATGTCCCACTGCGGCACCGGACTGGTTTGACGGTTTTACCGACCCGGTATAAGCGCGATCGGAACTGTCCAGATCGACCCGTCACGCGGGAGATTTGTCGTATTTTCCTGAAAGAGGTTCCAGTGACTGATCGCATTCCTTCCTTCGATCTTGCCGCGCAGGGCATTTCCACCGCCGCCAATCTGAATTGGAACCTGATCACCGCGCCACTGGTCGAACACGCAGTACGACGTGGCGAAGGAATACTCGCAGCCGACGGTCCGCTGGTCGTCGAAACCGGCAAGCACACCGGGCGCTCGGCCAACGACAAATTCATCGTCCGTGATGCGACGACCGAAGACACGATTTGGTGGGGCAAGACCAACAAGGGCATGACGTCAGAGCATTTTGCCGCATTGAAGGCCGACTTTTACAGCGCGCTCGCGACGAAAGACACGCTCTACGTTCAGGATCTGTTCGGCGGATCGCAGCCCGAATATCGCGTCAATGTCCGCGTCATCACTGAACTGGCCTGGCATAGCTTGTTCATCCGTACGCTGCTTGTCCGCCCGGAAACGGCGCAACTCGCGGACTTCGCTCCCGAATTTACGATTATCGACTTGCCAAGCTTCCGCGCCGATCCTGCGCGTCATGGCAGCCGTGGCGAAACGGTAATCGCAGTCAACTTCACCGAAAAACTGATCCTCATCGGCGGCACGGCTTACGCTGGCGAAATGAAGAAGTCGGTGTTCGGCATCCTCAATTACAAGCTGCCTGTCGAAGGCATCATGCCGATGCATTGCTCGGCCAACATTGGGCCAAAGGGCGACACGGCTGTATTTTTTGGTCTGTCCGGCACTGGTAAAACGACGCTGTCTGCCGACGCCAGCCGCACGCTGATCGGCGATGACGAACATGGCTGGTCCGACACGGCGGTCTTCAATTTTGAAGGCGGCTGCTACGCCAAGATGATTCGCCTGTCCGCCGAAGCCGAACCTGAAATCTTCGCCACGTCGAAGCGTTTCGGAACGGTTCTGGAAAACGTCGTGATCGACAAGGACACCCGCCAGCTTGACTTCGACGACAACAGCCTCGCCGAAAACAGCCGCGGTTCATATCCGATCGACTTCATCCCCAATGCGTCGGCCGACAACATGGGGCCGGTTCCGCAGAACATCGTGATGCTGACCGCTGATGCTTATGGCGTCCTGCCTCCGATCGCGAAGCTTACTCCCGATCAGGCGATGTACCACTTCCTGTCGGGCTACACCGCGCGCGTTGCGGGCACCGAAATTGGCGTGACCGAACCCGAAGCAACCTTCTCGACCTGCTTCGGCGCACCGTTCATGCCGCGCCACCCCAGCATCTATGGCAACCTTCTGAAGTCGCGCATCGCCAAGGGCGGCGTGTCTTGCTGGCTCGTCAACACGGGCTGGACGGGCGGTAAACACGGCATTGGTCGTCGTATGCCGATCAAGGCAACCCGCGCGCTGCTGAACGCTGCACTCGACGGCAGCATTAACGATGGCGAGTTCCGTACCGATCCCAACTTTGGCTTCAAGGTTCCTGTGACGGTCGCTGGTGTCGATACCGGCATCCTCGACCCGCGTAGCACCTGGGCGGACAAAGAGGATTATGACCGCACCGCGCAGAAACTTGTTGGACAGTTTATCGACAATTTCGCTCAATTCGAAGATCATGTTGACGAAGGCGTTCGTCAGGCCGCCCCGAAAGCTGCATAATCGCCTGACCTCACCGGTAAAGGAAATGACGATGGGTATGCTCGACGGAATTCTGGGATCACTCGGTGGTAACGCCGTGGTTGAAAATCTGGCCGCAAAGGTCGGACTTTCGCCTGAACAGGTGCAGTCCGCTGTCGCCGCTCTCGGTGCCGCTCATCCGCAAGAGGGCGATACTGTTGAGACTGCTGCTGCCAGCACCGGTTTATCGACTGACACGCTTCAGCAGATCGTTGGTCATCTCGGTGGAGAAGGCGCTCTCGCCAGCGTCTCCGGGATGCTTGATCGTGACGGTGACGGCAATCCGATCAACGACATCACCAGCATGATCGGCGGCTTCTTCAGCAAGAAATAAGCCGGCGCTGAACAAAGCGGGGGCGCATTAAAAACGCCCCCGCTATCAGGCTTTCTCGACCAGCAGGACGCTCCGCTCGATACCGATGACGCGCAGGCGATCTCCGATGTCAGCGATTGCGCCACGCGCAGGCCACACGCCGTCACCGACTTTCACGCGTCCCTGAGAGGCGTCGATCGCAGTGACCGCTGTTACTATCTCACCGATCAACCGCGCTCCGCGATCGTTGAGCAATGGATCGGCCGACTCGATCGGGTTGCGCACCAGCACCCGGCGTCCGACGTAAACTGACGCAATCGCGGTGACGGCGAATACAAAAAGCTGCACCGGCACGCCGATGGGCACCAACAACGCCACCAATCCGGTAATCAGCGCGGCGATGCCGATCCACATCAGGAACGCGCCGGGCATAATGATTTCCGCAATGCCGAGCGCGGCTGCGGCAATCAGCCACAGCCAGTGATCCGCAATGCCAGCAGCCCAGTTCATTTCGTGGGCGTCTCAAACGGCCCCGGCCGCCGTAGCGGTGCGGGGGCTGGAGTGGGGCTATCCCTGAACGCATCGCGCGCCAGTTCGCCAATCCCGCCCAGCGTCCCGATCAACTGTGTCGCCTCGACCGGGAACAATATCGTCTTGGCATTGGGCGAAGTCGCAAACAGCGCGACAGCCTCGACATATTTCTGCGCGATGAAATAGTTGATCGCCTGCGCGCTGCCGCCTTCGATCGCGTCGGACACCAACTTGGTCGCAGTCGCCTCTGCCTGAGCCGAGCGTTCCCGCGCTTCGGCATCGCGATAAGCCGCTTCCCGACGCCCCTCGGCCTCCAGAATTTGCGACTGTTTCTGACCCTCGGCCCGGTTGATGTCGTTCTGCCGCGCGCCTTCCGACTCCAGAATCGAAGCGCGCTTTTCACGCTCTGCCTTCATCTGCCGTGTCATTGCATTCACGATGTCGGCGGGCGGGCGAATGTCCTTCAACTCCACGCGGGTGATCTTCACGCCCCACGCCTCGGTCGCGGCGTCAACGACGACCAGCAGCCGCGCATTGATCTCGTCGCGCTTCGACAGCGTCTCGTCCAGATCCATCGACCCCATCACCGTGCGCAGGTTGGTGGTCGATAATTGCATGATCGCGCGGTACAGGTCGCTGACCTCATAGGCGGCCTTGGCGGCATCCAGCACCTGAAAGAACACCACACCGTCGACCGCGACCATCGCGTTGTCCTTGGTGATGATTTCCTGACCGGGAATGTCCAGCACCTGCTCCATCATGTTAACCTTGCGACCGACACGATCGACAAACGGCATGATGAGGGTGAGACCGGGAGGGGCAACAGCGGTAAATTTGCCGAAACGCTCGATCGTATATTGATACCCTTGCGTGACCATTTTCACGCCCATGATGACGTAAACGATGGCTAAGACAGCAAGAACGGTAAACGCGACTTCCATGGACGGCTCCCCAGCGTGAATTGGCTGTCCTTATGGCCCCCCGCGATCCCAACCTCCAAGCACATTCGCGCAACGGTCGGTCAGGGGCAGATAGAGTTCAACCTGTCAGCGGTATTCGTGGGTGACGTCGCGTTTAAACCCTTCCAGTCGCACAGCCCGGTTCCCGATGCAGACCGGTGTCGCGATCACGCGGATCCAGCGATGCCCGCCATTGGCAGGAACGATCTCTGCATCGAGGGTAAAGCCGCGCTGGTGCTTGATCGAATAGGCCCGCAGCCGCTCCATCTTGGTGCGCGAAGCTTCCCGATAGAGCGAAACCGTTCGTTTTCGATTGGCAGGCTTGTGTTGCGGCATTCCGAAAAAATCAAAAACCTCAGGCGACCAGGTCAGCACATTGTTGACGAGATTGCATTCCCAGGTGCCGATACCCTGTTGGGCCAGCATGGCCTGGCCTGCCGAAAGGTCGAGCGTTGCCGTGTTGGACCAGGCAAAGTCATGCCCCAGAGAGAATTGCCGACCGTGTTCGAACAGCGGCCAACTATGGGTAGACTGCGAAAGTTCATTCGATATCATGAGCAGCCCCCTGGTTGCACCTATGCGTAAGCCATTCCTCCAATAGTGGGTACCAGTCAACATCGTCGAGTGCATTTGATGCACTGTCATTAATACTTGTCGCGAACAGACTGAAGGCGGGGAACGGGCGAAGCGACAACGCCAAAACGGCCGTCAACTAATCCTGTACTTGCTTGTCCAGAAACATCGTTACCTATTCAGCCCCCCTTTATGAAGATCCGTACCATCGCTATGGCCTCGAACATGCAACTACTCCGCACGGCGCGAACAGCGATCCCGGTAGCCGTCTTGATGTTATCAGCCTGCGCCAGCAACAATTTCCGCCCGGTGAGCGACGCGCCGGTTCGGATCGGTCGACCCTATATCGTGGGCGGCAAAACGTTCGTGCCCGCACCCGATCCCAGTTACGACATGCTCGGCGTCGCAAGCTGGTACGGTAACGAATCCGGCAATCGCACGGCCAACGGAGAACGCTTCCGCGCCAAATGGATCACCGCCGCGCACACAACTTTGCCGCTTCCCACTTATGCCGAGGTTACTGCGCTCGACACCGGGCGTCGCATCATCGTTCGAATCAACGATCGCGGACCATTTGTGACTGGTCCAAGGATCATCGATCTGTCTCGAGGAGCGGCCGAACAACTCGGTATCCGTGAAAGCGGCCATGCCCGCGTCCGCGTCGTAAGGGTTGAACCGTCGGAGAAAGACCGTGACCGCCTCCGCCACGGCAAACCGGCGCGCGAACTGCCGCCGGTACGTGAGGACGTGCTGCAAAACCTACGCGCTCAGCTTTCGAAGGCGGGCTTATAATTAAGAGTTTGAGCTTTCCCGTTGATGAGCCAAATCCAGCGCTGAACTTCCAGAAGCCCCCCACAGATCCCCAGAATTCGGCGATCCCGCATTCTGAACCTCCGAAATCTCCACATTGCCCAACCCGGAAAACCTACAACGCTAGCGCCAATCGCCCAGTGCGGTTACATGGGCCGCCACGACTCACCCATGAAGGTGCCCGCTTGGCTATCGAAATTCCCCTCGGACTTACATTTGACGACGTTCTGCTTCAGCCTGGGGCGTCCGACGTCCTGCCCAGCCAGGCAGATACGCGTACGCAACTGACCAAGACCATTTCGCTCAACATCCCGATTCTGTCGTCGGCGATGGACACTGTGACAGAGGCCGACATGGCCATCGTCATGGCTCAGCTTGGCGGGATCGGTGTGCTTCACCGCAACCTGACCGTCGAGGAACAGGTCGAAGCCGTCCGTCAGGTAAAGCGTTTTGAAAGCGGTATGGTCGTCAATCCGATCACCATAGCGCCCACGGGCACGCTTGCCGAAGCGCGCACGCTGATGACCTATCACAAGATTTCGGGGATTCCCGTTGTCGAGGCATCGGGTCGTCTGGTCGGCATCCTGACCAACCGCGACGTCCGCTTTGCCGGCAACCCGAACCAGCCCGTCGCCGAACTGATGACCAGCCAGAACCTTGCCACCGTGCAGGCTGGCGTGACTCAGGCCGATGCCCAGCGCCTGCTCCATCAACGCCGCATCGAAAAGCTGCTTGTCGTCGATGAAAACTATCACTGCGTTGGTTTGATTACCGTCAAGGACATCGAAAAAGCAGTTACCTATCCGAATGCGACCAAGGACGGCACCGGTCGCCTTCGCGTTGCCGCTGCCACCACGACCGGCGACAAGGGATTCGAACGGACCGAGGCCCTGATCGACGCCGATTGCGACGTGATCGTGGTCGACACCGCACACGGCCATTCGCTGATGGTTGCACAAGCTGTCGAACGCATCCGTAAACTCAGCAATTCGGTCCAGATCATCGCAGGCAATGTCGCCACCGGTGCCGCCACGCGCGCACTGATCGACGCTGGCGCCAACTGTATAAAGGTCGGCATTGGCCCCGGCAGCATTTGCACCACGCGCGTTATTGCTGGCGTCGGCGTGCCACAGCTTACCGCCATCATGGAAAGTGCCGAAGAGGCCGCGAAGTCGGGCATTCCCGTTATTGCAGACGGTGGCCTGCGGACGTCAGGAGACATTGCCAAAGCTCTCGCGGCAGGTGCGTCAACCGTTATGGTCGGATCGCTGCTGGCGGGCACCGCAGAGGCTCCTGGCGATACGTTCCTGTATCAGGGGCGTCAGTATAAATCCTATCGCGGCATGGGTTCGGTCGGCGCAATGGCGCGCGGATCGGCTGACCGGTATTTCCAGCAGGACATTACCGATCAGTTGAAGCTCGTTCCAGAAGGTATCGAAGGGCAGGTTGCTTTCAAGGGACCGGCCAAGGACGTGATCCATCAGCTCGTCGGCGGCGTGAAAGCGGCAATGGGCTATACGGGTTCACGGACGATCCCGGATTTGCAGCAACGCGCGAAATTCGTGCGGATCACCAATGCGGGCCTGCGTGAAAGCCACGTCCACGACGTCAACATCACGCGCGAAGCTCCGAACTACCCGACGCAGTAACCCGCTCTCGTTTACTAAGTTTTCTTCCGCTTCCCTGAGCCCGTCGAAGGGTTGCCCTTTTTTCCAATCTGGAAGAAGCAGGACAACCCTTCGACAGGCTCAGGGAAGCGGTTTTATTTTATATTAGGCCCAACTCAATGACACCTTCCGCCCGCGTTCAGATGGCAATCGAACTCCTCGACAAGATCATCGCATCGGCACAGCGCAACGGTGCGCCGGCCGATACAATCATCGCGGAATGGTTCAAAACTCGCCGGTTTGCAGGGTCGGGGGATCGTCGCGGCATTCGTGAACTCATCTACCGTGCCATCCGCGCGTTCGGCGAGCCACCTGAAACAGGTCGTCGTGCCATGATGGGTCTGGCTCAGATCGACCCGGAAATAGCCGCTGCTTTCGATGGATCGTCCTATGGGCCGCCAAAGATTGGCCGCGCCGAAAATCCATTGCAGCCTTCGCCGATGCCCGACTGGATCGGCGGGCGGATCGACTCCGCCGAACATGAAGCGTTGCTGGCGCGCGCGCCGCTCGATCTGCGGGTCAACACGCTTCAGACTTCGCGTGATGCGATGATGGCGATATATCCGAATGCTGTTGAGATACGCGGTCTTCCCAACGGTTTGCGTATCGATCCTCCCATTGCGATCGAAGCCGACGACGCCATGCGCGACGGCCTGATCGATGTGCAGGACGCGGGCAGCCAGTTCGTCGTTACGGCCTGTCAGGTCAAACCCGGCCAGACGGTGGTCGATCTGTGTGCCGGGGCGGGGGCAAGACGCTCGCGCTCGCCGCTGACATGGAAAACAACGGACGGCTTATCGCCTGCGACACCGATCGCACCCGCTTGTCGCGCCTCTCGCCCCGCGCTGCTCGTGCTGGCGTCAACGTCGAAGTGCGTTTGCTCGATGGTGGTCGTGAAGCCGCGATGCTTGGCAATCTGGCTGAGAAAGCTGACGTCGTTCTTGTCGATGCGCCCTGCACCGGCAGCGGCACTCTGCGCCGCAATCCAGAGGCACGCTGGCGGATTACGCCCGATCGTCTCCGCGACGTTCTCGACGTGCAGCGCCATGTTCTCGACCTTGCGACGCCATTGGTCCGTCCCGGCGGCGCGCTCGTTTATGCCGTGTGCTCGCTCATCGAGCGTGAGGGGTGGGGGCAGATGGAGGATTTCCTCATGCACAATCCCGACTTCACCGCCGAAACGCTTGAAATCGGGCGTGAATCCGGTCCCGGCCGTATTTTAACGCCGGGTCACGATGGCACCGATGGGTTTTTCGTCGCGCGACTAATTCGTGCGTGCTAGTCTCACTCCCTAGATGGTTTTGGAGACACTGATGCGCCTCACGCCCCCCGCGATTGCCCTTGCTGTCCTTCTCGCAACGGTGTCCAGCGTCAGTCACAGCGCGCGACCCGATGCGATGGTCGATGCTCGCTCGATGGCGCTGCTGAAGCAGGGAGAGGAAGCTGCCGCTTCGGGTCAGTTAACCGCCGCTAACGATGCGTTAGAGACTGCTTTGGCCGTGGACCCACGCAATCGGGGCGCATTTATCGAACTGGCGAAAGTGGCTACCCGTCAGGGTTTGAACGGAAAGGCGATCCGTCTTTATCGTGAAGCCCTTTCGCTCGAACCGAACGACGTCACGGCATTGGCCGGGCAGGGTGAAGCTATGGTTGCAAAAGGTGCTGTGACCAAGGCTGGCGAAAATCTGACGAAAATCAAAACCCTGTGCGTTGTGACTTGCCCGCAAGAGGTCAGCCTTGCTGCGGTTATCGCGCGCGGTGCACCTCCCGAAGCCGTTACTGCTGCTGCCGCCACTCCTGCGCCAGCGAAGCCTGCCGCTAACTGAGCAGGCGGGCAATCGAAACGAATTCCTGAACGCTCAGGGTTTCGGCGCGACGGGCAGAATCGATGCCCAGACTTTCCAGCGCGCCGAGTGCGCCCGGAACAGATTTAACGCTTTGTCTCAACATCTTACGCCGCTGGCCGAATGCCGCGGCGGTCAGTTGTTCGACCGCGCGAATCTTGACATCCTTGGGCTGTGCGATTGGAACAATATGCACGACTGCCGACATGACTTTGGGCGGCGGGGTAAAAGCCGACCTGTGAACCCGCATCGATATTTCGGCAGAACTCCGCCATTGTGACAGCACCGTGAGCCGGCCGAACGCGTCGCTTGCGGTCGGTGCAACGATCCGCTCCGCGACCTCTGCCTGAAACATCAACGTCAACGAAGCCCAGCGCGGGGCCATGCCTCCACCGTCAGCCACTTCACCAATAGCGCCGTTCCGACATTATATGGAAGGTTTGCAACGACATGGCCGCCCTGTTCCAACACTTCATCGAGCGGAACAGTCATCGCATCTGCATCGATAACCCGCAACCTGCCCGGCGCGGTATCACCCAATTCCGCCAGCACTGGAATACACCGCCGGTCCCGTTCCACCGCCGTGACATTAGCCCCGGCATCCAGCAGCGCCCGCGTCAGCCCGCCCGGTCCCGGCCCGACTTCATAAACCGACTGTCCCGTCAGATTGCCCGGAATATCGGCAATACGCCGAAGCAATTGTCCATCGAGCAGGAAGTTTTGGCCAAGCGCTTTGCTCGCCGTCAGTCCATGCCGGGCAATAACCTCTCGCAGAGGTGGCCGGTCGTAGCTCAAGCTGCCTGCGCACACGCCTGCGCGGCCCGTGCCTCCGTCGCCGACGCGGCCATCTGTATTGCCGCGATCATCGCTCCGGGGTTGGCGAGGTTCTTCCCAGCGATTCCGAAGGCCGTGCCGTGATCCGGGGCGGTGCGAACGATCGGAAGTCCCAGCGTCATGTTCACGCCATCATCGAAATGCAGCGTCTTCAAGGGAATAAGCGCCTGGTCGTGATAAAGACAGATCGCCACATCATATTCGGCCCGTGCGCGCGAATGGAACATCGCGTCGGCGGCGATCGGTCCGGTCGCGTTGATACCTTCTGCCCGCAGAATTTCGATTGCAGGCGCGATGAAGTCGATTTCTTCACGACCGAGCGCCCCGTTCTCGCCAGCGTGTGGATTGAACCCGGCAAAGGCGAGTCTCGGATGTTCGATCCCGAAATTGCGCTGTAACCCGCGCGCCGTAGCACGTGCCTTGGCGACGATCATCTCGATCGACAAACTGCCAGAAACCTCCGCCAGGGGAATGTGCGTGGTCACCGGCACGACCTTTAGCGTCGGTCCTGCAAGCAGCATGACGGCATTGTCACTGGATACGCCACAGCGTTCGGCGATAAATTCAGTTTGGCCGGGATGCGTGAAGCCCACTGAGTACAGCTGAGTTTTGGAAACCGGCGCGGTTATCAGCGCACGTGCCGCTCCCGATCGCGCTATTCCTGCTGCGACCTCAAGCGATGCAAGCGCGCAGCGTGCGCCTTCAAAGCTTGGTTTGCCCGGTTCGATCACACCAGCGTCTTCAATCTGCAGCAACGGGATCGCGCGGAAGAATACGCCCATAGTCTCTCGTGGATCGCGGATCCGTTCGATTGGTCCCTGCCAGACAGCATCGATCGATCGCCGGTCGCCAACAACGAAGAACGGCGCAAGCTTGTGGATGTCACGTGCCGTCCACGCCTTTGCGGCGATCTCCGGTCCGATGCCCGCCGGGTCACCCAAGGAAACAACCATCGGGAGCGTAGCTTCGATCATATCAGCGATAGTCGATGACAGCGTCGCGTCGGAGGTCGCGCAGGTAACGCTGAGCGCGCTGATTGACGCGATTTTCCTCGATCTGCGACATAACCTGGTCGAACGTCGGCGCGTTGGTACTCGCCGCTTCATCGCGACCACAGAGAACCAGCACACGGACGCCCTCAGTGGGGGACCCGAATGGTGGCGTCGCCTGTCCGATCGACAGCTTCAAAAGCAGTTCCTGAAGCTGGGGCGGGAGGTCGCGCACCTTTACCTGATCGTTGTCGACCACTTCAGCACCTTGAGCCGCAGCGACTTCTGCCGTCTTTCCGCAGCCCTGCATTGCCTGAGTGGCTTTGCCGAACGCTTCAGCTTGCGCCGTTGCAGCGGCCTTTGTCGTGCCCGGCGCAAACTTCAGCGACATCTGACGGAGGTTCATGACGGCATCGCGGGGATCGGCCATCAACACCTGACGCTTGTCGACCAGATAGACCACGGAAAAGCCGCCCGGAACCGCGATCGGACCAGCGATCTGTCCTACGTTGATCTCGGCCGCTGCCTGAGCGAGCGCATCGGGCAGTTGCGGTCCGCGAACCCAGCCAAGATCGCCGCCGACTGCTGCAGTCGACGCTTCGGAAAACTGACGCGCATAAGCGGCGAATGATCCGCCCTGACGGATCTGATCGATGATCTTGCGACCGTTGGCCAACACTTCGGCCGAGTTTTCGGGCGTCGCCGACAGATAAATCTCGCCGATGTGATATTCTTGTTGGCCTTTGGAGGCCTGCAATCGGTCCATGATCGACTGAACTTCATCTTCGCTGACGTTCACGAACGGTTCGACACGGCGGCGCAGAAGGCGGCTCCATGCGAGCTCGCCTTGAATCTGCCGTTTGATTGATCGTTCCGACGAACCCTGCTCGCGCAGATATGCGCCCATTGTTTCAGGAGTTCGCTTGAATCGCTCTGCTACGCGCGCATAGCTCTGGTTGATCTCCGCAGACGTGACGTCGATATCGTGCGCCTTGGCTTCCTGAATCTGAAGCGTCTCGTCGATGATGTTGCGCAGAACCTGCAGACGCAAACGCTCGCGTTCCTCGTCGGAGATCTTGCCGCCATTCGCGAGAATGACGAGCGCCAGCCGCTGATCGATGTCGGTACCGGTGATGATCGTACCGTTGATGATCGCCGTTGCCTTACGCAAATGCGGATCGACCTTGCCGAAAGTTGTAAGGTCTTTTGGCAGGTTCAACCCGCTGTCGGATGGGTCGGCAGTTTGTGCAACTGCAGCGACCGCCATCAGACCGCTAACCAGCACCGCGGTCACGCGCGAAACGGGCCGGGCACCCTTGAAATCAATGATCAATGCTTGTCATCCGTACAGATCGAACTCGTCGCGATGGTACTGCCTTCGCGATATTGAACGCAGGCTTAGCGGCCAAGTCCCCGGAACACCAGCCTGAGCAAAAAGCTGTTTCCGCTCGTCGCATCGCCCGTCGTATCGTAATCGCGTCGCCACGATAGACCGATGTCGAGACAATTGTCGGTGTAGGCAATGCCGATACGGTGACGGACCGGTTCATATCCGTCGGCGGTGGTCGTCGGATCCTCAGCGGTACTCGTAAGGTCGATCGTCGTAGATCCAAAGATCGAAAAATAACGGCCGATCTGGACGCGTCCGCCAAGTCGGATTTCTTCACGATCGCGTAGATCTTCGAGCGTTGGATCAATGTTTCGATTCAATTTGAGATAGCCGACGGAGAAATAAGTCGCCTGGCTTCCGATTGTCGCATCGACCTCATTTCGGCGAAGCGCGAAATTGTCTTTGTCGAACCGAAAACGCTGGGTGATTTCGACAAAGTTCTTATATTTTACTGTAAAGCGTCCGACGATGTCCGATGTCTGATTGGTCAGCCCCGTACCGTCCGGGAATATCATGGCTGACGAACTGAACCGATAACTTTGCCCTACATTTGCCAGGACAGTCAGGCCGGGGCGGTCGAACGCATAGTCGAGGCCATAAGTGACGCGACTGCTGCCTTCCCATCGGTCATAGCCGGGAAAGCGATTGAGCGCGAACAGGTTGCTGTCTTCAAGGTCGACCGAGCGTGAGTCTTCGTTCGGAATATTCAGATTGGATGCGGGCGGTGAAGCGACCAATTGTATCCGGGGGGTTATGCGCTGCGTGCCACCCATGAATTCACCGATGAACGGCCACCGGATTTCGGCGGCCAAGGCACCGATCGCGCGCGATTGAAAGCCGGGTAGCCCCTGATATTGGACGATTGTCGTCTCTGCGTTCTGTGCGCTATGATAAATGTCGGCACGGCCATAGGCGGTAAAAATAACCTCTTGTCCGAGCGAGGTCATCTTACGCAAATCCCAGCGTAAGCCGGCGAAGGCACGCTGAGTATCCTGTCCGGCAGTTCGGGTCAGAGCGAGAGTATTGAGCTGAAGATCGAAAATGCCCCCTAGGACTGGGTCGGCAATTCGCTTGCGGTAGTCGATGATAGGCGCGGCGACGGGAATTTGTCCCTGCGGATCGAGCGCACGAAGTGTCTGAACGGCCCATCCGGAAACCGAGAAATAGCTCGAATCATCGATATGTTCGATATTGATGTTCGAGCGCAGCCGATCCTCATACGACCTGTCATAGCGGAGCAGGAAAGTGCGATCAGAGACACGGCGCACCGTGCCGCTGATGCTCCATTCGGGATCGAGCTGGAACTTTCCAGTTGCATCGAGAGACCAACGAACTGCGCGTTCGGAGGGCAAGTTGGCCTGATCGATCGGGATAAACGTACCATAGGTGGCAAATGCCGAAATTTTATAGGCACCGTTCGACGTCAGCGCGCGATAGTCGGCTTCTAACGCAGGCAGCGCGGCGGTATAAGCATGAGGCGTGATCGTTAGGTCGCGGTTCGTGCCCATTTTCAAATAATAGGGTAGGCCGACTTCGAACCCGTTGGTGCGGTTATAAGAGAGATTGGGAACGAGAAATCCGCCCGCGCCATCGTCTCCGAGGGGCTGAGTCAGAGTCGGCAGAACCAGAATCGGCAGACCGAACATTTCGACTCGGGCGCCCTTGAAAGTTAGCTTTTTACCTTCGGGATCGTGAATGATACGAACCGCGGTGATTTGCCACGATGGTTTTTTAGGGCAACCATCTTCGCTGACGACGGGACAGGGCGAATAGGCGGCGTGATCGAGCGTCGTTATGCCGTTCGTACGGGTGCCGTGCCGGGCGGCGAGTCTGCCGCCATTCGCCAGAACAAGCAGCAGATTGTTGACGACGCCGTCCTTCAACGTGTCGGTCAGTTCGACATCGTCACCATAAGCCGTATCGCCACCCGGGTTGACGACGACAACGTTGCCCAGAGCGTGAACCTTTCCGGTTTTCCGGTTCCAGACGATGCGGTCGGCGCGAACGCGATTGCCCTCGCTGGCCATACGAACATCGCCCGATGCCGTAACGATGTCGGTATTATTTTCGTAATTTAACTGGTCTGCCGCGAAGTCCACCTGCTGATCGGCCTTCGTAGTTGCAGGTGGGACCGCTTTCGTTGGGACAACTGGCGGGGGGGCGTGCCCTGTGCCTGAGTCGTGCCCTGTGCCTGAGCCGCGCCGACGATTGCGAACGCCAGCGGCACCGAAGTGAGCAGAAAAGCAGTATAGCGCGTCACGGACACCCTTTTTCGGACGATGGGTCACAAGCAGTCGCCATATTCGGGCGCCAACCCTGTCGCCTATCGCATTGACGCGCGACGACCGCAATCATGTGCTTACCAACCGTGATGCTGGACTTTGCTTAGGAACTTGCTTGGGCGTAACAGCCACGTTCCCCGATTCCTTTTTGACTGAGCGAGCCATTAATGCGCGTTTCATTTGTTTCCGTCCGTCCGACGTCCGCCGCCGATCTGGCACTGCTGGTTCCAAAGGACGGCGTTGTCGAAGCTGTTGCCGGGCATGAAGCCGCACATGGCTTGCAAGCTGCGGCGACGCTGGCGCGCTTCGATGGCGATGCCGGAGGGGTTGTCGAAGTCGCTGCAGTTGAAAATGGCAAAGCTAGGCGTGTTCTACTGGCTGGTGTCGGTGCCCGCACGCCCGAAGATTTTGAAAAAGCTGGCTCTGCGCTCTGCGCCCGCTTGTTGACGTCGGGCGCCACGTCGCTTGTTATCGACGCGGTCGGTGCACCTGCTGCGTCGGCTGCGCGCCTTGCTGCTGCGGTCCAGTTGCGGGGCTGGCGCTATGACAAATATCGCACGAAGCTGACCGACAAGCAGAAACCGACATTGAACGAAGTCATTGTCGTCAACGCGGAAGCTGGTCTTGAAGCAGCATGGGCTGCCGCGAGCGCGGTTATCGACGGTGTATCGCTGACCCGCGAACTGGTCACGGAACCGGCAAACATCATCTATCCCGAATCGTTCGTCGAGCGGTGCCAAAGACTGGCTCACGTCGGCGTCGAAATCGAAGTTCTTGACGAGGACGCGATGCGTGCAGCCGGCATGGGATCTCTGCTGGGCGTCTCGCAGGGGTCGAGACGCGAAGCGCGCCTGCTCGTGCTGAAGTGGAACGGGACAGGCAACAGCGACACAACTCCGGTCGTTTTTGTCGGCAAGGGCGTGACTTTCGATACCGGCGGTATATCGATCAAAGGCGCAGCCGGCATGGAAGATATGAAGTGGGACATGGGCGGCGCGGGCGCTGTTGCAGGCACGATGCTTGCGCTGGCGACGCGTAAGGCCAAGGCTCATGTCGTCGGCATTTGCGGACTGGTCGAGAATATGCCCGATGGAAACGCTCAGCGACCGGGGGATGTCGTAACATCGATGTCCGGTCAGACGATTGAAGTGATAAACACCGATGCCGAGGGCAGGCTGGTGCTTTGCGATGCCATGACATGGGCGCAGCAAAAATTCAGTCCGAAAGTGATGATCGATCTCGCCACTCTGACGGGTGCCATGATCGTTGCACTTGGGCATGAGTATGGCGGAATGTTTTCCAACGACGATGGCCTTGCCGCGCAATTGACAGCAGCAGGTGTTTCGACGGGCGATCCGCTGTGGCGGATGCCGATGGGCGATGCCTATAACAAACTGATCGACAGCCCGATTGCCGACATGAAGAATGTTGGTCCGCGCGAGGGCGGGTCGATTACGGCGGCGCAATTCCTGAAACGCTTTGTCGAGGAAGGCGTGAAATGGGCGCATCTTGATATTGCGGGCATGGTCTGGTCATCAAAGTCTGGCGCGGTGTGGGACAAGGGGGCAACCGGATACGGTGTTCGCTTGCTCGACCGGTTCATTTCGGACAATCACGAACGTCAGAATTGAGCCTGCGGTTGCGCCTGCTGGCTTAGCAGCCTACAGGCGCGCCCATCCATTCACCCCTAATAACGGAGCCGCACCAGTCATGGCCGCGACACGCACCTTTTCGATTATCAAACCAGACGCCACTCGCCGTAACATTACCGGTGCCGTAACCAAGATGCTTGAGGAAGCCGGCCTCCGCGTCGTCGCTTCGAAGCGCATCCAGATGACTCGCGAGCAGGCTGAGGGTTTCTACGAAGTCCATCGCGAACGTCCATTTTTTGGTGACTTGGTGACTTTTATGATTTCCGGCCCCGTCGTGGTTCAGGTTCTCGAAGGCGAGAATGCCATGCAGCGCAATCGCGACATCATGGGTGCAACCAACCCTGCGAACGCCGAAGCCGGCACAATCCGCAAGGAACTGGCCGAATCGATCGAAGCGAACTCGGTTCACGGTTCGGACAGCGACGAAAATGCAGCGATCGAGATCGCTTATTTCTTCAAGCCCGAAGAAATCGTCGGCTGATTTAATTTGCGTCAGGGGGCTCGGTCGATGCCCCTGAACATTTCTCAAAACTGGGCGGCGACGCTCATCAGCTTGGTCAGCCGCTTCGGCGCGCTTTTGAGCCAGCTTTTTTTCAGCCAATCGCTGATATCCGACCAGTCGTTCTCGCCGGCGTCGAGTCTGATTCCGATCCAGCCTGATGGGCCGAGATATGCGGGGCGGTAGTAAAGATCGGGGTTCTGTTCGATCAGCATCGCCTGTTCCTCAACACCGCTTGCCTTGACGAGCAAGCCTGTCACACCGTCATGGTGGTGATTGTAGCTGAAATACGCGAAGAACTTGCCGCCGGTCACGAAGAAGCCCGGGCTTCCATGCGACGTTTTCTCCTCGACTTCGGGTAACGCAAGCGCAAGGTCGCGGACTTGATCGAGGAGCGCGTCTGGCCGCACATTGCGGGTTACGAAATTGGCGAGTGTTCGTGAATAAAGCTGATGCTCGGCGATAAGGATGCGGTCGGCCAGCGTATCGGCGGTATCGTCCGGTAGAATGGCGACTTCCGTTTGCCCCAACACCTCGCCTGCATCGAGTTCAGCGGTCACAACATGGACCGAGCAACCCGACACGCGATCGCCAGAATCGATGGCCCGCTGATGGGTATCGAGTCCCTTGTATTTCGGCAGCAGCGACGGATGAATGTTGACCATGCGCCCGGCCCATTTGTCGACAAAACCATCCGACAGCAGCCGCATATAGCCAGCGAGAACAACATAATCGCATCGAGCGGCAGTCAATTCGGCGTGAAGATAGGCGTCGAATTCAGCCCGTTTCATTCCCCGGTGATCAAGTGCGACCACTGGCGCACCTTCCGCGGCTGCCAGTTTCAGGCCACCCGCTTCGGGATCGTTCGCAATCACCACTACAATCTCAAAGGGGCAATCGCTCGCCTTTGCCGCATAGATCATTGCGGCCATGTTCGAGCCTCTGCCCGAAATCAGGACGCCGATCCGCGCACGATTAGCCATTGTGCGTAGCGGACCAGTCGGCACGGGCGCTCCATGTCTCGGTTGATCCGGAGACGGTGCAGCCCTTTGTGCCAGCCTCTATTCGGCCGATTTTGAAAGCGATTTCGTCCGCACTGTTTGCCGCAGCGATCACGCCGTCGGCGTCTTGTTCCGCAACCACGAGCGCCATGCCTACTCCGCAATTGAAAGTTCGTGCCAGTTCCTCGGGCTCGATCGCTCCCTGCGCCTGAAGGAAAGCCATCAGGCGCGGCTGTTCCCATGCATCGGCATCGATATGGGCATGCAATCCGTCGGGCATTACGCGGGGAATATTCTCGAGCAAGCCGCCGCCTGTGATATGCGCCATCGCAGCAATTTTCCCGGCGCGTACCAATGGCAGTAGCGATTTCACATAGATTCGCGTCGGTTCCATCAGCAGGTCGATCAGAATATTATCCTGATCGAATAGGGCAGGGCGCTCCAACTTCCACCCGCGATCGGTTGCGAGTCGGCGGACCAGTGAAAAACCGTTGGAGTGAACACCGGAGGACGCCAAGCCAATTACGACGTCGCCAGCCTTCACGCGCGTGCCGGTCAAAACCTGCGTCCGTTCGACCGCGCCAACACAAAACCCGGCGAGGTCATAGTCGCCGCCCGAGTACATTCCGGGCATTTCGGCTGTCTCTCCGCCGATCAGCGCGCAGCCTGCAATCCGGCATCCTTTGGCAATTCCTGCGATCACGCGTTCGGCCACAGCCGAATCGAGTTTGCCGGTCGCGTAATAGTCGAGGAAGAAAAGTGGCTCCGCGCCCTGAACGATCAAATCGTTGACGCACATTGCGACCAGATCGATTCCCACCCCGTCATGGCGGTTATGTTCGATCGCAAGTTTGAGCTTCGTTCCCACGCCATCGTTCGCTGCTACCAGCAATGGGTCGGAGTAACCTGCTGCTTTTAAGTCGAAAAACCCCCGAAGCCGCCGAGTTCGGCATTGGCTCCAGGGCGTCGTGTCGACTTGGCCAATGGGCCAATCGCCCTGACCAGAGCATTGCCCGCAGCGATCGAAACGCCAGCTTGTTCGTATGTATATCCCGCCATTTAAATGCGCCTAGCGACATCGCGCTTGGATTTCCACGCCTGACCGGTCAAAAGACGCGCCGTGAAGATTGCACCGCTACCTGTCCTCCTGACGCTCGGCCTCCTCGGCCTCGGCGCAGCGGTGTTCGCCCAGATGGAAGGCGGCGACCGCGGCGTCGCTCCGATCGATTCGTCCGGGAGCTTCGAAGTCACCGGAATCGACGTCGATGTTGCGGCGAAAACCGCCGATGCCGCGCGACTCGGGGATGGCGTCTTGCCCAGCGCAAAGGCTGGCAGATGTTATGGGCTAAAATGCACGGCGGCGCTGGCGGAGCGCCGGGCCTGAGCGATTCGGATCTTGATTCGATCGTTGCTGGCATTGTTGTCGATGACGAACAAATCGGTCCAAACCGATATGTCGCCAAGCTGGGCGTCTTGTTCGATCGTGCGCGTGCCGGTCAGATATTGGGCGTCAGCGGCCAAATTGTTCGCTCGCCACCGTTGCTTGTCATTCCGATCGAATGGTCGGGCGGCGCGCCGCGCAGTTTTGAGGCGCGGACCGAATGGCAGAAAGCGTGGGCACGTTTTCGCGCCGGTGGCAGCGCGATAGATTATGTGCGGCCCAGCGGTACTGGTCCCGATCCCCTGTTGCTGACTGTGGGACAGGCACAGCGCCCGGCGCGCAAGTGGTGGCGGCTGCTTCTCGACCAATATGGCGCTGCCGATGTTCTGATGCCGCAGGTGCGGCTTGAGCGGCTTTGGCCCGGCGGACCGGTTATCGGCCATTTCAGCGCACGTCATGGTCCCGACAATGTAGAAATCTCTGCATTCACCCTTCGCGTCGAATCGAGCGACGGCCTGCCGCAAATGCTCGACGAGGGCGTAAAGCGGATGGATCAGGCGTATTCGGACGCATTGTCGATGGGAATGCTTCGCCCCGATCCATCGCTGATTATCGAAACGCCCGTCGATGTCAGCGCGCTGATCGCCAATCAGTCCGAGGCAGTTCCGGTCGAAACAGGCATGGACAATAGCTCGACCAGTGCCACCTTGGGTGAGGTCAAAACTTATACCGTCCAATTCGAGACGCCTGACGTCAGTTCGGTATCCGGAATAGAATCCTCCGTGCGCGGGACGCCCGGCGTTAAATCCACCGATACGACCAGCCTGGCTCTGGGAGGAACGTCGGTCATGCGCGTAACCTTTACCGGCGACCTTGCGACGCTCCGTGCCGCCCTGACCGCGCGTGGTTTCAAGGTTGACGAAGGTGGCGGAACACTTCGTATCCGTCGCGCGGCGGCGACGGACACTCCTTCCGCGCCATGAACCAGATTGCCCTGCCGCTCGATTGGCCGGCAGACGAGGCGGAAAGTGCGTTCATTGTTTCTTCGTCGAATGCCGCCGCCGTCCGTCACCTTCACGCAAGGGGAACCTGGGCGGTTTGCGCGACGATTCTTACCGGACCACGGAAATCGGGTCGCAGCCTCTTGGGGCGCGTCATCACGGCGCAGACCGGCGGTACGTTGATCGACAACGCGCAGGACCATGACGAGGAGCAAATTTTCCACGCGTGGAACGACGCGCAACGGACGCGACGGCCGCTGGTGCTGATCGCCGACGCCGCGCCGCCTGAGTGGTCGATTGTCCTTCCAGACCTTCGTTCACGTCTTTCCGCTACTCCTCACGTCGCGATTGGTGATCCGGACGAGGGTTTGATCGAACGCTTGATTACCACGCTTCTGGAGCGTCGTGGATTGATCCCACAACACGGAGTTGTCGCTTACCTGACGCCGCGGGTCGAACGCAGTCATCATTCTGTCATAGCTCTCGTGGATGCGCTGGATGCGGCGTCGCTGGCCGCCCATCGCGCAATCACTGTGCCTTTGGCGCGCGCAGTGCTGTCAGGCATCGACGCTGTCGCCGCAGCGAGCTAAAGGACGGAAATATGCAGGTTGTGACAAAGAAACCGGCGGACCGGGCCTCTCCTCTTCCCGAAGCGCGCTATTTTAATCGCGAACTAAGCTGGCTGGCATTCAATCGCCGTGTTCTGGACGAATCTGAAAATCGTGCGCATCCGCTGATAGAACGGCTTCGGTTCCTTTCTATTTCGGGTCATAATCTGGATGAATTTTTCATGGTGCGCGTTGCCGGTCTGAAGGGCCAGCAACTACAGGGTATCGAACATACATCGGTCGATGGCCTGACGATCGGCCAACAGCTTGCCGCGATCAGCGCTGACGCCGACGGTCTGATGGGGCGGCAACAGGTCGTTTGGCACAGTATCCGCGAGGAACTGGAGGATGCAGGGATCTGCGTCCTGAACTTTGACGAGGTGACGGGCGAACAGGTCGATTGGCTTGAACGTCATTTCCGCGAACAGATATTCCCTGTGCTGACACCACAGGCGTTAGACCCCGCGCATCCGTTTCCATTCATTCCCAATCAGGGATTGAGCGTGATTTTCGAACTGTTGCGGCTGTCGGACAAGGAACCGATCCGTGAGTTGGTGATGATTCCTCCGACGGTGCCGCGCTTTGTTCGGCTGCCCGGCGAAAATGCCTGCTACATCGCGCTCGAGAGCATATTGCGGCGGTTCACAGGGATATTATTCCCTGGTTACAACGTGCTTGGCGCAGGCGCTTTCCGTATTATCCGCGACAGCGATATCGAGGTTGAAGAAGAAGCAGAGGATCTGGTTCGTTATTTCCGCAGCGCCATAAAACGACGGCGACGCGGGCGAGTTATCAGGCTCGAATTCGAGACCGGCATTCCGCCTCAATTAGAAGCAGCGATAAAAGATACGCTTGGAGGCATCGACGGCATCATCACGGAAACGGCGGGCTTCCTCGGCATTGGAGCACTTGAAGGGCTTACCGAGGAGGACCGGCCCGACTTGAAGTTCTCGCCATATGTGCCCCGGTTTCCCGAACGTATCCGCGAACATGGTGGTGATTGTTTTGCGGCGATCCGTGCCAAGGATATTGTCGTCCATCACCCATATGAATCCTTCGACGTGGTGCTGGCGTTTCTCAATCAGGCGGCAGCCGATCCGGACGTCGTTGCCATCAAACAGACTCTGTATCGGGCGGGTAAGCAACCGACCGTCATTCGCGCGCTTTGCGATGCTGCCGAAGCGGGAAAGTCGGTGACTGCGGTTGTCGAGTTGAAGGCGCGCTTTGACGAGGAGCAAAACCTGCTTTGGGCGTCTCAGCTAGAGCGGTCTGGCGTGCAGGTCGTTTACGGCTTCATCGAATGGAAAACCCATGCCAAGGTTTCGATGGTCGTGCGGCGGGAAGCCGGAGAGTTTCGCAGCTATTGTCACTTCGGCACCGGCAATTATCACCCGGTAACCGCGCGAATTTATACCGATCTCAGCTTTTTCACCGCCGATCCGGGGATCGCACGCGATGCAGCGCAGATGTTCAATTATATCACCGGTTACGTTGAACCCGCCGCTCTCGAACGACTGACGCTGAGCCCTATCCACCTCCGTGCCGCTTTGGTCGATCTCATCGATGTCGAAATCGCCAACGCGCGGAGCGGCAAGGCCGGAGCGATCTGGGCGAAGATGAACTCGCTTGTCGATCCCGCGATCATCGACAAGCTTTACGAGGCGAGCGCCGCTGGCGTCATGGTCGAACTGATCATCCGCGGTATCTGCTGCCTCCGACCGGGCGTGCTGGGCCTGTCGGAAACGATCCGGGTCAAATCGATCGTTGGACGCTTTCTGGAACACAGCCGCATCTGGGCATTCGGCAATGGGCGCGCGCTGCCCAACGATGGCGCGAAGGTTTATATCTCCTCGGCGGACTGGATGCCGCGCAACTTCGACCGCCGCGTCGAATATATGCTGCCGATCACCAATCCAACGGTGCACGATCAGGTTCTCGATCAGGTCATGGTAGCCAATCTGATCGACACCGAACAAAGTTGGGAATTGCACAGTGATGGTAGTTATCGACGGATGGCGGTCGGTTCCAAGCCGTTCAACCTTCATCGCTATTTCATGACAAACCCGTCGCTTAGCGGTCGCGGCGCTGCGCTGGACAATGCGGATTCAGTGCCTCACCTTAGTTTCGGGCGTCGCTGAGTGCGCCAAGGACCGCGGCGCGCAATTATCGATATAGGCTCCAATTCAATTCGTCTGGTCGTTTATGACGGACCACTTCGAGCACCTGCAATCCTGTTTAACGAAAAGGTCATGGCTGGGCTGGGACGCGGGCTAGGCGAGACCGGGATGCTCGGCGCGCAGCCGGTCGCGACGGCATTGCGCGCGCTCGAACGTTTCAGGGCGCTGACGGTTGCGATGAACGCGACGACGGTCCGTACTGTTGCCACCGCTGCGGTTCGTGATGCGAAAAACGGCAAAGAGTTTCTCGCCAAGGTCGCAGCTATTGGCCTCAAGGTAGAGTTGCTGAGCGGCGAGGCGGAGGCCACCGCTTCCGGATTTGGAGTGATCTCTGCAATGCCCGAGGCCGACGGTATCGTTGGCGATCTGGGTGGAGGCAGCCTTGAACTCGTACGGATCAGCGGAGGCAAGGTTCGGGCGCGCGTGTCGATGCCGCTGGGTGTCTTGCGTCTTGCTGCCGTGCGTGCGTCCGGGCGTGGCGCGCTGGACCGTCATGTACGAAAACTGCTGAAAAAGAGCGGTTGGGTGATCGAGAAAGATCTGCCGTTTTACCTGGTCGGTGGATCGTGGCGTGCGTTGGCACGGCTGCACATGCACCTGTCGTTGTGGCCGTTGCCGATTCTGCACGGTTATTCGATGCCATCGATTGCGGCCGCCCGGATGGTTCGTGTGTTGGCGCAGATCGGACGCAAACGCTTGAAGGCGATCGACACTATCCAGACGAGCCGTGTGCCAGCTCTTGTGGATGCCGCCGCTCTTCTTGCCATTCTGGTGCGCTCGCTTGAAAGCAGCGCACTTATCGTTTCTGCCGCAGGGCTGCGCGAAGGGTTGTTGTTTGAGGGACTAACGCCCGAACAAAGGACCGAAGATCCCCTTATTGCTGCTGCTCGGGAATCCGGCGCACGTCAGGGCCGGTTTGCCGAACATGGGGATTTGTTGAACCAGTGGATCGCGCCGTTGTTCGGACCGGAAAATGTCGACGACAGTCGCTTACGTCACGCGGCCTGCCTGTTGGGTGATGTGGCATGGGCGGCCAATCCAGATTTTCGCGCCGAGCGGGGGCTTGAGATCGCGCTGCACGGCAATTGGGTCGGCATCGACGCGCGGGGCAGGGCGATGGTTGCGCAGGCGCTGTTCACAAGCTTCGGCGGCAGTGGCTCGGCACCCGTAGCAGACGTGCTGGCATCGCCTGCCGATCTGGCAATGGCAGTGCGGTGGGGGCTTGCTATGCGGCTTGGCCAGCGGCTGAGCGGGGGCGTCGCAGGCCCGCTCAACGGCAGCCAGATTGGTATGGACGCGACTAGCCTGTGGCTAAAACTGCAAGAAAGCGGTGCCGGGCTTTATGGTGAAGTGGTCGAACGGCGCCACCGGCAACTCGCGACTTCACTTGGCAAGACGGCGAGACTGGAAGCGAGCTAGACTGGAAGTTGCGGCACATCTTCGGTCCGGGTCATCTTCATGCGACCGTTGACGACTGCAAACGCCAGTCGCCCCTCGACCAAATCCAGCGCATCACGTCCGAATTGATCGAAGCGCCAGCCCGTCAGAATTGCCAGATCGGTCCGAACCCCGGCAGCCAGCAAATCCAGTTCTTCGTTTCGCGCAAGCAACCGTGCCGCGACGCTACTTTCCTTCGCCCGGATCTTCAGCAGCAGCTTCAGCAAGTCCGCCACCAGCGCACCGTCCTTACCAAGCCCCGGCTTTCGGTCATCACGTGCGGGCATCAGCTCGGCAGGCATTGGCTGTGCGTTTTCGAGTGCAGCCAGCATCCGAGCGCCGATGTCGTTTCCGGCCCATGACGACGAAAGCCCCCGTACCTTGGCGAGATCGCTCTGCGTTCGCGGTGGGTGCATGGCGAGATCGCCCAGCGTTTCATCCTTGACGATGCGGCCGCGCGGCAGGTTCTTGTTCCGCGCCTCATGCTCGCGCCATCCAGCTAAAGCGCGCAGACGCCCCAGCACCTCGGGCTTGCGACTGGCAATCTTGACGCGCTTCCAGGCATCGCACGGCTCGGTGACGTAATTCGACGGGTCGCCAAGGCGCTCCATCTCCTGATCGAGCCAGTCGCCGCGTCCGGTCTTCACCAACTTGTCGAGCATCATCGGGAATATCCGCGATAGATGCGTTACGTCTCCGATCGCATAATCGATTTGCCGTTTATCTAATGGACGCCGCGCCCAATCGGTAAAGCGCGCGCCCTTGTCGAGTGTGATACCGATCCACTGATCCACAAGATTGGAGTAACCGACCTGCTCGCCCTGACCCAGCGCCATCGCTGCAATCTGGGTGTCGAACAGCGGGTAGGGCGTCTTGCCCGTCAGGTTATGGACGATTTCGATGTCCTGCCCACCCGCGTGAAAGACTTTCAGCACCTCATCATTCTCGGTCATCAGGTCGAGCAACGGCTTCATGTCGATGCCATCGGCTTTCGGATCGATCGCCGCAGCCTCATGCTCGTCCGCGACTTGGATAAGACAGAGATCCGGCCAGAATGTGTTTTCCCGCATGAATTCGGTGTCGACCGCGATAAAGCGCGACTTCGCCATGCGGGCACAGAATTCGGTAAGGGTAGCGGTGTCTTCGATCAGCGGATGAATCTTCATTTTGCTTCCATAGCGGTAAGCCGCGCCTTGACAAACCGGGGTTGCGTCTGTGTTAGCCAGCCTCATGACACTTCACGCTTATCGCACCCACACCTGCGCCCAGCTGCGCGCCGCCGATGTCGGCAACACCGTTCGCCTGTCGGGCTGGATCCACCGCAAGCGGGACCACGGCAATTTGTTGTTCGTGGATATTCGCGATCATTACGGAATCACCCAGATTGTGACCGACACCGATTCGCCGGCGCACGCTGTGCTGGACAAGTTGCGGGCGGAATCGGTTGTGACGATTACTGGTAACGTCGTTGCCCGGTCGGCCGAAACCGTGAATGCGAATTTGCCCTCGGGTGAAGTCGAAGTTCGTGCCGATGATGTGACAGTGCAATCGAGTGCTGGCGAATTACCGATGCCGGTATTCGGAGAGGCTGAGTATCCGGAAGAAATTCGGTTAAAATACAGGTACTTGGACCTTCGTCGTGAGCGGTTGCACGCGAACATCGTTTTGCGGTCGAATGTCATTTCTTCGATCCGCAAGCGCATGATCGATCAGGGGTTCACTGAGTTCCAGACACCCATTCTGACCGCTTCCAGCCCCGAAGGCGCTCGTGATTACCTGGTGCCGAGCCGCGTTCATCCTGGCAAATTTTATGCGCTTCCGCAGGCGCCGCAGATATTCAAACAGTTGCTGATGGTGGCTGGTTTTGACCGTTATTTCCAGATTGCGCCCTGTTTTCGTGACGAAGATGCGCGTGCCGATCGCTCGCCGGGTGAATTCTACCAGCTCGATTTCGAGATGAGCTTTGTTACGCAGGACGACGTGTTTGCCGCGATCGAGCCTGTTCTGCACGGCGTCTTCGAAGAATTCGCCAATGGCCGGAAAGTCAGCCCAGCGCCGTTCCCCCGCATTCCGTATCGCGAATCGATGCTGAAATACGGGTCGGACAAGCCCGATCTTCGCAATCCGATCATCATAACCGATGTTTCGGACCATTTCGCGAAGTCCGGTTTCGGGCGTTTCGAATCGATCGTGGCCGAAGGCGGTCGTGTTCGCGCGATTCCTGCGCCGAAGACCGCCGAAAAGAGCCGCAAATTCTTCGATGAGATGAATAGCTGGGCGCAGGGCGAAGGTTTCGCGGGCCTTGGTTATATCACGCAGAAGAACGGCGAACTTGGCGGACCGATTGCGAAGAACCACGGTGAGGAAGCGACGCGCAAGCTGGTCGCCGAACTCGGCCTTGGTCCTGACGACGGCATTTTCTTTGCCGCCGGTCCCGAACTGACCGCCGCGAAGCTCGCCGGAGCCGCCCGGACACGCGTCGGGCAGCAACTTGGTCTGATCCCGGATGGTGAGTTCCGCTTTTGCTGGATCGTCGATTTCCCGATGTACGAATATGACGAGGAATCGAAGAAGATCGATTTCAGCCACAACCCGTTCTCGATGCCACAGGGCGAGCTGGAAGCACTGGAGACGAAAGACCCGCTCGATATCCTCGCGTATCAGTATGATATCGTCTGCAACGGCATCGAATTGTCGTCGGGGGCGATCCGGAACCATCGCCCCGATATCATGTACAAGGCGTTCGAGATCGCTGGCTATTCGCAGGCAGAGGTCGATACCAATTTCGCCGGGATCATCAACGCGTTCAAACTTGGCGCACCGCCGCACGGTGGTTCTGCGCCGGGTATCGACCGTATCGTGATGATGCTCGCCAACGAACCCAATATCCGCGAAGTCATTGTCTTTCCGATGAATCAGAAGGCCGAAGACGTGATGATGGGCGCGCCCGCACCGGCAACGGCAAAGCAGTTGCGGGAATTGTCCATTCGGTTGATTGATGGACCCAAGGACTAAGCAGAGTCGCCAGATAGGATTTGCCAGTGAACGCCCATGATTTTGTCGTGAAACGCGCCGATGGCACCGAATTTCCGCTGTCGGAGATCAAAGGTCCGATCCTGGTCGTCAACGTCGCCTCGAAATGTGGTTTCACACCGCAGTATGAGGGGCTGGAAAAGTTGAACCAGCAATATGGGACCAAGGGGCTGACCATCCTTGGTTTTCCCTGCAACCAGTTCGGGGGGCAGGAACCGGGCGATGCAGCCGAGATCGCGAAATTTTGTTCGCTGACTTACGATGTGTCGTTTCCGGTGCTGGCAAAGGTAAAGGTTAACGGCGACGAGGCCGACCCTTTCTATAAATATCTGAAGCACGCAAAGCCGGGCTTGCTCGGCATCGAATCGATCAAATGGAACTTTACCAAGTTTCTGATCGACGGGGATGGCAATGTCGTATCGCGCCACGCTCCTACTGAAAAACCAGAGGCGCTGGCGCCCGAAATTGAAAAGCTGCTCGCATGAATGCACCCGACTGGAATGCAGAAGCCAAACTGATCGAGCGTGACGATATGGGTTCGGAAATGGCCTATGACTTTCACGAACGCGCGACCGGAACGCTTGGTGAACTGATCGCAAAGGTCGGCGCGATGTCCCCCCATGAACGCGCGCGCATGGTCATCGATGCCGGGAGTCAGGGTACGATAAATGTGGCTCAGATCGTCGAACTGGCGGGACGCGACGACTTTCCGTTTTGACGAGCCGGGCATAACCGTTAACGCATGACGATGGCCCACGCGCAGTTCGTTCCCCTTCGTATTTTCTCCGCTTACACAATGCTCGAAGGAGCGATCGACCCAAAGGAGATCGCCAAGCGCGCGCGCGAGCTGGGTTTTCCGGCGGCGGCGATTTGCGACCGTAACGGCCTGTACGGTGTCATGCCGTTTTCCGACGCCTGTCGCGCAGCGGGTGTGCAACCGATCATCGGCACATTGCTGTGCGTTGCCCGTCCCGATGTGCCACAGGGTGCTCCCCAGCTTACGACTGGCTGGCGCTTTATGCTCAGGATGAGGCGGGTTATAATAATCTTTGTGTGCTGGTATCGGAGGCACATCTGGGTCGCCCGGTCGAGGAGCAGGCCCATGTTGTTTTCGACAAGCTGGCGCGTCATTGTGACGGCCTGATCGCCCTTACGGCCGGTGCAGAGGGTGCGCTGGCGAAAATGCTCGCGGGCGGCCAGCATGACGCGGCCAGTGCCTATGCTGACCGGTTGACCACCTTGTTTCCGGGGCGTCTCTACGTTGAACTCTCTCGCCGGTTGGATGCTGTGGAGGGCGCAGCCGAGCCGCATCTGATCGCGCTGGCCGATGGTCGCGATCTGCCGCTCGTGGCGACAAATCCCGCCTGTTATGGTGAAGCGAGTTTCCACAACGCGCACGATGTCATGCTGTGTATTGCGGCATCGGCCTATGTGGACAGCGATGACCGCGCAAAAAGTTCGCCCGATGCGTGGATCAAACCTGCGCACGATATGCGCAAACTGTTCGACGATCTGCCCGAAGCACTGGCGAATACGTTGGTCATGGCCCAGCGTTGCGCCGTCGATGCGCCGACACGATCACCGATTTTGCCAAGCCTTGCAGGCGATCCGCAGGCTGAGACTGCGCAGCTTATTCGTGACGCCCATGCCGGGCTGGACGCGCGGCTTGCACTGATCCCGGCCGCCGATCCGGTTGCTTATCGCGCGCGGCTCGATTTCGAGCTGAACGTGATTACCAGCATGGGTTTTTCGGGCTATTTCCTGATCGTTGCCGATTTCATCAAATGGGCAAAGGACAATGATATACCGGTCGGGCCGGGCCGTGGTTCAGGTGCGGGTTCTGTCGTGGCATGGTCGCTGACGATTACCGACCTCGATCCGCTCAAACTGGGGCTGCTGTTCGAACGCTTTCTGAACCCGGATCGCGTGTCGATGCCCGATTTCGATATCGATTTTTGCGAAACCCGGCGCGTCGAGGTGATCCGTTACGTCCAGCAGAAATATGGACACGGACAGGTCGCGCAGATCATCACGTTCGGACGCCTGAAAGCGCGTGCCGTGCTGAAGGACACCGGACGTGTGCTTCAGATGAGCTATGGTCAGGTCGACCGGCTCGCCAAGGCTGTGCCGAACCATCCAACCGATCCCTGGACGCTGCAACGGGCGCTGAACGGTGTTACCGAACTGGCCGCCGAATATAAATCGGATGCCGATGTTCGGCGGCTGTTCGATCTGGCGATGAAGCTGGAGGGGTTGCCGCGCCATTCATCGACCCATGCGGCGGGCGTTGTGATCGGCGACAGGCCGCTCGATCAGCTTGTGCCGCTGTACCGCGATCCGCGTTCAGACATGCCGGTTACGCAGTTCGACATGAAATATGTCGAGGCGGCGGGATTGGTGAAGTTCGATTTTCTCGGGCTGAAAACTCTGTCGGTCCTGCAACGCGCGCTTAATATTATCGAGGAGCGTGATGGACATCGACCCAATCTCGACACTTTGGGTTGGGATGATGAGGCGGTTTATGCCCTGCTGCAAAAGGGCGACACCGTCGGCGTGTTCCAGTTGGAATCCGAGGGGATGCGACGCGCGCTGGCTTCGGTGCGGCCAAGCAACTTTGGCGACATCATCGCAATCGGCGCGCTGTATCGACCGGGGCCAATGGACAATATCCCGCTGTTCGCCGACCGCAAAAATGGCCGGGTGATTATCGAATATCCTCACCCGTTGCTCGAAACGATTCTGTCCGAGACTTATGGCATTATCGTTTATCAGGAACAGGTGATGCAGGCCGCGCAGGTGCTGGCCGGTTATTCGCTGGGTGAGGCTGATCTGTTGCGTCGTGCAATGGGTAAAAAGATCCAGAAGGAAATGGACGATCAGCGGGCGCGGTTCGTGTCGGGCTGTGCCGCCAATGATATTGCGCCACCGAAAGCGAACGAACTGTTCGACCTGATCGACAAATTTGCGGGCTATGGTTTCAACAAGAGCCATGCCGCCGCCTATGCCGTGCTGTCGTATCAGACGGCTTGGTTGAAGACGCATTATCCGCAGGACTTTTTCGCGGCTTCAATGGCTTATGATCTGAGCAACACAGATAAGCTGGCGATCTTTGCAGACGATATGCGGCGCATGGGTGTGCGCTCGCTGGCGCCGTGCATCAACGCCAGCGGGGCCGATTTCACCGTTGAGTCGGATGACGACGGGCTGGTGGTGCGGTTCGCGCTGGGCGCTTTGAAAGGCGTTGGCGAAGGCGCGATGGAGCAGATTTGCGAGGAGCGCGCGGAGAATGGGCCGTTCAAGAGCCTCGACGATCTGGCTCATCGGATCAATCCGCGCCTAATCAATCGCCGCCAGTTGGAAAGCCTGGCCGGGGGAGGTGCGTTCGACACGCTCACGACCAATCGCGCGGGTGCTTTTGCGGTGGCGGAGAATATATTGGCGGTCGCGAACTCGGCAGAAAACGGTCGGACAAGCGGGCAGGGCGGCTTGTTCGGCGGCGAGGTGGAAACGATGGCCGCGATCCAGGTTCCGGCCAACGCGATCTGGACTTTGTCCGAGCGGATGGCGGCGGAAAAAGAGGCGTTCGGTTTTTATTTTTCGGCGCACCCGGCGGATCGTTATTCGCACGTAGCCGCCACTCACGGTGCGCGCAGCTATGCGGCTCTATGTGCCCAGCCCGCAGCGAGCGACGGTTCACGGATGACGGCGGTGATGGCTGCACTGGTCGAGGATGTGAAATATCGGACTTCGGCGCGGGGACGGCGTTACTTGATGGCGACGATGTCGGATGCGACAGGCCAGTTCGTGGCTACGTGTTTCGATGACGATGTGTCGAAGAACATCGAGGAGGCGGGGCGCAATGGTGGGTGCGGGTTGCTCAGTGTGGAACTCGACCGCAAGCCGGGCGAAGAAACACCGCGTGTGACGATCCGGCGGATTCAGCCGCTGGAGGGGCTGGCTGGCAATGCCCGACTGAAAGCAGAGGTGCGGTTGCACGACAGTATCGGCATTGCGTCGCTCGCCACGTTACTGACCGGATCGCGGGGCGGCCGGAGCGAGGTGTTCGTTATCGCTGCACTGCCGGAAGGTGGCGAGGCGGAGTTGTTGCTCGGTCGAGATTTCCTGATCGATGGCGAACTGGCTGACAAGATCGGTGCGCTCGACGGGATCGACGCGATCAGTCTTACTTTGGCGACTTCACCGAAACTGGCGCTGGTTTCCTGACCAGCGCCGTTCGTTCCTATTTGCGCTGACCGAAGAGAATTTGCCGCTCTTCGTCTGTCATTGCGACCGGGCGCGGGCCGTAAGTCGCCTCTTTTCCCTCATAGACGCTGACCACCGCAGGCCGCGCCGCAACGCGTTCGAACCAGCGGTTTAGATTCGGATGATCGGCAAGCACCTGCTTGTGCGCTTCATGCGGGACGATCCACGGATAGATTGCCATGTCGGCGATTGAATATTCTCCGGCGACAAATTCATTGTCGGCGAGCTGTTTGTCGAGAACGCCGTAAAGTCGTTTCGTTTCATTGACATAGCGGTCGATCGCGTAAGGCACTTTCTCAGGCGCATAGACATTGAAATGTCCATTCTGCCCAGCCATCGGACCAAGGCCGCCGACCTGCCAGAACAGCCATTCCAGAACCTTGGACCGCTGGCGGATATCTGTGGGCAAAAACCTGCCGGTCTTTTCAGCCAGATACTGAAGGATCGCGCCCGATTCGAAAACGGTAATCGGTTCGCCGCCGCCAGCCGGGTCGGTATCCACGATGGCGGGAATTCGGTTGTTCGGCGAAATCTTGAGGAATGCAGGCTCGAATTGATCGCCTTTGCCGATGTTCACCGGGAACACATTATGGTCGACGTTGGCTTCTTCCAGAAATATCGAAATCTTGAGGCCGTTCGGGGTGGGCCAACTGTGTAATTCGATCATGGGAACTCCCTTTGCGCCCTTGTGGCGTTATTGGAGAGATAGGGCGCGCATTGCCGGGAAACAGACCGAACGTCCGATAAATCCGTTGTTTCGTCTAAAACAACCGCATCTGTGCGCCTTCGGATGGGCGAAACAAATCGGTCCGTAACTTCACGCGCTCGCCATTCAGTCCATGCCGGGTGCAGCCGATCCTGAAACGGGTCAGCATCAGGTCGTACCACGGCCCCGATCCACGCATTCTCGTGCCGAAACCGGGATCATTGTCACGGCCGCCCCGGATCGACTGGATCATCGACATCACTTTGCCCGCGCGATCCGGGAAATGTTCGTCGAGCCATGCGCGGAACAGCGGCGCGACTTCGAAGGGCAGGCGAACGGGGATGAAAGACGCCCGCCGCGCACCTGCATTGGCAGCGGCTTCCAATATATGCTCCATCTCGCCGTCGGTGATGGCCGGAATAACCGGCGCAATCGAAACCTGAACCGGCACTCCCGCTGCCGCCAGTTTCTCAACGGCGATCAAACGGCGGCGCGGTGAGGGAGCGCGTGGTTCGACGGTCATCGCGATACGTGGGTCGAGCGAGGTGATCGACACCATAACCGACACCAGCCCATCCACGGCCATTGCGGCGAGCATCTCGATATCGTCCAGCACCCGGTCCGATTTCGTCGTGATCATCAGGGGATGCTGGGTCTCCGCCAGCACCTCGATACATTGCCGCGTGATCCGCCAAATGCGCTCGATCGGTTGGTAGGGATCGGTATTCGTTCCCATCGCAATCGGTGCCACGCGATAGGACGGTTTCATCAACTCGGCACGGAGCAGCGCCGGAGCATCGGGTTTGGCGAACAATTTGCTCTCAAAATCCAGCCCCGGTGACAGGTCGTGGAAGGCATGGGTCGGACGCGCGAAACAATAGATGCAGCCATGTTCGCACCCCCGATACGCATTTACCGACCGGTCGAAGGGCACGTCGGGTGAGTTATTATGGGTGATGATCGTCCGGGGTCGCTCGACCGTAACCGTGGTGCGAAGCGGCGGGGGCAAGTCGTCCAGACTTGCGCGGTCATCGAGCCAGTCGCCATCAGCCTCTCGTGCAGGCAGATTGAAGCGCGAACTTTCAGTGTTCAGCGTTGCTCCGCGCACAGCTCGCTTGGGACGTTGCATGAGAACATAGATGGAACAAATGGGCGCCCTTGTCCACAGTCTAGCCTATTTCTCGCGCAGCCTCGGCATCAGTTCAACGAAGTTGCAGGGCCGGTGACGGCTATCGAGCTGCGTGCTGAGAATGCCGGTCCAGCCATCCTCGACTGCGCCGGTCGAACCGGGAAGCGCAAAAACATAGGTACCGCGAACGACCACGGCGCAAGCGCGTGACTGGATGGTAGAAGTGCCGATCTTGGCAAAAGAAAGCCAGCGAAACAGTTCGCCGAACCCCGGAATATCCTTGCCGCCCAAACGAGCCAGCGCGTCGGGGGTTACGTCGCGCCCGGTTACGCCGGTGCCACCGGTCGAAATAATACAATCGACCTCTTCCTGATCGATCCACGCGTGAAGTCGCGCCACGATCGCATCGACATCGTCGCGCACGATGGCCCGCTCGGCGAGGATATGGCCCGCTTCCGTCAATAGCGAGATCAGCTTGTTACCCGATCGGTCATCGGCTGCAGTCCGCGTGTCCGAAACCGTCAGGACAGCAATCCTGACCGGCTGAAACGCCGCACTCTCGTCAATCAATTGCCGACTCGCTCGGTACTCGCGACCTGAACAGCACCCGGGAATTTCGGCCACTGGCCCTGAACCAGAGCGTCACGGCTTGCGGTCTTTTTGCCCGCCTGCTGCTGATACATCCAGTAGTTGCGCATCACGGTCGTCACATAACCGCGCGTTTCCCAATAGGAGATTGATTCGATGTAGAGCAACGGATCGCGATTGAGCGCTTCGCCGCGTGCATTCCAGCGATCAAGCGGTGCCGGACCGCAATTATATGCCGCGATCACTTTTGGCAGCAGACCGCCGGTCTGGCTCATATCACGCAGTTTCTCGATATAGCTTTGACCATATTCCATGTTTACCGACGGCGAAGCCAGCGAACCGGTGAAAGCCTCGCCCTTGTTCCGCGCCATGATCTGGGCCGTTGCAGGCATCACCTGCATCAGGCCACGCGCTCCGGCGGCGCTGGTGGCGTTCACACGGAAATTCGATTCCTGAAGCGCATGGGCGAACACCAGCGATTTATCGACGCGCCAGCCACCCTGCGGAATCCAGGTCGAGGGGGCAGGGTAGCGTCCTTCGGCAGTGGTTCGTGCGCCGGTCGGCCCGTTATGCGCCAACCACAACTGTGTGGAGGGCAGGTTCAGCTTACCCGCGATAAGCGTGAGCGTAGCGTGTTCGATCGGCAAGCCAATGCGCGCCTGCCAGCGGATCAGTTCGTCGGCGCGGTCCAACTGGCCGATTTCAGCCAGTGCGAGCGCCGTGCGAACATTCGGATGATCGGCAACTGCACGGATCGTTGCGCTGCCATCGTCGTCACGCGCCGGGGCCAGTCCCATCGCAGCCTGCGCGAGCAAGCCGTAAAATGTTTCGTCTAGCCGAGCCGCAGCGCGGAGATGCGGCTGTATCTGGTCGGGCTGTTTAGCAGCCATCGCGGCCCGTGCGGCCCAATAATGCCCGGCAGCAACCATTTCGGGATCGGACGTCATGCGCGTTTGTGCCGTGAATGCTTCCGAGGCACCCTTCCAGTCTTTCTGTCGCCATGCGGCAAGCCCTGCGACCCACTGACCCTGTGCTGCCCAGTCGCCTGTGCCGCTGCTTGCCCGCGCAGCGAGAGCGCGAGCGTTCTTATCGTCGCCTGTCAGATAATAGGACCATGCCACCCGCTGACGCCATTCCGTGGCTGCCGCAGGAGACAGCTTGTCTTCATTGGACACCAGAAGGGCTTCGGCGTCGATCGGCCGATCATCCTTGATTAACGGAAGAATTTGCGCGGCAAGCCATGCGGACTGTGGGTCGCCCACCGTGGCGCTAACGCGTGTGCGGCGGGGAGCGGTGCCCAGCCAGTAAAGCTGGCGCACTTCGGGAAGCATTGGAACGGCATCTGCCCCGCGAGCGGCGGCAAGGCGAACCAGCGCAACCGACTGCGGCAGATCGGGTGCCTGTGTTGCGAGAGCGGCAAGCGCAGGGCCGTCGATTTTGGGTGACCCTTTGCCGAGGTAAATGAGCGAGCGTGCGATGGGGTGAAGCGGGCCCGACGGCATCGCATCCAGTTTTGCGGAAGCGTCGGTCCATGCCTGCGCATCGATCGCGGCAAAGATTTCCTGATATTGCGCACGAGCATTCGGACCAAGCTGGACGGGGAGAGTGACGTTTGCTGTCGAAGCGGTTGACGCCTGTGCCGTGCCGACGGCAGCGCTTGTCGCCAAGAGGGCAGTCGCAATTGCCAAACCAAGCTTCACGTATCGTCCTTTTCAATCAGTCTTTGCATATTCAACCAGGCCCGCTGCTTCTGATCTTTGGTCGTCAGGATCCGCGGGTGGGCAGTCGCAACAACATCGACCATGACACCATTAAGGTTAATAGAATGCAAACTTCCATGCGCCTCTACGTCTGTCATCCCGAGGATCGCACAACTCGCCGCTGAACCGATTAGCCAAAGCTGTTTCGGCGCCACGAACCGAACATGATCGCGCGCTGCTTCGGATAATGATTTATGCGCGCCGGCACTCAATGTTCCACTGGGTGGACGACCCGCAGAAACGCTCGCCAGATAGATCGAGCTACGATCCCGACCGAGTGCGCCGAGCATTTTGTCAAACAATGGTGCCAGTTCGCCTGCGAAAAGTTGCCCCGAATCGACGTCCGCCTTTTCAGGGACACCGGTAAGCACCATCAGTCCGCCGTCGATATTTCCCACAGGACGAACGCGCCTTTGCGCGGGGCCGACTTCGGGCCAATCGTTGCCCGTCATCAACCATTCGACCAAAGCATCGAGGGTTTGTGGCGTCTGAACTGGAGGGGCCGAGACAGTGGCTTTACGAGCAGGTGCTGCTCCGGTTGGAGCCAGCCAACTGCGCGGTTCCTCGTCGATCATGACATCGACACCGGCATCTCGCCACCATCGCATCGTGTTCGATACGTGGTCGCCTATCGTGATTTCTGTTGCGAACCCCATCGCAAATGATGAAGCGCGATGTTGACGCCGCGGTCAATCTTTGTGACCGGGGATGCAGACAGTCCGTTTTCGGCGCGCGGCAAAGCGCTGGAAGAGCTAAGGACCAGAGGAACCGAGGAAGATTAATGAGCGAGCCAGAAACTATTGTCCGGGAATCGATGCCCTATGATGTTGTTATCGTTGGCGGCGGCCCCGCTGGCCTTGCTGCGGCGATTCGCCTGAAACAACTCGATAGCGATCTTGCGGTCTGCGTTCTGGAAAAAGGGTCCGAAGTCGGCGCACACATATTGTCAGGTGCGGTCGTCGATCCCCGTGCGCTGGACGAGCTGCTGCCGGACTGGCGGACAATGGGTTGCTCGCTGGTTGATACGCCAGTGACCGATAACTGGCACTGGGTTCTCACCGCAAAAAAGAAATTCGCGCTGCCGCATGCGATGATGCCGCCGTTTATGAACAACAAGGGCACTTACACCGGCAGTCTCGGCAATCTGTGTCGCTGGCTTGCCGAACAAGCCGAGGGTCTGGGTGTAGAAATATTCCCTGGATTTCCCGCAGCCGAAATCTTGTACAACGACGACGGTTCGATCAAGGGCGTCGCGACCGGAGAGATGGGCGTTGCCCGCGATGGATCGCACAAATCGGATTATCAGCCCGGTCTCGAACTCCATGCCAAATACACTTTCTTTGCAGAGGGCGCGCGCGGACATTTGACCCGCCAGCTCAAGACACGGTTCGATCTTGAAGCGAACTGTGAACCACAAGTCTATGGTATTGGCCTGAAAGAGCTTTGGGATATCGACCCTGCGCTGCACGTCCCCGGCCGCGTTTTGCACACGCAAGGCTGGCCGCTTGGCGATGCGTGGGGCGGTGGATTTCTCTATCATCAGGCCAATCATCAGGTCGCCCTGGGCTTCGTCGTGGCGCTTGATTATTCAAACCCGCATATGTCGCCATTCGAAGAGTTTCAGCGCTGGAAACATCATCCCGAAATCGCGGCGATCCTGAAAGGTGGGCGGCGAGTTTCCTACGGCGCACGCGCGATCAACGAGGGTGGCTGGCAGTCGGTGCCAAGGCTCGCTTTCCCTGGTGGAGCACTGATCGGTTGCAGCGCAGGCTTCGTGAACGTTCCCCGGATCAAGGGCAGCCATACCGCGATGAAATCCGCGATGCTGGCGGCCGAAAGCGCGATTGCTGCGATCAAGGCCGGTCGCGCGAATGATGAACTGACCGACTATGAACCGGCCCTTCGCGATAGCTGGATCGCCACCGAGTTGAAGATGGTGAAGAACGTCGAGCCATCGGTCGCCAAGTTCGGTGGGACGCTCGGTACGCTGATCGGTGGCGTTGATATGTGGATGCGCACGCTGAAGATCGGCCTTCCCATCACGATGAAGCATCACCGCGATTGCGACAGCCTGTGGCGCAAGGATCTGGTCAAGCCGATCAAATATCCCAAGCCTGATGGCGTGCTGAGTTTCGACAAGCTTTCCTCGGTGTTCATCTCGAATACGAACCACGAGGAGGATCAGCCGATCCACCTGACGCTGAAAGATCCCGAGGTTCCGATTACCGTAAATCTGGCGCTGTATGACAGTCCAGAGCAGCGTTATTGCCCAGCCGGTGTCTATGAAATCGTCGGGCAGGACGTTGGCGATCCGCGCCTCCAGATCAACGCGCAGAATTGCGTCCACTGCAAGACGTGCGACATTAAAGATCCCACACAGAACATCGTTTGGGTAACGCCGGAGGGCGGCGGTGGCCCGAACTACCCGAATATGTAGCCTCGCCCTGTTGCTGGCCGGTCTAGGTCCGCTGCAGGCTGAGGCGAAACGTGGCCCCCAATCTGCGCTCGAGCTTTATGCCCGAGCGCGGATTGGTGACGGAACGGATGCCGTCCGATCCTATAGCGCCGCGCTGACTGCTGCGCCCAATGAGCCGACTGTTGCGCTTTACGCTTATCGACAGGCGGTCGCCGGTGGCGATTATGCCCTTGCTCTCCGCGCGGCTCAGACCCTGGAGCGCACCGGCTTTCTGACACCCGATGCCCGTTTGCTGCTATACGTTGCGGCGTTGCGCGATCACGACTGGAAAGCCGCCAGCGCGCGTCTGGCCGATATTGCACGAGAGGCGAACTTTGCGTTCATGGTTCCGGTCCTCGCCGACTGGCTGACATTGGGGAGCGAGCGCGAACCCGCATCGGTTCCGGTCAAAAAGACGCTGACGAGCGGCGATGCCTATACTCAGGAAAACCGGGCACTGCTGATGCTTGCGCGCGGTGACGAGGCTGAGGGTAGTATTTTTGTAAAGACGCTCTGGCCGCTCGATCCCTATCGCTCGCAATCCCTGCGGCTGACGGCGGCTGCGACACTGGCAGACCGGGGGCAGCGTGACGCCGCAACCGCGCTACTCATCGCCGACGATTACGCGACGGTGGCTGCAAAGTCTCAAATTGCAAAGCGCCGGTCATTGCACATCGGCATCGACAGCCCGGCCGGTGGTGCCGCGTTCCTTTTCTCGCGGATGGCCGGTGACCTGATCACACAAGGGTCGGGCAGGGCTGCTGTCACGCTTGCCCGTTTCGCCCAATTTGCCGACCCTGAAAACCCGCGCGTTGCGCTGATCGCGGCGGGCGCGCTGGCTATCGGCTCGGATGATGACAAGGCGACTGCGCTTGGGCTGGCGAGTCAGGTGCGCAAAGACCCGGTTTATGGCAACGACGCGGCATCGTTGCGGATCGACCTGCTCGAGCAACTGGGCAACGTCGATCAGGCGGTTGCGGAGGCGCGGGCACGCGCGAAGGGCTCGATCAATGACCTCGCGCGGGTTGGTGATATCGAGGCGCGGCGCGGAAAATTTACTGAAGCGGCGAACATATTTCGTCAGGTGCTTGCTGCCCGGCCTGGCGATCAGGCTAGCGGTATCCTTCTGTTCGCGATCGGTAACGCGCTCGATCAGGCAGGGGACTGGAAGGCCGCGCGCCCTTATCTGGAACGTGCACTGACGTTGACGCCCGGCGACCCCGCGCTGTTGAACGAACTCGGATATGGTCTGATCGAACACGGCGAAGACATGGAGCGCGCGGTCAAGTTTCTTGACGCTGCGGCCCAGATCAAGCCTGAAAGCGCGGCGATCATGGATTCGGTGGGCTGGGCCAACTATCGTCTCGGCAATTACGATCTTGCGATCGCCAGCCTGGAAAAAGCCGTTGCGGTCAATAATGGCGACCCTGAAATCGACGAACATTTGGGGGATGCCTATTGGCGCGACGGTCGCCATATTGCCGCACGCTATTCCTGGGCAGCGGCGCGGATACAGGCCGACGGACCAATGGCCACGCGGCTCGACACCAAGATCGAGCGGGGGCTGCCATGATCGTGCGCGAAACAGCTTTTGCAAAGGTCAATCTGGCCTTGCATGTCAGGGGTCGGCGAGCCGACGGTTACCACGACCTAGAAACTGTCTTTGCCTTTTGTGAAGATGGCGATTTGCTGGAAGTTGAGGATGCTGACAGGCTTTCACTCACAATCGAAGGTCCATTCTCTAAAGGACTGGAAATCGAGGGTAACCTTGTCATGAAAGCCGCGCAGGCGCTTGGTTCCGAGCGTGGCGCTGCAATCCGACTGACTAAAAACCTGCCTATCGCCAGCGGCATCGGCGGCGGGTCTGCGGATGCGGCAGCGGCCCTACGGAGCCTGTCCAAACTGTGGCAGGTGCCGCTTCCCTCGCTCGATGTTCAGCGCAATCTCGGCGCGGATGTGCCCGCCTGTGTCGTGTCGCAGACGATGCGGGGTGAGGGGGTTGGCGAACGTCTGTTCGCCGTGCCGTCGGTAACCGGCATTCCCATCCTGCTGGTTAATCCCCGGATTCCGTTATCAACTGGCGCGGTGTTCGGCCGCTGGGACGGTACCGATCGCGGTGCCCTTACCGATTGGCAAACGGGCCGCAACGACCTCGAAGCTGCTGCCAGGGCAATCGTGCCAGAGATCGCCGCTACGATAGATTGGCTTGTCGATCGCCCGGGAGTCACCCTGGCGAGGATGTCAGGTTCGGGCGCGACCTGTTTTGCGCTTTTCGAAAATACCGTTGCACGCGACGCGGCGCAGGCAGCCGTAGCTCCACAATATTGGACGATGGCCAGTAATCTGCGGTGACAATACCAGCCGAAGGTTGAAATTCACCGCTGCGCCCGGCAAGGCGTTCAGCACCATGACCAATATCTTCGACAAATCCCGCCTGCCAAGCCGTCACGTTTCGGTTGGCCCAGAACGCGCTCCTCACCGGTCGTATTATTATGCGATGGGTTTGGACGAAGAAGCCATTGCGCGCCCGTTCGTGGGTATTGCCAGCGCGGGAAACGATAGCGCACCATGTAACACGACCCTGAACGCACAGGCCGATATATGCCGCGCGGGTGTAGAGGCGGGTGGCGGGATGCCGCGACGGTTCAACACAATCACTGTGACCGACGGTATCGCAATGGGTCATCAGGGGATGAAGTCCTCGCTGGTCAGTCGGGAAGTCATCGCCGACTCGGTCGAGCTATCGGTGCGCGGCCATTGCTACGACGCGCTCGTCACTTTTGCCGGTTGCGACAAATCATTGCCCGGCATGATGATGGCGATGCTCCGGCTGAACGTGCCCAGTATATTTGTTTACGGCGGATCTATCTTGCCCGGTCGCTATCATGACCGTGACGTCACCGTGGTCGATGTGTTTGAAGCTGTGGGCCAATACGCTGCCGGGTCATGCCCGCTCGCCGACCTGACCGAGCTGGAAAAAGTTGCTTGCCCCGGACATGGAGCTTGTGGCGGTCAGTTTACCGCGAATACGATGGCCTGTGTCGGTGAGGCGATTGGATTATCGTTGCCGAACAGTAACATGGTTCCCGCACCTTTCACAACGCGCGAACAGATTGCTCACGCAGCGGGCGAACAGGTGATGGAGTTGCTGGCACGCAACATTCGCCCGCGCGATATCTGCACCCGTGAAGCTTTCATCAACGCAGCCCGCGTTGTTGCCGCAACCGGCGGATCGACCAACGGCGCGCTTCACCTTCCTGCGATGGCACATGAAGCGGGCATCGAATTCGACCTGTTCGACGTGGCCGAGGTTTTCAAAACGACCCCGTATATTGCCGATTTGAAACCCGGTGGCCGCTATGTCGCAAAGGACATGAACGAGGCGGGCGGTATCTACATGGCGATGAAGACGCTTCTCGCTGGCGGGTTCCTTGATGGAAATTGCATGACCGTCACCGGTAAGACGCTCGGTGAGAACATCGACAAGGTAACGTGGAACCCCGACCAGAAGGTCATTTATGACGTCAAAACGCCGCTGAGCCCAACGGGCGGCGTCGTCGGTCTGCGCGGGTCGCTGGCACCCGACGGAGCGATCGTAAAGGTCGCCGGTATGCATCGCCTTCAGTTCACTGGCCCGGCGCGCGTATTCGATTGCGAAGAGGATTGCTTTGCCGCCGTCGAAGCTCGCGAAATTAACGAGGGCGAAGTGATCGTCATCCGTTATGAAGGACCAAAGGGCGGTCCCGGTATGCGTGAAATGTTGTCCACTACTGCTGCACTTTATGGTCTGGGTCTTGGTGAAAAGGTTGCGCTCATCACTGACGGCCGGTTCTCGGGCGGCACACGCGGTTTCTGCATCGGTCATGTCGGACCCGAAGCAGCCGACGGTGGACCGATTGCTCTTGTCGAAAACGGCGACATGATCGCGATCGACGCAGAGGCGGGTACGATCGACCTGCTCGTTGACGCCGATATGCTCGCCACGCGGAAAGCAGCATGGCAGCCGCGCGTGAACGACTATCAGTCGGGCGCCCTTTGGCGTTATGCTCAGAACGTCGGTCCGGCGTGGCAGGGGGCCGTGACGCACCCCGGCGCAAAGGCCGAACGCCATGTTTATGCGGATATTTAAAGCTGCCGTTCTCGTCCTTTTGATTGGTGGTTGTCATCGCGCTTCGTCCGTAGATGTGCCCGCCGCCGACCGCATCGAATGTGCGATCGGCGGCGCGGATCTAGCCAATGATTGCGCGATCCAGAGAAATACGAATGTCGGAGAGTTCGCAATCCACCATCTCGACGGTGGATTCCGCCGATTTGCAGTGGAAAAAAATGGTACGATCAGCGCCGCAGACGGTGCGGACACAGTGTCCAGCAAGCCGATTGGCGACGGTCGGGTCGAACTGAAAATCGCTGGGGATCGCTATATCCTCGGTTCGGCAAGCATCGCTCCGGCCAAAACACAATGATTCCGGTTTCGGGATGCGTTCTTACCGCAGCCCAAATGCACGATGCCGAAATTGCGTCTGGAATTTCCCTGCAAAAGCTCATGGACCGTGCCGGGTGTGCTCTTGCAGAGGCCGTGTGGCGCTTTGGCAGCGGGCGGCCTGCCCTTATCCTGTGTGGACCGGGAAACAACGGTGGCGACGGTTATATCGCGGCGCGGCTTCTGGCGGCATGGGGTGTCGACGTATCGATCGCAGCCAGCGGATTTCCAAAGACCGAACTCGCCGTTGCCGCGCGGGCCGCCTGGGACGGGTTGGTCGGAAATCTCGCCAATGCTCAATCGTCACCAGTTCTTGTCGACGCGCTTTTTGGAACCGGGTTGACCCGCGAATTGCCTGCTGAAATCGCGAAGCCCCTTCACCGTCTGGCAAATGCGGCAGAAATCGTGATTGCTGCCGACCTCCCTAGCGGCGTCGGGACAGACGATGGTCGTGATTATGGAGCAGCACGTGCCGATATCACGCTCGCCTTTGCCGCAGCAAAACCGGCGCATTTGTTACAGCCCGCCGCCTCGCTCTGCGGCAAAGTCCGTATCGCTCACATCGGCGTCGAGTGTGTAGCCAATGTTTCGGTCCTCGCTCGCCCGCATTTGGCTCAACCCGGACCGACGGACCATAAATATACCCGCGGAATGGTGATCGTGGTGGGCGGAACAATGCCGGGCGCTGCCGCACTTTCGGCGACCGCCGCCGCGCGAAGTGGGGCGGGCTATGTTGTCGGGATCGGTGTCACAGGCGACTTGCCCCACGCTATCGTTCGGCGTGATCATGATGAACTGGCGAACACTCTCGATGACCCGCGCGTCCGTGCCGTCGTGATCGGACCGGGACTTGGGCGGAGTGATCGGGCTCGGGAAATGGTCGATCTCGCAATAGCCTCGCCATGTCCGCTGGTTCTCGATGGGGATGCACTCGCGCCTAACGTCGTGAACGACAGGCCCGCACCGACTATACTGACCCCTCATGCCGGTGAATTTACCCGGATGTTCGGTGATGGCGACGGCAGTAAGCTCGATCGCACACGCGCCGCCGCCGATCACTGTGGCGCGACGATTATCTTTAAGGGAGCAGACACCGTCATTGCATCGCCCGGTGGCCGCGCCACGCTTTGCCCCCCGGCAAGCGCATGGCTGTCCACCGCCGGAACCGGCGACGTGCTGGCCGGTATCGCCGGTGCAATGCTCGCCCGTGGCTTTGCCCCCCATGATGCTGCGTGCGCCGCCGTCTGGCTGCACAGCGAAGCCGCCCGACTGGCCGGAAGCGGTATGATTGCCGATGACCTCCTCACCCAATTGCCGAGATGCCTGTGACTGAAATCGTAAGAATTGCTGCCCGTGGAGAGGGTGTTACGGTCGATGGTCGTCATGCTCCATTCGGTGTTCCGGGTGACACGCTGAATAGCGACGGCACAGTTACCGATGGCCCACACCATCAGGCACCACCATGCCGCCACTTCCCCCTCTGTGGTGGCTGCCAGTTGCAACACGCCGATGACTCGACCTACGCCGACTATCTGCGCGATCGCATCACCCACGCGCTTCAGACGCAGGGGCTGGCGATTCCAGAGATGCGCTCTGTCCACCTGTCGCCACCGCGAACCCGGCGACGGGCAACGTTTCAGGCGGAGCGACGCGGGCGGAATATAATCATCGGCTTCAACGAAAGCGCCAGTCATCGCATCGTCGATCTGCGCGAATGCCATGTCGTCCTGCCAGAATTGTTCGCGCTGGTTGGTCCTTTGCGGGCGTTGCTTGGCAAGATCATGGCCGACCGCTCCCGCGCCAAACTATCGATGACCCGTGCCGATCAGGGCGTCGATCTGCTGATCGAAGGCGTAACGGTCGAGGGGTTGGAGGCTGTCGAGGCAGTCACTGACTTTGGCCGCGCCCAGAAACTCGCTCGCCTGTCGGTCGATGAAGGCTATGGCCCATCGCCGCGTTATGTCCCGGAAGATGTAACGATCACGCTAGGCGGCGTTCCAGTGGCGTTACCCGACAGTGCATTCCTGCAAGCGACCGCTGACGGTGAAGCAGCGCTCGTCGCCGCTGTTCGCGAGGCCATCGGTGAAGCACAGGCAACCGTCGATCTTTTCTGTGGTCTTGGCACGTTCGCGCTGTCGCTGCCGGGTGCCGTCCACGCGGTGGAGGGAGCGCGTGATGCGGTGCTGGCTTTGGCGGCGACCCGCCGTGTCACGGTCGAACACCGCGACCTGTTTCGCCGTCCTCTAGACCCAGCCGAATTCTCGCGCTTCGAGGCGGTTGTGCTTGACCCCCCACGCGCAGGAGCACGCGAACAGGCCGTGCATCTTGCTGCATCCACGGTTCCATGGATCGCCTATGTGTCGTGCAACCCGTCAAGCTTTGCACGTGACGCGACCACTCTGATAGCGGGCGGTTACAAACTCGACTGGATACTGCCGGTCGGCCAGTTCCGATGGTCGACCCATGTGGAACTGGCCGCAGCCTTCAGCCGCTAACGATCATCAATCGAAGATAGCGCCCCATTTGCGCTTTACGCGGTTCTTCCACGCGCCGCGATGATAAGCGTCCGATGCCAGCAAAGGCATCACTGAACCGGCTTCGGCAAACACCATCTGCTCGATGCCGGTGTTGACCTTGCCCCAGCTTGCGGCTTCCTGAAGCGTGGATGATGAGCACGCACCGTCGCGGACGTCGGCAACGGTGATCTGCACCGCATATTTGTGAACCGCAACGTCGTCATGGCCAAGGATTTCGGCGCAAACGACCGTGTCCTGCACGAAGTTCTTTGGCACACCGCCCCCAATCATCAGCAGGCCAGTCGTCCCGGCCTTTACCTTGATGTCCGTCAGTTCGCGGAAGTCGGCGATCGCGTCGAGGACCATGTACGGCTTGCCCTCTTTCACACGGTCGACCTGATGCTTGACCAAACCGAAGCCCGCCGACGAATCCACGAACGCGGGGCAAAAGATCGGCACATCATGCTCATAGGCCAGCTTGACGAGGCTGTTGTCCTTCTTGCCATGCTCGCTGAGGTACTTGCCCATCTCGCGGATGAACGCGCGGCTCGAATACGGCTTTGGCTCCAGTGAATTGGCGATCTCGAGGATCGTGTGATCGCAATCCTGCAACTGCTCTTCGTCGATGTAGGTGTCGTAAATCCGGTCGATCAACAGCGAACGCAGCGTATCATCATCAGGAACTTCAAGGGCTTGGTAGTGCTTGTGGCCAAGCCCTTCGAAGAAATCCATGTCCACAATGGTCGCGCCCGTCGCCACGACGCCGTCGATCATGTTCGACCGCAGCAGTTCGGCATACAGGTCCATGCAACCGCCCGCGCTGGTCGAACCGGCAATGACGAGGAAGATCGTGCAATCGGGATCTTCGAGCATCTGATTATAGATGTTCGTTGCTCGCGCCAGATCGCGGCTCGTGAAGCTCATCTTGGCCATCGCATCGACAATCGGCCGCGCGTCGAAGCTGGTGATGTCGATATGCTCGACCTTGGTGGAAAGCAGCTCGGCCTTCCGCGTGTCGTTGATTTTGGTCGTCATGGAATAGCTCCTTGTCCCCCTCCCGACTTGCGGGAGAGGCTAGGGGTGGAAATGAAACATCAATGTGACAGGCTCGCGTCTGTCCTGCAGCAAAGCCGTGCGGTTACAGCGTCACGACGTTCGACGGAACCCGGTGCTGGTCCTCGGTATAGAGCGAAACCATCGGCTCATCGGTCACTTCGATCGTGTCGACCGAACCGAAGCCGTTGAACCCTGTCCGCATCGCACAGCCATAGGCACCCAGCATCCCGATCTCGATATAGTCACCCGCCTTCATATCGGCAGGCAGCATGAACGGTCCCGCCATGTGATCCATGTCGTCGCACGTCGGCCCATAGAAACTGAACGCCATATCGCGTGCGTTCGAGTCTGGTTCGCGGAGCAATTCGACCGGGAAACGCCAGCCGATATGCGCCGCATCGAACAACGCACCATAGGCACCGTCATTGATATACAATTCCTCGCCGCGCCGCTTTTCAACACGGACGATCAGCGACGAATATTCGGCACACAGCGCTCGACCGGGTTCACACCACAGTTCGGAAGAGTAGCTTACGGGCAGATCCTCGAAACATTTGTGAATAACTTCAAAGAACACCTCCAGCGGCGGAGGCTCCATGCCGGGATATGAGGACGGAAATCCGCCCCCGACATCCACGACATCGACGGTCACGCCGGCATCCACGATCGCCGCGCGCACTCGCTCCATTGCGCCCGAATAGGCGGCGGGAGACATGGCCTGACTGCCGACATGGAAACAGATACCGAGCGCATCGGAAACCTGGCGGGTAGCAATCAGAAGCTGACGAAGCTCACTCGGGTCAGCACCGAATTTCGACGCAAGACTCAGCTTCGAGTGTTCTGAAGACACCCGGATACGAACGCATAAAGTCAGGTCGGTCGCGCCACTGGTGGCACGCACGATCTTTTCCAACTCTTCCATCGTATCGAGAGAAAACGTGCGGACACCGTGCGTGTGATACGCCTCGTGAATAGCTTCCTCGGCCTTGACCGGGTGCATGAAGCACATTGTGGCGTCGGGAACCGTGGTCGCAACCAGACGCACTTCGGCAATCGAAGCCACGTCGAAATGCGTGATTCCGCTTTCCCACAACAATGCCAGCAGGTCCGGCGAAGGATTCGCCTTTACCGCATAGATCGACCGACCCGGAAACTTCTCAACAAAGAAGCGGGCGGCACGACGTGCTGCGTGCGGGCGAGTAAGCGTTACCGGTTGAACCGGGAGTAGGGTGGTCGCTAACCCCAGCGCAGTAGGATGCTTGTGCAATTCAAGGGACCTCCAAATGTCGTGAGACAATGACAAAAAAGCTGCCTTGCGGTTGGAAGTCCCATGGGGCAGCGGGGAAGGGCGATATATGATCGAGTGAGATTGATGTAAAGTGATTGATACCGGGAATTTTGTTACAATGCGTCGTGCCGAAATTATCGTGAGAAAACCGACACTTGCAGGTGTCCTTCGGGCCGAACGCGCCGTCGCTCTGGCCGTGCCCCCCACGCCCCTGTTTGAGTTTGAAGCGCAGGGTAGAAAGATCTTTGCGAAAGCTGAATCGCTTCAGCCGATGGGCGCGTTCAAATTACGAGGAGCTTGGCACCGGTTGAGCGCCCTGGGCGATGAAGAACGACGTCGCGGAGTCGTTGCTTTTTCGTCGGGTAACCACGCTCAGGGCGTGGCATGGGCGGCAAAGCGGCTCGGCATTTCAGCGGTGATCGTCATGCCATCCGACGCGCCGGTCGCTAAGCTGGCCGGCACGCGGGCGCTTGGTGCCGAAATCGTCCTTTACAATCGTGAAACCGAGAGTCGCGAGGGGATTGCAGCGGAACTTGCTGAAAAAAGCGGTGCTACCCTCGTACCAAGTTTCGACGATCCGTGGATTATCGAGGGTCAGGGCAGCGCCGGGATCGAGGCCAGCGTCCAGATGGCTGCGCGAGGCCATGGCGCGCCCGACCTGATCGTGACGCCATGTGGGGCGGCGGACTTGCAGCGGGGTTGGCGCTATCCTGTCCTGACGCCCGAATGGTGATCGTCGAGCCTCAACATTGGGACGATATGGGCCAATCGCTTGCTCTCGGAGAGATTGTCGAGGTTGCCAGCGATGCGCCTGCGACCTTTTGTGACGCACTGATGTGCCGTCGTGTGTCTGATCTGACCTTTGAAATCCTGCGAGATTCTGGTGCGACAGGCGTTGTGGTCAGCGAAGCGGAGATTGAATCTGCTATGTGCTATGCTTTCTCAAAGCTGCAGATCATTCTCGAACCCGGCGGCGCGGTTGCGCTGGCTGCAATATTGTCAGGAAAAGTCATCGTCACAGACAACACACTGGTCGTCCTGTCGGGAGGAAACGTTGATCCCGCCGCGTTTGCGGCCATTCTGGCACGGTCGGAGACGCCTACATGACGAGTGGGGGCATAACAGTCGGTGCAGGTCCGTGGGTGCTCGCCATCGCGATGATCGCGGTATTTGCCCTGCTGTGGGGCGGTTCGCGGCTGATACGGGGCCGGACTGACCGAAATAAGGGATGGTTGATGATCGTCGCCGCAGCGGTGCTGCTGGCGAACGTGGCGATACTGACGCTTTAGAAATACCCGGCTAAAGACAAAACCGCTTCCCTGAGCCTGTCGAAGGGCTGCACTTTTCTTTCGCAAAAGTTGAAACAGGACAGCCCTTGGACAGGCTCAGGGAAGCGGGATTGGAGCGAGAGGCGCAGGAAGCGGCTCTCCGGATCGACTACCGAATCGGCGAGTCGGGCGACAGCCGCATATCCAGATACTTATCCACAGACCCCATCAACTCGGGGAGTTCGTTCTGGAACAGGTGATTCGCACCCTTAATCTCGTCGTGGTGGATTGTGATGTGCTTCTGCGTCCGCAACTTATCCACAAGCTTTTGCACAGCACCGGGTGTGACGACTTCGTCGCCCGTTCCCTGAATTATGATTCCGGATGAAGGACACGGTGCAAGGAACGTGAAATCATACATATTTGCCGGCGGGGCGATCGAGATAAACCCCTTGATCTCTGGGCGGCGCATCAACAACTGCATACTGATCCAGGCACCAAAGCTGAACCCGGCAATCCAGGTCGTCTGCGCTTCGGGATGGATCGACTGTACCCAATCGAGCGCCGATGCGGCATCCGACAGTTCGCCGATGCCGTTATCGAACACGCCCTGTGATTTGCCGACGCCACGGAAATTGAACCGCAAAGTCGCAAAACCACGACGCACGAACGTCTGGTAAAGCGACTGGACGATGCGGTTGTTCATCGTGCCACCCGCCTGTGGATGGGGATGCAGGATCATCGCAACGGGTGCGCGTGGACGCGGCCCAGGATTGAAACGACCTTCGAGGCGACCTTCGGGGCCGGGGAAAATAACTTCTGGCATGAGCACTTTCGAACATGGAGAACAGGAAATGCGGCGCACGCAACGTCGCGCATTGCAGACGCGCGCTATATAGCTAGGGGGGTCGCAAGAGCAATGATTTCGAACTGAAGGGCATTCATGGCCGACCGGCTCTATCTCGATCACGCAGCGACGACGCCCGTCATAGCCGCTGCGCGCACTGCTTATGCCGACGGATTGACCCGTTGGGCCAACCCTTCTTCGCCCCATGCAGAGGGCCGGGCGGCCCGTGCCGCGCTCGAGGATGCCCGGTCGCGAATCGCCGCGGCGCTCGATTGGGATGGCGAGGTTATCTTTACCAGCGGGGCAAGCGAGGCGCTGTCGATCGCGCTTGGCCGTACTCACAGTGACGCTGTTCTGGTCAGTTCCGTTGAACATGATGCGGTCCACCGCGTTGCACCCGAAGCCTATATGGTGCCGGTGGTCAGCGACGGGACGGTTGCCCATGACGCACTGGTTGGGCGGCTTGGCGCACTGGGCGCGCGTAACCCATTGGTCGCAATTCAGACAGCCAACAACGAAACCGGCGTACTTCAGCCTTTGGGTTTGCTGGCCGGTATCGTTCGCAGCGCCAATGGGGTTTTGCTCGCTGATGCGTCGCAGACAGCCGGGAAACTGCCATTACCTGAAGCCGACATCATCGCGGTATCGGCGCATAAACTTGGTGGGCCTCCGGGCATTGGGGCGTTGCTGGTTCGTGATTTCGGAATGCTGCAACCGAGCGGCGGACAGGAACGGGGTTACCGCGCGGGTACCGAGAATTTGCCTGCTGCAATGGCGTTTGCCGCTGCGCTGGAAACTCAGCGGGGCTGGTTGACCCGCGCCGCCGACCTTCGCGCGCACCTTGATGGAGCGATCGAGGGTGGTGGTGGTCAGATCGTTGCAAAATCAACACCGCGAATTGCCACCATCGCTGGCTATCGGATGGTTGGGGTGGCGTCCTCGGCACAACTTATCCAGTTCGATATGGCAGGCATCGCGGTTTCGGCGGGCAGCGCATGTTCCTCTGGCAGCCTCAGGCCAAGCCACGTCCTCGCTGCGATGGGCTGGGGCGAAACCGCTGCGTCCGAAGTTATCAGGGTCAGCTTTGGTCCGGAAACAAGCCGCGCGGACATTTATCGGTTCATCGAACAATGGCGGCGGATCGCGGGCGGCGGCAGATGATTTATCTCGACTATCAGGCCACGACGCCGCTCGCGCCAGAGGCAAGGGACGCGATGTTGCCGTGGCTTGGCACCGATGGCTCAGCCAATCCGCATTCTGTCCATGCCCCCGGTCGCGCCGCCAAGGCCGCCGTCGAAGTCGCCCGAGAACAGATCGCCGCTCTGCTGCCTCCGGGCGGCAAAGTCTGGTTCACGAGTGGAGCAACCGAATCCGCCAACTGGGGGCTACGGGGCGTTGGACTGGGCGGTATAGTCACGCTTCCGACAGAACACGCCTGCGTCCGCGATACTGCGCTGTGGCTTGGCACTCACAATCATGACGTCACTTTTATGCCCGTATCCGGTGAGGGACTCGTCGCGTCGATCGAAATACCGACCAACACCCGCATCGTCGCGGCCATGCTTGTGAACAATGAAATCGGGGTGATTCAACCCGTCGCTGAGCTGGCTGCCAAGGCGCATGAAGCGGGCGCGCTGTTCTTTTGCGACGCCGTGCAAGGTTATGGCCGCGTCTCGATCCCTGAAAACTGCGACCTCATCGCCATCACCGCGCACAAGATTCACGGACCGAAGGGGATAGGCGCGCTCTGGGTCCGTAATGGGGTTGAGCTTGATCCTTTGCTGCTTGGGGGCGGGCAGGAAGGTGGCATCCGCTCCGGCACCCTGTCGCCAGCCTTATGCGCCGGTTTCGGAGCCGCTGCTGCCCTTATGGCCGCACGCGCAGACCAGGACGCTGCCCATATCGAACGCCTTTGGACCCTCGCCCTGACCTATCTGCCAGACTGGCAGATCAACGGTTCGCTCCAGCATCGCTACCACGGCAACCTCAACATCCGCCGGGATGGGGTGGATGCCGCACGCCTGATCTCCGAAGTCCGCAACGTCGCGTTTTCCGCCGGTTCGGCCTGCGCAAGTGGTTCGGGCCGCCCCAGCCATGTCCTGAAAGCCATTGGCTTGACCGACGCACAAGCCCGCTCCAGCATCCGCCTCGGATTCGGTCGCTACACTACGGAGGCTGAAATCGACGAAGCAATGTTATTCATCAACACCGCTGCCGAACGCCAGTTGAGTATCGCCGCATGATTCGTGTGCGGTTCATTTCGGCGGACGGTGAGACCATTCATGACCTTCAGGCGAACGAAGGCGATCGCCTGCTCGACGTCGGGCAGGCGGACGGTCAACCACTTGAGGGCACCTGCGAAGGCCAGATGGCGTGTTCAACCTGTCATGTCATTGTCGATGCCGCTGACTTCGCTCGGCTCGATCCGGCGACCGAGATGGAGGAGGATATGCTCGATCTCGCTGCCCACGCCACGCGAACAAGCCGCCTTAGTTGTCAGATATTCCTGGATAAATCTCTCGATGGACTGACCGTTCGTATCCCGTCCGAAAGCCGCAACATGCAGGGCCGTTGAACCGCTCTGCTTTGGGGCGTTGAAAAGCTCGAAGCTTTTCGCCATATGCGCTTTCGAAAGTCGGGCGGACGGTGCTCTCGCCAACCTGGTCAGATCCGGAAGGAAGCAGCCACAACGAATTCGTATCGGGTCGTCCGGCTTTCACCGCGTGTTGCGCGGAGCGTAGCGAAAGCTACACGAACAGCCGCAACGCGCGCGGCCAGCGAACGCAGTTCGACTGACGACGCGGCTTTGCCGCGGCCCTGTAACTCGCTAGACCGAAACTATGACCGCACAACCCTACCGCGTCCTTGCCCGCAAATATCGCCCGCAAACCTTCGCCGAACTCATCGGCCAGGACGCGATGGTCACGACGCTTGGCAACGCGATCAAACGCGACCGCCTCGCCCATGCGTTCTTGCTTACCGGCGTTCGCGGGGTCGGCAAAACATCGACTGCGCGACTGATTGCCAAAGCCCTCAATTGCATCGGCTCAGACGGACAGGGCGGTCCAACGATCGCGCCCTGCGGCATTTGCGAACCCTGCATCGCCATCGCCGAAGGCCGCCACATCGACGTCGTGGAAATGGACGCCGCGTCGAACACTGGCGTCGACGACGTTCGTGAGATCATCGAGGGCGTTCGCTACTCGGCCGTCTCTGCGCGCTATAAAGTCTATATTGTCGATGAAGTTCATATGTTGTCGAAGAACGCCTTCAATGCGCTTCTGAAGACATTGGAAGAACCTCCTCCACACGTTAAGTTTTTGTTCGCGACGACTGAGGTAAACAAGGTTCCGGTGACCGTCCTGTCACGCTGCCAGCGCTTCGACCTGCGGCGTATCCCTTCGGACACGCTCGGCGCGCATTTCGCCATGATATGCGATGCCGAACATGTCGAAGCCGAACCCGAAGCGCTCGCCCTGATTGCCCGTGCTGCCGAAGGCTCGGTCCGCGACGGCCTGTCGATCCTCGATCAGGCGATTGCCCACGCCGATCTGGATGGTGGCGGTCTCGTTACGGCAGTCCAGCTTCGCGATATGCTTGGCCTGTCGGACCGTGGCGCGCTGCGGCGGCTGTTCGGACTGGTTCTGAAGGGGGACGGGCAGGGCGTTCTGGCCGCGCTCGCCGAACAGCATGATCTCGGCGTCGATCCGGCTGCGGTCCTGCGCGGCTTGCTAGAGATTGTTCACGCGACTACCATTCACAAGGTCGGAGCCCCGAACGATCCCGCGCAATCTGTCGAAGAACGCAACGCCCTGAAGGAATGGGCGACCGGCCTCAGCTTCGCGCTGCTCCATCGCCTCTGGCAACTATTGCTCAAGGGACATGACGAGGTCGCCAAGGCCTCCGACCCCCGCGAAGCCGCCGACATGGCGGTCCTGCGGGTCGTTCACGCCAGCACTTTGCCCGACCCCGCCGATCTCGCCAGAAAGCTGGAGAGCGGCGTGGCAATCGCCAATCCCGCACCGAACGCCCCGGATATGCCCACGTTACCAGCAACTTTCGAAGCGCTAATCCAGCTTGTTGAAAAAGCTGGCAAGTATCTGATTGCCCAGCGCCTTCGCGACGAGGTTGGCCTCGTCCGTTACGCGCCGCCTGAATTTGCGATCCGGCCCAGCCGCCCGTTCGATACGCGCGAACTCGGACAGGTGCTGAAAGAAGTAACGGGCGTTATCTGGCAGATCGCTACCGAAGATGCCCCAGCGCAACCGACGATCCGCGAACAGGAGCTGGCCGCTGAAGCTGCGGCGCGTGAAGCGATGCTCGCGCAGCCGGTTGTCCGTGCGGCTTTCGAACATTTTCCCGAGACCGAGCTGATAAGCTGGTCCGAACAACGGAGTGCAACTCAATGAATTCCATCGACGATATCCTGAAAATGGCTGCGAATGTTCAGGAAGAAATGGCAAAGGCCCAGGCCAATCTCGACACGATCGAGGTAGAAGGCGTGTCGGGCGGCGGACTGGTGAAAATCAAGGCGACAGCCAAAGGCCGGATCGTAGGCGTGGATATCGACGAATCGCTGTTGTCTCCAAGTGAGAAGACGATGGTCGAAGACCTGATCGCCGCCGCACTGAACGACGCTCGGACAAAGGCGGATCAGGTGTCCAATTCAGAAATGCAAAAGATGACGGCAGGAATGTCGTTGCCACCCGGTTTCAAACTTCCGAGTTAAAATGCGATAAGTCCAAAGAACATCCGCAGAAATAAATCCGTTTCCCTGAGCCTGTCGAAGGGCTGCCCTGCTTGCTAGTCGAATAGAGAAAGGCAACCCTTCGACAAGCTCAGGGAAGCGGTTCCGACCCGTACCGTTCGACCTGTACTGTTTGAGTTTTCATCTAAATTACGTCGCCCTCAACGGACGAGAGCTAACCCAGACACCCGTCCATATCCTCACGCCGCACGACCCCGGCCCGCGCCGCAATCGCGCCGCCATAACGCCGCGTATAACCCGCAGGAACGCTGGCTTCGCGCTTTTTGGGCAGGGGCAGCACAGCAATGATCCGTGCGGCCTCGATCGGTGTCAGATGGCTCGCATCATGTTTGAAATACCGCTGGCTACCCGCGTTGACACCATAGGTGCCGATCCCGGTCTCTGCGATGTTCAGATATACTTCCATGATCCGCTTTTTGCCCCAAAGCTGCTCGATCAGGACGGTGAACCAGGCCTCAAGCCCTTTGCGGAAGAATCCGCCACCCTGCCAGAGAAAGGCGTTTTTCGCCGTCTGCTGACTGATGGTCGATCCGCCCCGGATATGCTTGCCGCCATTTTCGTTGCGTTTCCATGCTGCGGCAATGGCTTCGCGGTCGAACCCATTATGGGAACAGAACTTTGCGTCCTCACCGGCGATTGCCGCGCGCGCCGCCGTGCGGTCCATAATCGACAGTGGCATCCAGTCCTTCGATATCGAATGTCCGCCTGCCATATCGCCAAGCATCGTGAATGTGATCGGTGGCGGCACGAAACGATAAACGAGTACCCAGAGGACCGAAATCGCGACGAACCAAAGGATCGCCCGCCCAATGATCCAGCCCACGCGATATACGCCCCAACGTGAAGCTGGGCGACTTGAACCTCGGCCGGGTGAACCGGAGTTGCGACGGGAACCGCTTGCGCGTCGTGAAGATTTAGCCATGACGCCGCCGATAAGTGGTTGATGGTCTCCCGGCAATCATGCCTTTCTTGAAGGATGAGAATATGCCGCTCGCGTTCACACGCGCTTGCTTTCACCTTGCAGGCATTGCTCACGAGACCTGAACTTCACGATTTTTTGGGTTTAGTGGCCGGCCTCGACACATCAGCCTGCACCGTCGATCCCGGCCCGCGCACCAAATTTACCGAATTTGACTCGCTTAGGCTCGATACAAGCGAATTGACCATATGAAGGCATGTGGGGGTGGGGAAGTCGTTCCCCACCCCCCTAAATCAAGCGAGTGCCATCGTCCCATTGCCGACCGCAATCCGCACCATCGCCTTTTGCAGCTTGTCGAACGCGCGCACTTCGATTTGTCGAACCCGCTCACGGCTCACACCATAAACCTGGCTCAACTCTTCGAGCGTCTTTGGATCATCGACCAGGCGACGCTCGGTCAGAATGTGCTTTTCGCGATCGTTCAGGTCATCCATCGCTTCGCCCAGCATGGCGTGACGGTGAGTGCGTTCCTGGCTGTCGGCGATCTGCTCGTCCTGCAACGCGCCTTCGTCTTCCAGCCAATCCTGCCACTGACCTTCGCCATCCTCGTTCATCGACACATTCAGCGACGTATCGCCACCCATCGCCATGCGACGGTTCATGCTGATGACTTCGGCTTCGGTCACGCCCAGATCGGTCGCGATTTTCTTGACGTGTTCGGGGCGCAGATCGCCATCCTCAAACGCTTCGAGGTTGGATTTCATGCGGCGCAGGTTGAAGAACAGCTTTTTCTGAGCTGCCGTTGTGCCCATCTTTACCAGCGACCAGCTACGCAGGATAAATTCCTGAATCGAGGCACGGATCCACCACATCGCGTAAGTGGCGAGGCGGAAGCCGCGATCGGGCTCGAACTTCTTCACACCCTGCATCAATCCGATATTACCTTCGGAGATCAGTTCGCTGACGGGCAGGCCATAGCCACGGAAACCCATCGCGATCTTCGCCACGAGTCGCAGATGCGATGTGACGAGCCGCGCTGCTGCCTCCGGGTCGCCATGTTCGGCAAACCGTTTGGACAGCATATATTCTTCTTCCGGTGTCAGGAGAGGAAATTTCCTGATTTCAGATAGATAACGGTTGAGGCTCGCTTCGCCCCCAAGCGTCGGAACAGTGGAGGGCAGATTGCTCTTACCAGCCATAATAGTGTCAAACTCCCTGGTATGGTGCCGATGCACCATATCTGTACCAATCGTTATATAGCAAGTTCTGTGAACAACACCTGCATATCTTCCGGCATTTCGCTTTCAAACGACATAGTTTCGCTTGTGACGGGGTGGATGAATCCCAGCCTTGCTGCATGTAACGCCTGACGGGAGAAATCGAGCCGCTTTAAAAGCGCGCGGTGGGCGGGTTTCATGCGGCCATAGACAGGATCGCCGAGCAGCTGGTGCCCGATCGACGCCATATGCACCCTGACCTGATGCGTGCGGCCGGTTTCCAGCCGACATTCGATCAGCGACGCCTCGCGCAGCGGTTCGATCAGACTGTAATGCGTGACAGCGCGCTTGCCGTTTTCGACGATCGCGACTTTCTTGCGGTCGTGCGGATTGCGCGCGAGCGGTGCGTCGACGCTGCCGCTGGTGGCGATTCCCGTCACGATTGCCATGTAACGCCGGTCGATCGTGTGTTTTGCGAACTGTGCCGACAACCCTTCATGCGCGCGGTCGGTCTTTGCGACGACGAGAAGGCCCGAGGTGTCCTTGTCGATCCGATGGACGATACCGGGGCGCGCAACGCCGCCGATGCCGGATAGACGGCCCGCACAGTGGTGAAGCAAGGCGTTGACCAGCGTGCCGTCGAAATTACCAGCAGCAGGATGCACGACCAGACCGGCGGGCTTGTCCACGATCAGCAGATAATCGTCTTCGAACACGATCTTCAGCGCAATATCTTGCGGCAAATTATGCGCGACCGTGGGGTCGGGGATATTGATTTCATACGGAGTTCCGCCAATCGCCTTCGACGAAGGGTCGCGCGACAGACCCTTGGGACCGGTAACCTGACCTGACGATAGCAGCGCCTTGATCCGCTCACGCGAAAGCGTCGGGATCGCCACCGCAAGCGCCCGGTCGAGGCGCCAGCCGGTCGCGTCATCGCCCAGCTTCACCGAAAGTGTGGAGAAACCCCCGCTCATTGGGTAAGCAATGTGGGGATGACGGTAGAAATTTCAAGCGCGGCACGTGAAACGATGCTGGCCCTGGCCGCCGATAACCCGTTAAGCGAGGTTTGCGGCCTATTATTCGGACAAGGAAGCCGGATCGATGCCGTGACGCCAGTCCGTAACGTCGCGGAAAACCCCCTGGCGAACTTCGAACTCGATCCGTCGGCATTGTTTGCTGCCCTGCGGGAGGAGCGAGCGGGTGGTCCAACCGTATTGGGATATTTTCATAGCCATCCCAATAGCTTATCGAGACCATCCGCCACCGATATCGCGATGGCCCGGCCCGATAATCTCATCTGGATCATCATAGGAAATGAATTGACCGCCTGGCGTTCGACCCCTTTCGGATTCCGCCAATTGCGTGTGCACTAGATTGCCCAACTTGCCCTTCGCCGCACAGTCCGTCAAAGGTGCCCGCGCCATTCGGGATACCCAAACATGACCGTCAACGCCGTCGATTTCGCCAGCCTCCTTTGTTCGCGTCTCTGCCATGATTTGCTCAGCCCGGTCGGTGCGCTGAATAACGGTATCGAGCTCCTCGCCGAGGAGAACGACCCTGAGATGCGGGAACGCTGTCTCGAGCTTCTGGCCGAGAGCGCCCGCGTGTCGGCGAGCAAGCTGAAGTTCTTTCGATTGGCCTTCGGTGCTGCCGGCGGTTTCGGAGACGTCGTCGATACCCGCGAAGCAAAGACCGCGATCGACGGTTTGCTGGGCAGTGACGGTCGGATCGAAATTAACTGGCTGGTCGGGGAAGCCACACTGTCCAAGACAGCGATCAAGGTTCTCCTAAACCTGACCCTGATCGCCGGCGATGCATTGGTCCGTGGCGGCAGGCTCGACATCGGTGGCGAAGTTGTAGGGGGCCGTACCGAGATCGTCATCCGCGCCGAAGGTCCACGACTGGTCCTCGACACAGAACTCCGTACTGCGTTGAGCGGAGAGGCCGACGAAACCGCACTCACGCCTCGTGCTGCTGCAGCATGGCTTGTCCATACCCTCGCAACTGAAAGCGGGGGCCATGCGCAGGTCGCATCGACCGATCCTGCATTTCTGCTGTTCGGCGCGACGCTCGGCCGGGCCTGAAAGCCGGCCTAACTCGTTCTTAACCATCGCTGCCGCAAAAAGGCGGCGTGGATGATCTGACCCAGGAATTCGTCGCGGAAACGCGCGAGATGCTTGAGCATGTAAGCAATGCTTTGCTCGACTGGGAACGCAATCCCACGGCAGTCCGCGATTTCGATGATATTTTCCGTTTCTTTCATACAGTGAAGGGCAGTTGCGGATTTCTCGATCTGCCACGCATCGAGAAACTGGCACATGCCGCAGAGTCGGTGCTGGGTGATCTACGGAGTGGAAAGCGTAATTCCGATGCAGTTCTCGTCGGTGGCCTGCTTCGTGTCATCGACCGCATCATGGTTCTCACATCCGCGCTGGAAACAGGGAATTCTGCCCCTGACGAGGCAGCGGACGCGGCGTTCCTGACGGCACTCGAAACGGGCGTTGCTCCAGAGACATTCTATGCCTCAGCACCAGTCACGCGTCGCAGAAATGTGCGCATCGATATCGATCTGCTCGACGCCATGATGACTCAGGTGTCCGATCTCGTCCTTGTCCGCAACGAATTGATACGCTCCCTTCGTCCGACACTTGGTGCAGACGCGACGGCAAGTTTGCTGGATGCCCTTTCTGCGCGCATCGGCGAACTGCGTGGCAGTATTGCGCGGGCCCGAATGCAACCCGTCGACCGCTTGTTTGCCGCACTCCCTCGATTGGTACGCGACACCGCTTCGGAGCTTGGCAAATCCGTGCGTCTTGTCATCGAAGGGACCGATGTAGAACTCGATCGTGAGATGGTTGAACAACTCCGCGACCCTCTTATCCATATCGTCCGCAATGCCATCGATCATGGCGTCGAATCCGCTGAACGTCGCATGGCTGTCGGAAAGCCAGTCGAAGCCGAACTAAGGGTGACTGCCCGGCAAACCGGCAATCAGGTTGTCATTGCGATTTCCGATGATGGCAAAGGCATCGATATCGATCGACTGCGCGCACGGGCGGTTGCGATCGGATTGAGGGGGGCAAATTTGCTCTCGCCCGAAGCCGCAGCGAACTTGATTTTCCAGCCCGGCCTGTCGACCGCCGACGCCGTGACGGCAATTTCCGGCCGCGGTGTGGGCATGGATGTCGTCCGTGCCAATATCGAAAAGCTGGGCGGGAATGTCTCGCTCGTCAATCGCATGGGTGCTGGGCTGACGATCGATATCTGTGTTCCGCTGACGCTCAGCATCGTCACCGTGCTTACCGTCAGCGCTGGCGGTATGACCTTTGCGGTGCCGCGTGCCATCGTTCAGGAGGTTCTGTCGATCCGTTCGGAAGCGGTTAGAATTGAGCGACTGGGTTCAGGACATATCGCAACTATTCGCGGTGAAAAGCTCGGTACGCTGTCGCTCGCCTCGGTTCTTGAACGGGATGAGGGAGATCAGACGCATTTGCTGATTGTTCAGCCGACTGGTGGACAGCGTTATGGCCTGCTGGTCGAAGCCGTTCATGATCAGGAAGAAGTCGTTGTCCGACAGGTCGCGCCCCGACTGGCGACAACAGGCGTTTTTGCAGGACAGGCTTTACCGAATTCGGGATTACCGATCCTGGTCATCGATGTTCTGGGTGTGGCGCGGCGTGCCGGGTTGAATGTCGATCGTGCAGAGGCGGTCGTCGCTGCCGTGACACCGGTGGCACTCCCGACGATTTCGGTGCTGTCGTTTATTGGCCTAGACGGTCAGTTGTGGGGCGTTCGGACAGCCTTGGTGGAACGGATCGAAGATGTGCCGCGACGTGCCTTTACGGTGCGTGCCGGGGATGCCTTTGTAACACTGGACGGGTTACTTTCACCAGTCGTTCTGGACGGTGCGCTGCCCGCGACGGACGAAATCGCCCTGTTACGGTTGAACGATGGCAAAAGCCGTCTTGGATATCCGGTGTTGCAGATCGAGGATCTTGTCAGGATCGATGAAGCGTCGGTACTCAGCTCCGACCGGAACCCGATTGCGGTCGTGGACGGAGAAGTGATTCAACTCCTTGACGAAAACATCTTGTTTTCCGGGGTAACACCCAAACGAAAAGCGGCCAGCCATGCCATCTGACAAATCGGGTAGCCTGTTTGTGATTGCAGTCGTCGCAGGTCAGCGGATCGCACTGGATGCCGCCAGCGTCGCATCGGTGGTGGACCTGACCAATATCGTGCCCGTACCGCTTGCCCCCGCACATGTACTTGGCCTTTGCACGATCCGCAGTCTGATCCTGACCGTCGTCGATCTGGCATGTGCGTTGGGTCAGCGTCCTGAGCAAATTTCCAAACGAGCGGTAACGATGGAGATCGAGGGTCATCATTACGCCTTCATCGTAAGCAGCGTGGAGCAGGTCGAACCAAGTATCGAGCCGGTTCAACTGGTAGATCAAAGCGTCGGCGCGAACTGGGCTGCGGCGATAACGGGCAGGATTGAAACCGAAAGCGGCACCGCGTTGCTGCTGGAACCCCAACGACTGATCGGCACAGGCGCTGAAATGGGCCTCGTCGGTGCTGGCGACAAAACCTATCTTGTCCCGGCTGATACAAAAATGGTCCATTAAGCCGACAGGATTAACGCAACGCTCATCACTCGATGCTAATACGGTGAATAATCGTTTCCGATCGAAAGTATTCAATGTCGAAATCTTGCCTGATCGTCGATGATTCCAAGGTCATCCGGAAGGTAGCTCGACACATTTTAGAGGCGCTCAATTACACCGTGGATGAAGCGGCAGATGGGCGTGAGGCACTCGATACTTGCCGCCAGAACGTTCCCGACGTGATTCTGCTCGACTGGAATATGCCGGTGATGAGCGGCATAGAATTTCTTCGGGCGATCGACAACGATCCGCTCTCAAGCCGTCCGAAGATTGTGTTTTGTACTACCGAAAATGGTAATGCACACATTAAGGCCGCCATCGATGCCGGTGCCGACGAATATATCATGAAACCTTTCGACCGCGAGACTTTGCAAACCAAACTCGCGCTGGTCGGTCTTGGCTAAACTGCCTCAGCAACGGGACGACGTTGGTACCGTCGGGTTAAACGGTGTCAGAATGAAAATTCTGATCGTCGACGATTCGGTCGTGGTCAGGACGATGCTCGCACGAATGCTCGAGGAGCATTCCGCATTTGCCGTGGTCGGCCAAGTTGATCGCGCCGAGCGTGCCATCGACTGGTTGTCGCAAAACCGCGTCGACATCGTATTGCTCGACATCGAAATGCCTGATCGCGACGGATTGGCGGCGTTGCCTGACGTTATTGCGGCGGGAAGAGGCGCGCGGATCGTCATGGTCTCGTCATCGACAGCGCAAGGTGCGTCGGTCACTTTGCAAGCTTTGGCCGATGGCGCAGCGGACGCTGTGGCAAAGCCAAACGTCGGTGCGCTCGGTCGGCATTTTGCAGTTGACCTGATTGAGCGATTATTGCGGATAGGCTCGGCCGATTGCAGCAACCCCTCGACCGCAGCAGAGAGGTTTAAGCTTCGTGAGGTTGCAACCGGATCGATACCAATCGTTGCGATTGGTTCGTCGACCGGCGGTCTGCACGCGCTCACGACGTTCTTCGCGGCAATGCCCCTTGCATTCGATGCCCCGATTTTGGTCACTCAGCATCTCCCGGCTGCGTTCATGCCATTTTTTGCCGACCAACTTGCCACGATGTCGGGACGACCGTGCAGCGTGGCTCGCGACGGCGCGGTTGCCGCAGAGGGAGCGGTTTACGTCGCTCCGGGGGATGCGCACCTGATTTGCGAGCGGCGGGGATCAAAGATTCTAACGCGGCTACATTCGGGCGAAGTTGCCAATCGAAGCTTGCCGTCGATCGATCCCATGTTCGCCAGCGTCGCAACGGCGTTCGGCTCGAGCGGCATAGGAGTTGTCCTTAGCGGGATGGGGCGGGACGGAGCCGAAGGTGCTGCGCTGCTCGCCGGCGCGGGTGCCGATGTAATCGTGCAAGACGAAGCATCCTCAGTGATATGGGGGATGCCAGGTGCTGTCGCGCGGGCGGGCTTGGCAAGCCTTTGTGGACCTGCCGATGCACTGGCGCGACACATTGTCAGGCGCGGCGCACAATGAATGCACTGGCTGTCCCATCACCGGCACTCACTGTTTTTGCCGATCTTCTGGAACGGCGCACTGGTCAACGTATCTCTGCGGGCCGTTCCTGGCGGATCGAGGCTGCCCTGCGTCCGTTTTTGCGCGAATTGGATATACCGAACCTTGGAGTGCTGGCGGAACGTATAGCGGCGCGCGATGAAGCATTGAGCACTCGTGTGACCGAAGCGCTGTTGAACAATGAAACTTCCTTTTTCCGCGACTTCAACATGTTTGAGCTTTTCAGTCAGGGCGCGCTTTCGTCGCTGGCCGAATCATGCGCTGTCACGCGCAGGTTGCGGTTCTGGTCGGCGGGATGTTCGACCGGGCAGGAGGCTTACACACTTGCGATGATGCTCCGCGATCAGGGCGCGCGGTGGGAGGGTTGGGCCTTCGACATTCTGGCGACCGACGTTTCCGCGTCGGTCATCGCGCGTGGTCGAGCAGGACGTTATTCACAGTTTGAGATACAGCGCGGACTTCCTGTTCGTACGATGCTCAAATGGTTTGAACAGCAGGGTGAGGATTGGGTGCTCGATCCTGATGTGCGCCGGTCAGTGCGTTTCGCCACCCATAATCTGCTGTCACCGGCACCCGGTCGGTTCGATGTGATTCTCTGTCGTAATGTGCTGATGTATTTTCAGGCGGAGGCGCGCGCGCAGCTTTTCGATCATCTCGCTGACGCGCTCGACCCCGGCGGAATATTGGTAATGGGTGCTGGAGAAACCGTTATCGGCCAGACGGCCCGATTCAAGCCGCATCCTGAGTGGCGCGGCTTTTATGCCGGTGTAAATGCTACCGATCGCAAGCCCATGCCCTCTGTTATTGACGGGGCGAACCACCCGCGCGCATGAAGGTGCGGCATGACCGCCATGATCGACACCCCATCGCCAAATTTCGATGAACGAAGGTTGCCGGTTTCGATGCTGGTGCTTCATTATACCGGGATGATCGACGCGGCTTCGGCAATCGCGCGACTGACCGATCCAGAGGCCAAAGTATCTGCGCACTATCTGGTCGCCGAAGATGGGCAGATCGTCCGGATGGTCGATGAAACGAAACGGGCATGGCACGCGGGTAAATCGTACTGGCGAGGCATCGACGACATCAACTCCGCAAGCGTCGGCATCGAATTGGTCAATCCTGGGCACGAATTCGGATATCGTCCATTTGCCGAGGCGCAGATCGATGCGCTTGTTCCGCTGGTCTCCGAAATCGTCCAGCGTCATGGGATTACGCGGGGCAATGTGGTTGGTCATTCCGATATCGCCCCCGCACGCAAACAAGACCCGGGCGAATTGTTTCCGTGGAATCGATTGGCGAAAGTGAGGCTCGCCTTACCACGCCCGACGCGCAATTTAATGGACCCCCACTGGAGTGACGCTGGCTTTCTGCTTGCCCTTCAACGTTTCGGTTACGAGATCGCGGACACGCTTGCTGCGACTGTCGCATTTCAACGCCGTTTCCGCCCTGAATTGCTCGACGGCACGATAGATGGCGAGTGCCGATCGATCCTGCTCGCGCTTTTGCTTCCCAAACCGCAAGGCGACGACTAGGCGGAACCGGTCAGAGGGTCGGGCGACCGCCGCGTGAGCAATTGCGGGGAGGAAAGTCCGGGCTCCATAGAGTGAAGGTGCCGGGTAATTCCCGGCGGGTCGGGGAGTAGTCTCCGGTCAAGGGACAGTGCCACAGAAAACAAACCGCCACAGGTTTCCGGACCTAAAGCTTCGGCGTGGCAAGGGCGAAACGGTGCGGCAAAAGCGCACCGCGCGACGGGCAACCGTAGCGGCATGGCAAACCCCACCTGGAGCAAGACCGAATAGGGACGGCATATGGGCCTGCTCGGCTCTGTCGTCCGGGTTGGTTGCTTGAGGCCATGCGCAAGTGTGGCCCTAGAGGAATGGTCGCACATCACGCGCAATCGTGAAGACAGAACCCGGCTTATAGACCCTCTGACAATTTCCTTTGCAGCGAGAGATTGCTCCGGAATGGAGAGAACCATGGTTGCAGTGGCCGGCAAACTGGTACAGACCATGAACGTGATTGGGGCTGCCAACGAAAACCGGGACGCGTTCAGGATTGCCGCGATAACCGGCGTGTCCAAGGGGCCGGCGGAATATCACTCGGGGTTAGGTCAACGGCAGCAAGGGCAGGGGCTTGTCCTGACATGGGAGGATGAACGAGCCATCCTTTCAGCTCCGGCGTGGAATGCGGTATCATGGAAGCAGCGCATTGACCTGTTGCAGGGCGTACTGGCGACATTCGAATGTATTTCAGATCGCCCCTTGGCAGAGATGCTTTGGCTCTTCTCGGGCAAGGTAACGCGGAAAGCGAATGCTTCCGCTTTGCTAGGGCAGTGGATCCAGGATTGCGGACCTCCGCTTCTGGACGTGATCGATCTGGTCGCTGAGCAGCATAACGAAGGGATGTTGATTAAGACTGTCGGACTCTCGGCCGTTGTCGGGCATGAAATCGATGCGCTCGTTAACAGAGACGGGGATGAGGAACTGGCGAGAATGGTTGGTCGTCTGGCTCAGGAGACATTGATAAACGGACCGCTTCTTACCGTCGGCGCGATTGGTCCCGATGGTAGCGAATATCGGTTCGAGCGAATTGCTGAAACAGATTCCCGTGCCAGAACGATTCGCATCCTCGTTAAAAACACATTCAAAAACGGACTCATCTCCGCGTGCACAAAAGCAGGATGTGCGCAATTGGAACGCCTAAGTAACGAATAGGGACATTCGAGCTTGGGACTGCATTTTTCTATGGTGAACACCAGGGGGCGCTCGAATTCATAGAGGGCTGGCAACGACATCACCTCATTCCGCAACAATGCATACGCGACGCACGAACGCGTTCGTTTTTTTCTGTGATGTACGGCCGGGGTTTCAGACTCAACGATTTCTCGACAAATGGAATATTGCTGCCAACGACTCATGTGCAGGCTGCTCTATCCGGACTTCCGGTGCATTCGGGGCCTCATCCAGAATATAATCTCAAGATAATCGATGCGATCGGGTTGCTCGCTATCCGCTTCAATTTTGCAAACTGTCCGCGTGAAGCACATGCTGCTCTTTCTCATGTGCGTCTTATCCAGGCCCGGCTCCGCGTTTTCATGTATCAGGATCGCCCGATTCCAATCGACACGATAGAGATACTGACGCTCGCAAAGAGTAGCCGGGTTATCGATCGGGCAACCGATACGTTGCTACATATGTGCCGCACCCCTGCTGGGCGCGGTTCGTCGTGATAGACGCATAAGGCCCTTTGCACTTTAGCGACGCTTTGCGTAGGCGGTCGACCGTGGCGAACGAAATACAAAACATCCGACTGGCCGCGCTTATTATTGCCGACGAGGCCGTGGTCACACCCTTGGTTCTCGGGCGGTCGCTCACTGAGTTACAGATCGCCCGTGTCGTTTCTACAGGCGCGCGCCATGTTGTTTGTCTTGTCCGACAGGTTTCGTCGCAGATATTAGCTGTTGCTGATAACCTCCGCGCGAATGGACTGACGATCGACATTGTTCGATCGGTAGCAGATGCCGCAGATGCAATTCATCCCGACGAGGCCGTCTTCCTAGTTGCATCGCAAGTGCTCGTTTCGGGTAAAACGCTTGGCGAGCTAGTGTCGAGCGGCCCACCATCGTTGCTGTGTGTCGGCAATGATGCGGCGACTTCGCAATTCGAGATCATTGATGCCACGACGCGCTGGACGGGGTATGCCCTGCTCGACGGTGCAACTTTGCGAAGTGTCGCGAATATGGTCGGCGACTGGGATGCCGCCTCGACCCTACTTCGCCAGCTCGTTCAGGAAAATGCGCGTCGAATCGTCTTGAATCAGGCACAAGTTGCGGACGCAATGCTCAACATTCGCAACACTGCGGAGGCAACCCAAGCAGGCCGCAAGTTATTGGACGAGGATGGCGACCACCGCCAGAGCCTTGGGGAGTATTGGCTTGCCCGACCGGTCAGCCGATTCCTTGCGCGACTGGCTGGTGAACTAGGACTGAAAAGCCAGATAATCGAATTTTCTGCCATTGGAGCAGCAATCGTTGCTGCGCTCATCGGTCTGACGGGCTGGCTGGGTGTTGCGTTATTGATACTCCTGACAGCATATTTTGCGCGATCAACAGCGGTACTTCTGGCGGCTGCCCTTGGAGAAATTCATCCCCGCGGTATCGTTTTCCGTTCAGTGATGACAAGTGCTGCGGTGGTAATCGTTGGTGCGTGTTCAATAAGCTTCGCATCGAGAACGGGACAGTGGGGGTGCCTACTTTTGGGCGGACTTTTGATTGGTGCTCAAACCCTGATTGCTCAACGTCGGCCCAATCCCAGAAGTTTTTCACGTTGGCAGGCGGATCCACTCAGCAGCATCGCTTTATTATTTCTCGGTGTAATCTCGACGATTCCGGTTGCCGGTCTCTTTCTAGCGGCGGCCCACGCTGTTGCGAGTTATCTTCTGCTGAATCATCGGACGACGAACGTGGTTTTCGATGAGGAATAACGTGGTCTTAACCGTGCGCGGATTAAGGCGGTTCAATGCGACAGTCCGTTTCCTCGCTCGTTGGCACTCCAACGCCTGTTTCCAGCGTGGTGCCGAGCCATGTCTGACGTCATCAGGGGGCGTGTCGATTTATCTGGCAAGCTGATTGCCGCCGACGCGATGCTTTTACGATTGCAGGAGCAGGCGGGCAGTAGCCTGGGCAACGATATCGCGGTTCCGGCGCTGGCGAGCATCGTTCGCTTAGCTCGAACGCTTGGCGTTTTGATTTCGCGCAGCGTGATCTGTGCGAATGGCGACCATGATTTAGAGCTTATCGTTCGTGCCCGCCCCGACAAAGATGGAGTCAAACTTTCCATCGGGGGATGGATGCCGCGACCTCTGCGCCAGCCCTGGTTACCTCCCCACGATGTATCTTCTGATGCACCGGCTGACAGCGAGATTAGCTGGAGTTGGGAAACCAATGCGAAATTGGAGATTTTGAAGACGTCCGATCTGATCGACCCAGATATTATCGGACAAAATCTGACGCACGTTTTTCGGTTAATTGAGGATAATCTCGGTACGATGCCGATCCTCGAAGCTGCGGCAAATGGAAATAGTTTTACCGATCAGCCCGCAGTCATGCGCGCGGAGCCCGAACAAGAGGTTGTGCTTTCCGGTCGACCAGTCCGCGACGAGCAGGGGGCGTTCGCTGGCTTTGAGGGCAGCGTAACGAGCGCCAATCAAAGGGGCGATGCCGAATCGATAACAAAGACCGACGCGGGTGCCGCATTTACCGAAAAGCTGGATGCGGCGTTGCGCGCTCCTCTTAGCCGAATAGTTGCCAATGCTGACAGCATCAGCGCACAAACCGATGGTCCGTTGCGCCGCGACTATGCCGACTATGCTGGTGATATCGCGAATGCCGCTCGTCACCTGCTGGCGCTAGTCGATGATCTTTCCGACTTGCAGACTGTCGACCGAGCGGATCTGCATGTCGAATCTGAGGAGATCGATCTGGCTGATCTGGCGAGGCAGGCATCGGGCTTATTGAAGGTTCGAGCCGGCGATCGCGAAATTCGAATCGACAGTCCGGGAACGCATGACGCTCTTGTGGCGCGTGGGGACTACCGGCGAGTTTTGCAGATAATGGTCAATCTGATCGGCAACGCCATCCGATATTCGCCAGACGCTGGAATGATCTGGATACGAATCGAGAAAGATGAGGACACCGCAGTCCTGATCGTAGCAGACCAGGGCAAGGGCATTGCTCTGGCCGATCACATCCGCATCTTTGAAAAGTTCGAGCGCGTCGATCCGTCCGAGCCCGGCGGAAGCGGGCTCGGACTGTTTATCTCCCGCCGCCTGGCTCAGGCGATGGGTGGAGACATCGTAGTCGATTCGGCACCGGGGCAGGGTGCCCGTTTCGTGCTTACCTTGCCCGCTGTTTAGCGCTGACCGACCGGTACATAATCGCGCTGCGTCGGCCCCGTGTAGAGCTGGCGCGGACGACCGATTTTCTGTTCAGGATCGGAAATCATCTCGTTCCACTGAGCAACCCAGCCAACGGTTCGGGCCAAGGCAAACAGCACGGTGAACATTGTCGTTGGGAAACCGATCGCAGACAGGATCACTCCAGAGTAAAAATCGACGTTCGGGAACAGTTTTTTCTCGATGAAATACGGATCGTTCAGCGCCATCTCTTCGAGCTGCAAAGCAACGTCGAAGATCGGATCGGTGACGTTCAGTTCTTTCAGAACATCACGAACAGTCTGCTGCATTACCGTAGCGCGCGGATCGTAGTTTTTATAAACGCGGTGACCAAAGCCCATTAGGCGAAACGGGTCATTCTTGTCTTTGGCGCGTTCGATGTAATGCGGGATACGATCGGGCGTGCCGATCTCGCGAAGCATATTGAGCGCAGCCTCGTTCGCGCCGCCGTGCGCTGGTCCCCAAAGGCAAGCGATACCGGCAGCGATGCAAGCAAACGGGTTGGCACCTGACGAACCGGCAAGACGCACGGTGGACGTTGAGGCGTTCTGTTCATGATCGGCATGAAGGATGAAAATCCGGTCCATCGTCCGCTCGATGATGGGGTTGACCTCATATGGCTCGGCCGGATTCCCAAAGGCCATACGCAAAAAGTTGCCCGTATAGGACAGGTTATTCTGCGGATAGACGAACGGGCGACCAACTGAATACTGATACGCCATCGCGGCGATCGTTGGCATCTTGGCGATCAAGCGATGGGACGCGATCATGCGCTGCGTAGGGTCGGTGATCTCGGTCGAATCGTGATAGAATGCGCTCAGTGCGCCGACTGCACCGCACATGATAGCCATCGGATGTGCATCGCGACGAAAACCACGGAAAAACATTGCCATCTGCTCGTGGAGCATGGTGTGGCGCGTGATCGTGTTGGTGAAGTGATCCAGCGTGGACTTGTCGGGCAGTTCACCGTTTAGCAGGAGGTAACTGACCTCCATGAAACTCGACTTTTCAGCGAGCTGGCCGATTGGGTAGCCACGGTGGAGGAGGACACCCTCATCACCGTCAATATAGGTGATCGCGGAGTCGCATGAGGCGGTCGATGTGAAGCCAGGATCGTAAGTGAATGCCCCGGTCTGCGCATAAAGTTTGCGGATGTCGATGACGTCTGGGCCAACAGTTCCCGACAGGACTTTATAGTCGAAATCCTTGCCTTCGAAATTCAGCTTCGCTGGTGCATCCGCCATGGTCGAACTCCTTTATAGATTTATGATGCGCCCGATGCGCTGTCTGTCAGGCAATCGTCAAGACGCCCCAGCGACTCCTCACGGCCGAGAAGCACCAGCACGTCGAATATTCCAGGCGAGGTCGTACGACCCGTCAGCGCCGCCCGCAGGGGTTGCGCTACTTTGCCAAGTCCAAGTCCGGCATCCTCCGCGAACCTTTTTACCGCATCTTCCAGTGCCGCTGCGGTCCATTCCGAACTGTCTGCCAGTACAACGCGGACATTCCCGAGCAGTACCAACCCCTCGGGTGATAGCAGTGCAGAGGCTCCGGCGTCGAGACCCAGCGGACGGCTTTCGAACAGGAAAAGAGCACCGTCTGCCAGAGCTAGCGTCGATTTCGCACGAACCTTCAATGAAGCCATCGCTGTGGTCAGGATTGCCTGTTGGTCCGTATCCAGATCTCGACCGAGTTTCGTTGCGATCAGCGGCGCAGCAATTGCAGTGAGACGTGGATCATCGGCTTCACGGAGATAATGACCGTTGATATTTTCAAGCTTTTTAAGATCGAATCGCGAGGGCGATCGCCCGACGCCGTCGATGTCGAACAGCGCGATTGCCTCTTGTCGACTGATCATCTCGTTGTCGCCGCTGCCCCATCCAAGACGGAGGAGATAGTTCGAAAGCGCTTCCGGCAAGATTCCGAGTTCGTCGCGATAGACTTCGACGCCCAGAGCACCGTGGCGCTTCGACAGTTTCGCACCGTCAGCTCCGTGGATGAGTGGGACGTGTGCATAGACAGGCTCGTCCCAGCCCATTGCGCGAATCAGGACGAGTTGGCGGAACGCGTTGTTTAGATGGTCGTCGCCGCGAATGACGTGGGTGATGCCCATGTCGTTATCGTCGACAACGACGCTGAGCATATAGGTTGGGGTGCCGTCCGAACGGAGCAGAACGAAATCGTCGAGTTCAGCGTTTTGTACCGTGACCGGACCCTGAACGCGGTCCTTTATCGTCACTTCGCCCGTCTGGGGCGCGCGAAGGCGAACCACGTAAGGCAAATCCGGAGCATCGGTGCGATCGCGCCAACGGCCATCGTAGCGAAGAGGTTGTTTGGCGGCGCGCTGAGCGGCGCGCATTTCCTCCAACTCTTCCGTCGTAGCGTAGCAGCGGTACGCGTGCCCGGTTGCGAGCAATGTGTTGGCGACTTCTGCGTGGCGGGCGGCTCGGGCAAATTGGAAAACGGCGTCACCGTCCCAGTCGAGGCCTAGCCACTTCATCCCGTCGAGGATCGCATCGATCGCGCCCTGGGTAGAGCGGGCGCGATCGGTATCCTCGATTCGCAGCAGGAAGGTGCCGCCGAAGTGGCGGGCGTAGAGCCAGTTGAACAAAGCAGTGCGCGCACCGCCGATGTGCAAATATCCCGTCGGCGACGGTGCGAAGCGGGTTACGACAGGCTTGGTTGGTATGCTTGCGCTCACGCGACTTAATCTCCAGTCAGGGCGCAATGGATGCGGTATTCGACAGCGCCCCTAGCACGCTGCCCGAAACGCGCCAATCGGGGCTTTTAACGCGCCTGAATAGAAAAATCGAAACTGCGCTCGACTATCAGCGCGACCAATTGCCGCTTTGGCTGCCTATCATGCTCGGCTGCGGGATTGCGGCGTGGTTCCTGTTGCCCGGCCGAAGCGACTGGGTTGCGTGGATTGTCGGGATGATCGCGATTGCCGGAGGTGGGCTTTTGATGCCCAAGTACGGCAGGCTGAAGGCCGCAATGATCATCGCGCCGCTGACCTGCGCGCTGGGCTGTGGAATCGCATGGGTGCGGAGTGAAGCAGTTGCCGCGCCGGTGATGTCGCGACTGGCGATTGAGGCATTCAGTGCGCGGGTCGAGAGGATCGATATCCAGCTAACCAAAGATCGCGTGAGGCTGACGCTGTTGCCAATCGATGCTCCGACTTTGCCTCTCCGCGTGCGGATCAATGTCGATTCGGCGGACGCTCCGTCGAATCTAGCGATTGGTGACCGGATTCGAATGAAGGCGCGTTTGCTGGGGCCTCAGAATGCGAGTGTGCCGGGCGGTTACGATTTTTCGCGTGCGGCGTGGTTCATGGGGTTGGGGGCGACGGGAAAATCGCTTGGGCCGGTGGTGCGTGAGGGAAGTGAAGCACCGAATGCGCCGGGTATTCGGGATCGGTTATCGGCGCATATCAAGACGCAAGTGGAGGGGAGTGCTGGCGGTATTGCCGCTGCTTTTGCGACGGGGGACCGGGGAGGGATTGCGACTTCGGATGAGGATGCGATGCGGGCGAGCGGGCTGACGCATTTGCTCTCGATCAGTGGGCTGCATGTTACGGCTGTCGTAGCAGCTACGATGTTGATTACATTGCGGTTAATGGCGTTGAGCAGTCGGCTTGCCCTGCGATTGCCGCTGATTGTCGTGGCAGCGGGCGCGGGAGCTTCGGCGGGGATCGCTTACACGCTGCTGACGGGTGCGGAGATTCCGACGATTCGGTCGTGCGTCGCGGCGGTGCTGATCGTGATCGGTGGAGCAATGGGGCGACAGGCGTTCACGCTGAGGCTCGTAGCGGGGGCGCGCTTGTCGTGCTTCTGGTCTGGCCAGAATCGCTGATTGGTCCCAGTTTTCAGCTCAGTTTTGCGGCAATTACCTCGCTTGTGGCGCTGCATGAATGGGGACCGGTCCAGCGACTGCTCGCCAGTCGTGAAGAGAGCATTTTTGCCAAATTTGGACGCGGCGTGCTGTCGCTCCTGATGACGGGACTGGCGGTAGAAGTCGCGCTGGCCCCCATCGCTCTTTTCCATTTTCACCGACAGGGGCTTTACGGGGCGCTCGCCAACATCGTCGCGATCCCGTTGACGACGTTCGTCACAATGCCGTTCGAGGCGCTGGCGATCGTGTTCGATACGATGGGGCTGGGCGCACCTTTCTGGTGGTTGACGGGGCTATCGCTGGACCTTTTGCTGGGCATTGCGCGCCATGTCGCGGCATGGCCGGGCGCGCAGGCGGCATTGGCGAGTGTTCCGACAGGGGCGTTTGCAATCACGCTTGGCGGGGCATTGTGGGTCATTTTATGGCGTGGAAATGTGCGCATTTGGGGTTTTGGGCCGATTTTGGTCGGAATTGCCTGGATTCTGGCAACACCGTCACCCGATCTGATCGTTACCGGGGATGGCAAACACATGGCCGTCAGGGGCGATAATGGTGATCTTGCGACGTTGCGGACGCGAGCCGGGGACTATGTGCGATCGACGCTGGCAGAACGCGCCGGCGACCTTGGCGAGTTGGGGGATCTGGACACTCTGGAAGGGGCCAGTTGTTCGGACGATCTGTGTCGGGTGACACTGATGCGGGATGGGCGGGCGTGGCGGATTCTGGCGACGAGGAGCCGTTTCATTCTGCCGATCAAGGCGTTTGTGGCGGAGTGCGCAGCAGCGGATATCGTGATTAGTGACCGACGATTGCCCCGGACGTGTAAGCCGCGCTGGCTGAAGGCGGATCGGCCTCTGCTTGAGAAAACCGGAGGGCTGGCAATCAACTTTGGCTCTCAGGCGGTCGATACCGTCTCAGGAAACGATGACGATCATCCGTGGGTGGTTGCGCGGCGGGTCGGATTGGCAACGAGGTTCGAAGGTAAGTTTCCAAGGACGTTCAAAAGAAGTCCGCTTCCCTGAGTTTGTCGACGCGCCGTTCTTTCTGTGTCGTGAAATAGGCAGGGCAACCCTTCGACAGGCTCAGGGAAGCGGGGGCAGACGCGCTTCTAATAACGCGTCTTTAATACCGACGCAGCAAACCGGCGAGCCGGCCTTGCACGCGGACCTGATTGGCGGCGTAGATCTGAGCTTCGTACAGCGCATTAGCAGGGTCGAGGCGGATGCGTGGTCCGTCGTGGTGATAATATTTCAGGGTGGCTTCGCTATCGTCGATCAGGGCCACGACGATTTCGCCATCGCGGGCCGTCTCTGTCTTTCGAATGAGAGCGTAATCGCCGTCGAGTATGCCTGCCTCAACCATCGAATCACCGGAGACTTCCAAAGCGAAATGTTCGCCGGGGCCGAGCAGGGCAGCAGGAACTGGAAGCGTCGATTGCCCCTCCAGCGCTTCGATCGGCATACCGGCAGCGATGCGACCATGCATTGGCAGTTCGATTACGTCGTTCGCTGCTGCTGGCAGGATGATCGGGCTGGTCGATGGTAACGGCACGCGGAGTTTCTGTTCGCCGCGTTCGGGCATACGCATGACTTCGAGAGCGCGGGCGCGATTGGGGAGGCGGCGGATAAATTGACGTTCTTCAAGAGCACTTATCAGGCGGTGAACGCCCGATTTCGATTTAAGGTCGAGCGCGTCCTTCATTTCCTCGAACGACGGTGACACTCCGGTTTCGGCAAGCCGATCGTTGATGAAGCAAATCAGCTCATGCTGTTTACGAGTGAGCACCGGCAACCTCCTTGTTCCGTAAGAACGAACTAGGAACGTGTAGGAAACATTACAGGTCGCGTCAAGCGAGCAGGATGGCCTCGACCAGCGCTCCGGATTCGAGTGCAGGGGAGCCAGCGGCGCGGATAACGAGGGCGTCGGCACCGGATAATGGCAGCAACATTCCGCTGTCGCCGGGGAAGGTTGGAACGAGCGCGCCACCCTCCCAATGTGTCCGCACGAAATCGGTGCGAGGACCGACTGCGGGGAGCGGTTCGCCCATACGGACGCCGATGCGCGGTGGCAGCGGCGTGGACGCGCCGGACAGGTGTGCGATCAACGGGCGCAGGAACAGGATAGCGGTGACGAGCGCGGACACCGGGTTGCCGGGCAGGCCGAGAACGACGGTATCGCCGAGGCGACCTGCCATCAGAGGTTTGCCGGGGCGCATGGCGACTTTCCAGAAGTCGAGCGTTGCCCCCGCCGCATTCAGGGCGGGACGGACAAGATCATGATCGCCGACCGATGCGCCGCCAGTGCTGACCACGATGTCGCAGGTTTTGGAGGCGTTGAAGGCAGCGGTGAGGGCGGTCAGATCGTCTTCGATAATGCCGAGATCAACGACATCGACGGGCAGATTACGCATCAGAGCGGCGAGCATCGGTGCGTTGGAGGATGGCAGGCGATCGGTTCCGGTGTCCGTTCCGGGGGGCACGAGTTCGCTGCCGGTCGAGATGATTGCCACGCGTAGGCGGCGGCGGGCCGCGATGGTGCCGTGACCACCCATGACCGCGAGGGCGATGCGGGCGGGGGTGAGGAGTTGACCGGGTTCGATCAGGGTCGCGCCCGTGGTGAAGTCTGAGCCTGATTTTCGGACGTGTTCGCCAAGGGTTTCCGGGCCATCGTTGGTCAGCGTAATCAGGTCGCCATCGCGGACGATATTTTCTTGTATGACAATCGTGTCGCTGCCTTCGGGAAGTGCAGCGCCGGTGAAGATGCGTATGGTTTCGCCGGGGCCGACTTGTCCTGCGAAGGGTATTCCGGCTGCGGATTCACCGACAACGCGCCACGGGCCAGCAGCGTCTTCGTACCGGATTGCGTAGCCATCCATTGCCGAAAGGTCGTGGGCGGGCTGGGTACGTTTTGCTACGACGGCGGCCGCGGTCCAGCGACCGACGGCTTCGAGCAGAGGCACTCCTTCCATCGAGACAGGGGCGTGGAGCGCGAGGATACGCGCCTGGGCTTCTTCGACGTCGATCATGCCTGATAATCCCCGGATCGGCCGCCCGATTTTTCCAGCAGGCGGATGTCGCCGATTCGCATGGCGCGATCCATGGCCTTTGCCATGTCGTAAAGGGTCAGGAGCGCGACCGAAACGGCGGTCAGGGCCTCCATTTCGACGCCTGTAGGGCCTGTGGTGGTGACGTTTGCGGTGGCGCGAATTCCGGTTGGTTCGAACGCGAAATCGACGGTTACGGAGGACAAAGCGAGCGGGTGGCAAAGCGGGATGAGGTCGCTGGTGCGTTTGGCCGCCATGATGCCGGCTATGCGCGCGACGGCGATCACGTCACCCTTTTTGGTGATGCCGTCCTTGATCGCGGTCAGGGCATCAGACGATATGGAGATGCGGCCTTCGGCGGCGGCTTTACGCGCGGTATTCGGTTTGCCTGAGATGTCGACCATGCGGGCCGCCCCTGTCTCGTCGATATGGGTAAGAATGGTCATGCTCCGGTCAATAGCGCGCGGGTGGCCGATTCGAGGTCGGGCTGGCGCATCAGGGATTCGCCGACGAGAAAGGCGCGAACGCCGTGGTCGGACATTGCCGTCAGGTCGGCGTGGTTGGTGAGGCCGCTTTCGGCGACGAAGGTTACATCTTTGGGCGCTTTGCCGACGAGTTCGTATGTGCGGGCGAAATCGACGCTGAAGTCGCGGAGGTCGCGGTTATTGACGCCGATCAGCCGCGATTTCAGGCGGAGGGCGCGGTCGAGTTCGGCGTCGTCATGGACTTCGACAAGCACGTCCATGCCGCGTTCGATGGCAGCGGCTTCGAGTTCGGCCATCATCGTGTCATCGAGCGCAGCGACGATGATGAGGATTGCGTCGGCACCGATGCTGCGCGCTTCGGCTATCTGCCACGGATCGACCATGAAATCCTTGCGGAGAACAGGCAGATCACAAGCGGCGCGGGCGGCGACAAGATAGTCCTCGTGACCCTGAAAATAAGGGGCGTCCGTGAGAATGGAGAGGCAAGCGGCACCCCCGGATTGATACGCTTTCGCGTGGGCGGGCGGATCGAAATCGGCACGGATCAGCCCTTTTGAGGGACTGGCTTTCTTGATCTCTGCGATGAGGGCAAAGCCGGTTTTTGCGTGCGCGTCGAGAGCGGCTTTGAACCCGCGTGGGGCGGTCTGGGAGGCGGCTGCGCGGTCGATGTCGTTTACGGAGAGCACAGCTTTGCGGCGCGCGACTTCGGTGCGGGTGGAGGCGCAGATTTCGGTAAGCTTGTTCATTTGTAGGCGATCCAGCAGTCGAGCAGCGTGTTGGCAAGTCCCCGATCGAGGGTTTCGGCGGCTTCTTCTATGCCCTCTCGCCAGTCGGAGACGTGGCCTGCGACAATCAGCGCGGCGGCTGCGTTGAACAGCACGGCGTCGCGGTAAGCTCCGGTTTCGCCGAGGAGCATCCGGCGGAGCGCAGCGGCGTTGAACGATGCGTCGCCGCCGAGCAGGGCTTCGGACGGGTGACGCGGGAGGCCGATGTCTTCGGGAGCGATGCGGGTGGCGGGCTGGCGGAGGCGAATGATGGTGCTTGGTTGAGAGACTGACAGTTCGTCGAGCGGTTCATCTCCCGCGACCAGCATGGCGTCTTCGGTGTTGAGCAAGATGAGCAATTCGGCAAATACCGGAAGGAAATCGGGGCGCGCGACACCGATGAGCTGACGCGTGACGCCCGCGGGGTTCGCGGCGGGGCCGGTCAGGTTGAATACGGTGCGGCGACCGATTGCTTTGCGAATCGGGGCGAGGCGAGCGAGCGCGGGGTGATGTTTCTGCGCGAACAGGAAGCAGATGCCGAGGTCTGCGAGCGTGGCTTCGGCGGTTTCGGACGCGCGGTCGAGGTTTAAGCCGAGGGCTTCGAGTGTGTCAGCGGCTCCGGCCTTTGAAGAGGCGGCGCGGTTGCCGTGTTTGGCAACGGGCACGCCGCACGCTGCCACGACGATGGCGACGGCGGTGGAGACGTTAAGGCTGTGGCTGCCGTCACCGCCGGTTCCGCAGACGTCGATGGCTCCGACGGGGCGGCAATCGGGATCATCCGCGCGCGCATGGCGGCGGCGGCGGCGGCGATTTCAATGGCGGTTTCGTCGCGGTCGGACATGACCGACAGGAAGCGGGCGGTGTCGGCGTCTTCGGTTCGGGCGTCGAGGATGGCGTCGAAGGCGTGGGCTGCTTCGTCGGCGGTCAACGGGACCGACGTATCGGGGAGTTTCACGCTAATGCTTTCAATCTGGCTCCGGGTTTTACGGTCATTCCGGCGATTGTCATGAAATTGGCGAGAAGGCGGTGGCCGTGTTCGGTGGCGATGCTCTCTGGATGGAACTGGACGCCGTGGATGGGGAGCGTTGTGTGACGCAGACCCATGACGCAGCCGTCGGGGGCGGTCGCGTTGGCGATGAGGCAAGCAGGCACGTCCTCGACCACGAGCGAATGATAGCGAGTGGCGATGAAGGGACTGGGCAAGCCAGCGAATACGCCGGTGCCGTCGTGGCCGATGTCGGACGTTTTACCGTGCATCAGGCCGCCGCGCACGACTTTGCCACCGAAATGATGGCCGATTGCCTGATGACCGAGGCAGACGCCCAGAAGGGGGCGACCCGCTTCGGCAACGGCGGCAACCAGATCGAGGGATATTCCGGCTTCCTTTGGAGTGCAGGGACCGGGGGAAATGAGGAAGGCTTCGGCACCGCTGGACATCGCTTGCCCCACCGAGATCGCGTCGTTGCGCACGACTTCGACTTCGGCACCCAGTTCCATCAGATAGTGGACGAGGTTCCAGGTGAAGCTGTCGTAATTGTCGATGACGAGGATCATGCGGTTGGCCTTAGGCGGCGTTGCCGGGTTTTGCCAGCTATTGGCCGAACCCGGCCTCATTCGACCGGGTGACGGCTTCGCGGGCGGCGGCGATCAGGGCTCCGGCCTTGGCTTCACACTCACGCTGTTCGGAGGCGGGGTCGCTGTCGGCAACGATTCCGGCACCGGCCTGAACATGCATGACGCCGTCTTTTACGACGGCGGTGCGCAGGACGATGCAACTGTCCATCGAACCGTCGGGGCTGAAATAACCGACTCCGCCAGCATAAGCTCCGCGAGTTTCGGGTTCGAGTTCGGCGATGACCTGACACGCGCGGACTTTGGGTGCACCGCTGACCGTGCCTGCGGGGAAACCGGCAAACAGGGCGTCGAGCGCATCTTTGCCGGGGGCGAGCTGGCCGACGACGTTGGAGACGATGTGCATGACATGGCTGTAATATTCGACGGTGTAGCTGTCCGTGACGGTGACACTGCCTGACGTCGTGACGCGACCGACGTCGTTGCGGCCGAGGTCGAGGAGCATGAGGTGTTCGGCGCGTTCCTTTGGATCGGCGAGCAGGGACGCGCGGTTTTCGGAGTCTTCGGCCGCAGTTTTGCCGCGTGGGCGGGTTCCGGCGATGGGCCGAATCGTGACTTCACCATCGCGTGCGCGGACGAGGATTTCGGGGCTGGAACCGGTCAGCGCAAAGCCGGGCAGGTCGAGGTGATAGAGGAATGGCGACGGGTTGATACGGCGCAGCGCGCGATACAGGTCGAACGCGGGCAGGGCGAAGGGAAGCGTGAAGCGCTGGGCCAACACCACCTGAAAGATGTCACCTGCAGCGATGTAGTTTTTGGCGCTGGCGACCATTTCGCCGTAGCGGCCGGGGGCGAGGACTGGCGATGGATCGGGCAGGTCCGTGACGTTCGTTGGCGCGACCTGTGGCAAAGGCTGAGCCAGGCGCGCAGAGGCGGCGTCTATGCGATCAAGGGCCAGGGCGACCTGCTTTTCAGGATCGCCACCCGGCCACACCGGCGCGACCATGAACAGGCGGTCGGCGAGGCGGTCGAAGACAAGGATCAGGGTTGGCCGCACGAACATCATATCGGGGAGGTTCAGCGGGTTGGCAGGTGGGCGCGGCAGATCTTCGACCAGACCGACCGTTTCATAGCCGAAATACCCGACAAGGCAGGCGAGCACGCCGGGCAAGCCGTCCGGCACGTCGATGCGGCACGATGCCACCAGCGAACGCAGGGCAGGGAGTGTCGATTCGGTCAGCGGCGCAAACGCCTCGCGGTCGGTTAGCCACTGATTGTTGATCTCGGCTGCCGCTCCATGCGCGCGGAAAACGAGGTCGGGGGCGAGGCCGATAAGGCTGTAGCGTCCTCGGACCGCGCCACCTTCGACGGATTCGAGCAGGAAATCACCGCGTCCGGATTCGATCAGCTTGAGCGCCGCTGACACCGGTGTTTCAGTGTCTGCAATCGCGCTCCGCCATACCAGCGCTGGCTTGCCTGAAGCCAGTGACGCAATCGCATTGTCATCATCAGGCTTCATGCTGCGACAATCCCCACGCCGTTCATTGCGCCGGGGCACCGCCCACCAGCGAACGCTTCAGCGCATCGATGGCCGCGGCGTCACGTTTCGAACCAACCTGAGCTTTCAGCGCATTGACGAACTGTCCCGCATATTCATCGCTGATGACGCGCGAAAGCTGTTGTTGCGTTGCCTGAATCAGACCCGGGGCAAGTGCCGTGTCGCTGCGGTCGATCTTGTCGAGATAGACGATATACCAACCCTGACTGTCGGCGATGCCGAGCACTTTTGCGCTCTTTTCGGGCATGGTGAACAGCAATGCGACCGGTGGCGGCACCTTGTCTCCGGCGCGCGCGATGTCGAGCCGCTTGCCCCCGGCAGGGCGCGGCGCGGGAAGTTTGACGCCCGCACCAGCGATCGCCTGAGCCATCGGCATTCCGTGATTGATATTGGCAGCGATTGCATCGGCCGTTTTCTTGGCGGCAGCAGATTCAGCATCGCGCGATGCCTCGGCAATGACCTGAGTGCGAACCTGTGTGAGCGGACGGGGGGCCGCAGATACGACCTTGTCCAGATGCCAGAAAGCAAAGCTCTTGCCCGATCCCAGTGTCGCAACTGCCGACTGGTCGTCGGGTTCCGCAAGGAAGGCGTCGCGCATAACGATCGAGAGTTCGGGAGCGGCGTTATAGGTCGGCTGATCCGGGTTCTGAGCCTCTTTGGTCAAGGCAGGCGTAGTCTGCGCTGTCAGGCCATATTTCTTTGCTATTTCGTCGAAGGTCGCGCCGCCGTCGGCTTCATCATTCAGCTTCGCCACGAAAGCGGATGCAGCTTCGTCGAGCTTTTGCTGTGAGAGTTGCGTGATGATCGCGGGGCGCACTTCGGCGAGTGTTTTTGCAGGCGTCGAAACGATCGTGTCGACATGGATGAGATGATAGCCAAGGCCGGATTGCACAACGGCTGCAAATCCATCCTTGGGAGCCGCAAACGCTGCTTCGGCAACTGCGGGGCTTGTCAGTTTTGCAAAGGACGCCTTGTCACCGGCGGGAACAACCAGCGGGGCGCGCCCCACGGCCTTGGCTGCTTCGGCGAGCGATTGGCCGCCCTTAACCTTGGCAAGCAGTTGGTCGGCCTGATCCCGTGTCTGGACAATGACCTGTGTAAAGCCGCGCGTTTCCCGTGCTGCATAGCTAGCGGCGCCCGTCTTGTAGAAGTTGGCGATGTCTGCGTCGGTTGGTTTTACCTGATCTTCGAACCGCGAGCGATCGAACAGGGCGTAACGAACGATACGCCGTTCGGGCAAAGTATAGCGCGCAATATTGCGGCTATAAAAACTGGATATCTCCGCATCGGTCGGCGCTGGCAGATTAGCGAAAGCGGCGCTTGGAACAGCACCGATCAAGCCACTCCGCGTTTCCAGCAACAACTGAGCATAGGGCTTTACCAATCCAGCGGGCATTTGCGCCGCGCCAGCGACCGGGGTCAGCAGTGCCTTGGTCAAGATCTCACGGGCAAAATCCTGACGCAGTTCGAGTTCCGGAATTTTGCGTTGTGAAAGTGTTGCAAGGAAGATGTTGCGGTCGAATTTGCCGGTTGGGCCGTTGAAGGCGGGAATGCTGGCGATCTGTCCATCGACGAGCCGCTTGCTGGCGACCATGCCTTGGCTTTCCGCAAATATCTGTAGTGTTCGTCCGTTCTGGATCTGATCGACGGTTTGTTCGACGCCCCCAGCGGCAACGAATGCCGCCATTGTCAGGTCGGGCTGCTGCTGGCGCGCCGCCTCGAGCTGGGACTGAACCCGCTGACGGACTTCCGTCTCGCCGATCTTTTTACCGCCGACCGATGCAACGGTGCCACCGCCGCCAAGCGAATCGCCGCCGAAGCCCGCCTTGCCCTCATAAAGAGTGACGACGAACGCGATCAGGATGATGGCGAAAATTCCGATACCCAACGGTGAAGCTGCGAAACGGCGGAAGAAAGACATCATGAAGCGGAAATCCGGCCTTGAGCAATGATGGATGCCCCCATAGGACGCGGGCATGAATATACGCAAGCTGATCGCTGGAAACTGGAAGATGAACGGTACCGTTGCCGTGCTCTCCGAAATTGAAACCATTGCTGCCGGAACTCCCGATAGCGTCGATGTGGCAATATGCCCTCCATTCACTCTAATTGCCCCGGCTAGCGGGCGCGGAGTGCCGATCGGTGCTCAGGATTGCCATTCGGCATCCACGGGTGCGCATACCGGCTGTGTATCGGTGGCGATGCTGAAAGAGGCTGGCGCGACATTGTGCATCGTCGGACACAGCGAACGTCGTGCGGATAATTTCGAAACCGATTCTGATGTCAGGGCAAAGGCCGAGGCAGCGCAAGCGGGTGGCTTGATCGCAATTGTTTGTGTGGGCGAGACACTAAAACAGCGGGATGCTGGTGAAGCGATCTCCGTCGTGCAGGGGCAGTTGGCTGGGTCGCTTCCCGAGAATCGGGATGGACTGGTTGTGGCTTATGAACCTGTCTGGGCGATCGGAACGGGACGCACGCCGACCACTGGCGACGTTGCCGATATGCACGCTGCGATCCGGGCCGTGGTCGGTCCTGCCGTGCGTATCCTTTATGGCGGGTCGGTCAAACCATCGAATGCAGCGGAATTACTGGCCGTGCCGAACGTCGATGGCGCGCTGGTTGGGGGAGCAAGCCTGACAGCGGCGGATTTCCTGCCAATCGTTGCAGCAGCAGCCGGAGTTGCCCGGAACGACGCTACGGGCTAGAGGCTCGCGCTTTCCCGCGCTCAATCTTAGAGAATTTTCACCGATGCTGACCTTTCTGCTCGTCATACACGCCATTATCACGGCGACGCTGGTCGGGGTCATCCTGATGCAGCAGTCGGAGGGCGGCGGACTCGGCATGGGTGGCAGCCCAACCGGGCTGATGTCAGCGCGCGGCGCAGCAAATTTTCTGTCGCGGGCAACAACGATATTGGCGAGCCTGTTCGTGATTCTCTCGATCGTGAGCGCGGTCGTGGCATCGCGCGGCGCATCCAAAACGATCGACACATCGCTGGCGCGGGCCCCTGCGCCAGTAGCACCGGCCCCGAGTGTTCCTTTGAACGGTGATCCACTGGCTGCTGCTGCTGCATCAGGCGCCAACGGTGCTGCTCCCGCGTCTGTTCCTGTTCCCGTGACCGCGCCACCAGTAAGGGCTGAGGTGCCCAAGGCCGATGAGCCAAAGGTTCAGCGTAAGCCGGTCGTTAGTGAGCCGTCGCGGCCAACACCAAAGGTCGACAGGCCGCCCGTTGTGAGCACGACGGTGCCTGCTCCGGCAGCAACTCCGGCTCCTGGGAGCAACGGCAACTAAACGCGAGGGCGCAGGTTTTTTACGAGGGAAACACGCGGATCTTGCGATTCGCGTCCTTGCTCTTTGCCTGCTCTCGCGGTTAAGCCCATCCTCCCATGGCACGGTTCATTTTTATCACCGGTGGCGTGGTTTCCTCGCTTGGCAAAGGTCTTATGGCGGCGTCGCTTGCGGCGCTTTTGCAGGCGCGGGGCTACACCGTCCGTATTCGCAAGTTCGATCCATATTTGAATGTGGATCCGGGCACGATGTCGCCGTATCAGCACGGCGAGGTCTATGTGACCGACGACGGCGCAGAGACCGATCTCGACCTCGGCCATTACGAACGCTTCACCGGCGTCGTGTCGCGGCAGTCGGACAATGTGACTTCCGGTCGGATCTATCAGCAGATTATCCAGCGCGAACGGCGCGGAGACTATCTTGGCGCGACGGTACAGGTCATTCCACACGTCACCGACGCGCTGAAGACATTTGCGCTGAACAAGACCGACGATGTTGATTTCGTCCTGTGCGAAATCGGCGGGACGGTTGGCGATATCGAATCGCTGCCGTTTATCGAGGCGATCCGTCAGCTTCGGAACGATCTGGGGCGCGGAAATTCGGTTTCGATTCACGTCACGCTGGTGCCCTTTATTGCGGCAGCGGGTGAGTTGAAGACCAAGCCCACGCAACATTCGGTTCGCGAACTGACTGCGCTGGGCGTGCAGCCGGATATTCTCGTTTGTCGCTGCGAGCAGTTTTTGCCGGTCAGTGATCGCGCGAAGATCGCGCTATTCTGTAACGTTCGGCAAGAGGCGGTTATTCCGGCGCTGGATGCTGCGAGTATTTATGACGTGCCGCTGCAATATCATGCCGAGGGGCTGGACGATGAAGTCCTGCGTGCGTTCGGCATCGAGCCGGCGGCGGACCCCGAACTTTCGCGCTGGACCGATATTGCCGAACGGCTTGCCAATCCAGAGGGCGAAGTCACGATCGGCGTCGTCGGCAAATATGTTGGTTTGCCGGATGCTTATAAATCACTGCATGAGGCACTGGTGCACGGGGGCATCGCCAACCGGGTGAAAGTCCGTGTGAAATGGCTTGATGCCGAGATGTTCGAGAACGGGCAGGACGTTGCTGCCGAACTGGAACCCATGCACGCTATTCTGGTGCCGGGTGGCTTTGGCGAACGTGGCAGCGAGGGCAAGATTGCCAGCGTCCGCTTTGCGCGTGAACGCAATGTGCCGTTCTTCGGAATCTGCCTCGGGATGCAGTTGGCCTGCATCGAGGGCGCGCGGAATACCGCCGGCATTGCGGAGGCATCGACGACCGAATTCGGTCCGACGAGCGAACCTGTCGTCGGCCTGATTACCGAATGGATGGGTGCCGAAGGTCTGGAGAAGCGCGCTGCGGATGGCGACATGGGCGGCACGATGCGACTGGGCGCCTATAACGCGACGCTGGCGGGTAACAGCCATGTTGCAGCCATATATGGCACGTCGGCGATTTCGGAACGTCATCGGCATCGGTATGAGGTCAATGAGCATTACCGCGATCCGCTCGAGGCGGGCGGCCTGCGCTTTTCGGGAATGTCGCCGGATGGCACACTGCCTGAAATCGTGGAGCGACCCGATCATCCGTGGTTCGTCGGTGTTCAGTTCCATCCAGAACTGAAATCCAAACCTTTCGATCCGCACCCTTTGTTCGCGAGTTTCATCGAAGCGGCGGTAAAGCAGAGCCGCCTGGTCTGAGAAGCTGAACTATTGGGGTCGCAATTATTGCTGCGCTTTTAATCTATAGCGATCTGGTGGACTAAGCTCTCGTACAGGGAGTAAAAAATGAAAAAGAACACCGTTTACCTCAGCGTGTTATTGTCCACCGCCTTTCCGATCGTAGGTCACGCGCAAACGACCGGATCGCAGTCGGCTTCTGAAGTCGATAATGATCCCGGTGCCATCGTCGTCACCGCCCGCCGTCGCGAAGAGCGCGCGCAGGATGTGCCGATCGCATTGTCGGTTCTGAGTGGCGTTTCACTGGCTCAGCAGGCGACCTTCTCACTGGCACAAGTTACCCAGCTTGCGCCGACGTTGCAGTTTACCTCGTCGAACCCGCGTAACACGTCGCTGAACATCCGCGGCCTTGGCGTATCCTATGGTCTCGCCAACGATGGGCTTGAGCAGGGCGTCGGGTTTTACGTCGATGGCGTTTACAACAGCCGTCCCGCAGCAGCGGCGTTCGATCTCCTCGATGTTGAGCGCGTCGAAATCCTGCGCGGCCCACAGGGTACGTTGTTTGGCAAGAACACAACCGCAGGTGCCATCAACATCACGACAGCGGCACCAAGCTTCACACCGGAAGGCCAGTTCGAAGGCTCGGTCGGCACGCACAGTTTCGGCCAGATCAAGGGTTCGGTTTCCGGGCCGCTGATCGGTGACAGCGTCGCCGGTCGCCTGTCGATTGGCTACACTACGCGCGACGGTTTCGTTAAGTCGACGGCTACGGGGCGCAACACCAACGACCTCGATAACTTCGTTGTTCGCGGTCAGTTGTTGTGGAACGCGACGCCAACCCTGAACTTTCGATTGAGCGGCGACTTCAACCTTCAGAACCCCGACTGCTGCACGCAGGTTTATGTGCGGGTAGGGCAGACGTTGAAGCCAGCAGCGCGGCAATATGCGGCAATGGCTGCATTTCTGGGTTATGCTCCACCAAGTCTGAATTATGCCGACCGTCTTGCCGATGTCGATGGCAAGCTGGCTGCGCGATCGGAACTGGGTGGCTTGTCGTTCACTGGCAATCTCGATCTGGGTCGTGCGACAGTAACGTCGATCACCGCATGGCGCTATTGGGACTGGAAGCCGGCCAATGATCGTGATTACACATCGCTGGACATCCTTCCGCAGTCCGCAAATCCGGTTCAGCAGAACCAGTATAGCCAGGAGTTGCGAGTTTCTTCGAACGGCAAGAACACCATCGACTATACAGTCGGTGTTTATGCCTATTACCAGAAGCTTTATGGTCAGAACGTTACGGAATGGGGCAGCGACGCCGCATATTGGCTGATTGGACCAACGACGGGAACGGGTGCGGCTGCCAATACGCCGGTTCCGCGCAACCTGCTCACCGGGTATTTCACGACGTCGCAGGCAGTTTCGACCGTCCAGAGCTATGCCGGTTTTGCCCAGGCAACATGGAACATCACGCCGACGCTGCATTTCACTCCGGGCCTGCGCTATACCTATGAAAAGAAGGATGCCGATTATGCCGCTATTGTCGGCGGCGGCCTCGACACCACGACGCTGGGGTTGAACGCCGGACAAGTCGCCGCACTTAATTCCGCAAAGCTGTCGATTGCTCGTCCGCAAGCCTATTCCGTCGCGTTCAACTCGGGTGCTTTGACCGGAGATGCCAATCTTTCATGGCAGCCTGTTCCAAACGTTTTGGTTTACAGCAGCTACGCACGCGGATTTAAGTCGGGCGGGATCAACCTCGCCGGCCTCCCACTGAACGTGCAGAACAACCCGGCGCTCAATCGAGCCGTCGTCAGCCCGGAAAAGAACCAAACCTACGAAGCTGGTCTGAAGACCCAGTGGTTCCGCCATTTGTTGACGGCAAACTTCGCGATCTTCCGGACCGACGTAAGGGATTTCCAGGCTAACGTGGTCGACACAGGCCCGGGAGCGTTGCGCGGTTACATCGCCAACGTCGCAAAGGTCCGCAGTCAGGGCGGAGAGTTCGACCTTTCGGTCGCTCCGATCAGCGGATTCTCGGGCTATGTGCGCGGCGCTTATACCGATGCAAAATATGTATCGTTCGCCAACGCACCGTGTCCGCTCGAACTGATCGCAAACACGACGGCATCATGCGACCTATCGGGTCAACCGCTGCCCGGATCGTCGAAATGGGCATTGTCGGCAGGAACAGAATATCGTCGCCCGGTGCGTGATGGCAGCGCCTATGTTGGCGTTGACGCAAACTACCGCTCGTCCTTCTACGCCGATTCTTCGGATTCGAAATATTTGAGGATCGACGCATACACGTTGGTCAATTTACGTGTCGGCTATGCCTCCAACAAGGGGTGGGAGGTATTCGCTCTCGTGCGCAACTTGTTCGACAAGAACTATTTGCAGCTCCTGACACCGCAGACAGGCAATTCGGGACTTGTGTCCGGCTTGCCCGGTGATCCGCGCACATTCCAGGTTACCGCCCGATATCGTTTCGGCGGCTAAACTCTCTCTCCCAGAGCCTGAAGGGGCTATCCGCAAACGTGGATAGCCCCATTTTTTTGGGTCGAGCAATGAAATCTGAAGTTAAAACGAAAACGCCCGGGCCGTTTCCAGCCCGGGCGCCTGCGTGACGATCGCTCGTCAGCCCCCTTCAAAATCCTGTCTGCTACGCTGTGCCGTTCCCCCAAAGATAAGCACAGCGGAGACTGGATCTCCCCGAACCGCGGCCGTTGCCTTTCGTTTCAGAAGTATGTCGTTATGACCGGTGCGGACGTTTGTCACTCGGGATGCGCCACTTCGCCCACGATTTGGGTACCCCTGTGTTCATTACGCAACATATTGCTTCTGGTTGCGGGATATTGCGCGGAACCCTAAGGCGTGGCGCTTATGTTACTGTCCCCCTATGAAGCCATGATCGCTCGCCGCTACCTCCTGCCGGGTAAAGGGGAGGGGTTCATCTTCCTCGTAGCATCGATCAGCCTTGTTGCTGTGATGCTGGGCGTCGCGGCACTTATCATTGTGATGAGCGTCATGAACGGCTTTCGCGCCGAACTGTTCGACAAGATCGTCGGGCTGAACGGCCATGCAGTGGTGCAGGGATTTGGTGGACGATTGCCTGACTGGCGCGACATCGTGGCGCAGGCAAAGGCGACACCGGGCGTTACATCGGCAACGCCGCTCATCGAACAACCGTTGATGGCGAGCCACGATGGACGGGTTGAAGGTATCCTCGTGCGCGGAATGCGGGTGGAGGACATCCGTACCAACACTGCCCTAAAGACCAAAGTGCTGGCCGGGCGGCTCGATGCGCTTGTGCCGGGCAGCGGTAACGTGGCGATCGGTGCACGGCTTGCCGAGGCATTGGGTGCGCAGGTCGGTGGTGAAATCAGTCTGGTTTCGCCCGCCGGACAGGCCACGCCGTTCGGCACCGTGCCGCGCATTGTTAGCTACCGCGTCGCCGCAATCTTTGAAATTGGCGTCTATGATTATGACAAGGCGTTCGTCGTGATGCCGATATCCGATGCGCAGACGCTGCTTTTGATGGGTGATTCGGTCGGTATGGTCGAACTGGAAACCACCAACGCAGACAAGGTCGGCCAGATACTGGCACCGCTGGAGCGAAAAGTCGGCGCGCGTGGTGTCATCAGCGACTGGCGTAGTATGAATTCGGCCTTGTTCGAGGCTTTGACCGTCGAACGCGTAGCGATGTTCGTTGTGCTGTCGATCATCATTTTGGTGGCGGTGTTTAATATCCTGTCGTCGCTCATCATGCTCGTCCGCGCCAAGACCCGGGACATCGCCATCCTGCGAACGATGGGCGCGAGCCGCGAATCGCTTATCCGTATTTTCGTCGTGGTCGGCGTGACCATCGGTGCGCTTGGCACGGCGGCGGGGCTCATCCTCGGCTTCATCTTCTTGTTTTTCAGGCAACAGGTGATCGGGGGTGTCCAGTTCATTACTGGGCAAAACCTGTGGGACCCGTCGATCCGTTTTTTGACCGAATTGCCTTCAAAGCCCGATCCGGTCGAGGTGATCGGCATTGCTGTCATGGCGCTGTTGTTCAGCTTCCTTGCCACGCTTTATCCGGCCTTCAAGGCGGCGAGTACCGATCCTGTGCAGGTGCTTCGTTATGAATGACGTTCTCGCAGTCACTGGCTTGTCGCGGTCTTTCCAACAGGGCGAAGTCACGATCGAAGTCCTGCGGGGGATCGATATGACCATAGCTCCGGGCGAGATCGTCGCGTTGTTGGGGCCGTCGGGGTCAGGAAAATCGACGCTGCTGCAGGCTGTAGGTTTGCTGGAAGGTGGATTTGAAGGTTCGATCCGGATCGATGGTGAGGAAGCCGCGAAGCTGGATGCCAAGGGACGCACGCGGCTACGCCGCGATGCGCTCGGCTTTGTTTATCAGTTCCATCATTTGCTCCCCGATTTCAATGCGAGCGAGAACGTCGTCCTGCCGCAGTTGATTTATGGAACACCGCGCGCCGCCGCCGAAGAGCGTGCCGCGTCGCTGTTGAGCGCGCTTGGCCTCGGCCACCGGCTGACGCATCGGCCAAGCCAGCTTTCAGGCGGCGAGCAACAGCGTGTTGCGGTCGGACGCGCACTGGCAAACAAACCGCGTCTGGTGCTGGCGGATGAACCGACCGGCAATCTGGACGAGGCAACCGCCGATCGGGTGCTCGGGGAATTCCTGCGCCTTGTCCGTGAGGAGGGCAGCGCTGCTCTGGTGGCAACCCATAATGAGCGATTGGCAAAACAGATGGACCGGGTGCTGAGGCTCCACGAAGGACACCTCGCACCGGCGGTCTGATCTAATCGAGTAGCCAAACCTTATTCGGGCAGAAAGTCCGGCACGGATAAATAACGCTCGCCGGTGTCGTAATTGAAGCCGAGCACGCGCGCGTCCGGTGCCAGATCAGGTAGTTTCTGAGCGATGGCGGCAAGCGTTGCGCCCGATGAAATTCCGACCAGTAAACCTTCTTCGGCGGCCGAGCGTTTTGCCATCGTTTTGGCATCGACAGGATCGACCTTGATTACGCCATCCAGCAATTGAGTGTGCAGATTCGCGGGTATGAAGCCTGCACCGATACCCTGAATCGGGTGGGGACCGGGCTGGCCGCCGGAAATCACTGGCGACAGGGTGGGTTCAACCGCGAATACTTTCAAACCGGGCCATTTGGCTTTCAGAACCTGTGCGACGCCGGTGATGTGGCCGCCGGTTCCGACGCCGGTAACGATAGCGTCCAGTGGCGTATCGGCGAAGTCGTGGAGTATCTCAATTGCCGTGGTTCGCGCGTGAATGTCGATATTGGCCGGGTTTTCGAACTGCTGTGGCATCCATGCTCCGGGCGTGGACGCAACAATCTCCAGCCCGCGCTCGATCGCACCCTTCATGCCCTTTTCCCGCGGCGTCAGGTCGAAAGTCGCGCCATAGGCTAGCATCAAGCGGCGGCGTTCGACCGACATCGATTCCGGCATTACCAGAATGAGTTTATAGCCTTTTACCGCAGCGACCATCGCGAGGCCGATACCGGTGTTGCCGCTGGTCGGTTCGACAATTGTGCCACCGGGCTTCAGCGCGCCGTATCGCTCGGCATCGTCGATCATGGCAAGCGCGATACGGTCCTTGATCGAGCCGCCAGGATTCGACCGTTCGGATTTTATCCAGACTTCGTTGTTGGGGAAGATGCGGCCGACGCGAATGTGCGGCGTGTTGCCGATGGTGTCGAGGACAGAGGCGGCTTTCATGCTGGTTTCTCCTGCAAGACGGCATTGGCAAGGGCAGTTTCGGGTGGGTCGAATGTACGCGCGTTTTTAAGCTGCGGAAACAGTCGAACCCATAGTAATGTGATCGCGATTGCGCCGATACCGCCGCCGACAACCGCGATAACGGGACCGATCAATGCGGCGAGGAAACCGGATTCTGCTTCGCCCAACTCATTCGACCCGGAAACGAACAATGTGGAAACCGCACCGACCCGACCGCGCATTTCATCCGGCGTGTAAAGTTGTATCAGCGACTGGCGGACATATACCGACAGCATATCGGCTGATCCCAGCACCGTCAGCGCCAACAACGAAAGCGGCATCCAGCGAGACAAGCCGAACACAATAGTTGCCGCACCGAACACCGCGACCGCCGCCAGCATCTTTACGCCGACGTTGGTTTTCAGTGGACGGAAAGCGAAATATAGCGCGGTGACCGCTGCGCCCAAAGCAGGGGCGGCGCGTAAATCACCCAGACCCTGTGGCCCGGCATGAAGAATATCGCGGGCATAAACCGGTAGCATTGCCGTCGCGCCACCCAGCAAAACGGCGAACAGATCGAGCGAAATCGCACCCAGCACGAGCCGGTTTTGCCGCACATAACGTAGACCGTCGATCATCTGCACCCAGGGCGGCGCGGCCGACATCGGCGGGCGGGGCACAGGCCGAACCATCATCAGGCACAGGAAGGCGACCCCGAACAGGGCCGCGCTTACAGTATAGGGCAGGCCGTGCCCCGATGCGTACAGGTAGCCGCCGATCGCTGGCCCGAGAATCGAGCCGCCCTGCCATGCAATCGATGAAAGCGCGATTGCGCTTGGCAGGATTGCTTTAGGCACAAGATTTGGAGCGAGTGCGGACAGGGCAGGGCTGGCAAACGCCCGCGCAACGCCCAGCAATGCCGCGATGGAGAAAAGCCACGGCAAACTGATCGCGCCAGTTGCGGTAAGATAGGCAAGCGCTGTCGCACAACCGGCTTCGAGAGCCAGTGCCCCGCGCGCAATCCAGCGACGATCGATGCGGTCGGCTATCCAACCAACGACAAGCGTCAGCAAAGCCAGCGGCAGGAATTGTGCAACCCCGATCATACCGAGCTGAAATGCCGCGTCTTTCAATGACATATGCAGGGTGCCGCGCGCAATATCGTAAACCTGATAGCCGATAATAACGACCATCGACGTCTGCGCGAGCGTCGTGGTCAGCCGGGCGATCCAGAAATAACGAAAATCGCGGATACGAAGGGGGGAGGCGGTTGAATTCACCACCTCCCTTTGAACTGTCAAATCGTTGGCTGCAATCCGCCGAGCATCGGATCGATGGCTGCGGCGCGGCGAATATCTTGTTCCTCTGATAGCTGACCTCCTCGCAGGAAGTCGGTGAGGTCACGAATCACCTCATCCTTGTGCGTCGCCAACGTTGCGTGAGGCGCTCCGTTATACTCGATAAGCCGGGCATGCGGGATGAGGCGAGCGGCTTCGCGCGCACTGCCATCGATAGAGACGACATGATCGCCAGTGCCGTGCAGAATAAGAGTTGGTACAGTAAACGCCGCAGTATCGGCCCTGAAATCGGTTGCCGCGAATGCGCGGACGCACGCGAGGGTCGGGGAGAGACCAGCCTGCATTGCCCAGATGAAAAAGGTGTCGAGGACGGCCTGACTGACGGGTTTACTCATGATTCCAACGCCGCAGAACGTCTTGGCAAAGCTCTGCATGAAGTCGCCGCGATCTTTGCGGATTCCATCCAGCATCCCGTCGAAAACCGACTGGTCGGTGCCTTTCGGATTGTCGGCGGTCTTCAACATAAAGGGGACGACAGACGATATCAGAACGGCGTGCGAAATGTTGGACCCGCCATGTTTGCCGAGGTAGCGTGCGACTTCGCCGCCGCCCATCGAGAAGCCGACGAGAGCAGCATTTTTGGATTCGGTTTTCTCTATTACCGTGGCGAGGTCATCAGCGAGTGTGTCGTACTCATAGCCGCCGACCGGCTGATCCGATCGCCCGAAACCGCGACGGTCATATGCGATCGCGTGAAACCCGGCTTCAGCCAGTCCGAAGCCAATGTCATCCCAACTATCGGCGTTCAGCGGCCAACCGTGGATGAGGATAACCGGTGGCCCCGCGCCCCATTCCTTGACGTAAAGCCGAGTATTATCGCTGGTCGTCACATAAGGCATCGCAGCACTCCTGAAGGTTAAAAATCACTAACGAACAGGATTGGAATGGGTTGCCGCCGATTATGAAGCCCGGTCAGCTTGGACTTATGAAGCTGTCCAAGACGCGCTTGCGCCCGGCCACTTCGAAGTCGATCTCAAGCTTGTTGCCCTCGATCTCTGCGATCAGGCCATAGCCGAATTTGGTGTGGAACACGCGCATTCCGACCGACACATCGCCGCGGCCTTTGTTGCCGAGGCTGACAGCAGAACCGCGCGCCTCGACAATACGGGTAGGCGATACCGAGAACCCGCCGGCATTCGCGCGTTGCCAGCCGGGGCCGCGTCCGGTTCCGCGTGCGACATTGGCAAACGGGTCGGTGCGGTCGGACCAATTTGCCTGCCACAACGATGCGCCGCCACTCATTGTAGTTTCGGAATCAACGTTGGCATCCGGGAGTTCACCAACGAAACGGCTTGGGATGCTGGATGTCCACTGGCCGTAGATGCGGCGATTGGCAGCGTGGAGGATGGTCGCGGACCGCCGTGCGCGAGTGATCGCGACATAGGCGAGGCGGCGTTCCTCCTCCAGACTGGCGAGGCCGCCTTCGTCGAGCGCGCGCTGCGATGGGAAAACGCCTTCTTCCCAGCCGACGAGGAACACTTTTTCGTATTCCAGCCCCTTTGCGGCGTGAATTGTCATTATGGTGACTTTTTCGGTATCCCGCTGTGCGTCATTATCCATGACCAGTGACACATGTTCGAGGAACGCGCCGAGGTTTTCATACTCCTCCATCGCGCGGACGAGTTCGGCCATATTCTCCAGACGACCAGCAGCTTCGGCTGATCGGTCGGCTTGTAGCATTGCTGTGTAGCCGCTTTCGTCGAAGACCTGACGGGCGAGGTCGGGATGCGACATTGACCCCGCCATGTCGCGCCAGCGAGCGATATCGCCGACCAGATTGCCAAGCGCACGACGGGCCTGCGGAGTCAGTTCATCGGTGTCGAGGATCATCGCCGCGGCGGTCGACAAGGGCACGTAGGCTGCACGGGCTAGTTGCTGGACCTTTGCCACGGCTTTGTCGCCCAGCCCGCGTTTGGGGACGTTGACGATGCGTTCAAGGGCGAGGTCATCGCTTGGTTGATTGACGAGTCGCAGATAGGCGAGGGCATCGCGGATTTCGGCGCGCTCGTAGAATCGGAATCCGCCGACGATTTTATAGGGCAGGCCGATAGCGATAAATCGATCCTCGAACTCACGCGTCTGGAACTGCGCGCGGACGAGGATCGCTATGGTGTCGAGACTGTTCCCTGCGCGCTGCCAACTGTCGACCTCATCCCCGACACGGCGGGCTTCTTCGGGACCGTCCCACACGCCGATGACCTGAACCTTGTCTCCATCGGGTAATTCGGTGAACAACGTCTTGCCGAGGCGTCCGCTATTATTAGCAATCACCCCGGAGGCCGCAGCAAGGATATGCGGCGTCGACCGGTAATTCTGTTCCAGTCGGATAACCTTCGCGCCGGGGAAATCCTTTTCGAACTTCAGGATATTTTCAACCTGAGCGCCACGCCACGAGTAAATCGACTGGTCGTCATCGCCGACGCAGCAAATGTTCTTGCGGGTCTGGGCAAGTAAACGGAGCCAGAGATATTGGCTCGAATTGGTGTCCTGATACTCGTCAACCATGATGTAGCGAAAGCGGTTCTGGTAGTTTTCGAGAACGTCGCGATTGCCCTTCAGAATCGTCAGGACGTGGAGCAGCAAGTCGCCGAAATCGCAGGCGTTGAGAGCGAGCAGCCTTGCCTGATATTGCGCATATAATTCCCCGCCGCGCCCATTTGCGAACCGTTCGGATTCACCCGCGTCGATGTCCCTGGGGAGCAGCCCTTTGTTCTTCCACTGATCGATTAGCCCGGCGAGTGCCCGCGCGGTCCAGCGTTTTTCATCGAGTTCCGCAGCCCGGATCAACTGCTTTATCACGCGTAATTGATCGTCGGTATCGAGGATCGTGAAGTTTGATTGCAGCCCAACCAGTTCGGCATGGCGACGCAACATCTTTGCGGCGATGGCGTGAAACGTACCGAGCCACGGCATCCCCTCGACCGTATCTCCGACCAGTCGCCCGACACGTTCGCGCATTTCGCGGGCGGCCTTGTTGGTGAAAGTGACGCTCAGGATTTCGGAAGGATAGGCTTTGCGCGTGTGAAGCAGATGCGCGAGCCGCGCAGTCAGGGCGGCGGTCTTGCCGGTGCCTGCACCCGCGAGAACAAGCACTGGCCCATCGGTCGTCAGCACAGCTTCACGTTGCGGGGCATTCAGTCCCCGCAGATACGGCGGGTCTTGTTCGGTTGGCGCGGGCAGGGACATTGGTGAACAAGTAGGGAACGGCGCGCGCTGGGGCAAGGTGCTTTAGGGCAACTCTCGAACACCCCTGCTTCTGTGAGCTTGTCGAAGGGTTGCCTTTCTCCTTCGGCTAAGATCAAGGAGGGCAGCCCCTCGACAAGCTCAGAGAAGCGGAGAAATAGTTAGTGGACCGACAACAATGAGTTCAGCGAAGCGGGTACTCGGCGCGAGCCTGATCGGGACGGCGGTCGAGTTTTACGATTTCTATATCTACGCCACCGCCGCCAGCCTGATTATCGGGCCGCTGTTCGTTCCGTCCACCTCCAGTTCGGCCCAATTGCTGCTGGCTTATGCCAGTTTCGGCGTTGCGTTCGTGGCGCGACCGGTGGGGGCGGTCGTATTCGGCCATTATGGCGATCGGATCGGGCGCAAGACCACTTTGGTCGCATCGTTGCTGATTATGGGCGGATCGACGATGGCGATCGGATTGTTGCCCAGTTACGCAACGCTGGGCTGGGTCGCGCCGCTGATCCTGTGTTTGCTGCGCTTTGGACAGGGCTTCGGCCTGGGTGGCGAGTGGGGCGGAGCAGCTTTGCTGGCGGTTGAGAACGCGCCACCGGGGTGGCGTGCCCGTTACGGAATGTTCCCGCAATTGGGCGCTCCGGTTGGGTTTATCGCGGCGAATGGGCTGTTTCTGTTGCTGGGGCTGTTCCTAAACCCCGATCAATTTCGCGAATGGGGCTGGCGACTGCCGTTTCTGGCGAGCGCCTTGCTGGTCGCGGTCGGACTTTGGGTGCGGTTGAAACTGACCGAAACGCCCGAGTTCAAGGAATCATTGGCGAAAGCTCCGCCGCCGACAGTGCCCATTGCGGAGGCTTTTCGGTCGCATTGGGGCGCGATCCTTGGTGGGACTTTCGGGGTTGTGGCGTGTTTTGCGATCTTCTACATCGCGACGGCCTTTGCGCTTGGCTATGGCACGACGACGCTGGGTTACACGCGTAATCAGTTCTTGCAGATGCAACTTGGCGCTATCCTGTTCATGGCGGTCGGCATTTTGTTGAGCGGGTGGCTGGCCGACCGATATACTCCGGCGCGCGTGCTGACCGGTGGGTGTGTCGGCACCATAGCGACGGGGCTGTTGCTGCCGGTGATGCTGGGCAGTGGATCGGGGTTTCTGGTCTTTGCTTTTCTGGCGTTGGCGCTGTTGATGATGGGGTTTGTGTACGGGCCGCTGGGCGCATGGTTGCCCGATCTGTTTCCGGCGCGGGTGCGCTATACCGGCGTGTCGATTGCCTTCAATGTCGGTGGCATGATCGGGGGCGGATTAACGCCGTTTGTCGCGCAATCTCTTGCGATTGAGAGCGGGCTTGGCGGGGTTGGGCTCTATCTGGCTGGGGCTGGGGCCGCGAGTTTGGTTGCGTTGGTGATGCTAAAGGCTGGCAAACCCGGAACGCTGAAAGAGTAGGGGGGAGAGATACAAGTGTCTGCTATTGGGGGGAAAGCTGCCATTGCTTTGCTTGCCGACAGGATGCAGGGCCTTATGAGGCGTGTTCAAAAGCATCTATTTTACTGCACGGTTCTTACCATGTTTTTTTTAGGCTCACTTGGCGCTATTTTTCAGGATGACGCTTCTGCCAAAGTGATAGCGGGCGTTTGCGCGTCAGCCCTGTTTGTAATGGCGATGCTGCTTTATTGGCGGGAACATCCACGCCTATCGTGATGTCGGCAAATGGTGGAAAGCTGGCGTTAGTCCACGCAAATAGCCAAATTGGCCTTACTGCGACTGACGGTTAGCCTGCAACCGAATGGACCTTCATTTGTAGGAGCACAAATACCTGCTGCCTTCTTACCATACTGCGGCATAAGTCCATTTCCATCCTTAACAGCTTCGCACTGTCCGGCCTCGCACTGTGCACCGTCTACACAATGCTTGCCTGCATCCTTCATCTTCCGGACACATATTTCGTTGCGAAGCATGCCAACTACTCCAAGTCGCCCGCTCGTAGCCACACAAGAGGCTTTCTCAGCAGCGGTCATCCGGGTTTGCGCTGCCATGGGTACCGTTGCAAAAAGTCCGACAGCTAAAAACAGAATGTTCATAGAGGACTTGTAATTCATAGCTGCACACTACCGTGCATCTCAGCGGCAGCAATAGGGCGCGAGCCGCCTGACGGATATCACCCGTTTGTGGTCACCGGTGGACGGCAAAGTCTGGTGGGAAGCAGACGTTCGCCAATGACGTAGTTTATCGCTTTATTGGGTGCCAAGTCCGGTTAAAGCGGGCGAGCTGCGGCGTATTTGGACGAATAGCATCAAAGACGACCGCGCCGACCTCTCCGTAGAAGGGGGGATTGTTTCCCACGCCAGATGTCACGCTTCCACCCTTCACGCGTTCGAAGACAATACCCGTCCCATCCATCGCCCCGTAAATCGCGCCTTTCCAAGAAGAGGCTAGAGTATCCAGCTTAGAAATAAGCTTCATGTACGAAGAAGAAGACAGCGTGATCCTCACAGATTGCAGAGACACGTCTTTCCCAGATATTGGTTTAATGACCATCAGGCCTTCCGCGCCTTCTGGCGTGCGATGAAGCGAAATCGCAAAGTTTGTATCGCCAAATGAAGGCATCACGACGAGTCGAAAGCCATCGGGTGCAAGTGCAGAAATCGGTGGTAGCTGATTTAACAAATCAATCTCTGATCGATCATAATAGGGGTTCTTCAATCGGTTCAACGCCGGGCCTTGCTGCATAAGTGTCGTTTCGCGGAGAGCATCTCGCCTTTTCAATTCAGCCAAGCCGAAATAGCCTACGAAAAGCATCTGTAGGCCAACGACAGCGGTACTGAAGTAACCAAACCAGTGAAGATATTTGAGCCTAAACCAATGCGTCATAACTCCCGACTACCATACCTTGAGATGTCCGCAATTGGGCGGAAGCGGGCATTTACTACCGTTTACTCAACTCAAATATCCGTCCTCACACTAGCGTGCCCGCAATAGCGTAATCTTCGCCTTGCCATGCACTCGTTCCACTTCGACATCATAGCCTTCGACCGTGACGGTTTCTTTCTTCATCGTTTCGACACTGGCTAGGGCACCGGGGGCGATCCAACCGAGGCGCAGGAGGCGTTCGAGAGCGACTATGCCTGCGCCGCTTTCGTAAGGCGGGTCGAGAAGGATCAGGTCGTAGGGCACCGCTGCCGGCCCGAGCGCCATTACGGATTGCGCACGGATTTCGGTTTTCGGTCTGGTGGGCGGGATTGGCTTGGCTTCGCTTTCTTCACTTGCGGTCGTCGAAAGCGTGACTTGCGGCAGAATGCGCGATGGCGCGCGCGAGAAGGAGTTAGGCCTGGAGTCATCGCCCATCATCTTGACGATGTTGGTTTTCAGCGCGCTGATTGCATCTCCATCCTGTTCGACGAAGGTGCAGCTTGCCGCGCCGCGCGACAGGGCTTCCAGCCCAAGCGCACCGGAACCCGCGAACAGGTCGAGCACGCGTAGCCCTTCGAAACTGCCGAGGCGGCTGACCAGCATGGAGAACAGCGCTTCACGTGTGCGGTCGGCGGTGGGACGGGTGGTGTCGCCTTTTGGAGCGATCAGGGGGCGGCCGCGATAGATGCCGGAGATGATGCGCATTTACTTGTTCTTTCCGCCGCGTGGTGGGGTGCCGGTTATGTTGCGCGTTGGACCGGGGCGAGGTTTGCGGGGGCCGGACGATGGGCGCGATCCACCAGGTTTGCCGCCCGGTTTGCCCGATGGCGAGAAGCGCGTGACTGGCGCGGACGGGGCGACTCCCGGTACGGTCGGAGCATTGCGCCAATGTTTTTTGACGGCGGGCTTAGCGGCGGCATCTCGTTCGCGGACGGCTGCTTTGACTGCGGCTTCGCGTTCGACCTTTGGACCGAAGTTGCTTGAACGTGCGCGGCGTTTGTCGCCGGGTGCTTCGACCGGCTTCTGAGTGAAAATACGCGATGCCTCAGAACGAATGATTGGGGCACGAGCAGGAGCCGCGCGCGGAGGCGCGGCAATCGGGCGAGGTGTCGGAGCAGGCCGCGACCGTGGCGCATCGTTACGGCGACCGCGACCACCAACGGCCAGCGTCGCATCATCGTTGATCCCGACCATCTTCATCCCCTTCATGTTTTTCATGAAATCGACGACGATGTTCTGCTTGATCTCGTCAACTGCACCGACCGGCATATCGTGGAGCGGGAACGGGCCGTAAGCGGTACGGATCAAGCGACTAACCTGAAGGCCCAGATGTTCGAGGACGCGGCGGACTTCGCGATTCTTGCCCTCTGCCAGTTTCATTTCGATCCAGAAGTTGGTGCCGGTGCGGCGTTCCATATTGGCGTCGATGCTGCCGTAACGGACGCCTTCGATCTCGATACCTTCGATGAGATCTTCGAGCTGAGCCTGCGATACGTGACCATAGCAGCGCGCGCGATAGGTGCGGGGAATGCCCGACGATGGCAATTCGAGTTGACGCTTCAACTCGCCATCGTTGGTCAACAGCAGCAGCCCCTCGGTATTTAGATCGAGGCGACCGACCGGAACGACGCGGGGCAGTTCACCGGGTAATTTGTCATAGATAGTCGGCCGACCCTTTGGATCTCGCTCGGCAACCAAAAGCCCGGTCGGTTTGTGATAGCGGAACAGACGCGCGGTTTCGGGTGGCGCGACGGGGTTGCCATCGACAGTGATCCCCTTCAGCGACGTCAGGATCGTGGCAGGGGTCTCCAGCGGAACGCCGTCGAGGGCGATGCGGCGCTCCTCGATCATGCGCTCAATTTCGCGCCGCGACGCAACGCCTGCACGCGCAAGCAGCTTGGCAATGCGATCGCCGGTTTTATTGCCGTGCTTGTCGACAGGTGACTTCTCAGGTGGTTTCATAACGCCGCTTTAGCGGTTCGGCCCGACTTGTCGAAGCCCTGTCCTGCTCTACAAGGCATCCATACGATAAAACCGTTGGGGATATGATGGATCAGGGCAGCGAAGCGACGGGAACGAGAGGCGGCTTTACGAGCGGCGTGCGCCCTTATTTCGAAAAAGCACCGCTGGCGTCGTTCTTTCTGGGCATATCGTCCGGCTTTCCACTGACCTTGCTGCTATCCACAATGACCTATTGGTTGTCGAAAGAGGGAATCGACAAGAAGACGATCGGCTTCGCTGTCGGATTGACCACGCCCTATACGCTGAAGTTTCTGTGGGCACCGTTGCTGGACAGGGTGCGATTGCCGGTATTGACCGGGATGTTCGGGCAACGCCGGTCGTGGCTGTTCCTTATTCAGGCGCTGTTGGTTTTCGTGATCTGGAACCTCGGCACCAGCGACCCGGCGCATCATATCGGACGGTTTGCGTTCTGGGCTATTGCGACTGCTTTCCTGTCGGCGACACAGGATATCGTCATCGACGCCTATCGGATCGAAATCCTCAGCGACCGGCAACTGGCTCACGGAACGGCGATGAACCAGTTCGGCTATCGCACGGGTAATTTGATTGCGGGCGCGGGAACGATTGCCGTCTTTTCGCCCGAAGCATTGGGATTTGGATGGCCTTTGGCTTATGGACTGACTTCGTTACTGGTTATTCCGGCTGCCGTTGCGGCGCTGATGATCGGACCGGGACGTCACGTCGAACGGATTGGGAACGAGCGATCGGTCAACTGGATTGCCGAGACCGTAGTTGCGCCCTTTGCAGAGTTTTTTCGTAGGCGCGGTGCGTGGCTCATTCTGTTGTTCGTGCTCACCTATAAATTAGGCGACGCGATGGGACAGTTGATGCTTAATCCGATGATCGTCGACCACGGTTTTAGCGACACGGAATATATCGCGATCAACAAATTGGTGGGCTTCTGGGCGCTGATTATCGGGTCAGGGCTCGGCGCGCCCGTAATCGCAAGATTCGGAATATCGCGATCATTGTTTATTTCCGGGATTATCATGGCAATCGCCAATTTGGCGTTCGCGATGGTGGCGTTTTCAGGGCATAATCTGGAAATGCTGACGTTTGCTGTGGGGCTGGAAAACCTGTTCGCAGGGATCGGTCTGACGGTTTTCGCAACATATCTCGCGGGGCTGTCGAACCTTGCGTTTACAGCAACTCAATATGCCCTGCTCTCTAGCGTCGCTGCGGTGGGGCGAACATTCATATCCGCGCCATCGGGTTATGTGCAGGAGTGGTTGGGCTGGCCCGGATTTTATGTCTTCGCTGCCTGCATGGCGATCCCGGGGCTGATCTTTCTGTGGTTGATGCAACGGCACGGCTTCGTCGTGGAACGAGCACGGCAACCGGAGTCTGAAATCATCGACTAACAGGTCTGCCCAAGTCTGCCATCGCAGTCGCTAGCCCTTGCGCAATGAACAGCGCGGACAGGTGGTCGAGCGTGCCCGTCAGTCGCGTCAGGGCAGCGCGCGCGGTGGGCGTCGTATCGCTGGCGGTTTCGATAAGGTCGAGGAACGCTGCCTCTCCCTCAGTCATCCGGGGACAGCAACAGGGTGCAATCGTAATCGGGTGTCTGGCGACGCGCGATACTTCCTGCATCAGCATACGGAGGAAAATGAGCGGCTTTTGATAACCGATTCCGCAAGTTGCGATCATCGTATTGGCGGCGTGCGCATTGTCGGTGCCCCCCGAAGCCATCAGTCGCATCGCGACGAGAACGTTCCTCGCAGGCTGGGCAGCGGGGGCGAGATGGGGCAGCAATTCAGCGATCGTCAGCGATTCGTCGGCCATTAGGTCCTCCTCTAATGGTCAAAGTGTGGCGCTATTGAGAATTACTCGCAAGTCCTAATCTGGTAGTTGACGATTTTCCCGCAATGCCTCGCCCGCTAGGTAAAGCGATCCGACGATCAATATGTTTGCAGGCGCGAGGAACTGGGACAATGCATCCCCCAAATCACCGCCAGTGCGGCCGCGCCACCGTGTTGCGAGCGCTCCGGTGTCGGCACTCGCATGATGCGGCACGTTGATGAATGTCAGGCTCAAAGCATGGGGCGCGAGGGCCGCAAGAATATTGTCGGCGTCCTTGTTCGCGAGAATGCCGACAATGAGGTGTCGCGGTCTGGCTTGGAGTTCCAGGGCAAGCGCCTCGGCTGCAGCAGGATTGTGAGCGCCGTCGACAGTGATCGTGCTTCCCGCAGGAGCGAGTGCTGTCAACGGGCCGGGAGCAAGTTCTTGCAAACGGGCAGGCCATCGGGTTTGGGCAATCCCCGTTCGGATTGCATCATCAGACACGAATTGGGTCGTGCGCAGCATTGTTGCTGCAAGGTTGGCATTGCGAATCTGATGTCCGCCCGGCAGGCCGGGACGAAGCGAAAGGTCGATTTTCCAGTCGCGAGTTTCGATCAGCAATGGGGCGCCAATTGTCGCTGCGGCAACCTCTATCTGCGCAATAGCTTCGGCAGGCTGGGCTAGTACGACCAACGGAACGCCACGCTTGGCGATTCCTGCTTTTTCGGTTGCCATCTCCCTCAACGTCTCACCTAGAAATGCCTGATGATCGACGCCGAGTTGAGCTATGCCGCAGACTATTGGCCGGGCGATAATGTTAGTCGCATCCAATCGTCCGCCCAGACCAACTTCGACGATACAGGCGTCCGCTGGCGATCGGCTGAACGCAACGAAAGCCGCAGCAGTTGTCGCTTCAAAAAAACTGGGACCGATTGCATGTGCTTCGGCAACATCCAACACTTCGGCGAGAAGGGCTGCAAGCTCCCCATCTTCAATAAGCTTACCCGCGATGCGAATCCGTTCATTGAACCGGACAAGGTGTGGGCTGGTATAAACATGAGCAGTCAGCCCGGCGGCTTCGATACTCGACCGGATAAAGGCGCAGGTCGAGCCTTTTCCGTTGGTGCCCGCGACATGGAATACCGGCGGCAAATGCTTGTGTGGATTGCCAAGATGACCGAGCAATTCGGTGATCCGCTCAAGTCCAAGGATATCCCGGCCCGGCGACAATTGCGCGAACCTGTCGAGTTGTGCCTGAACGGCCGGGTCATCCGACCGCGCGTGGTCGGCCATTAAGCGGCTGCCTTATCCACCATCAGAAAACCGATCAGGCGAGCCAGTGTCTCGCGCAGATCATGGCGTTTTACGACCATATCGAGCATCCCGTGGTCGAGCAGATACTCAGCACGCTGGAACCCTTCAGGCAGTTTCTCGCGGATTGTCGTTTCGATCACGCGCTGTCCGGCAAAGCCGATCAATGCGCCGGGTTCGGCCATCTGGACGTCGCCAAGCATGGCATAGCTGGCCGTCACGCCGCCGGTCGTCGGGTCGGTCATGACAACGATATAGGGCAGTCCGGCCTCGCGAAGTTCAGCGATCGCGACGGTGGTGCGTGGCATCTGCATGAGCGACAATATGCCCTCCTGCATCCGTGCGCCGCCGGCTGCCGTGAAGATGATATAGGGTGCATGCAGCGCGATGGCCCTGCGAACGCCCGCCAGAAATGCAGCGCCGACAGCAACACCCATCGATCCGCCCATGAAGGCGAAATCCTGAACACCAATGACTGCAGGGTGACCGTCGATCGTGCCGCTGGCGGTAATGAGCGCGTCGGTTTCGTTGGTGGCGAGCCGTGCCGCGCGCAGGCGATCGGGGTATTTTTTCGAATCGCGGAATTTCAGCGGGTCGTCGGTCGTTTTCGGCGTTTCGAGCTCGTCATAACCGTCGTCAAAAATCTGCGCGAAACGGGCATCTGGACCAATGCGCCCATGATGGCCGCATTGTGGGCAGACCGACAGGTTTTCCTCATACTCGCGGCTGAACACCATCTGCCCGCACCCCGAGCATTTGATCCAGAGATTGTCCGACGTTTCGCGCTTTGCGATAAACGGGATGCGTTTGCGGACATCATCGATCCAGCTCATGCGGAAACTTTCGTGCGTGCGGAATGGACCGCAGTGGAGAGGGTGCGGATATAGGTTTCAACATGGGCGGGCGCATCGGCCCCATGTTTCGCGACGATTTCGACGATTGCCGAGCCAACGACAACACCATCGGCGACGCGCGCGATTGCAGCGGCCTGATCGGGTGTGCGGACACCGAAGCCGACGGCGACGGGGATGGCGGTCGCAGCTTTCAGACGGGCTACGGCGGATTCGATGCTGGTTTGGGCTGCCTGTTGCAAGCCGGTGATCCCCGCGACCGAGACGTAATAGAGAAATCCGCTCGCGCCATCGAGGACGGTTGGCAGGCGCGCAGCGTCCGTTGTCGGCGTAGCGAGACGGATCGGCGCGATACCGGCGGCGCGAAGGGCAGGGCCCATTTCCGCATCTTCTTCGGGCGGTAAATCGACACAGATGACGCCATCGACACCAGCATTTTTAGCGGCGGCAGCAAACCATTCCGGACCGCGTCGTGCCATGGGGTTTGCATAACCCATCAGGATCAATGGCACGTTTGGATGCCGCGTACGGAAGCCCTTGGCGATCTCCAGGATATCGGCTGTTTTGGTGCCCGCGGCCAGGCTCCGCAAATTGGCGGCCTGAATTGCAGGGCCGTCTGCCATCGGATCGGTGAAAGGCATCCCGAGTTCGATGATGTCCGCGCCACCCGCAACAAGCGCATCTAGGATTGCCGGTGTCGCCGATGGAGTTGGATCGCCAGCGGTCACAAAAGTAATCAGTGCCGCACGATTGGCGGGAAAGGCTGAAGAAAGACGGGTCACAGCTTTACACCCAGCGCTTCGGCGACGGTGAAGATATCTTTATCTCCACGACCACAAAGGTTCGCAACGATGATGCTGTCCTTTGGCATCTTCGGCGCGCGGCGCATGACGGCGGCGATTGCATGAGCGGGTTCGAGCGCGGGGATGATCCCCTCGATCGCACACATTAGTTTGAATGCCTCAAGCGCTTCGATATCGGTAGCGCTGTCATATTCGACGCGACCGATCTCTTTTAGCCAACTGTGTTCTGGACCGATGCCGGGATAATCCAGTCCTGCCGAGATGCTGTGCGCTTCAGTAATCTGGCCGTCGTCGTCCTGCAGAAGATAGGTTTTGTTACCGTGGAGAATGCCCGGCGACCCACCGGCCAGCGATGCCGCGTGCTCCTTGTCCAGACCATGACCTGCAGCCTCGATCCCCAGCATCTTGACGTCTGCGTCGTCCAGAAACGGATGGAACAGCCCGATCGCGTTCGATCCGCCGCCAATTGCCGCCACCAGCAAATCGGGCAGGCGACCCTCCCGCTTCAGGATTTGCTCGCGCGCTTCCTTGCCGATGACACTTTGAAAATCGCGGACGAGTTCGGGATAGGGGTGCGGTCCCGCTGCCGTACCGATAATGTAAAAAGTGTCGTCGACGTTTGCGACCCAGTCACGCAATGCCTCGTTCATGGCATCTTTCAACGTTTGCGCGCCGCTCGTGACAGGGCGAACCTCAGCTCCGAGCAACTTCATGCGGAATACGTTGGGCGACTGCCGCTCGACATCGCGGGCACCCATGAAGATTGTGCAGGGCAGGCCGAAACGCGCGGCCACGGTGGCCGTGGCGACGCCGTGCTGACCAGCGCCGGTTTCCGCAATGATCCGTGTCTTGCCCATGCGCAGGGCCAGCAAAATCTGGCCGATACAATTGTTGATCTTGTGCGCGCCGGTGTGATTCAGCTCATCGCGCTTAAAATAGATTTTTGCGCCACCGAGATGCTCGGTCAGTCGCTCGGCAAAATACAGTGGGCTGGGGCGTCCGACATAATGTTCCATCAGATCGTCGAACTGCGCCGCGAACGCCGGGTCGATCTTTGCCGCGCGATACTCCCGATCGAGGTCGAGGACGAGCGGCATCAGTGTTTCGGCAACATAACGCCCGCCGAACTGCCCAAAATGGCCGCGATCATCGGGCTGCGCGCGAAGGGTGTTAGCTCCGGCGGGCAGTGTCTGGATGGGGAGTGTCTGGATGGGGAGTGTGTTTGTGTCTGTCATAGGTTCGATGTGGCTTTAAGGAACGCGGCAATCTTGTCCATATCCTTGACGCCGGGCGCGGATTCGACGCCCGATGAAATATCGACCAGCGGCGCTCCCGTTACGCGAACTGATTCGGCAACATTTTCGACATCCAGTCCTCCGGACAAGGCCCATGGCATATCGTGGGAAAACCCTTCTAGCAGCGTCCAGTCGAACCGCAGACCCATTCCACCCGGCAGCGTATTTTCGGGCGTCTTGGCATCATATAGAATGCGCGCTGCGACGTCGCGCCAGCGTCGCGCCTGATCGAGATCGGCGCGCGTCCGCACCGCAACGACTCCCCAGATTTCCAAACCTTTCGTGGCGATCGCGGCGGCGCGTGCCGGTGTCGTGTTGTGAAGCTGCAAGACGTCGAGGTGACCCGCAGCCACTGCTTGCTCGACCAGCAGATTGCACGGGTCAACGAAGACGCCAACGCGCTTTACGTGAGCGGGAACCGATGCAGCCAGTTCGGCAACGCGTTCGAACGTCACATTGCGTGGACTGGACGGGTAGAAAACGAACCCGACATGGCTCGCACCACCTGCGATTGCCGCGTCGAGCGTTCGTGGCGTCGATAGCCCGCAGATTTTGGTTTGAACGGACATGAGAGCTTTCACTTTTTCCGACGCCGCTTTGGAAAGCGGAAGTTGGATTACAGAGTCGCTTCGATTGCTCGAACAGCGCTGTCGGGATCGGCAGCCTGAGTGATCGGGCGGCCGATAATGAGGATCGATGCGCCATCGTCGAGCGCTTTGCGCGGCGTCACCACGCGCTTCTGATCGCTTGATTCACCGGTTGGGGGACGAACGCCTGGCACGACGAAATAACCTTCAGGCCAAAACTTGTGGACCGCCGCCACTTCCTCGCCGGAGCACACGATTCCATCCAGTCCGGCCTCGCGAGCAGCGGCAGTCAGGCGCATGACCTGATCGCGGGGATCACCCGAGACCCCCGCTGCAGCCAGATCACTCTGATCGAGACTGGTGAGCACAGTGACTGCAACGACTTTCGTTCCCATGGGGGCGGCAGCCTTTGCATCCTCCATCATCGCCCGGCCGCCCGCTGCATGGACGGTCAATATGGCGGGGGATAGCGGCCGCAGTGCGTGAATGGCTTTCGCGACCGTATTGGGAATGTCGTGGAGCTTCAGGTCAAGAAAGATAGGTAGCCCAAGGCCCGCCATCGTCCGTACACCAGCGCGACCGTTGGCCGAAAAAAACTCGAGGCCAAGCTTTATGCCGCCGACATGACGTTTGACAAGCGCGACGATTTTCTGCGCGCGCTCGATATCGGGGGTGTCGATGGCGACCCAGATTGGACTGGTCATAATGTTGCCGTGGGAGCCGTGATCGGAACCGTATCAACGACCACGCCGCCATTTTGCAGCGGTACGATCTCGTTGAGGCCGCGTGTCTCGATCAGGTTACGGTTTGCGGTTTCGAGTTTACGGCGCAGGCTCCAGCGTGTGACGCGGTGGAGTATCCAGGGCGGTAACAGCCCGAGCAGAAAGACCGCAAGCAGCAGAACCGGCAGCTTCCATTCGGCCTCAATATCGCTCCACAAATGGACCGTTACGGGCACCCAGTTATTGAAGGCGAAGATCACGGCCAGCACGGCAATGACGACCCAGAATACGGTGCGGAGAAACTGCATTTGGCGAGCAACCTTATTGTGTCTCGTCTCGATCTAGGCTCGTTTTGCCCTTTTTGCCACCCGCCAGTTCGGTGCGCAGCGCGGCAATGAGGGGAGCGATGTGAGTGAGGCGCACCGCTTCCTCATCGAGTATTGCATGAAATAAATCCTGTTTGGTGCTCGCGATCATGCTGGGGTCAAGGCGAGCAGAAGCAGGGAGTGTCGATACGACGATGTCCACAAGCCGCTCCGCACCGTGAAGTCGGCCCCACAGATAGTCGTTTTCGCGATAGGTTCGACTGAAGAATGCGCCGAAGCTGTTGAATTGAATCCCTTTTAGGGTCGCCGACGCATCGCCGGTTCGGATCGATTGCGCTTCATCAGGTGAAATTCGGTCGACCTTGATTTCGTCGAACTCGTCGAAGCCTTCGCCCTGAAGGAGCGCAAGTGTCGCGACATCGTAAAATGGAAAGCCGAGGTAGGCGAGCAGTGGTGCGCGTCGGTCCGCCTTCGGGCAAGCCGCAAGCGCCTCGGCAATCGCTGCGTCGGTGGCGCCATCGAGTGCCAATAGATCGGCGGACAAGTCGGGAGCGGCTTCGAGGTCAAGATAATAAGCCAACCTCTCGTAAAGTGCAGCACTTACCTTCTCAAAATGGGCGTCTGGATAAGCCTCCTCAAGTTCGGCCAGCGTGCGGCCGAGGAAGCGAAGGCGGCGGATGCGGTAAGCAATGTCGTGCTTGGCAAAAAACTCGAGCGGGGTCAGCGTTTCTGAATCCTCGACCAGAATCGCCCGAGCTTTCGGTGGCGCAGCATCAACAATGTTCGCCATTTTTAGCTGGCAGTAACTGACATAGCTATGTCCGGCATCACGGGCGGCCCGCTCCTCCGCACGCTGTCTCCATCCGGCCAGACGGGCAGGATTGGGTCGGTCGATGAACAACGTACGGCCAAACAGTCCCGCGACCGATGCTTCGACATCGGGCCGTAGCTTTTCAACGATCAGGCGCATTCGCTTGATTCTGGCTGATCGCTGCTCCAGCGCTTCCAGATTGTCGCGGATTGGCTGCTCGCGTGGAATGTCCGACAGCGCGCCAAATATCGTCGTGAAAAACCCCGGTATCTCGGCCTCGCCACCGCGGTTTATCTTTACCGAACGAATGCCCGGTTTCGGGTCGATATACACGAAACGCCGATCGACCTCGCGGCGCGCGGGCCTTTGTTTCAGTGCTTCGATTGCCGGTCGAAAAGGCGCATTGGCCAGCACTGACCCGTCGATCAGGACTGCCTTATCAATCAGTTCCGATGCCGCACGACGAGGCAGCACCCGCGTAAGGAATGCATCGCGATCCGACCATTCACGATTGCTGCTACCAAGCACACGGTCGAGTTCGGCGGCGGTGAACGGTGGAAAGGCTCCCGGAAAACTCGCAGTAGCCCGCGCTGCGAACGTCAGATTTTCAACCGCGTCCAAAAGATCAGGCTCGCCCGGCGCATCACGAAAAGCGAACGTCAGTCGATGTTCGTTTTCTATAATCTGCGCTGGAGAGTTTAATTTCAGCGTTTCCGGATGCCCGTGAAAATCGGTCACTGTCACGAATAGATCGAGTGGCTGTTCGTCGGGCAGAAGGCGTGGCCCAACAGCCTGTTTACCCATCGCGTCGAACGCATCGAGCAGCAATCGTGTGAATGTTTCGCCACCAAATGGCGGTTCGAACCATCGGGCGCGAACGAACCGCGTCAGCTTTGCGTTGATTTCGTCTCGCGTTTGCTCGTCCAGGTCATCATCCCACGTCGCTCCCTGGCGGCCCGAAAACGCCCAGACCAACGGCGTTGCCCAGAATTTGGAGAACCGATGAGACGCTTTTGCTTGCGGGTCGAGTAGCGAATCGACGTCGGCCGATTCGAGCCACAGGTCGGTCAGCGGATCGAGCGATTGCCCGGTTGCGATTGCCTGAGCCAGAAAAATTCCGTTGATTCCGCCTGCCGATGCGCCGGCAATGATATCGGCGAGAACACGTAGTTTCAGACCCGATGTGACAGCTATGGATTCGAACAGTCCGGCGTAGATCAGGGAGGTAGGAGAGGGGGCCGTCTCTTCATCGTGGAACGCCCGCGAAGCTCGTGCGAGGTGCCAGATCTCCTTGGTGATACCGTGCATATAGACCGCAAGGCTGATCCCGCCGTAACAGATCAGCGCAAGCCGGAGTTCTTTCTCTCTCATCGTCCTTCTCTCATATCCGCGATGTCGCACGGTGGCGCGCTTACGCCTAGCCCGCAAACACGCTTGCGTTCCCGGTTCGTTCGCGGCAGGAGGGCGAAATGGCGAAACCGCAAAAACGATATGTCTGTCAGGCTTGCGGGTCGGTGGCGTCGAAATGGGCAGGGCAATGCGACGACTGTCTTGAATGGAATACGCTGGTCGAAGATGCAGGCGCGGTCGTTACGCCGTTTTCTGCGCGCCATAACCTTCAGGCGGGCGGCAGGGCGGTAACGCTTGTCGCGCTCGATGCCGAGACACCGCTTCCAGATCGTATGCCGAGCGGGATTGCAGAACTGGACCGCGCGTTAGGCGGCGGTTTTGTGGCAGGCTCTGCAACGCTGATCGGTGGCGATCCTGGTATCGGCAAATCGACATTGTTGTTGCAGGCCGCTGCCAAACTGGCACTTGCCGGAAGGCGGGTCGCCTATGTGTCGGGAGAAGAAGCCGCCGATCAGGTGCGACTGCGCGCGCGGCGATTGGGCCTCGGAAATGCGCCGGTTGGGCTGGCTGCGGCAACTTCGGTGCGCGATATATTGGCGACATTTCCGGTTGCGCCCGATTTGCTCGTGATCGATTCGATCCAAACGATGCATTCGGACTTGATCGAAGGTGCCGCTGGAACGGTTAGTCAGGTGCGAGCATCGGCAGGCGAATTAATCCGTTTTGCCAAGGAGCGCGGGACGGCAGTTGTGCTGGTTGGTCATGTCACCAAGGACGGCAGCATCGCTGGACCACGCGTGCTGGAACATATGGTTGACACCGTGCTGAGCTTCGAGGGTGAGCGCAGTCATCAATATCGCATCCTTCGCGCGATCAAGAACCGGTTTGGTGGCACCGACGAAATCGGCGTTTTCGCAATGAGCGAGGATGGACTTGGCGAAGTTGGCAACCCGTCGTCCCTATTCCTGACGACGCGTGGAGAGGCTGTGACCGGAACGGTGGTGTTTCCTGCGCTGGAAGGAACGCGGCCTGTTCTGGTTGAAGTTCAGGCGCTGACGGTGCGGCTTGCCAGCGGAGCGACGCCGCGGCGTGCTGTTGTTGGCTGGGATTCGGGGCGATTGGCGATGATACTCGCCGTGCTGGAAGCGCGTTGTGGCCTGTCGTTTGCATCGGCTGAAGTGTATTTGAACATCGCAGGCGGTTATCGACTGAGCGACCCGGCGGCCGATCTGGCTGTTGCCGCGGCCTTGATCAGCGCGTTTTCGGAGCGACCGGTCCCGGCAGACGTGATCGCGTTCGGCGAGGTTGCGCTTTCAGGAGAGGTGCGTCCGGTTGCCCATGCGGGACTGAGGCTGAAAGAAGCGACGAAGCTTGGTTTCGAACGCGCATGGTTGCCATCAGGCGTAAAAGGAGAGGGGATCGCGCTCAACGGGTTCCGCAGTCTCGGTTCGCTCGTGGACTTCATGTTGGGACGTTCATGAATGGCCCTTTTGAAATGCAGGTGATGCAAGGCGGGGGTTGCGCGGCTCACGCACCCGGATTAGGGCGACTTGCAACAGATTTCACTCACATGAACGAGAAGGACCCTTCATGAGCGAGACCGCCGACCGGGTTAAGAAGATTGTCGTAGAGCATCTCGGTGTCGATGCCGACAAGGTGACCGAAGAATCGAGTTTCATCGACGATCTGGGCGCAGACAGCCTTGATATCGTTGAACTTGTTATGGCCTTCGAAGAAGAATTTGGTGTCGAGATTCCTGACGACGCGGCTGAAAAGATCACGACCGTTAAGGACGCGATCAGCTTCATAGACGCTAACAAGGGCTGACCCTTAGCAGGCTTGCCCTTGGTGAGCCGGCGTGTTTCGGACGGCCTCCCCGCATCTGCAGGGAGGCCGTTTTCGTATTAGACGTTTGATTTGAATGATTTGGGAGGCGAATATGCGCCGTGTCGTCGTCACTGGACTGGGAATGGTCACGCCACTTGGCGCTGACGTGGAAACCGTTTGGGCCAACATATTGGCTTCAAAATCGGGTGCCGGACCGATCACGCGCTTCGACGCGACCGACTATGCCTGCAGGATCGCGATGGAAGTGAAGCCGGCCGACCACCCTTATGGCTTCGACCCTAACAAGCGTGTTGATCACAAGGTGCAGCGCCAGGTCGATCCGTTCATCATCTTCGGTATCGACGCTGCTGGGCAGGCACTCGAAGACGCTGGTCTGACCGACATGACCGAAGAACAGCGTTTCCGCGCCGGACTGTCGATCGGTTCGGGCATCGGTGGCCTTCCAGGGATCGCCAGCGAATCGATCGTCCTTCACGAACGCGGTCCGCGCCGCGTTTCACCCCACTTTGTGCACGGCCGTTTGATTAACCTGATCTCGGGTCAGGTCAGCATCAAATATGGCCTTATGGGGCCGAACCATGCAGTCGTTACAGCTTGTTCGACCGGCGCTCATTCCATCGGCGACGCGGCACGGATGATCCGGGACGACGATGCCGATGTTATGCTGGCTGGTGGGGCAGAGGGGGCGATTTGCCCGCTCGGGATCGCCGGATTCTCACAGGCGCGTGCGCTATCGACTGCTTTTAACGACACGCCTGAAAAGGCTTCGCGTCCCTACGATGTCGATCGCGATGGTTTCGTGATGGGTGAAGGGGCAGGGGTTGTCGTCCTCGAAGAATATGAACATGCCAAGGCGCGTGGCGCGAAAATCTATGCCGAAGTCATCGGCTACGGCCTGTCGGGCGACGCATATCACGTCACCGCGCCGCATCCAGAAGGCTCGGGCGCTTTCCGTTCGATGCAAATGGCCATGCGGAAATCCGGTCTCGAACTTTCAGATATCGATTACATCAACGCGCACGGCACATCGACGCCGCTGGGTGATGAGCTTGAGCTTGGAGCCGTCCGCCGTTTGTTCGGTAGCGCGATGGACACGGTGTCGATGAGTTCGACTAAATCGGCTACCGGGCACTTGCTCGGTGGTGCCGGTGCGATCGAGAGCATCTTCTGCATCCTCGCTTTGCGCGACCAGATCGTCCCACCAACGCTTAACCTCGACAATCCGAGCGAAGGGTGCGCTGGCGTCGATCTCGTCCCTCACGTCCCCAAAGAGCGCAAGGTGAAGGCTGTCCTGAATAACAGCTTTGGCTTCGGTGGCACCAACGCCAGTCTGGTAATGAAAGCGATCTGATGCGCCGCCTGATGATTGTCGTGTTGCTAGTCGTCGCGGCATTCATCGGGATTACCGTGTTCCGTAACGCGGCCGGTGCTCCCCGTGATATCAATGTCGTTATCCCGGCAGGCTCTAGCCTGACCTCTGCGGCAAAGACACTTGAACAGGCGGGGGCGATAAAATCGTCGCGGGCGTTTCTGACCGATGCCAAATTGTTCGGCAACAAAGACCCGATCAAGCCCGGCGAATACCATATTACGCGCGGCATGGGTCCCGAATCGATCCTGAAACTGCTCCAATCGGGCAGGACGCTGCAGCGCTTTGTGATTGTTCCCGAGGGTATGCCGTCGATTCTTGTGCAGGAAAAGCTTATGGCGACACCGCTCCTGACCGGTGAAATCGCAACGCCGCCGGAAGGATCTTTGCTGCCCGACGCATATTCCTACACGCGCGGTGAACCGCGTTCAGCAATCGTAGGGCGGATGCAAAAGGCCATGCAGACTGCGCTCGCCAACGCCTGGAAAGCGCGCAAGCCGACGACTGCCGTTACGACGCCCGAAGCCGCCATCATCCTTGCGTCGATTGTAGAAAAAGAAACAGCTTTGGCCAGCGAACGCCGGATGGTCGCTGGCGTGTATTCCAATCGCCTGAAACGGGCGATGCCGTTGCAGGCCGATCCGACAACGATTTATCCGATCACGCACGGTAAACCGCTCGGTCGCCGCATTCTGCGTTCCGAGTTGCAGGCCAAAAACGGCTATAACACCTATCGCAAGTCGGGCCTGCCCATCGGCCCGATCACTAACCCGGGCAAAGCTTCGATCTTGGCGGTTCTGGATCCAGCCCCGACGCAAGCGCTGTATTTTGTCGCGAACGGATCAGGCGGTTCGTCATTTGCCGACACGCTACCGCAACACAGCGCCAATGTGCAGAAATTCTATGCTCTGCGCCGTTCCCGGGGTGAGATGTAAGTCAACGCTATTTCGACGCGTAAACCTTCACCAAATCAAACAGATAGTCCCGCCCCTCGTAAAGCGATGAAACTCGCATCCGTTCATTCAAACCGTGGATGCCGTTAAAATCGGACTCTCCAAAGATGCCGGGTACGCCATAAACAGGAATACCAATCGCTTCGAGAAATATACCATCGGTCGCGCCGGTCGACATTAGCGGAAGAATCGGGACACCGGGGAAATGTTTCTCGGCGACTGCAGTAGCAGGCCCGACAATTTTTGCATCCAGCGCGGGAGGCTTGGCGATCGGCCGGATCGGCGGGGTCATCGTCAAATTTATTTTCGGGTCGTTGATCGCTGTCACCAGAGCAGCGCGCGTCGTCTCGTTCGTTTCGCCAGGGAAAATACGGCAGTTGATGTTGGCCCCAGCGCGCTGAGGCAACGCATTGTTTGCGTGGCCACCGTCGAGCAACGTCGCGACGCACGTCGTCCGCAATGTCGAGTGATAGGTTGGATCGGTCGATACGATTTTGTTGGCAGCTGTATCGGTAGGGTTGGCGAGCAAGGCGGTTATCGCGCCGCCCATTTGGCCGCCGACGTTTTTTGCGGTCTGGGAGAAATAAGCCCGCGTGGTGTCGGTGAATTTCGCGGGAAATTCGTACATCCTGACAGCGCGTAACGCGTCGGCGAGTTCATAGATCGCATTGTCGGGAACTGGCCGGGAACTGTGGCCGCCGGGGTTAGTCGCTTCGATCCGATAATTCTGAACTGCCTTTTCACCGACCTGCATCGCGAGCGACATCTTCTTTCCGCTCGGATCGAGTTCGCCACCGCCCCCCTCATTCAGGGCGAATTCGGCGGCAATTAGTTCAGGACGATTCTGAGCGAGCCATGCTGCGCCATTGAAAGCATAGCTCGTCTCTTCCCCGCATGTCAGCGCAAGCTTGATCGTTCGCTTTGGCTTATACCCCTCCTGTCGAAACCGAACCATCGCGTCGGTCCAGATCGCCGCCATCGACTTATCGTCAGCAGCGCCACGCGCATAGAAAAAGCCATTTTCCTCAATCAGCTTGAAAGGATCGCGCGTCCAGTCCTCGCGCTTTGCCTCCACCACATCGATATGGGCCAAAAGGAGCATTGGTTTGATTCGAGCGTCGGTCCCCTTCAGAACCGCTACGAGGCCGCCGTCTTTTGGGTGCTCAGATGTCAAGAAATAGGTTATCTCGGAATCGGTGAAACCAGCAGCCTTCAATCGAGCACCCATTTTGGCGGCAGCATCGGTGCAACTACCTACCGACAGCGTCGTGTTCGTCTCGACCAGCTCCTGATAAAGTGCTCTGAACGCTGTCTGATCCGGGCGGAGCGTTTGTGCGGATGCGGGAGAAAACGCGGCTGTGGCGAGTAGCACGGCGGCGAACGTTCTGGCGATCATGGCATTCCCCTTGTCACGGAGATGCTATGCGCTTCAACATTAGTCGTAAAGTGCCCTTGGCATCGGCGGGTGTCGTCCTCATATGCGGTTCGAGGACGTGTCTGTCCTTTCCAGATTATCCAAACAGAGGAGACCCCGATGATCGTCGGCCGTGAAGTTCCCAATGTAACCCTAAAGACCCGCGTTCGTGATGAATCGGTCGAAGGACCAAACCCATTTCGCTGGCAGGACGTCGCAACCGGTGACCTGTTTAAGGGCAAACGTGTCGTGATTTTCGGCCTGCCCGGTGCTTATACCCCAACTTGTTCGTCCAAGCAGCTTCCCGGTTTCGAGGGCGGTTATGACGAAATGAAGAGCCTTGGTATGGACGAGCTTTATTGCGTGTCCGTCAATGATGCTTTCGTAATGTACAACTGGGGTAAGGCTCAGGGTCTCGAGAAGGTAAAACTGCTTCCCGACGGTTCGGGCGACTTTACGCGTCGGATGGGTATGTTGATCGACAAAAGCCATCTGGGCTTCGGTCAGCGTTCATGGCGCTATGCTGCTGTCATCGATAACGGCAAGGTTGCTGCATGGTTCGAAGAACCCGGCATCAATGACAACGGTTCGGATTCCGATCCTTATGAGCAGTCGACGCCAGAAAACATTCTCGCTTGGCTAAAGGCCAACCCGAAGAAGTAAGCTCTATTTCCCCTCTCGGTTACGGGAGGGGGATTATAAGCGAAGGCCGGTCGTCTCCGGCAAGCCCGCCATCAAATTGAGACTCTGGACGGCAGCACCACTCGCGCCTTTGCCCAAATTATCCAATGCCGCGACGAGCCGCGCTTGGGTGCCCTCCGCATTACCGAACACGAACAGGTCGAGCCTGTCGCTATCTGCGGCTTGGTTCACGGTGAGCAACTCTGGTGGCTGAGGCAGGGTGACAATAGACGATCCGGAAAATGCCTGAGCCAGCGCTTCCCGAACGATCGCAACCGATGGCTGTGCGGGCATGGCACCAAGATGCAGTGGCACTTCCACGATCATCCCGCGATACGTGCTTGCTACTGAGGGCGCAAAGATCGGCCCATGCGACAATCCCGAATGGCGCTGCATTTCGGGGATGTGTTTATGGGCAAGCGTCAGCGCATAGGTACGCCATGCTGCTTGCGGCTGTCCCGATTCGAATTCGGCTATCATGGCTTTGCCACCGCCTGAATATCCGGAGACTGCGTTGACGGTAATCGGCCAGTCCTTCGGGATCAGACCTGCGCGAATCAATGGCGTGACGAGGGCAAGAAAGCCTGTCGGGTAACAACCCGGGTTCGACACGCGCATCGCTCCCGCAACATCGTTTCCGAGTTCGGGAAAACCATAGGTCCAACCCGTCGTCGTTCGAAACGAAGTAGAGGCGTCGATCACGCGCGTATGCGAATTGTCGATGAGTGATACCGCCTCGCGTGCAGCATCATCGGGGAGGCAAAGAATGACGATATCGGCAGCGTTAAGCGCGTCCTTACGGGCTGCGGCATTTTTGCGTGCAGAATCATCCAGTTTAAGAAGCTCAAACTCCGGTCGCCCGGTCAGTCGTGTTTCGATCTCAAGCCCCGTAGTGCCCGCCGCTCCATCAATAAAAATTCGCATCATAGAGGTTCAATCGCGTTTGAAACTACATAACCCACAGCGCCCGCGCTGCGGCCCCAACCCCAGCCCCCGCTGATATCGAGCAAGTCGAACTGCTCGCCGGGGTTAAGTGATACCATTGTTTCTGCTTCAGCCGAAGGCGCAGCACGCAATTCGGTGGTGGCAATTACATTGAATGCACACGCCTTTGCATAATGCGGAGCGAACACACGATCGGCGAGATCGACATCTGCGAGGTCACCTCGAACAGCATCGACGCGCAGATCTATTGGCACAGTTCGGCCTTTGAGTGAAAACCGCTTACGCTGCGGCGCGGGTACGTTGTTGTTTGCCAGCGATGAGCCGCCCGAATGCGTCAAGAAAATCTGCCCCTTCATCCGTCTTTGCGACGAAGATATTGCGACGGTCCATTTCGTCGCGCTGACGGCGCAGATAGCCGAGCGCACCCAGTCTGTTCAAGGCGCGTGTCACGACGGGCTTCGAAACGCTTAAACCCTTGGCTAAACCACGCACGGTATGTGGCCCCGGCGTGAGGTAAACCAGCATCAAGAGCGCCATCTGGCGATTTGTCAGGTCGGGATGCCCCGAACGGACGTATTCGACGAGCGGTCCCATCCAGTGTTCGAGCGTATCGGGTGCCAAGGTCCATCCTTCCCACCCATTCGGCAATGAGGGCGGTTCGAATAGTCAAACGCACACTTTGGCAATCGGTTGCGCAGGTTTGGTGATTAGCGGGGAAACCGGTCTTGCAGCATCGCCCAGACAGCGCGCAGACCCAGTGCCTCGCCACCTTTCGGGCGGCCGGGTTTGGATGACGGACGCCATGCGAACGTGTCGAGGTGCAGCCACGGATTTGTGGGCGCAACGAACTTCTGCAGGAATAGCGCGGCGGTCGTAGCGCCTGCAAAGCCACTGTCGGGAGAGTTGTTCAGGTCGGCGATTTCTGACTTCAGCATGTCGTCGTAACCGGCGTGAAGCGGGAGTCGCCAGAGGGGGTCATCCTCGGCGACGCCCGATTTCAACACCGCGTCGGCCAGCGCGTCATCATTTGCAAAGGTTGCTGGAAGATCGGGACCAAGAGCAACGCGTGCTGCGCCGGTCAGGGTTGCAAAGTCGATGATGAGTGCAGGGTCGCCCTCTGCTGCTTTGGTCAGGGCATCAGCGAGGACGAGGCGACCTTCGGCGTCGGTATTGGCAACCTCGACCGTCAGCCCCTTGCGACTCGTGAGGATATCGCCGGGCCGGAAAGCATTGCCCGAAATCGCGTTTTCGACGGCGGGGATCAGGAGATGAAGGCGGACGGGCAGGCGGGATTGCATAATAAGCTGAGCCAGCGCGAGGGCATGCGCCGCGCCGCCCATGTCCTTCTTCATATTTCGCATGCCGGACGAGGGTTTGATATCGAGTCCACCCGAATCGAAAACCACGCCTTTGCCGATGATGGCGACTAAGGGGTGAGTAGTGCTGCCCCATTCTACCTCGATAAGGCGCGGGGCGTTTTTCTTGTCGGCGGCGATTCCGACTGCATGAATCATCGGATAGCCGGTTTCGAGGTTGTGTCCCTTCGTGACCGTCAAAACGCCATTATATGTTTTCGCGACTTTTTCCGCTTCGGCTTCGAGTTCGCTGGGCCCCATGTCGGCAGCGGGCGTGTTCACCAGATCGCGAACGAGAGTGACCGCTTCGGCTTCGCGAATGGTCGATTCGATGCGGGCGAGATCGGCGGTCAGGAGGATGCGTGGGCCGGTTGGTTTGGCGTCGGGTTTATACCGGTCGAAGGCGTAGTGAGCGAGCAGCCAGCCCAGAGCGGCCGGTCCTGGCGAGACACCCTCGGCCAGCCGATAAGTCCCTTCCGGAAGCAATTCGGCTGCGCGGGCTAGGCACCATGTTTTGAGATCGGCAGCATCTTTTACGCCGACGACGGCTGACCATGAGTCTGATAAAGATATGACTGCGAGGCTGTCGGAGGCGCCCGTAAACCGCTGAGCAGAAAGAACAATCCTAACGTTCTCAGGCTGTGCAAGCAGCCAGTTTTCGTATCCGGTGCTGTCCACGATATGGATGGTGATAGCCGTTTGCCCGCGATCAGCTTCCAACATTGCCTTCACTCCGTAACAACACCGAACAGATCATGTGCATCCGCGTCTTCGATCAGTACGCGGACGATATCGCCCTGTGCCAGCCCCGATGTGTCACGCAGGAAAACCTCTCCGTCGATCTCGGGAGCATCGGCTTTCGAGCGGCCGGTTGCGCCGCCTTCTTCGTCAACGGCATCGATAATGACGTCGAGTGTGCGACCAATTTTGGCTTGTAGCTTTGCCGCAGAAATAGCGGCGGTGCGCTCCATCAGACGAGCATAACGCTCTTCCTTGACCTCTTCCGGGACGGGGTTCGGCAAGTCGTTCGCGGGCGCGCCCTGTACAGGTTCAAAGCGGAATGCACCGACGCGGTCAAGTTGCGCTTCGTCGAGCCAATCCATCAAATACTGGAAGTCAGATTCAGTTTCACCGGGAAAACCGACCACAAATGTGGAACGAATGGCAATATCAGGACAGATTTCGCGCCATTTATGGACGCGTTCGAGCACTTTTAGCTCGTTAGCCGGCCGTTTCATCGCCTTAAGCACCGAGGGCGCTGCGTGCTGGAACGGAATATCGAGATATGGAGTGATCAAACCCTCCGCCATCAGGGGAATGACCTGATCGACGTGCGGATAGGGATAAACGTAATGCAGGCGGACCCACACCTGATTTTCCGGCGTGCCCAGCGAGCCGAGTTCGCGGGCGAGATCTGTCATGTGAGCCCGGACTTCGCGGCCATGCCATTCGCGCGACTGATGACGGATATCGACGCCATAGGCCGAAGTATCCTGACTGATGACAAGCAGTTCCTTCGTTCCCGCAGCGACCAGCTTTTCAGCTTCGCGCAGGATGGCGTCGGGACGGCGGGAAACGAGGTCGCCACGGATGCTGGGGATAATGCAGAACGAACAGCGGTGATTGCAGCCCTCTGAAATCTTCAGATAGCTATAGTGGCGCGGCGTCAATTTCAGGCCGCTGTCAGGCACCAAATTCAGAAATGCATTTTTCGGCATCGGAGCATATTCGTGCACGGCACCGACGACAGATTCGTACTGATGCGCGCCACTGATCGCCAAAACCTTTGGAAAACGCGCGCGGATCATTTCCGCTTCTTTGCCCAAACAGCCGGTAACGATGACACGGCCGTTTTCGGCGATCGCTTCACCAATGGCTTCGAGTGATTCTTCCTTGGCGGAGTCGAGGAAGCCGCAGGTGTTGACCAGCACGATGTCGGCACCCGCATAATCGGGCGACAGGCCATAGCCGTCAGCGCGCAGCTTGGTGAGAATACGTTCGCTGTCGACAAGTGCCTTGGGGCAGCCGAGCGAAACCATGCCGACTTTCGGCGGTGTAGGGAGGATGGTGGCCATGAGAGGGGCCGCCTGTAGGGGAAAATGCGGGGTTTGGCTAGGCGTGTGGGAGTACGGGCTCCAACGTGTCAAAACTAACGGATGGAGCGAGTCGCGATCAGGACGCTGGCACCAGCTTTGTCAGTCCACCCATATAGGGGATGAGGACATCAGGTACGACCACGCTTCCATCGGTTTGCTGGTAGTTTTCCATCACCGCAACCAGTGTGCGCCCAACAGCGAGTGCCGAACCGTTCAGAGTGTGAACGAACTCGTTTTTTGGCTTCGTGCCTTTTTCGCCGACCAGTTTGTAGCGCGCATTCATGCGACGGGCCTGAAAATCGCCGCAGTTCGAACAACTGCTTATCTCTCGATATAGCGCCTGACCGGGAAGCCAGACCTCCAGATCGTATGTTTTTTTGGCGGAAAAACCCATGTCACCGGCGCAAAGCAGCATCCGGCGATAAGGAAGTTTCAGGCGGTCGAGGATTGTCTCGGCAGCCTGTGTCATGCGTTCATGTTCGGCGTCGGACTGGTCGGGCGTGGTGATCGATACCATCTCTACCTTGTCGAACTGATGTTGGCGGATCAGGCCACGCGTGTCGCGCCCGGCGGCACCGGCTTCCATACGGAAACAGGGCGTCAGTGCTGCAAAGCGAAGCGGAAGTTCGCCTTCGGTCAGGATCTTTTCACGGACGAGGTTGGTCAGGCTGACCTCCGATGTCGAGATAAGCCAGCGCCCATCGGTGGTCTTGAACAGATCGTCGGCGAATTTCGGAAGCTGGGCTGTGCCGAACATTGCATCGTCGCGCACCAGCAATGGAGGAGATACTTCCTGCGCATCAAACTCATTGGTCTGCACGTCGATCATGAACTGACCGAGCGCGCGAGACAGGCGGGCAATCTGACCGCGAAGATAAGCGAAGCGGGCACCGGCGACAGCCTGTGCTGATTCGAAGTCGAGTCCGAGCGCAGGGCCGAAATCGGCGTGTTCGCGCGGGCTGAAATCGAAGGCTGGGATCGTGCCGCGCGTATGGACGACAATGTTGCCGGATTCGTCCGCGCCGTCCGGAACATCGGCGACAGGGAGATTTGGGAGCGCGGCAAGCAGGTCGGTCAGATCTTTTTCAGACTGGTCGGCGGCGGACGGAGCATTTTTCAGCGCCTGCGCTTCGGCCTTCAGTCGATTGGCAGTCCCAACATCGCCTTGAGCCATTGCGTGGCCGATTTGCTTGGCGATCGCGTTGCTGTCGGCCTGGGCCTTTTGCAGCGCGCTGAGAACGGCGCGGTTAAGTGTGTCGGCTTCAAGGATCGGCACCGATGCACCCTGCACGCCCCGCCGCTTCAAAGCAGCGTCGAAAGCCTCAGGATTTTCGCGAATGTATCGAATGTCGTGCATAATCCGCGGCTAGCGGGGAGGGGACTGAGAGGCAAGTCACCGCGATTCTGTTCTTCTGCTCACCTCCGGTGGATGGTGGTGAGAGATGGTCAATCCAATCCGCTCGTGTCGAATGTAGTCGAGACACGCTATCTTACTTACGCGTGTTGCTCATCCCTCGACTATGCTCAGGACGAGCGAATCAGGATTTACGCCGTCTTTCTGGCGAATTTGCCGCGCGCAACCAGCGCCGCTGCGCCAAGACCGAACAGCAGAACCATTGGTGGTGCAGGAACGGGATGGGGGTCGCCGCTCGACGTCCAGCCCCCTGTGCTGCCGTGATGGCCGCCGCTGGACGTCCAGCCTCCTGTGCTGCCGTGATGGCCGCCGCTGGACGTCGAGGTCGAAGTTGATCCCGAAGAAGACGAAGAGGAAGATGTGCTGGTCGAACTGCTGGTCGAGGACGACGATGCGCTCGATGTCGAGACATTGCCGCTCGAAGATGAGGTAGAGGACACGTTGCCGCTGGAGGTCGAAGTGGATGATCCACCGGTCGAACTTGTCGATGTCGAGGTCAGGCCGCCGGTTGAGGTTGAAGTCGAACTTCCGCCCGAGCCGCCCGAAGACGTCGACGTTGAACCACCGCTCGTCGATGTCAAACCGCCGGTGCTGGTTGATGTCACGACGACGCTGCCACCACCCCCGCCCGAACTACCGCCGAAGAAGCCGCCACCGAAGACGCCGCCGCCGCCGAAGCCGCCCGAACCGCCGACAACCGGAATGAACTGTGCGCCGCCGCTGCCTCCTTCGAATGGTCCGCGGTCATAGGCGGCATCGCGCGGGGCCATTGGAGGCAGAGGTGCCCGGCTGGCGATCGTCGTTACCGTACTCGTGCCGCCGCCGATCGCGCACGCGCTCTGGACGCGGCGGACATGCCGAACGACTCGGCGCTGGGCAATTTGCCTTGGAGCCACGCGCTTATGCTTGAAAGCCTTTGGATGATGGACGCGGGGGCGGGGCTGTTCGACAACATGCATCGCGCCGCCGCCAATGATCGCACCACCACATGCGCAAGCGCAGAGTTTCGCCAAGGCCATCTTAACCGACATCATTGTATCCCGTGTTCACACCGCTTTTGTGGGACTTCACCCGCGATCCTGTGAGATCACCGTGCAGAGTCTGACAAATGGTTCAAGCGTATTAACCACTTTTTTACCATTTTTGACGGGTCGAGATCGTGCTGCGCTTCAACAAAGCTGGTTAATGTTTCATTTAGGGTCTGTTTTTCGGACGATAATTATTCAGTTGTTTGGAAAACCAGTCGCTTGCGCGGCCTCAATGGCCTCCGTATAGGCGCGCCAATAGCAATTGAGTGTCCGGCAGCGCACCGTTGCGGTGACCGGGCCAGCGGTGGAGAATCCGAGTGGCGACCGTGGCGAACAATAATCCAACGACCGCCGATGATGCAGAATATCGACCATCGGTCGATGAGCCTTTCATGGGTGAGAAACAGCTTAATTATTTTCGCGAGAAGTTGGTGGCGTGGAAGGACTCGCTGCTGCGTGAGGGGCAGGATACGCTCACCACGCTACAGAACGAACCACTGCGCGAACCGGACGTAACCGATCGTGCTTCAAGCGAGACGGACTGGTCGATCGAACTGCGTACGCGCGACCGCCAGCGCAAACTGATTGCCAAGATCGACGCGGCCCTGCGCCGCATCGAGGATGGCGAGTACGGATATTGCGATGTGACCGGCGAACCGATTTCCCTGAAGCGACTCGAAGCTCGGCCGATCGCGACGATGACCCTCGAAGCGCAGGAAAAGCACGAGCGGCAGGAAAAGGTTTCGCGCGACGAATAACGTCACGTTTACGCTTTAGCGATTTTTTGCCATTATGGTCGCTCCTGAAGACAATTTACCGGCGGGGAAATTCGAATCGTGAATGCCGAGGCCAAAGTTCTGAGAGCCCAGCGTCAGGCGGAACGCGACAGCTTGTTCCTGCGTGCGACTTTGCAGGTTCAGGGTATTGCCGGGCCAATCAACGTGCGCGTTCGTAACCTGTCGAACGGTGGCATGATGATTGATGGCAATTCCCTGATGATGCCGGGACAATTGGTGCAAACCGAATTGCGCGGCATCGGACCTGTCACGGGTGTAATCGCATGGGTCGAAGCAGGGCGCGCTGGCGTCGCTTTCGACGATATGGTCGATCCGAAGATGGCCCGGTCGCAGGTAACGGCTGTGCCCGAGGCGGCGATCATGAAAGCACCGAAGACTAACGATCGCCGACCCGGACTTAAGACGCGCAGCTAAGCGGGTAAGCTATCCCGACTTTCGACCGGACAGCGCCTCTTTCAGTCGTAGTTTTTGTTTCTTCAACATGCTCAATAACGTCGAGTCGGGAAGAGGGCGGCGGGTTTCGTCGGCGAGGCGGCGTTCTATCCCGGCGTGCTTTGCTTCCAGGGCTGAGAGGTGCGTCGATTGCATGTGGCAAACTCCTTCAAAGCGGGGAATGATTGAACCACTGATCGTGGCGATTGTCTCCTAGTTTTTTGCACCGAATCGACGGATCGACTCTGGAATAGCGACGGGCTGAGAATCGCCGGATTGCTAACCCACGGTTGAACGGTTCGGGGGTCCGGTCTAACGACATTTTCAGTTAATTTGGGGGCAAGTCGATGGAACCGAACGAGCTGGCGGTTCGCCTTCACAATTTTCGCATCGAACACCGCGATCTGGATGTTGCGCTTGCCGCAATTCTTGCGCTTGGCACGCCCGACCAGTTGCAGGCGGCCCGGCTGAAAAAACGCAAGTTGCGGCTCAAGGATGAGATTATGCGGCTCGAAACGATGCAAATTCCCGACATCATTGCATAAACCCGCCTAGCTGGCCGGGCTTTGCTGTGCCAATAGATGGCTATGCTCGCCCGGCGCCTCACCGACAGTCTGTATGTCGAAGCCATGTTGCTCGCCGACGAGGCGCGCGCTTATTTCGATGCGAGTTATCAGGGGGATGGTCGTGAAGCGCTGGAGCCTTTTGATAGGGTGCTGTTTTCCTGTGAGTCGCTGAAGGTTACGACACGCCTGATGCACATCATCGCGTGGCTGCTGACCCAGCGTGCCGTCGATGCCGGAGAATTGTCGCGCGACCAGGTGCGCGAACCGTCGCGTCGGCTGGGTCCAGCAGTGGCAAGCGATGACGCCGGGCTAAACCGATTGCCCGAAGCAGCGCGCAAGCTGATTGCGACGAGCGTGGATCTATATCGCAGGGTCGAACGGCTTGATGCAGGGACAGGTGATGACGTGTTGACGACCAGCTCCGCGCGCCACCTGCTCCACCGGCTGAGCCAGTCGTTTTGACGTTGGCGCGGTGTTCACGATGACGGCTTTAACAGGCCTCGATATTCTGGTGTTGCTGGTCGTCGGCGCGGCGGCAGTATTTGGGTTTATGCGCGGGTTTGTCAGCGAAACCATGTCGCTCGCCGCCTGGGTGCTGGCGATACTGGCAGTGAAATTATTGCATGAGCCCGTGGCAGCGGCGCTGGTCGGTCCGATCGGCACCGACACTGGTGCGTCGGTGCTCGCGTTTGCATTGATTTTCGGACTGACATTTTTTGTCGTGCGTTTGCTTGGCAACAAGCTTGGCTCGGCTTCGCGGCGGTCGCTGCTCGGTCCGCTCGATCGTTTGCTCGGGTTCGGGTTCGGTGCGGTGAAGGGGATTATCGTAGCCACGCTGGCATTTTTGTTTGCGTCGCTGGTTTTCGACACGTTGCATGGAGCGGCGCAACCGCGGCCTCCGTGGATGACGAAATCCCGGACCTATCCACTGTTGCGCGCGAGCAGCGCGGGACTCGTCGATTTTGTCGAGAAGCGTCGCGCAGAGTGAGCGCCGGACTTTATAATATTGACGTGTTGAGGTTGGCGACTTCGCTCGCCGACTGGCCGCGACTGAGTGACCCGCAAGCGAGTGCCGAGAAAAAGTCGGTCGTGTGCGGGAGCCGCGTCACTGTCGACGTTACGCTGGATGAAAACGGCCGCGTCGCCGTGTTCGGCCAGGATGTTCAGGCGTGCGCGCTGGGGCAGGCGTCGGCAGCGCTTTTGGCACGGCACATCATTGGGCGGAGTGCCGGGGAAATCGAAGATGCAAGCGCGGCCCTCAAGGGGTTTCTTGCTGGCACTAACGAATCGATCGGCGAGTGGCCGGGCCTCGAAGTGCTGACGAGTGCACGCGGTTATCCCGCTCGCCATGCTTCGATACGGTTGCCGTTCGAGGCCGCTGCCGAAGCCGCGAAATTGGCGACGGAACGATGAGCCAGACCGTCCTTCGCGAAGGCGTCGTCATGCTTGGCGCAGGATTTATGTTCGTCATGCTGTTCCGCCGTTTCGGCCTGGGTGCAGTCCTTGGTTATCTGGTGGCGGGCGTTGTGATTGGGCCGCATGGCCTTGGCATCATCGGGGGCGCGGAAAACAAACTTAACGTCGCTGAACTTGGCATTGCGCTGTTGCTATTTTTGGTCGGCCTGGAACTGAATCCGGCGCGGTTATGGCGGCTAAAACGCGACATTTTTGGCATGGGATTTGTGCAAGTCGTTGCCTGTGGCCTCGCGGTGGCGCTGATCGTGCGATTCGCGGCGGGCGTGTCGTGGGGGGCGGCGTTGGCGCTCGGCCTCCCGCTCGCGCTCTCTTCGACCGCGCAGGTTTTGCCTAGTTTGAAATCTTCGGGACGGATCAACACGCCGTTTGGTGAGCGCGCGTTTTCAGTTCTGCTGTTTCAGGATTTGTCGATCGTTCCGCTGATTACGATTATCGCAGCGATGTCGCGCGCGCCGGTCGATCCGTCGGTTCCACCGGGCTGGTTGATGGCGATTTACACCGTCGGTGCGATTGCCGGACTGGTCGCGGCGGGGCGCTACATTATCGGGCCGGTGCTACGGTTGGTGGGGCGCGTTGGGGAGCAGGAACTGTTCATCGTCGTCGGACTGTTTACGGTTTTCGCCAGCGCTGCGGTCATGGAATCTTTGCACCTGTCGACGGCACTCGGCGCGTTCATCGCTGGTGTGATGCTGGCAGATTCACCTTACCGGCATGAGATTGAGGCCGATATTGAGCCGTTCAGGGCGATCCTGCTGGGACTGTTCTTCATCGCGGTCGGCATGGTTCTCGACGTTAACGCAGTGCTCGATAATCCGGGGCTGGTCATCGGCATGGCGTTGGCGCTGGTGGCGACAAAGACGGCGCTGATATTCGGGATCGGTCGGCTTTTCGGCATGGAAACCCGGCCCGCGTTCGGTCTCGGCCTGTTGTTAAGTCAGGGCGGCGAATTCGGTTTTGTCCTTTTTGCTCAGGCTCAGGCGGCAATGCTGATCGAACCACGCGCAGCGAGTATCTTTGGCGCAGTCGTAACGCTGTCGATGGCGACAACGCCGTTCCTGCTGATGATCGCGCGCAAGTTCGAATATGTCGCGCCCAAGGGTGCGAAGCCGGAGGGACCAGCAGATGCTCCCGATTCGAGCGCGATCATTATTGGTTACGGACGGTTCGGACAGACCGTATCCAATATGCTGAAGGCACAGGGCGTTTCGGTGACACTGATCGACCTCAAGCCTTCGCAGATCGAACGCACCGCAGAATTCGGGACAAAGGTATATTATGGCGACGGTCGTCGAATCGACCTGTTGCGGACGGCGGGAGCGGATCAGGCGCGGCTGATATTATTCTGCACCGATGACAAGGATCTGGGACCAAAGGAATTGTCGCCCATACTGGGCGCATTTCCGCAAGCGGCGGTGTTGGTTCGGGCGTTCGACCGCCGCCAGATGATTACGCTGTCCCCGCTAGACATCACGATCGCGATTCGTGAAGTTTATGAATCGGCAATCTACATGGGGATCGAGGCATTGAAGTCTCTTGGCGTCGCGGGCGAGCGCATTCAGGAGATCGAACATGGTTATCGCGAGCATGATAATGCCCGGTTGGAGGCGCAGACCGTGACCGGAGATTTGCACATTCGTGAAGATCTGTTCGGACGCGAACCGGCGATCGTCAGGCGCGAAGCATGAAGCGCGACTGGTTGATCGTAGCCGCAGCTTTGTCGGGGGCAATCGCGATAGGGGCGGGCGCATTCGCATCGCACGGCGCAAGCGGTACTGCACGCGAACTGTTGAAAACCGGGGGACTGTATCAGATGGTTCATGCCGTTGCGGCGGTTGCGTTGATCGACAGGGCGCGACGGCCCGCCTGGCTCATGTTGGCGGGCGCGGCTGTGTTTGCATTCAGCCTGTACGCGCTTGCGTTGGGTGCGCCACGGATTGCCGGAGCGATTACGCCGTTTGGTGGGATGGGAATGATTGCCGGGTGGCTGTGGCTAAGCTTTGCCAGGCGTCCCGGCCGGAAACGCTGATCGGCATTTGTCGGAGCAGTAAATCACATTTTCCCAGTCGCGCGCCCATTTCTTGCGCCACGCAAAAGGGCGTTCGCAGACTGGGCATATTTTTTGGGGCAGGTCGCGTTTGGCAACACCGTTGGGCATCAGCCCACATCGCTGTCCAGAAACGCCGCGACTTCATCAAGTGACACTGATTTGTCGAGAAACGTCTGGCCGATCCCGCGTGCGAGCAGGAAAGGCACAGTGCCCCCCTCGCGTTTTTTGTCGTGAGACATGTGCGCGGCAAGGACCGAACCCGACGCCGTGACGTCAGCGGAGCGCGCGCTGGCAGGCAGGCCCATCCGGTGCAAATGCGCCGTAACAAGCGAGGCATCCTCGGTCGAACATAAGCCCCGTGCAGCGGAAAAACGGAAAGCGATTGCCATTCCGGCTGCAACAGCTTCGCCGTGGAGGAGGCGGTCACTGTAGCCGGTTTCGGCTTCGAGAGCGTGGCCGAAGGTGTGACCCAGGTTCAGCAAGGCGCGACGGCCGCTGGTTTCGCGTTCGTCCTCACCGACGATGGCGGCCTTCGCACGAACGCTGGTTTCGATGGCATGGGTGCGGGCGGCGGGATCGCCGGACAGCAGCGCGGGCCCATTGCCTTCACACCAGGCAAAGAATTCGGGATTGTCGATCAGTCCGTATTTCACGACTTCGGCATATCCGGCGCGGACTTCTCGCACAGGCAGAGTGTCGAGCGTGGCGGGGTCGATCAGAACAAAGCTCGGCTGGTAGAATGCGCCGATCAGGTTTTTGCCCGCACGCGTGTTGATCGCGGTCTTGCCACCGACCGAGGAGTCGACCTGAGACAATAAAGTGGTGGGGATTTGCACGACCGAGCAGCCACGCTTCACGATGCTGGCGGCAAAGCCGGTCAGGTCGCCGATCACGCCGCCGCCCAATGCGACGATGGCTTCGCTGCGTTCTATCTCAAGCGCAAGCAAGGCATCGCAAAGCTGTTCCAGATGTGCCCATGACTTGGTCGATTCGCCTGCTGGCAGGATGATCGGGTCGATTCGGGTTCCTGCGAGCGCGGCCGTCAGTGCCGTAAGGTGGCTGGCGGCAACATTCGTGTCGGTCACCACCACCAGTCGCCCTTTGCCGGTCCACGGCGCGAGGTGGCGCGCGGCATCAGCCAGCGCGTTATTCTCAATGACGATGTCATAGCTTCGCGCGGCAAGGCCGACGGTCACGATGCTCAAGCGCGAAGTTCCTTTAATATGGCGTCGACGGTCGCCTCATGCGGCGCGGGATGGCTGAAAACATGTAGGGGCGCGAGTGCATAAACCGGATTACGCACCTCAGCGAGTTCGCGCAGCACGGTTTCGGGATCACGATCGGCAAGCAGAGGGCGATCACCGCGCCGCCCGACGCGCTGGACGAGGGTTTGGATATCGGCCTGAAGCCAGATCGTCGTGGCGTTGTTCAATATCAGTTCGCGGGTATCCGATTGCATGAACGCCCCGCCGCCGGTCGCAATAACCTTGCGCGTGCCATCGATCAGCCGGGCGATTACCCGGCGTTCACCGTCGCGGAAGTGCTGCTCGCCGAAGCGTTCGAATATTTCAGCAACCGTCAGGCCTGCCGCCGTCTCTATCTCTGTATCCGCATCGACGAACGGAATGTTCAATCGGCTGGCCAGTCGGCGCCCGACTGTCGATTTTCCGACACCCATCATGCCGATAAGAACGATGGGAAGCTTTGCCACTTGTTTGGGTTGAGTGTTCGTCGTCATCCGGTTGGGGCTATACATACGAGGCGTCATTCGGGCAAAGAGCAGCGCAACGGTTTTTCGCCAGCGATTATCAAACGAAACGAGTTGAGTGCCATGAGAAGTGTGATCTGGATTGTCGTAGCGATCGTACTGATCGGTGGCGTCGTGGCGTTGTCGCGCAAGGATACGAGCAAGCCGCTGGTACACGTCGAAAAGATCGTTCCCGATAATGCGCTCACGCACTAAAGTTTTTAATGCCGCCCTGAGCGTGGCGCGGCGCTTTCGTACTGACTTTCTGACGACTGCGGCACTGACCGCCGCGCTGGGGGCAGCCGCGCTTTACCCGGCGCTGGCACAGAAGGGGCCCGAATCGATCCTGCCGCCGGGTTTCGGGCAGCCTGAGCCGGCAGCGCAGCCGAAAGCTGCCACGCCGAAAACAGTGACGCCGAAAGCCGCGACGTCGCCAGCCAAGGCGCCAGCCAACCTTATTCCTGAGCCCGCCCCGGCATCAGCGCCGTCAATTCCATTAACGCCGACGACGGATGCTCTGAACGTTGCAGAAGCGGTCGATGACGGGTTGGATAATGAAATAGCGGCAATCGAACCGACCGAATTGCCGGAGGAAGCCCGGAGATCGATCGACCGCGTTGGATTGATGACCCCCGACAATGGCGGACTGGCAGCGGATGCTTTCGGCAATGCGAACGGCGTTTTCCTGACGAGTGTGATGCAGGGGATGGACGCACCGGTCGCGTCACGCTGGGCCTCTATATTGTTGCGTCGTGCGCTGCTGTCACAAACCGATACGCCCCGTGGCATTGCGGGATCCGACTGGATCGCCGCGCGGGCATGGCTGATGGTGCGGATGGGCGAGGCCGACAATGCGCGCAGTCTTGTCCAGCGGGTCGATGCTGTAAATTACACGCCATGGCTGAACACAGTCGCGATGCAGGCGGCTTTGGCGACCGGAGATCCGGCTTCATTATGCAGCATCGCCGATGCGGCGGCGCAGACGAACAATGATCCCAGCTGGCCGCTGGCGCGTGCAATGTGCGCCGGGCTGTCGGGCGAATCGGGTACGGCCAGCGCGCTGGTCGATCAGGCGCGGGCTTCGCGAAGGGCGGGGGCATCGACGTTCTGCTCGCCGAAAAAGTCGTGGGCGTCGGCACCAACAACCGGCGAGCGATCACAATTCAGTGGGATGGCGTCGATCAACTGACATCGTGGCGGTTTGGTTTGGCGACCGCGACCGGTGTCGTAATTCCTGACGATTTGTTGAACACGGTCGGGCCGCAGGTTCGTGCGTGGCAGGCGCGTTCACCCTTGCTTTCGCCAGGTGCGCGGGCGGCATCGGCAGACTGGGCGGCGACGCTCGGCGTGTTTTCGAACGCGGCACTGGTCGATCTTTACGGGGCGATCTTTGATAATGCGGACCCTTCGGAGCGGAGTGGCACAACCGCAGAGTCCCTGCACAATGCCTATGTCGGGGAGCCGTCGGATCGGCTGTCTGCGCTCAAGGCACTTTGGGGCGATGGCAGCCAGTCGGCGTTGCAGCATTATGCGCGGTTGATCCTGACCGCTCGGGCAGCGGCAATGATCGTACCGGCAGACGGAGCGGCGCAGTCGGATTCTATCGTTGCGGCAATGATGTCGGCAGGCTTTGATATTCAGGCCGCGCAATGGGCGGGTTCAGTCGGTTCGGGATCGCTCGGCTGGGGATTGCTCGCCGTTGGTACACCGCGCGTTCCCTTCAGGATTGATAGCGGCAAGCTCGACTCGTTCCGCAGTTCGGCGGGGGATGCTGGTACGACGCGTGCGCGGTTCCTGTTTGCAGGATTGGCCGGACTGGGGCGCCTGTCGGCTGGTGATATCGCCCAGCTTTCGCAGGATTATGGCGTTCCGATCGCACGGCAAAACTCGTGGACGCGTGCACTGGACAAGGCCGTTCTCGACCGTCAGCCGGGAACAGTCGCGCTGCTTTGTGCCGCAGGGATGCAGACTGCGCGTTGGGGCGCTGTTCCGCCTGCACAGCTTTACCATATCGTTGCCAGCCTGAAGGCTGTTGGGCTGGAACCTGAGGCGCGAATGATTGCGGCTGAGGCGGTCACCCGGTCGTGAGTGGAGACCGGCAGCGGATCGAGGATTTCCTCGCGATGCTGGCGGCGGAATCGGGGTCTGCGGCGAACACGCTGTCGGCTTATGCGTCCGACCTGTATCAGGCATCCGAGATATTGGGATCGAAGCTGGCGTTAGCTGATCCGGTCGAATTGCAGCGACTCTCGGCGGAATGGGAGCCATTGGCACGGTCGAGCGTGGCGCGAAAGGCGGCGGCGCTGCGGCGGTTTTTCGGGTTTTTACAGGATGAGGGCGTGCGGGCGGATGACCCGTCGCACGCTTTGCCGCGGGTTGGCGGAGCGCGGCGGCTGCCGCGCACGCTCGATCACGAGGCGGTTGCCAAACTGTTTGCCGCGATTCCCGAAAGCGATCTCCGCCTTACTGCTTTGGTCGAATTACTTTATGGATCGGGATTGCGTGCGACCGAACTCGTTTCGCTCGATGTGCGCGCGATCGCTGCCGACCGTCCGTTCACGATATTGAAGGGGAAGGGCGGCCGCGAACGGATGGTGCCCGTATCCGATCGAGCACGGGCGGCCGTATCGGCATGGTTGGCAATCCGTCCGCAGGGTTCGCGCTGGTTGTTTCCATCGGGAAAGGCGCATCTTAGCAGAGTGCGGCTGTTCCAGATGATGAAGACGCTGGCAGCGAACGCAGGCATTCCGCCCGAACGTGTCAGTCCCCACGTCCTGCGTCACGCTTTTGCCACTCATCTGCTCGAAGGTGGGGCCGATTTGCGGGCGTTGCAGACGATGCTGGGTCATGCCGATATCGCGACGACCGAAATTTACACTCATGTAGAGACTGCGCGGCTGGTCGAACTGGTCAATACGCGGCATCCGCTTCTGGACAAGCATCCACGCTGACGGCACTCAGGATGACAGCCCCTCGTTGACCGCGCGCTCAAGCGAACCTAGTCGGATTGCATGACAGCATTTCTCGATTTTGAAAAACCCGTTGCCGAACTTCAGGCGCGTATCGCCGCATTGCGTGAAACCGCAGATGGCGGCGAGGCCGACATTTCGGTCGAAGTTTCGCGTATCGAGGCGAAAGCCGACAAATTGCTGCGGGATACTTATACAAAGCTGACCCCCTGGCAAAAAACGCAGGTGGCACGGCACCCCGATCGTCCGCATTTCCGGGATTACGTCGCGGGCATGCTCAGCGACTTCACCCTGCTATCTGGCGACCGTGCATTTGGCGACGATCAGGCAATTCTGGGCGGCCTGGGCTATATCGACGGACGGCGCGTCATGGTGATCGGGCATGAGAAGGGCAACGACACCGCCAGTCGCATACGCCACAATTTCGGCATGGGGCGACCCGAGGGTTATCGTAAGGCGATCAGGCTGATGCAGTTGGCGGATCGCTTTGGTGTTCCGGTAGTAACGCTTGTCGATACATCGGGTGCTTTCCCCGGAGTGCAGGCAGAGGAACGTGGTCAGGCGGAGGCGATCGCCCGATCGACTGAGCAATGCCTTGCGCTCGGCGTCCCGATGATTTCGGCCATCGTAGGCGAGGGAGGTTCGGGCGGCGCGATTGCGCTTGCTGCGGGAAACCGTGTCCTGATGTTCGAACATGCTGTTTACGCTGTCATCTCGCCCGAAGGCTGCGCATCGATATTGTGGCGGAGCGGTGAGCGTGCTGCCGATGCCGCCGAAGCGATGAAGGTCACGGCTTCGGATCTAAACCGGTTGAAAGTCGTTGATCGCATCGTCGCTGAACCGGTCGGCGGTGCGCATCGGAATCCCGCTGTCGCCATCGCCAATCTGAAAATGGCGATTGTTGACGAACTGGATACACTGACGCCGATGACTTCGCAGGCCTTACGCACTGACCGCCGCAATAAATTCCTGTCGATGGGAAACCTGTAGTCGGCCGAAATGCAAATCGGGCGGCAAACCGATGTTTGCCGCCCGAAATATTCAGCAAGTCTGTCGATCTGCTTTTATAGGCAGATCAGAAGGATCAACCCACCTTCATGTTGGTCGAAACGTTAGTGAACGTCGTTGTAAGCTTCGAACCAAGTGCGCTCATTGCAGTGATGGCGGCGACAGCGATCAGAGCGGCAATCAGGCCATACTCGATTGCGGTTGCGCCCTTGGTATCCTTGAACATTTTGCGAACGAATTTCATAACTAGTCTCCTGTAAGTGTCTCTAACTACCCGACTGTCCCCGCCGAAGCACGTTCAGTAATATTGGTATTATGCAGAACAAGTTGCCAAATGTTTAATACGAAATAGCTAGTTGGCGTTCTGCACTTTGGTGGAAATATTGTTCCACAAACCGCTTGTTGCGGCTCCAAGCGCTTGAAGTCCTGCTAACATGCCAAGACAAACAAGTGCCACGATCAAGCCATACTCAACAGCAGTCGCTCCCTTTTTATTGAGGGCAAGCGCGCGCATCAGTTTCAACATCGCCTTGTCCCCGGTCCCGTTGTGCCTCTAGAGGCCAGAAGATCGATACTGCGTGCGGAGTTAAGAAAATCCTTATATCCCCGGAACAGAGTGAAACTGACGCGCTGTGGGTCGTGGCTGCGGCGCTCATCGCTGCGGATGGCCGGGTGTTGGTGCAACGACGGCCGCCCGGAAAATCGCTTGCGGGACTGTGGGAGTTTCCTGGAGGAAAGCCTGAAATCGGCGAAAGCCCGGAGCAAGCACTGGTCCGCGAGCTCGATGAAGAGTTGGGTATTGCGGTGGAAACGCGTGATCTCACGGCGTCAGCCTTTGCCAGCGAGGCGCTTGGTCACAGGCACTTGATCCTGCTGCTTTATATTTGTCGAATTTGGGAGGGCGCGCCTAGAGCGCTCCATGCGAGCGAGTTGCGTTGGGTGGATTTTGCGGAATTAAATCGCCTTGATATGCCACCTGCGGATCGTCCGCTGATCGCAGCACTCGCCAAACTGATCTAGTCGCGCCTGGCCAATGCTGCAGCCAGTGAAGTTGTCCCGCTGCCACGCTTTGCCGGTTTCGGTTGATCGGGCGAGGGTGCCCACCCTGTCAGCGTCACGAGGCTGATGGTTTCGCGAACCTTGCCATTGGCGTCGGCACGCGCGGCAAACGATGCGATGGCTGCGGAAAGCCACTTTCGTGTAACTCCGTGGCGCTGGGCGAGGACGTTCGTTGCAGCGGCCGCGCGAAGGTCGTCGATAAGGCGTCCAAAGTCCCGATAGCTGAGATCGAAACTATCGAGATCGGCTACCGGTAATGCGAACCCGGCGCGAACCAGCAAGTCACCGGCAGAGGCAACATCGACCTGAGGGTGGAGGCGAGCTGCGCTTGTGCCGACAGCAGCGTCCGCTGCGGCGATGGCGGCACGCGTGGTGGGCAGGCTGGGAGCGGCGGCCATACATCCAAGGAACAGGCCGTCAGGCCTTAAGGCACGGCGAACAAGCAGCAGTGCCCCAGGCAGGTCGGCCACCGTATCGAGCAACCCCGCCACAAGTACGAGATCGAAAGTTTCCGGAGGAAAGGGCAGGCGGTCTTCGTCTACTCGGACGCCGTGATAAAGTGCGGCACGAACGGCGGATGGATCGGCAACAGTAACTGCAATGCCTTTTGCTTTGACCTCCGCAATCAACCGTCCTTCGGCACCAAGGATGAGCGCCGACGTGAAATCGCGCTTTACGGTACTTAGTCGGTCGAGCAGTTCGTCGATGATCAGGCCGGTGAAGAAAGCCTCGGGCATCGCCGTCGTCCGGTCGCGCCGGATGCTCCGTGCGTTGCGGTCGAATAACTCTGGCGGGCGAGACGTCACGGGGCCGCTTGTGCCAAGGTTCGCCAGCGCCGACAAGGTCGCGATGTCGCCTGTCTATCAACTCATGCGCCCGATCCTCGACTATGTCCTGCCGCCGCGTTGTCCGGGGTGCGGCAATGTAGTCGAAGCAGATCATCGATTTTGCGTGCCGTGCTGGCAACAGCTCGATTTCCTGACGGGATCGGGTTGTGCACGCTGTTCGATCCCAATGAGCGTTCAGGATGGCTTGACATGCGGTCCATGCCTCGGAAGTCCGCCTTCGTTCGATGGTGTCATCGCGGCGGTGGCCTATGGCGATATCGCGCGGCGCGTTGCGTTACGGCTGAAATATGGACGCCGCACCGGTTTTGCTCGGACGATTGCTTCAGTATTGGCACCGCGCCTGCAATCCGACGTTGCTTTATATATTCCCGTTCCTCTCCATCGTTGGCGCTTGTGGTCCCGTGGCTTCAACCAATCCCATGCAATCGGGACCGCGCTAGCGAGGTTGCATGGCGTAAGTTGCCGATCCGACATCCTGATCAGAACGCGCGCGACACCGCCGTTGCGGGGCATGAACGCGTCGGAGCGACAACGTACTGTAAAATCTGCCTTTGCAACTACGATCAAACTGCAGGGACAGCACATCTATCTGGTCGATGACGTGTTCACGACCGGCGCGACCGCCGACGCCTGCGCCCGCGTGTTAAAAAGAGCGGGAGCAGGGCGCGTAACGGTTGTATGTTGGACTCGGGTGATCCGCGACGATTGACAAGCCGGGTGGCCGACCACAACTCTACAGGACAAATGGAGTGTGCGTTCGTGCCCAAAATACAGGTCTATACAAAGCCGTTCTGTCCCTATTGCTATCGTGCCCTGGCGTTGCTGGGCACGAAGGGTGCGACCGTCGTGGAAACAGACATTTCGATGGATAGGGCAGGTCGCGATGAAATGTTATCGCGAGCGAATGGCCGAACGACTGTACCGCAGATTTTCATCGGTAACCGCCATATCGGCGGATCTGATGATCTCGCCGCGTTGGAACGGGCAGGCGAACTCGACGCATTGCTCGCAGCCTGACGCGTGAAGATCGCCATCTTGCAAATGACATCGGGCATCGACCCGGCAGCTAATGCGCGGACGATCGTCAGTGCTGTGACGCAGGCCGGCGTGGGCGGGGCCAAAATGTTGTTCACGCCCGAAATGTCGGGCCTTGTTGACCGCGATCGCTCGCGTGGGCGCGCCAGTGTGCGGAGTGAGGGTGATGACGTAGTATTACGCGCCGTCTGCGCTGCCGCCAAAGAACAGGGCATTTGGGTTTCGATCGGTTCGTTGGCAATTTCTGGAGCGCGGGACGATGGCAGGCTGGTCAATCGAAGTTTCCTGATCGACCCAGCGGGCAAGGTCACAGCACGCTACGACAAGATTCATTTGTTCGATGTGGACCTGCCAACCGGTGAAAGCTGGCGCGAGTCTGCTGCTTATGCTCCCGGTGAACGAGCGGTGGTCACGGAATCTCCGCTCGGAAAACTGGGGCTAACGGTTTGTTATGACCTGCGTTTCCCCGCGCTTTATTCTGCGTTGACCGATGCGGGTGCTACCGTCCTGACCGTCCCTGCGGCGTTCACCGTGCCGACCGGACGGGCGCACTGGCATCTATTGCTACGCGCCCGCGCGGTCGAGGCCGGTGCTTTCGTGGTTGCCGCCGCGCAGACAGGCCTTCATGAGGACGGTCGGGAGACGTTCGGACATTCGCTCGTTGTAGATCCATGGGGAAATGTGTTGCTCGACATGGGAACAGAACCGACGCTGGGGATGTGCGATCTCGACCTTGCCGAAGTCGATCGCATTCGCGGTCGGATACCGGCGTTGTCGCATCGACGCCCGATTACGCTGACGTGATCGTATTCGATCTCCAGTGCGAGAAGGCGCACGGCTTTGAAGCATGGTTTGCAAGCAGCACCGCCTTCGAGTCGCAATGCGAGGCTGGACAAGTGATTTGTCCGTTTTGCGGTTCGGCAAAAATCGGGAAGGCCGTGATGGCACCCAGAATTGCGGCAAAGGCGTCGATGTCGCGTGGTTCGATGACGCCCGCCGAGGCGATGACGAAGCTTGCGACCATGCAGACCGAACTATTGAAGGATTCGAAATGGGTCGGCAGTGCATTTGCCGAGAAGGCGCGGGCTATGGCGGATGGGGATGCAGCCCCGGCAACGATACACGGCACCGCGACACCAAAAGAGGCTATTGCCCTTCGCGAAGAAGGTATCAGCGCATTGCCGCTGCCCTTTCCTGTGATCCCGCCCGAAAAGCGCAATTGACCACGGGCCGTTCGCACCGGTACGAGCAACCTCGTGCCCCGATAGCTCAGCTGGACAGAGCAACGGTTTCCTAAGTCGTTTGGCGCTTTTCTCGCCATCGTCATTTTATGGCAGATTTCAGCCATTTTTGATACCCCTCTTAGTTGCAGACCGTTGCTCCTGTGCCCCGGATTGTGTCACCCCGTGCATTGCTTTCAATTTCTGCGCTGGCGTCAGGAACTCTAGATAAAGCTCTGTTGTCTTGATGCTGTCGTGCCCGAGAAGGCCTTGCAGCGTGTAGATGGAACCGCGACCCTCGCGCAGATATGTGACCGCATAAAGGTGCCGGTAATCGTGGAAGCGATAGGGTTCGAAATCCGTTTTCGATTGTGACGCTTTTTGTGCCACCCTTCGCTTGATGTCGCCGAACCTCGATGCTGGTGATCCCCACCGTTCGCCAGTGCCATGCCAGAACACCCAAGGCTTGCCGATGAACTGTGCCTGTCGGGCGACAATGGCCTTCATCTGGCGCGTGTAGGGAATGACCCGCATCTTGTTCCGCTTTCCTACAATAGTCACGGATTCGTCCAGGGGGTCTAACTGAGAATGCTTCAGGCCAAATAGCTCGGCTTGCCGTAACCCTGAGATCAACGCGAATTCGCAAGCGTCACGGAAACGATCTGGCGCAGCCTTTTCAAGCATACGCATCGAATCTCGCTCGGGCAGGCAAATCGGGTCGCGCTTTTCCTGAAGGATGCGCGCCGTCCGAAATGCCAGCGTCGGGTTGCTGTCTATCCAGTTCTCGCTCATCGCATAGTCCAGCACACTTGAGAGCGCGGTAAGATCGCGCTTCAATGTGGCGACCGTGCAAACTCGGAGACGCGCCTTTCGGATCGTTCGGAGCAATTCAGGATTGATGTCGTTTAAGGTCTTGTCATCAAGGAACGTGCGCAGCTGCGCGAGGCTCACCAGATACCGCTTGAACGTGCTGGCGGACAGGTTCTCAACGCCATGCTCGTTCCATGCGACGACTGCCGATTGCCAGCTTTGTGGCGCTATGATGCCAAAGCAGGCCTCGTTCTCGATGCGGGCGCGCTCTGCCTTCAGGCGTCTTTCCGCGAGCGCGCGAACACGCGTGAGTAGGCTGAATCGATACTCGGTGCCTTGGACCTTGAAACGCGCCCACCAGATGCCGTTGCGCGGATAGATGTTCGGCACTTGGATTCCTTCCGATTGACCGATTGCGCCCATTGGCGAAGTATCTGGACATCAAATGTCCACCGGCCAGCAGGCTTGCCCGCGCCGGGTATCTCCTCACGAGCAGCAAGGTCTTGAAGCGTGCGCTTAGGCAGTCCCGTTATCAAGACAGCTTCAGCGATGCATACGCGCTCTGCAATCGTCATCCCCCGGCTCCCGCAAGCTCGCGCGACATTGCGACCGGCCAGTCGGGTGCGCGGGAACTGGCAGGGGCGGCAACTCTCGGCCTGTCGTGATGCCAGACTAGACCTTGCACGATCTCAATATCGGCATGATGCTTGCCGTCGAGGGCAAGGTAATACCCACTGTCCCGCTCGCCTTCTGGTGTCAGCGTTAGATGCGACACGAAAAAATACGGAGCGGCGTTCTCATTCTTGCCAAGCGTCGTTTCGCGCATGACCTGCTTAAACATGAAGTGCCGTTTCCGCCAGCGTGCGCCGGTGAAGTGATACACCTTCAGCACGTCGCCGGCTGCGATGCTCCGACCGGTTTTGTCGTAAATCTGGGTCACAATTCCCCCTCAGCATGAAACACGACCCCAACCAGCGCATCGTCGGCGAATTGGCGGATAACCCTAAGACGCGTCGGTTTAAGCAACTCTGCATCTTGAGCGCTGAAAGGCTCTGGATTGGTCATGCGGATTGGCCCGTCTTGGTTAAACGCCTTGCGGCCTTGCCAGTTTGGCGGGATGGTGGTGTCAGTGGTCATCTCTTGAACCCCCACGTTATATCTCCGATGATGCCCCTGTCGTGCCACGCTGGCTTTTTGGGTCGGTAAAGTGCGGCGATTAATGCGAGCGCAGCCAAAGCCTGCGCTTTCCGCAACTCTTTTATGATCTCATCTTCCCTCATCTCAAGCCACCCCGCGCGCTGGGTCGGCGAGGGTGAATAAAAATTTTCTCATGCCGCCTCTCCGAAAAGTGAACCTTGCCGCTGGGCATCCTCAATGCGCTCGCAAGCCAACCCGAAATATACCGGGTCTTTCTCAATGCCGATGAATGACCGCCCCTCAAGCATCGCAGCAACGCCAGTCGATCCGCTGCCCATGAAGGGATCGAGGCACGACCCGCCTTCAGGCACCAGCGCAACGACTATCTCGCGCATCAGCGGCAACCATTTTTGCGTCGGATGGGCAACCTTTTCGCTGGCGCGGATACCGGCGCGATAGGTGTCCGAATAGAACACGTTACGACGCCTTGGATCGGCATCATTGAACGGCGCACCGGGCGTATAGCCGTATAGCGCGAACTCAAATCCGCTAGGCCACCAGTTCCCCGGCATAGCGGGAGGCGGGCAAGCCTTGATCCAGCACGCGGGCTTGACCGTAAACCGATCTTCCAGCGCCAGTTCGAAGAAGCTGACTTGTGACGCGCCACAGAAAACAAAGAATGCGTTGGCAAGTTCGCCTGATGCAGCGATTGCCTCTATCGTTTCATCGCGTGTGGCTGCTCCGTCCCATGCAAATTGCAGGGTGCGCTTGCCGTCCAACTTGTTCTGCGCGCCAAAGTTATTTCGTATGGCATACGGCGGATCTGCAATGAGGGTGTCCACTTTGCCAATCGTCGGCAGGATGTCGCGGCAGTCGCCTAGGTAAAGCTTAGCGTTTCCGATTATGAAAGGTTCAGCCATCACTTTTCCCCCTCCTTGCGATCCCGCTCTGGCTCAGCGAGGCGGGGCGGAGTGGACAGGGCGGGATCAGCGTTTACGTGCACGGCCATGTAATCTCTCCTGTTTCATATTCTTTTTCGCCGTAGGTGCAGCACTTTGGGCAATAGACCTCCACGCGGTATTCATTGCTGAACTGCGACGAAACACTCTCTTGCCAATCATGGGAGCAAATCTGGTTTGGGATGCTTCTCACGTCCTCCTTCTGACTCTCAACGACCTCCGACGCGCCGGACAGGGCGGCAGCGATAGCGCGGGCAATGGTGGGCCAGCGGAAGAACGCATTTTCCATACCGCTGTCCGTATATTCTTCGCCATCAGGTCCGCGCAAAATATCCTTCACGCGCTGAACCGTTGTCCCGACATCCCCTTCCGCCCCGCCGCTGCTTTCGCCGGGGCCGTGGTCGATGGGTGGGGTGCGGATGGTGAATTGGGCTGCATAGTCCGACGCTGCCTCTCCAAAATCAGGGTCTGGCTCCACGTTGCCTGCTGCCCAATGGTTATGGACGTCTGTTGCGCCTGCTATGTAGGCGTTGGCCCGTTCACCACTGATCGCGGCGTCTATGGTCGGCTGCATGGCGGCGATGGCGGCGAGTGCGTTCAATCTCCTCGCGAACAAATGGGCTTCGTCGCGGTCGTCAAAAGACTGCACCCTTTTTCCGCGATCAATCGCATAATACTTGCTTTGGATGTCGGCCCCGTCTGTTGCCCACGCCCGCATAGCTTCCGCCACCCGCTCGACATCACACTCCCGCGCCTGTTCAATGCCCTCGACCGGCTGCGCGGATGCGTTCATTGCCTTTGCGATCACCTTGTCATCATAAATTATGGGCGGGTATCCGATGTGAGCGGCTTCATCCTTCGCAGCCACAGCGACGGCCAATGCCTCGGCAATCGTTGCCCCCTCAAAACGACGGTCAGCAAAGCCAGTCCAGAACCCGCTGCATTCGACAGCGTTATTCGGCGGCCCTTCTGGATTGTCGCAAAGGATCGTGACGGTGTCAGCTTCTTCATCGCGCAAACGATTGACCATCACCCATTCGTCGCGTGCCTCGACCGGCTGCGCGGTGGGGGTGGCTAGGGCGGCATTTGGAAAAGCAACACGCTGTTCCGGCCCGTCCAGCATGTAGATCACGTCGCCAAGGAACGCGTGCAGTTCGGCGTCGGAACCGTTGCGGCAAACATGTCCAACCCTGTCAACGTACGGGGCAGGCTCCAGATACCGACGCGCCATGTCCTGCATTTTCGCGAAGTGCGCGGTTTTCAATTCTTCACTCATCATGTTTCACCCCTCTGTTCAGCCCGCAAATCCTCAGCCCGCCAAGGAAACACGAAGCCTTGGCCATCAGGCCGAACGCGGTTGCTGCGGAGATATGCTGCCGACTGGCGGTAGTCGCGCGCGGGCAGGGTGCGGGATTGGAGGACCGCGTTCATGATTCCACCGTGAAAGGGTGTTCGCCCGCCCATTCGGCATGAAGCCGGTTTGCGATGGCTGGGTGGCGAGCGTCCGCGCTACTGCCAACTTCACTGTCGGCAGGCATAACTTCCTCGATTTGGGCGATGGAATTGCGTGGCAACCACTCGTAAACGCGGTCATGTGGCGCTCGCTCATCCACTATAAACAAGCGTAGCCCACTGCCCGCAGCGAGGTAATCGACGGATCCCTGCGCATCGATATGAACGATGACCATTGCTGGCGTTGTCATACATCACCCCGCGCGATCTTCGCCATGCGCCGCCCGATGCTCGCCATGTTCGGCGTTTCCAGCGCTATGATGGCGTCGAGTTTGGATTGGGCGCTGAACGAGCGCTCCTTCCAAGCATTCGACTGACCGATCCAATGATTAATCTCATCCACCACGTCTTTCGCTTTGATTAGCGGCGCTGTTATTGCCGGTCGCTGAGTCAACCATTCAAACATCTCTCTCGTCCTTCTAAAATCACCGCCGCGCTTGTTGGGTCGCGGCGGCTCCCTGTGGAAATTCAGATACCCATCGATTGGCGGGCCGCGTTTTTCACGCGCCACCGCTTGTAATAGGCCAGTTGCCTATCCCGGTTTTTGGCGTACCAGCGGCGGTTGGCGGCGCGACGGTTCACTAGGTCGCGCTCGCGGGCAGTCTCGCGATCGGTCATTGGTCGAACTCGGCCAACAAGACGGCGGCGTGATCCTTCAGCTTCTCACCATCGCCATCATCCAGAAGCGGCAACAACGCAGCCAAGCGGGCGTCGATGTCCACGCGGATTTCGCAGTCGTCCAGTTCGGATATTGCCGATTCCAGGGTGGCGATTTCGCCGGTTTGGGACTGGTCTAGAACTTCGTCGGCTTCAGGGTCGGCAGCGATGCGATGCTCAAGGGCGTCCAGACGGGAAACCGGGGCGGCTTCACGTTCTGGGGTCAGCGCAATTGACGGGACCGTTTCGTCACGGTCAAAGCTGTCCTCAAGGTCTGTGGACATCGGCAGACGCTTCGATAGGCGGCGCATGACGGTCTTGCGGGCCATCTCCGACCACCACGCAACCCACGGGCCATTTCCACTCGCGCGGCTGACTTTGCGAACCTGCTCAATCTCTTCGAAGTTCATCACTTCCAGCAGGCGCGCGCCATCCTTCAGGACGGCTGTTGCATATGCGCCGATTGCCTTGCCGCGCGGCTTGTCGAGGGCAGGAGGATTGTGCGTTACGTCCTCGTCAAACCCGAGATGCCAGACGAACTCGTCATTTTCGTAAACGACTTGCGCGCTGATTTTTGAGACATCGCCTGACTGGCGGATCTTCTTCAGGATGCCCGCAATCATCGGCATGGCCTGTGCCTTGTTGCCGAACTTCACGATTGCAGCTTCGCGACCATCCGGGAGCAAGCCATCCTGTGCCAGCCTGACGATAGCGCCGAACAGCGACGACCGATCGAGGCCAGCAAGGTCGGGGTTGTTCTGAATGGCGGTCATCGCAACGCGAGTGAATTTCTCAACGGTGACGTGCTTTGGTAGTGCCGCCTGAAACTGCGGGGCCATCTGCGTCAGGTTCTGCCGAATGACCGCGATAGGGTCAGCGCGACGATCTGCTAAATTCGTAGCCATGTTAATTCGCCTCTTTCACTGAAAACTGACGCCAGCCCTTGCGAGCGCCGATATGGGTTCCGACGTGAGCCTCGGTGATCAGCGTCCCCGCCGCCCCCTTCGTCTGCGAGCAACTGACCTTGTGCAGCGGAAGCATCGCGTAACCGGCGCTTCCAATCTTCATCATCAGGGCGTTCTTTGCGGTTTCTGCGCGAACATCGGCGGCTTTCGCCTCTGCCTTCGCCGCTTGCCATTCATCAGCAAGGTCAGACGCTTCATTATCGCCGCGCAAATCCGCCACCTCCTCAGTCGGAACGCCAAGCAGTTCCGTTATCGCCCGTCCGTCGCGTTCGAAGTCGGGGACCGGGGCGTCGCCCGCACGGATGGCCTGCCAGAACTGTTCAACGCGGCGCTCGATATCGGCGTAAACCAGTGGTCGGAAATCATACTGGTAGCGGCGCAACTCATTGCCGCCGACGAGAACAATCATGTCGCCCCAAAGCGCGCCAGACAGCCCTTGATAGGACATGTTCTGCAACAGATAATTCAGCGGCGGTTCGTAACCCCACTTCTTTACCTGGAGCCAATCGACCATCTTCACCTCAAGGATGCCTTTCCCGCGTTCCGGGCAGGTGGCGATACAATCGGGATGACCGCCTAGGCCTTTGCCATTATCGAGCCGGTGCGGCGTTTTGAGGGGTACGTAGCCCCACCGTTCGCAGGCGGCTTCGATGATCAGCGGTTCAAGTTTCACGCCCCAATAAGAACGCTCATTTTCCGGCACATTGTTGGCATCGACCGCGTTGAACTCCGGCGTTGCTATCGCTCCGGTCTTGCGGTGGTACAGTTCGAACTCGGTTAGCCATGGAGACGCGCCGAAAAGGGCTGCTACTTCCGACGCTCCGACGACCGACGCGCGAAATGCAGCATCGTCCTGTTCGACCGCCTTCAACTGCGTTGCCATGTCACTTAGCTCCCAAAATAATGATGAAAAACAGCGCGACCGGCACGATCAGCGCGAACACAGCCACAGCCAGCGCGGAGGTGAGCAAGCTTTCGGGTTTCGACGCGGGGATCATGACACGGCCTTCCGACCAGCCCAAAACCGCGCAACGCCAGCATCCATCTTGTCGTAAACAGCCGCCTGCCGATCAGCGCGATCCGCGTCCTGTGCGGCAGCATATTCGGGGTCGGTCTGGTAGCGGCGTGTCTCGGCTAGGCAGGCGCTCATCGCTGGAACTTTCGCCAGCCATGCGTCCTCGGTCACGATCTCGCTGCCGTCGCGCTCAAGGCTTCGTTGAATTGCGAAGTGGTTGCGGGTCATGGTTCAGTACTTCCCTTCAAAATCAGGAACCGCGCTCACAGGTTTGGAGAGCAGCGCGAGGAGGAGACGGATCATTGCGGGGCGGCCTTGGCGATTGCGGCGCGGGCGTTGTCCCAAAGCAGCTTCGGACGGTGTGTCTCGAAGCTGCTCACGAGCGCCTCCAAAGCCGCCAGCAGATCAGGCGCGGCGGCTATGAGGTGGGCGTTGGCGGTCTCTGCACCGTCTGGCATATCCATTTCGATAGACGCGACGGTCCACTCGCCCTTTTTGCCGAAGCGCGTGGCGCGGGCGACATTGCCGACAATCTCAAAGCCGTCGTGATAGTCGTCGACGCGCCAAGGTCCCGGAGTATGCTGAGCACTCATCGCGCAGCCACCTGACGCGACCACTGCCAGTCTTTTTCAACATGCCGATACCGCCGATCCTCGCACTCCCGCTCGTATTCGCTACGGCAATCTGCAACCGCATCCGCAATCGCATCCGTCGGCATCAGGGCATCGACCGCCTCAAGCAGCGCGCAAATGTCTGCGGTGATGGTGTCGGAATCATCGGCGTAGGTCAGCCGCTCGGTTGCAGCGATTACCGCCGACTTGCGGGTGGCGAATTGGGCTAGGGCTGAGTGTGTCATTTGGCTGCACCCATTTCCAGCGCGGCAACCCGCTCCATGTCAGCCATTGCGACCTCGTTGCTTTCGTAAAAGCGCACAGGGCTGATAGGGATGCCGGACGCCTTAGCGATCTGCATCGCCGCGAACGCAATGTTGGTCGCGCCCTCAAGTGCATAGCCTTCTGCGCCTGCCGCATGGACGATATGGCCAGCGCGGCAATGCGTTGTGCCGCAGTGCCAAGTGGACATGTCGAACGCGCCCTCAACCTTTGCCGCAGCCAACACCTTGGTGTGGAGGTTTTCGACCACCGGCACGATGAAAGCGGGCGTGTTAGCCTGGACGGGGGCGAGATTTTTTTTGCTATACAGGCCCGAGCAGTCCGAGCAGTCCGAGCAGTCCGAGCAGTCCGAGCAGCCCGAGCAGCGCGAGCAGTCCGAGCAGCCCGAGCAGCCCGAGCAGTCCGAGCAGCGCGAGCAGCCCGAGCAGTCCGAGCAGCCCGAGCAGCCCGAGCAGTCCGAGCAGCGCGAGCAGTCCGAGCAGCGCGAGCAGCCCGAGCAGTCCGAGCAGTCCGAGCAGTCCGAGCAGTCCGAGCAGTCCGAGCAGTCCGAGCAGTCCGAGCAGTTGGTACACCAGTCGCAATTGATCAGGCTGGCTAGCGACTTTTCAGCAGCCTCGCGGGTGCCCCAATATGAAATGCTCGCCTTGTTGTTGCGGGCATCGATCAGCCAATCGCCATCTTCGCGATATGTGGTGGCTGTCTGCACTGCGTCTGCGGGGGTGGTTTGCATTTTTCGGCGTCCATCTGTGGTGATGGAGCCTTTATGCGGAACGTACGTACGTCCGTCAACTCATAAACGTACGGAAGTACGATTTTATCAGAATTTAACGTACAACGTGGAGGCCAATCTTCCCTAGGCAACAAAAAACCCCTTGAGATGAATCCGCAGTAGCAAGCACAAAGAGCAATATTGATAAATATGCTTGCTAAGCGGACGCAGCAAGCAGAGACTGGCTCGGGCAGCAAGCACGGAGCGATTCTTAGTGATGGATACCCCACAGAGTAAGGGCGGGAAGGCCCGCTCAGAATTGCTTTCGCCATCAGAGCGCCAGCGGATCGCGCGGGCGGCTGCGAAGGCTCGCTGGGATGAGCCTTGCCCAAAGGCCATCTTCGGTGAGCAGGATAAGCCCATCCGAATCAGCGATATAGAGGTGCCCTGCTACGTCTTGGATGACGGTAAGCGCGTGATAACTATGAATGGAATAATGGACACATTCGGCATGGCGCGAGGCGGCGCTATGGTGAAGGGTATGAATCGTTTAGAGCTTTTTGTCTCCAGAAACAGAATAAAACCTTTCATTTCCAGTGATTTGTACGAGCGAATCGTTAGCCCGATTCGGTTCAGAATTAAGAACTCCACTGCCTATGGTTTTGATTCTGATACACTGATTGACGTGGCCGAAGCGGTCATCCAAGCTGACAATGCAGGCACCTTGCAGAAGCAGCAGGCGGGCATAGCACATCAATGCCGGGTGATTACATCAAGCCTTACCCGCGTCGGCCTTATCGCCCTCATTGATGAGGCGACGGGCTATCAGACTAATCGCGACAAGGACGAACTCCAGCAAATTCTCAGTGCCTATTTGCTGCCTGAGCATCGACCTTGGATGGAGACAATCCCAGTAGAATTCACAAACGAGATATACCGGGTTTATGGCTGGACCCGAACAGCGAACAATCGAGGGCCGCGCTATGCAGGGAAGCTCATCCGCAACTTAATTTATGAAAAGCTCCCAAAGCCGGTTCTCCCCGCCTTAGATGAAATCAACCCAACGAATGCCAAATACCAACGAAAGCACCGGCACCATCAGTTTTTGACAGAAAAACAGGGCCTAGATCACTTTCGAACGCAAGTTATCACGGTGATGACATTGCTCCGGATTTCGAAAAACAAGGGCGATTTTAACAGGCATCTTATCTCGTATTTTGGTTCGCAAATGTCATTTGCTTTTGATGATGATGTATGAAGTTTAGCATCATAAATTGAACTTCAGGCAACAAAAAACCCCGCCGAAGCGAGGTTTGGTGGAGTTTATCGGGCGGGCAGGTTATTTCTTATGCGCTTCGGCTGCTGCCATCCCGCTTTGATATGCAGATGCGGTCGTCCCCATCGCGCTGACATAAATTGCCACAGCTGCGTAAGTAAGGCTGATTATCCCAATTACAGAGCCTATGATGGCAATTATAATTGTAGATTTGGCGTTTCGTGCGTGCGCATCGACGGCGGCAATTTCCACTTTAAGTTGGCCGACATCTTTGGCGACAGAGCCCAAAGCGATAGTGAAACCATCCATCTTGCCGATCAGTTGGGCAAATTTGGTTTCTGTCCGCGCCTCAACGGCCTCCAGCTTCGCGTCCAAAAATCGCTCATCGAACGAATTTGTTGCCGCCCCTGAAGCGATAGTTTTGGGTGCTGCCTGTGTCATATAACTTCCCTGTATATAGGGAGTCTGTGAAAAAATGGTAGCCGCCATAGCTGCCGCGCGTCCTGTCCACCATGTCGGGGGCGCGTTAGGCGACGGCGGCAGCATCTATCATCCCTAACTGGTCGCCGATCATTTTATGAACCGCCCGCAGCACTTCCGTCGGCATTACAAGACTCGCTACATTTTTTACTGCTGGCCGTGTATTTCCCGCTTCATCTCCAACCAAATTTTGCTCGCGAAATACAAGCAAAGATGTTTCTGGGTTCACAAAAGACTGCGCGCCAGTAGCCCATACTCTTGGGAGATCCATGCCGAGGGAGAATTCTGGTCCGCGACTTTGAATTTCGGCATTAATATCTTGAATTTGCGAGTTTTCTGAACCTTGATCGGCCACTTGTGTCTCCTGCTCTATTGTCATCACAATTCCCTCACCCGCATCGCGCTCTGGGCAACGCGGCCACTCATAGCGCTCCACCGCCAGCGGATTGAGCCAACATCGAAACCATCTCGCGCTGGCGGATATCACCTTGCTTGGTCCGCACCATGCCGGGGATCAGGAAGCCGTCAATCAGCAGCCAGATAAACCCAATGACGATAAAGTAGGAAAGTATCTGCATAATCGCGCTGGCAGGACGACCGAGATAGAAGCGGTGTGCGCTCACAAGGCCAAGAAATAGCCAAAGTAGATAGGCGACCGCCACACTAGCCCCCTCATTCGTTACGCGTTGCTCGATAAGCTGCAATTGTGCAGTCGATAATGCCATTTAATCCCCCGTTTTTGTTGCCGCCGCCCCCGGCAATGCCACTAAGCTGCCGATGCTAGTACGTCGCTCATCCGCAGCGCCTTATCGATACGCAGCACATCGTTCATTGCGATACGAAAGGTCAGCTTTGGCTCGTATTGTTGAAGCTCAACGAATTGAGACGTGCGCCTAACAAGTCGCTTTATCAACACATGGCGAGCCGTCTCTCCGTCATCGGTATCGTCGGTTGGACGCAAATAGACGACAACGAAATCCCGCGCGCTAATAGAAGATGTTTTCTGAACAACAAGCAGATCTCCATCGTCAAACGCCGGGTCCATTGAGTTGCCCTGGACATAAAGCCCATAGACATCCCGCTTGCCATTGAGGATCTGAGGTCGCTCGCGATATTCGATAATATCCGCTGTATTCAGCCTAGTTAGTTCGATAGCCTCGCCATCCACAATAGTATCCGCCCCCATAGCTGAACCATACACCGGCAGATCGTCATTCATACGACTTAAGCTGGATCCTTCGTATTTCACCGTCTTGGCGTTCGATGGCGGTCGGTGCGAAACCAGCGCCTCTATTTCCTCCTCTAAGATCGGAGGCGCACCTTTGCCTCGTAGCGCTTTAGCAAACCTGTCGGCGGCCTTTCTGCCTAAAGGCGTATCATATGTGTCCTTAAAATACTCTTGAACTGAAGACTTACCTTTGTAGTCGCCGCCTTTTGCGATGTCGTCCAGTGACATCGTTGTTCTCGCCTTAAGATCGAGCAGCACTTGGCCGACAGTTTTGCGTTCTGACATGTACGTGTCTTCGCAGATGTGAGGTACGTTATCTAGGCCGTTGACAACCGTACGTACCTCGGCGTACGTCAAGTTCATGAGCAACTTTCGAGACTTGATCGCATCGCGTGGCGGCATTCGACCGCTAGCTCGCGCCTTAGGCCACAAGAACCCGTCCACGGTTCAGGGTTGGTGGGAGCGAAACAGCATCCCCGAAGCTCATCTGCCATCGGTATCGGACATATCTTGCGCCACTGAGCAAGCACGCGCCGCATGAACCGCAAGCTCGAAGGCGCGGGGAGGGCGGGCAACTCCCAGCCCGAGTTGCTGACGTGCACAAATTGGCGCGCTCGCATCTCCACAACGCCACGCCCTGCACCCGTCGAGACTGCTGCTGCGGTGACTAACTCTTTCCATGACAAGCCAAATACATCGAACCGGGAGCAAATCCGTGAGCAACTATGAAATGCCGACGCCAGTTGTGGCGGGCGACCATATTCACCGCACCCTCGGCCTGTTTATTGGACGGGGCCGTAAATATCAGTGCAGTGACATCGAAACTGGCACGGGAATCCCGGAACGCACGGTAAGTGCGTGGCTGGCATCCGACCCGCTGGAGCGTCGCGCACCCAAAGGCTGGCATTTACTGACTCTGTGCGGGTTTCTCGGGGAGGTGTTCACCAGCAAGATTATCGGACTGGTAGGGCAGGGTGCGCATTCGCTTGATCCGGAAGCCAATGCGCCGGGCGTCATCATCGCCCAGCTTATCGGCGGGACGGCTGAGTTCGCCATTCGCGGCGCTGACCACATTTATTGCAACGTCGATCGCGGTGCGCTGGAGCCGGTCGCTGATCAGATGATCGCCACGCTGACACCCTTTTCAACGAAGGGGCGGTGAGCATGATGGACCTGAACCCCTTCAAGCTGCGCCGTCAACGTGACGAAGCCCGCGCGACAGCCGAACTGCTCACCGAGAGAAATCTCAACCTCCGCTATGGGCTGAACAAGCTGGCGGAGGATTATCATTCTGTCGGTACGCAACTCGCCATCGCAAACGCCCGTCTCCAAAAGCGCAAGATCGACCGCAAAGCCGCTGACCGTGCGCCGATACGGGCCACGCTTGCCGGGCTTCGGCGTGGGTTGGGGGTGGGGGCATGACACTCCCTATCCCCGCGCACGCTCAGACGATCCTGCGCATTCTGACCGCCGCCGCAAACGCTGGCGATCAATGTCCGACTAACGGCGTTCTGGCGGAGGCTATCGGTGCGCTGTCGATATCGGCCCCAGCAAACGCAATATCCCTGCTTGAGGCCATTGGCCTGATCACGGTTGAACGCGGCTCGTGCCGACGCATGGTCACTATCGTTGCAACGGGCAAATCAACCGCGCCTGTCGTGAGCAAAATTCGGGCTTACGGCACGAGCGCCAGCCCAAAACCTCATAATCGCAAGCGGCGCCCGCTTGAATACGCCGAGCCTGTCCGCGTCGATCCATCACGCATCGTTGACCGTGACCCGTGCACATATTGCGGCACGCGATCCGATCACGGCTGCATTCATAATCGGAGGGCGGCGTAATGGCTATCGGACAAGTAAATTGGACCGTTGAGGATGATGAGCGGCTTTGCGACTTGGTCGCGAACGAGCTTCCCTTACAGCGCATCCCACTGCGTATGAATCGCAGCCTGCTATCGGTGAAAGCGCGCTGGCGTCGGGTTGTCCGCGAGATGGGGCCGCAGGCGATATGACTCCGACGCAACGCCGCGCCATTCTGAATAAGCACGCTAACGCGCACTATATTCGGCCCGAGAGACTGCTTGCCCACGATCAGACGGCCTCCGTCTCAGGCATCCGCCAGCGCATCATGCGTGATTTGCGAAGTGAAGGCTTCGCCATTTCCGAAATCTGCCGAATTTTAAACCGCTCAGATACAACCGTGCGCTTTGGATTGAGGCGCGCCGCATGACTGCCGCGCAGATCACTGCCACCGTTCGCAATCTGCCGGTTTCCACAAGCCTGCCGGGGACGCTGACGCGCGGACAATGCACGGCTCAGGACTTTTTGCGCTGGCCATCGCGCCGCGACGATTTTCCCAAATTATCAATCATCCAGCACGCAGTCGAAACCGGAAGGAATGGATAATGGACACCGCTACTTTGAAGGCGCTCGCCAACGGGCCACTGAACAACGCGCTCGAATTGTTTCTGCCTGAAGGCCGGATGAGTCTGAAGCGCCGTCGCGCGCAATACCCCCCCTGTTGGCGGGCTACGTTGTGCCCGTCGATGTCCCGTTGCCGCTAGTCGGCGGACACATGGGCCGATGATCGCCGCGCCCGTTTTCAACCAAGGAGAGAAGTAATGTCGGATATTATCCAGGCGGACAAGCTGCGGCTGTTTATCGAAAGAATTGAGCGGCTCGAAGAAGAGAAGAAGGCATCAGCGATGATGTTCGCGACGTTTACAGCGAAATGAAGGGGCAGGGCTACAATACGCCAATCGTCCGCCAGATCGTCAAGCTTCGCCGCATGGAGAAGAATGACCGCGACGAGATGGACGCGTTGCTGGAAACATATCGCGATGCGCTCGGGCTGGCGTGATTCCAACTCGCACCAAATACCGGGCGGTTAAAACCGTCTGCGGCGCGCTTCACCTGCATGACAGCAAGGCTGAGGCGCGTCGGTGCGACGATCTGACTGCGCTTGAGGCTGCGGGGCATATCTCGCGCCTTGAGCAGCAGCCGGTGTTCCGCGTCGAGATCAACGGCAAACTGATGTGCCGATACGTTGCCGACTTCGCGTGGTTCACGGATGACTGCCGAATTGTCGAGGACTGCAAAGGCTTCAAGACCGACATTTACCGGTTGAAAAAGAAGCTGGTTGAAGCCTCGCACCCCGGCGTGGTCATCACCGAATGGCCGGTGCGCGCTCCAAAGAAAAGGAAGCCCCGTGCCAAAGCTACAGCTTAGTTGCGAGCATTGCCACGTCGCCTTTGAACGATGGCCATCTGCGCCCGCGAAATATTGCTCGCGCGATTGTTGGAAGGCGGCGACCGTTTCTACGTTCGATTATGCCGGATGGCACAAAGACAATCGCGTCGATCAAAATGCAAAGAAATCGGCTTGGCGCAAAGCCAACCCTGAAAAGCGGTTGGCCATTCAGCGCAAATGGCGTGCGGCGAACAAAGCCACCATTGCGGCCAACGGCGGGATGCGCCGGGAGGCTATCAAGGCAGGCGTTGATAAATCGGCAGTTACGGCTGTTTTGACCGCTGCTGACGGCCATTGCACCTATTGCGACGGCCAGTTCGAACGCCTCGAGTTAGACCACATCGACAGCCTCGCCTTTGGCGGGAAGCACGCTCTCAATAATTTCCTGCCAGCCTGCCGAAGCTGCAACGCCAGCAAGTCAGACAAAGACGCGGCTGAGTGGATATTTGAGAAGCACGGCATCAATGGGTTGGTTCGAGCCGTCTATATGCTGGAAAACCGCCAGCGATGGACTCCTGAGGCGTCGCATCCCGGCACCGTGATTACGATATTTCCGCCGAAGAAGGCGAAGAAGCGGAAGGCGAGGGTATGAGCCACGAAGATGACATCAGGAAAGAGCGGGAAGCGGTCGATCGGCTGAACGCCGCGCTCGAGCAGATATCAGAGGATATCATATGGTATTGGGGCTGGGGCGACGGAGAGGGTGGATACGTCCTTGAGAAATTGCCCGCCATTGTGAACGAGCGTGATTTCGATTGGCCCGGTGACGGGAAGGCTAAACCGAGAATCTACCAAAAGAAGGTTATCAGCCGCAGCCTGTCCAAGGCGGTGTTCGAACGCGACGCCTTCCGTTGTGTGATTTGCTCTACTCACGTCGATTTAACCTGTGATCATATTTACCCTGAATCGTTGGGCGGCGAAACCATACTCGCCAACCTTCAGACTATGTGCCGCTCTTGCAATGCCAAAAAGGGCGTTCGCACTTGAGCAATCACATCATCTCGATGGCGTACAAGCGCGACCTCCGCACGGCTATGCGCAAGTCGGTAATGGTTTTGCTTGCCGACAAGGCCAGCGACGATGGTAGCGGCATCTGGGCGTCTAAAAAGACGATGGCCGACGAGTTGTGCTGCTCGAAGCAGACGGTGATCGATACCGTGCAGCAGTTCATTGATGAGGGGCTGCTGGTTAAGCTGGGTGAGCGCCGCAACGCCAATGGGTACACCGTTGAGTACGGCATCGACATGGCCGCGCTGGCCGCAACTCCGATGGTTAAATGCCATCAGGATAAGGGGTCTAGTGATTGGACCGGTAAACCTGCTGGACCGGTCAACGTGGCAGGGGGACCAGTCAACCTGCTGGACCCAAACCCTCCAGAACCATACCCAAGATAGCTAAAGCTACCTTGGGTAAACGCGCGCCGAAAGTTGAAAAGCATCTTTTGCCCGACGACTGGAAGCCGATAGCGTTCGGCGCTGACACCGAGAGCGCGAAGATACTGGCGAAGTGGCCACCCGGCGAGATCCCGTTCCAACTCGAACACTTCCGTGCCCACCACCTCAAGAAAAACGACCAATTCAGCAACTGGCAGCACGCTTGGTCAACGTGGGTTTTGAACAGCCGAAAATTCAGAGGAAATGACCATGGAAAACAACATCATCATGTTCCCGTCGCCAGCGATGGCATTGGACGCACGGGGCGAGCTGCACAAACTGCAAGAGAACAAATTCGTTTGGCGGGCTACGGCTGATTTCATCTGGTCGGAACTAACGACATCGCTTGCGCTGGTCTGTCCGGTCAGCATGACAGAGGATGACCGGGCGCAGTGGATTGCATCAGCCGTCACGACGATGATGGAGGTGGGAGTTAGTCCGGGCGACCTCCGCAAAGCCAATCTTTCTGCTCGCACCGATCCGGCTTGTGACCATCCAGCGAAGATCATCCCGGCCATCATGCGTGCGTTGGGGCCTAATTGGGTTTCATCCCGCGTCGAAATTTATGAGACGGATACTCGGCAACCTATGGATTTCACCGAGATCGAGGCCCGCGTGAAAAGTCGCGATATTACCGAACATGAGCTGAACACGCTTCCGAAGCAGTGGTTGCAAATATTCGACTGCCGCAACCTCGTCCGGTGGCATGGCAATGCTCGCGTTTACCGTCTTCGCGCAGAAGGCCGGGAGCAATCCGCATGACGCCGCCACACACACTGACAGCGCATCACCCAAAACGCGCAGAAAACCGCCATATATCGCGCGATTTGGCGGCAGAGGAAACCACCCCCACGCACCCCGACCCGTTCGTTACTTGGGCGCTTTGGGCGATGGGGGAGAGTGATGAAAGAGCGGCCAACACCCGTCCGGCCTTATGCGCTGCGCCCGTGCCCACCCGATTTTCGCGAACGGTATATGCTCGGCGGTTGGGAAGAGGTCGAACTCGAATACGGATCGCGTCCCAGCGTCATCACGCGTTGGATCGAGGAAAATGGCGGCGATGAACTGCGTTATGCGCGTTCCGAACATCTCAAGGCAATGCGCGCTGAAGCGTCGGTAGCGCGGCTTCAGAGAAGAAGGGTAGGATAATTACATGTATGTCAGTGACCATGCTGTTTTGCGCTACATCGAGCGCGTGATCGGTCTCGATGTCGAGGCTGTTCGGGTAAAGATCGCCAGCCCAACCGTTCAGAAAGCCGTCGATTTCGGATGCGAAACTGTGGTGCTTGGAACGGGGCAGCGGATCATCCTTCATGGAGATGTCGCGGTCACCGTTCTGCCGAAGGGCGCGAGGGGTACGCGGTGAGTGAAGGTATCCGCACCCCGGAACTTGAGGCTATCCTGATTGATGGCATCAGCGACGGAATACCACTGCGCCAGCTTTGCCGGACGCACGGGATAGGGAAGTCGACCGTATATGACTGGATGGCTGACGACAAAGAATTTGCCGGACGCTTCGCGCGCGCACGTGAGATTGGCTTCGACGCCATTGCCGCCGACTGTCTCGACATTGCTGACGATGTATCGAATGACACAAAGATCGTTGGCGAGGATGAGCGCGAGGTTGCCAACACTGAATGGATCAGCAGGTCAAAGCTGCGCGTGGAAACCCGCTTGAAGCTGCTCGCGAAGTGGGATCCGAAACGCTACGGCGATAAGATCCAGCACACCGGCGATGGTGGCGGGGCGATTGGCATCACCATCACCAGTGACGACGCCGCGCTGTAGCCGTGGTGTTTGCTCTCACGGCCAAACAGCAGGAAGCAAACCGTCTTCTTGGGTCGCCAGCTACCAATATCATGCTCCGGGGCGGATCGCGATCAGGCAAGACGTTTTTAATAACCCGTGCGATCTGTATACGCGCGATGAAGGCGGAACGGACACGTCACGCGATCTTCCGTTTCAGGTTTAACCACGCAAAGGCGTCAATCTGGAACGAAACGCTGCCCAAGGTAATGAGCCTATGTTTTCCGGGAATTCCTTTGTCGACGAACGAAACTGATTTGATCGCGACGTTTCCGAATAACAGCCAGATCATCCTTGGCGGGCTGGATGATAAGGCGCGCGTCGAAAAAGTGCTGGGTCAGGAATACGCCACAATTTACGCGAATGAGGCTTCGCAGATACCATGGTCATCTATCGAAACATCCCAATCGCGCCTTGCCCAATCGTCACCACTCGCCCTGAAATATTATTATGACTGCAACCCACCTTCAAAATTGCACTGGTCCTATCAGTTGTTTCGCGCCGGTTTGAAGCCAGGAACGAAAGAAGCATTGGCGAATCCGGCCGATTATGCCGAAATGCTGGTAAATCCTGCCGATAATCGCGCCAATCTCCCCGCCAAATATTTCGAAATTCTTGCGGGCATGTCATCGGCACAACGCCATCGCTTTGAAGCAGGAGAATGGGCGTCCGAAGTTAATGGGGCGCTGTGGAGCGTTGAAGGCGTCGATACAAACCGCGTGACCCTTGCCCCCGAGATGCAGAGGATTGTTGTGGCGGTTGACCCTAGTGGGACGAAAGGCGACGGCCAAGGCGATGACATCGGCATCGTGGTAGTCGGTAAGGGCACCGATGGCCGCGCCTACGTGCTCGCCGATCGCACCTGCCATTTATCGCCCGATGGCTGGGGCAGGCAGGCCGTAAAAGCATACAAGGACTTCGGCGCAGATCGGATCGTGGCAGAGAAAAACTATGGCGGCGCGATGGTGGAGGCTGTGATAAAAATGACAGATAAGACCGTCAGCTATAAATCCGTGAGCGCCACTCGCGGGAAAGTTGTGCGCGCGGAGCCTATAGCCGCCTTATACGAGCAAGGTCGGGTAAGCCATGTGGGGCCGTTTCCCGATCTGGAAGATCAGATGTTTAGCTTCACCCCCTCCGGCTATGTCGGCGAAGGGTCGCCTGATCGGGCCGATGCACTGGTGTGGGCATTAACCGAACTGATGTTGGGCGGTTCCAATTACTCATGGGACGCCCTGTAGCGCCAGCGTCGGTAACAGGGCCTTCCCGTCCGCGATAACCACGCGGGCCTATGAGCATGGTTCGCAGCTTCTTCGACGGCCTGACCAACGTCCTGTCCGGCGCAGGAACCAGTGTCGATAAGCGGGTTCACGCTCGATACGGCCTGAACATCGTCGATCAGCATCAGGTTGAAGCGAGTTACCGAACATCTTGGCTCGCTCGCAAGATCGTCGACATGCCAGCCCACGACATGACTCGAGAGTGGCGCGACTGGAAAGCTGACGGTGAACTTATCGGCAAGATCGAAGCCGAAGAAAAGCGATTGTGCCTGCGTGAGCGGGTGACGCAGGCGATCGTTCTTGGTCGTCTCGGTGGTGGCGCGATCTACCTCGGGATCAAGGGGGATGACCCTTCTCAGCCTCTAGCTGTAGAGCATATTCGCCCCGGCCAACTGTCCTACATCGCGGTATTCTCGCGCTGGCAACTGACGATAGGGCAGGAGGTTTCTGACCCTGAAGATGCTCTGTTCGGTGGCCCCGACTATTTCCAGATTACAAGCATCGCGAACAAGGTCGGTGTGCGGATACATCCGAGCCGAATGGTTATCTTCAAAGGTGCGCACGTCATGCGTGGCATTGGCTCGCAATGGGAGGACGCGTTCTGGGGCGATCCTATCTATCAGGCTGTTGGTGACGCGATCCGCAACGCTGATAGTGCGCAGAATAGTTTTGCCAGTCTGATTGATGAGGCTACTTACGACGTCATTGGCATCCCCGGCCTGATGGAGCGTCTATCACAACCGGGTGGAGACGCACAGCTATCCAAGCGCCTCGATGCAGCCCGACAGGGCAAATCTAATCATCGCGCGATCATCCTCGATAGTGGCGAGGGCGGCAAAGATGCCGAGACGTGGGTGACGCGTCAGGTCACTTGGGCCGGAATGCCCGAATTGATGGCCGCGTTCCTGCAAACGGTCGCTGGAGCTTCGGATATTCCCTACACGAGGTTGCTTGGCACCTCGGCAACCGGCATGTCTGCAACCGGCGAAGGCGACAAAAACGATTACCTGTCGAGCATTGCGACCAAGCAAGAAACCATGCTCCGCCCGAATATGGTTCGCATCGATGCCGTGATGCTGCGATCGGCCGGGATCAAGGATGAGCTATGGTTCGATTGGTCACCGTTGTTCGAGATGGGCGAGAAGGAGCGCGCGGCCCTCGATAAGCTGAAGGCGGATACCGCGAAGGTGTGGGGTGATAGCGGGTTGGTGCCGATCGATGCGCTAGCCAAGGGTGCGCAGAATCTTCTGACGGAAGATGGAACCTACCCCGGGCTGGATGAGGAACTGAAGAAGGCAGAGGCCATTGTTGCGCCAGACGCGGATGTCGCCCCCGTCGTGGCCAACCCCGATGACTTAGGCCTGACCAGTGAGGCTAAGCCAAAGCCGCTATTGAAAATCGTGGGCGATGCTGCGCCGCGTCCGCTCTACGTCAACCGTCCGCTGCTCAACGCCGCCGAATTTATCGCATGGGCCAAGGCTCAGGGATTCAAAACCACAACGCCCGCCGATGATCTGCACGTCACGATACTTTACAGCAAGACGCCTGTGGACTGGATGAAGATGGGCACCGATGGCTGGGGCAGCGATGCCAAAGGCAATTTGGACGTCGCCCCCGGTGGCGCTCGTATTGTTGAGCCATTGGGCGACAAAGGCGCGGTCGTGCTGTTATTCACATCGTCAAGCTTGTCGTGGCGTCATGAGGAAATGGTCCGCAACGGTGCATCGCATGACTTCGACGAATACCAGTCGCACGTCACGATTTCATATGATGCTAGCGATGTCGATCTGTCGAAGGTTGAGCCGTATCGTGGCGTACTGAAGTTCGGGCCGGAAGTGTTCACCGAGATTGTTGAAGATTGGAAGCCCACCGGCGGCGAGGCGTGAAATTTCTTCTCGCCGAATTCGCCCGCCGCAAAACCAACCGGCGTGGTGTCCTAAAACTCCGCAGCTTCGTTACCCCCAAGACGTTCGCCGATGAACTCGCCCGCATCAGCCTGCGCGTGGTCGCGGCATGGGATGGCGAACTGGCGGCGATCGAGCGGACCTATTCGACCACGCTGGATGGCATGACGCGCGACACGGCGGCAGACCTTGGCGCGCAGATCGAAGATATAGGACAGGCGGTGAACCGGCTGATCCTGACGTTGACGCCTTCGTTGCGTGCGTGGGCCTTGCGTGTCGAGAAATACAGCCGCGAGAAGTGGGCAGGCGCTGTCCTATCCGGGACCGGCGTTGACCTTGGCACGATCCTGCACAGCGGCGATGTGACCGAGACACTGGAAACCGTCGTGGCTCGTAACGTCGCACTGATCCGCGATGTATCGGCGCAGGCACAGGGCCGGATTTCCGATAGCGTGTTTCGCGGGTTGCAAAAGCGGTCGGCGGCGGTCGAAGTGGCTAAAGAGATACGCGAGGCCACGGGTATGGCGCGCGATCGGAGCATTCGGATTGCCGGGGATCAATCGAAGAAGCTGACTTCGAAGCTGGATCAGGAACGGCAGCAACAGGCGGGACTAGAGAAATTCGAATGGGTGCATGGTGGCTCCCAAAATCCGCGACCGGAGCATGAAGAACTGGACGGGCAGATATTCAGCTATGCGGAGCCGCCTTCAAGTCTTCCTGGGGAAGAAATTAACTGTTCCTGCCGTGCCGGGCCAGTGTTGAGTCTGGATGATTAGAAGGCTATAAAAGTCGAGCCGAACGAGGGGTCTAGACCTCGCCCGGCTCTAACCAAAACGATCACGGAAGGATCGAATATGGCTGAATCTCTCGTAGCTGCCGTGCGGCGCACTCGCAAATCTTATCCCCGCATCCAACCCGGCGACGTTTTCAATAAGCTGACCGTAGTGTCCGGCGACACCCCCTACATTCAACCGTCGAGCGGGAAGCCTGTCGATCGGTGGATTGTTCGTTGCGAATGTGGGCGAACGCTTCAAAGAAACCCTGCCCAATTACGTTCCGGCCAATCGAAAGATTGTGGATGCGGGCGGAAATACAAAGCTCCGGCGATAGGCACTGTGTTTGGAAGTTTGACCGTTTGCGGAGAACCGCGCAGCATCAATAAGCAATGGATGGTCCCGTGCCTCTGCAAATGCGGCGAACGCAGGCTACCGTTTTCATTTTCACTGACTGACGGAAGTTCCACTTCATGCGGCAAGTGCCGCGCTCCCATGAGCGATGAAGCTAAAGACGCTATTGGTTCGGCAAACCGGACGCATGGCAAATCAGCTACGTCCATATATCGCACTTGGCAGGCGATGAAAAACCGTTGCACCGACCCACGCAACCAAGCTTTCCCGATGTACGGCGGGCGCGGAATTGACGTTGATCCTCGATGGCTTGCCAGTTTCGAGGCGTTCTACGCTGACATGGGCGATAGGCCTGATGGAGGCTACAGCATCGACAGGATCGACAATGACAAAGGGTATTATCCTGAGAATTGCCGATGGGCCGATGATTCAACCCAAAACAGAAATCGTCGCTCTTTCACTATAGTCAGGCGCGGCAAACAGATTAACGCTCCCTCAGCCAGCGTCGGTAAACTCACTTAACAGCCACGAATAAACGGTCCAACATGTTCATGTCGGACCATCTTACGCTCGACGCGCCACGACGCACCAAGGACGGCTACATGGCCGTTCGGGCTAAGGCTGCACGGACAGGCCATTATGCCTATTCGGGCCGCGATGTGGACCCCAGCAACATGCACGGTCTGCGCGACACGACGACTGTCAATGTTTTGCGCGATGCCGATCAGGTTTTCGCCGCGAAAGCTGCTCATAGCTTCATCGGCAAGCCGATCACCGACAACCATCCTGCCGACAGTGTGACATCTGCCAATTGGAAGGATCACGCTCGCGGCACGATCATGGGCGCGAAGTGGGAAGAGGGTGGCTACCTCGCCTTCGACCTCATGCTTACCGATGAGAGCGCCATCAAGGCGGTTGATTCCGGTAAGCGTGAGTTGTCGAACGGCTATTCCTGCGAGCTTGAATTTGGCGATTTCACAGCGGCGGACGGCACGAAATGCCTCGCCCGGCAGGCCAACATCGTCGGGAATCATATTGCCCTGGTCGATAAAGGCCGTGCCGGTCCCGAATGTCGCATCGTTGATGCTGCCGCGTGTGACGCAATTTCACCAACGACCCTGCAATCCATTTTTACCGACAGCGGAGAACGCACTATGAAGAAACTGACCATCGACGGCCTGCTGGTCGATCTTGCCGACGCCGAGGCGGTTACCGCTGTTGTTGCGAAATTGCAGGGTGCCGCCGCTGCTGCGATTACCGCCAAAGATACCGCAGAAGCCGCGCTGGCGACCACCACGACGCTATCGGCAACCAAGGATGCTGAGATTGCCACGCTTAAGCAGCAGGTCTCTGACGCAAAACTGACGCCGCAACAGTTGCGGGATGCTGGCAAGGCTTACGCCCTAACGCTGGATACCGCCAAGAAGCTGGCTCCATCGCTCAGCCTCGCGGACACGATGGATGAAGCCGCGATCAAAAAGGCGGTCGTTTCGGCTAAGTTAGGCGACGTCGCCAAGGATTGGACCGACGCTCAGGTCGATGTCTCGTTTGCCACGATGGCAACTGCGACGCCGGTCACAGACAGCGTCCGCACCGTGATGACGAACGGAATCGTCCAGATCGGCGATGCATCTGCCCGTGAGACATCATCGCTCGCCAAAGCCAACGATCATAACGCCTGGCGCAACGCCAGCGCGGCAGCTTAAACAGGAGGGCGCGCAATGGCGTATCAGAACGGTTACACGCAATTCCAGCCTGACGGTTTCCCCGGCATGTTGGGGAACATGGAAAACTGGAACGGTCTTACCCGAACCGCGACAGCAACGATCGCGTTCGGTGCTCCGGCTCAGCGTTCCGGCGACAAGCAGTGCGCTCCACTCGTTACGGGCGGCGAGTTCATCGGCATCGCGATCGGGCATCACGTCATCACCAGCACGAACGGCGACAGCTACGGGCAGTACGACAACGTGCCGCTCGCTGATGAAGCCGGGAAGATTGGTGGCCTCGCTGATGCTGCAATCTCAGTTGGCGCTGCTCTCAACTGGAACACAGCCAGCGGTCGATACACCACTGCCTCTGTTTCCGGCACCGTGATTGCCGTTCCGGGTGCCGAGGCTGACACCGCCGCCGCTGCTGCGGGTTCGTTCTTCTGGGTGCGGCTGCGCCGTACCCCATCTTAAGGAGGTTTGACTGATGTACCAACTCAACGACGCACAGCAGGCCACCTTCGGGTTCGTCTATAACCAGTCCCTGCTGGTCAATTCGACCGTTTACGAAACTAAGTTCCCCGACCTCGACTTTGGGCGACTGGTCTATGTCGATAGCTCGGCACCTGAATTCGCGCCCGGTATTGCGACCTTCATCTCCAGCACGCTCGGCAAGGCTGATTGGTTCTCTGGCGCCGCCAAAGACATCAAGAAGGCCGATGTGACGCGCGATCGAGTTGAAACCCGGTTCCACATGGCCGCGATCGGCTATGGCTATAATATCGAGGAAGCCGGGCAGGCTCAGTTGATGGGCATGAACCTGGACACAGGAAAAGCCGAAGCCGCACGCCGCGCATACATGGAGTTCATGTGGAACGTCACTCTCACCGGCGATACCACGAAGGGCTTGGCTGGCCTTATCAGTCAGACGGCGGGCGTCACCATCGGCACAGCACCTGCAGACGGTACGGGTTCTGTAACCACTTGGTTCGCCACAGATGGTACGATGACAAAGACGGCCACGCAGATCCTGCGCGACTTCAACAATGTCATCCTCGGCATCTTTACCGGGTCGCTTACCGTTGAAATGGCTGACACTGTTTTGCTTCCGTATTCGACTGAGGCGTTCCTTGGCGCAACACCGATGTCGGCTACGAACAGCGAGACGGTACTTTCGTTCATTGAGCGCAACAACGTTTATACCCGTCGCACCGGTCAACCCCTCACAATCCGGGGTGAGCTTGGTTTGGACGCTGCGGGTGCTGGCGCAACGAAGCGCATGGTTGCCTATGCCAACCGTCAGGACGTGGTGAAACTGCACCTGCCAATGCCGCATCGCTTCTTGCCCGTGGCAACGGCTGACAACGTGCATTTCGACATTCCCGGCATTTTCCGTACCGGTGGCGTCGAAGTCATCCGGCCCGGCGCTTTTCGTTATCTGGACGGGATCTAAGCCATGGCCGAAGCAAAGAATGTCAAGCATGTCGTCACCAACGTGTCAGGTGGCCCACGGGTAATCAACGCGATTCCCGGCGTCCTGTTGCAGAATGGGGAGTCCACCGATGGCGCTGTTGAAATGACCGAGGCTGAGTTCGCGGTCGCCAAGTCCACCGAGTGGTTCAAGTTCGGCGATAAGTCAGATGCGAGGCCCAAGCCTGCCGACAAAGCAGACTAAAGCTTCAAATAACTTCCTGACGGGAGTGAAGGGGCTGGCGTCCAACGCTGGCCCCTTTTGCATTTACCAGCGTCGGTAACGAACCCAGATGTGGCAAAATAGAACGTCGGGCCATGACAGCAACCGTCGCCACGTTCAAAACGATATTCCCCTCGTTTGTCACGACCGCTGACACATCGGCTCAATACTGGCTTGATCGGGCCTTATTGACGACAGGCGCTTGGGACGACGACCACGCCAGCTATCTACTGACGGCGCACTATCTAACGCTGCAAGGGCACGGGACGGGCGCTGAGGCTGAACTTGCAGCCGGTGGGGCGTCAGGCTTCACCTTGATCCAGTCGGGGGCGTTAAAGCTGGAGCGGGCATCGGCAAAAACCGGGTATGCTTCGACCTCCTACGGCCTGCAGTTTTTGCCCTTTCTTCGCGCCCATTTTGGCGGTCCCTCGATCACGTCAACCGGATCCGTTTGCGATGGCCTGCTGCGCGGTGGCGTTGCTGGGGCCTATCCGTGGGCTTGATGGACGGCGGACTTGCGCGGGTGTTCGCATCCGTGCTTGCTCCGATGTACCTTGACGCCACGCTCCACCGCAGATCCGATGCCGACGACGGTTTCGGCACAATCGGAATAGCTTGGTCCGACGAGTGCATCCGTGCCCAACTCGACAGCGCAACGCACGCGATGCGCATGACGCCGGGGTTCACTGACACCGATGTGGCAATCTACGTGCTAGCGGCAGACCTATGCGATCCGATCGACAGCGATTGCGAAATCACCGTGCGCGATCAGCGCTATGCGGTTGCCTCGGTCACGACTGACCCCGCGCTGTCCTATTACCTGTGCCGTGGTCAGCGGGCGTGACGGTCTTGCAAAAATTACCGGAATTTGCGATACATAAGCGGACTGAACGGGTGCTTGTAACACCGCGCTCAGCCCTAACCAAAACGATCACGGAAGGATCGAATGTGGCTAATCGCCGACTATATCCCTGCAAGACGTGTGGCAAGTTGACCATTTTGCGAATGGGTATGTGCAATCTTCATTACAAGCGCTTGCGCAAACATGGCGACCCGCTCGCTGGCCCGACTTTCCGTGGGGATTTGCTTAAATGGATCGACAAGCACGTTGATTATAAAGGCGATGAATGCCTGTCTTGGCCCTTCAGTAAGAAGGGTGAGGGCCGAGGCGGCATAACGGTCGATGGCAAAGAAATGTGGGTCGCGCGCTATATGTGCGAGCGAGCGCATGGTCCCGCGCCGACGACAGATCACGAGTCTGCGCACTCTTGTGGAAACGGGCATCTTGGGTGCACTAACCCTCACCACCTGCGTTGGGCGACCCGGACTGAAAATCAGGCGGATCGTTTTAAGCACGGCACTGATAGTCGTGGGGAAAAGTGTGGCTCGGCTAAGCTAAATCGAGCGCAAGTGCTCGATATCAGAGCTTCCCAAGGGGCGCTTACAAACCGGCAACTAGCCGACAGGCATCAAATTTCAATTGAGACTATTCGCGACATTCATAACTGCCGGAGTTGGTCATGGCTGTAACTGGCTGCAAGACACACACCGACCGCCTGAAGCGCATGGCCAGCCAGGCCAACGTTGAGCGGGTCGGGAAAGCGCTGTTCAAGGCGGGGCTGGCAATTCAGGTTGAAGCCCAGACCTCGATCACCAAGGGTAAGGTGTCGGGCAAAGGCCATGTCCGATCGAAGCCGGGGCAGGCTCCCAATGAGGATACCGGCGTCCTGAGCGGTAACATCGAAACCGTTCAGGAAGCGCCGCTCCGGGTGACAGTTTCGAGCAACGCGCCCTACGCAATACCGCTCGAACTCGGCACTTCGAAGATGGCCGCTCGCCCGTACATGAAACCTGCCGTCGCCAAGAAGCGCGATGAGGTTACAGCCTATGTCCGGCGCGTCATTCAAAACACAATTGGAGGTTAATCATGGCCCAGTGGCTCAAGTTCAAGCGTGATTACGACCACATCTGGGGACGAACGCGCACACTGCGTTTAAGGCGGACAGCGTGGTCTTCGTGAAAGATGAGGTAGCCGATCTTGCCATCGCTGCCAAGGCTGCGGAATCGGTGAAACGCCCAGATAAGGGCGACGAAAGCCGCGAAGAGGGCTGATGGCCAACGATCCCCGTCTGCCTGTTCGTCGGTCCGTCGTCGCGCTCCTACGGTCGGACGCGCCGCTATCGGTGATGGTAGACGTTCGCACCTATGGACCTGAGACGCCAGCGAACGTGACTTGGCCGTTTAACCGGTATGGCAGCGCGACCTATATCCCTGAGCGAGCGACATGCATGGACGGGGCGAAGGTTTTTGTGTCGGTTCATAGCTTTGCGCGCGGCCCCGGAGAAGACGCAGCCTCAGCTATTGCGGCGAGGATAGCCAAGATACTCGATGGAGCCACACTGGTGCTTGAAAACGGGGACGAGGCCACTGTCACAGTGACAGGCGGGCAGACACTGAGAGACACGGATGAGGCAAGCGCCTGGCACTGCACGACAGACATTGAGGTCACCGTCGTTTCGCAGTAGGCCTACGGGGTGGACGACACCCCCTCCGATGCTGAACGCCTGTTTGGCGCACTGATCGCGCAACTGCACGCGAATGGCACGATTGATCTTGATGACATTTCGGAGATGGCATTACGGCTCGATTCTCCCGAACTGGCGGCAGCGGTGCGCGGGTATGCGTTCGAGGGCGCTGTGAAGCCGGGGGATCGGGTGAAGGTGCGATTGACGGTTGTTAAGCCCGTTTAGCCGTTGTCGTCATCTTTATCATACGGAACCGGGGAAAATAGATCGTTCGCCGAAGAAAGTAGGCTGTTCGGCGTTTCGTGCGCGTGTGGAATTTCTCTCATTCTCTGTCGGGCCTGTTCGAGTATTTTTGCGACACAATATGGCACGACCGTAATCACCATTGCTGTTGCCGCCGATGCAGCAAGGCCGGGAGCGCCTAGAGCCTGATCACCATAGGCGGGCCTCGCTATCTGCATAAGCGTACCCCACATGAGCCATGTGCTGCACCCGGCGGCAAAGAGCGTAATGATGTCGAACAGCCCAACGATTGCTTTGAACATATTGCCAGCCCCTAATTTGATGCTGTTACGAGCGGAGATATGTCTTTTTTCTCGAAATCGGCGCGGTGCTGAACGAAGCTTTCTTCATCTACGATTTGCAGATCGGATCGGCCCGTCATAAATCCCGGCTTGATCTGACAGCGAACGTATTTCGTTTGTCCGGCAGCGACGATCACGTCCACGCTGGCGGTCTTGTTGGTCAGGATATAGTCGCCTGCGGGCACAGACCATTCGGCGTATTTGCCGCGCCCAAGTTCAACAAGCTCTTGCCCCTTGTAGCGGATTGGGCAGCCTAACGCTGCGCCCATTACGCTAGAGCCGCGATACATGATGATCGTGGCGGTCGGTATCGTGATAGTCGGAGCGGCAGTTTGAGCCAGTGACATGACTGGCGTGGTAATGATCGCGCAAGCGAATGCGGCGAAGTTGATTTTCAAGATGATTTACCCCCGTTTGTTACGGCGGCATAGCTATTCGGTTTGGATGCTCGTTTCAACAACCCGGCGATTAAACCCTCAAAGCCTCACCGGTCATCTTCTCGGCAGCATTTCGCAAAGCATCCTCCCCCAAGCATTCATGCTTTTGCCTGACAGTTGGGCGGCCAGTGCGGCTTGCGCATGAACGCTCGGGTCAATCCGAAACATCACCTTGCCGGAATAAGGCTTCTGCGGCGCTTTGCCGATCTTGGCGCAAGTGGCGATATAGTCCTCAACCGCCTCATGGAATGCCTCGATAAACGCCTTTCCATCATCGGCATGGAAGCTGATATTGTCATCGATCCCGGCCAGTTTGCCGACGAGGATCATATCGTCGGCGTCGAAATCGACGGTTGCGGCATAGCCCTTGTAGGTCATTACGGTCATGGCTCAACTCCTAGCTTTATAAGGGAATCGCGGGCTTCACGAACCTGATAACGCTTAGCTTCCTTCGCCGGGTGAGGGCGGTGGAAGCTGAAAACCAGTTCGCCTTTCACGAAACGGACGCGAGAACCATTGCCCTCGATCACTTCGCATCCGACCGCGACCAGCAAGCCCTCAATGGCAGCCCATGCAATGGTGCCCGATGCCGGATCGGTGAACACCATCTTGAGCGTCTTCTTATGCTTGCTATTCATGCTGGCATATAGCGATAGCGCAGGCGGAAATGCAAGCGAAAAGCGCTAGCGTTCTGCGATAGTTCCGGCGCGCGCCTTCGTCACGTCCGACAGGGCGGATCGAAAGGGTCGCCCCTTTTCATTTAACCAGCGTCGGTAAACCCTCCGTCGTCACAGATTTAATGTTCCGCGAAATCATTCACGTTCGCGGAGATAACCATGGCACGTCCGGCACTCATCAAAGGCGGCTATTTCACCATCCTGATGGGCGATGGAGCCACACCGGCGGAGGTGTTCACTGTCCTTTGCGGCCTGAATACGCGGTCCTTCACCATCCAAACCAACACGAGCGACGTGTTTGTAGCCGATTGCGCGCTCCCAGAAGATGTACCAGCGCGTCAGGTTAATCTCACCGGCAAGCAGTGGGACATGAGCGGTGCGGGATTGTATAACCGTACTGACGCCACCCGCATTCGTGCAGCCGTGGGCGTTGTTAAAAACTACCGGTTCAGCGAACTTGAGCCAGCTTCGCCCGCCGTTGCGGTGGATTCAGGCTGGTGGGCTGGCGCTTTCGTCCTGACTAACTGGCAGCAGCAGGCCGCTGATGGGCAGTATGTCACCGCCTCCATGACCTTTGTGTCTGATGGCCCGGTTCTTTGGGTTCCCACCGTTTAAGCGAGGTGGCCCGTGCAGACGCATATTGATCTACTATTCGGCGACGGCGAGTACACGTTCAAGCTTGGCTTGCGGCAAATCCTTGCGATCGAAGAAAAATGCGGCCCTATCGGCGAGGTATTTGCCCGGCTGCTGAAGGGGCGCTACGTCGGCAACGTCGATGGTTCGGGCATTGGACTAGCTTCTGAAGGCGCGTTCCGCGTTGACGATATCATGGAAACAATCCGGCAGGGCCTCATCGGTGGTGGAGCGGGGTCGTTGATGGCATTCCAGTCGTAGTCACGTCGATTGTCGCAAACCGTTTGGTCGCCACCTACGTCGATGGACTGCCGCTTAACCGAAGTTGGACGGACGCCACCGCCGTGATGTCGGCCTGCATCGAAGGTTATAACCCTCCCGAAAAAACAATCGCTGAGCCTAAAAAAAAAGTGAGGCCGTCGCGCTCGACTGGGGCGAAATCCTCGCCAACTGCAACGTGATGGGGGTTGCGCCTAGCGAAGCTGGCAAGTTGACGCTCTACGAGTACGGCGCGCTGCTGCACTTCTGGAACAAGCGCAACAGCCCCGACGAAGAGGAAGAGGTCGAGGCTCCCGACTTCGATATCTTCGAGGCTGAGACTGCCCGTCTGATCGCCGCTGGCGTGGCCGCGAACTGATGGCCGTCACTTCAGACAGTGTCGTCGTTACGCTTGAGGCGAAGATCGACGGCTATAATCGAGACATCAACCAAGCGGCAGACAACACATCTCGTAAACTCGATCAGATTACGGGTTCCACGAAAAAGATGGGCGCGGCTGGGACTGATGCATTCGCATTACTTCGCGGTGCTGCTGTTGGATTTGCCGCCTCCGTAGGAGTCGACGCTCTCGCTCGGGTTATTAAGTCCGGCCTTGATTACGCAGCGGGCTTAAAAAACATAGCGCAAGCCGCAGGGGTTAGCTCGCAGTTTCTTCAGGAATTCAGGTTTGCAGCGACTGCCAGTGGCGCAACCATAGAACAAGCGGATGCGGGACTAGCAAAATTCAGCAAATCCTTGGGAGATGCATTCAACGGCAAGTCGAAAGAGGCTGTCGCCAATGTAACGGCGGCACTCGTCGGGACCGGCGTGTCACTGCAACAACTCGCCAAAATGACCGATAGCGCACGGTTTGAAGCGATCTCTGATGGGCTGTCGAAGATCAAAGACCCTGCCCAAGCCGGAACACGCGCTCTGGCATTGTTTGGAGAGGCTAACCGCGCGCTGATCCCCACATTGACAGCGGGCGGTGCCGCGTTTCGCAAGGCTGCATTGGACGCTCAATCTTTCGGGCTGATCCTCTCAGATAGCCAGATCGCACACGCTGATGAGACTGCGAGTAAAATCCAGCGCTTAACCCAAGCGTTGCAGGTCAAGATCGCGGGCACGGTGGCAGATAATGCCAATGCTATCGGCACCTTGGCGAATGAGTTGACTAACCTCGCGGTCTGGGCAGTGAAGGCGGGTCAGCAGTTCATTGGCTTTGCAAACATCGTGCGAAACCAAAGCTTTTTGACGGCTCTCGGAACCTACAAGAGCGCTGACCTACTTGCTGCCGCCACTCCGAAGGGCAACGCAGTGTCGGCAATCCGCGGCGCGGCGGACGCACAACGCCGACTTGCATCTGCCGAGAGACAAGTCGGCTACGCTCCGGATTCCGCATCCAATCAATCCGAGTTGGTTGCAGCCAAGAGAGCGGCTGTGGACGCCGTTCAAAATGCCAAAGATGCTGTCACCGCGGCGAAAGCGTCGCTCAACCCTAATGCGGGAAATGCGACCGCAGGAGGCTCCGCCACAGTAACTCCGCCTAAAGGCCCTAAAGGTCCAAAAGGAAAAGATCCCGCGGACATCGAGCGCGAATTCAACCGCGCCCTTGCTCGCGCGCAGGAAGACTACCTCCGCGAGCAGGAGGACATGACTGCGGACATCGCGATCCGCGCCGGGATCGAGAGCGACCTAGCTGAACGCCAACGCCTCCAGTCCGTCGAGGATGTGAGCCTCAACAAGGATTATTCACAGGCACGCAAAGACACGCTGATCGCCGCCATCGACAAGGCGGCATCAGCCCGGCAGGATTCGATCAACCAGCAGAAGATCGAAGCGCTTGCTGATGAGTCCGCCAAGATCGCCGTTGGCTCCCTAAGCAGCCAAGAGGATATTCTAAAATTGCAGGGCGGGCTTGCAACTACGCAGGCGAAACGCCGCGATATTGAACTGTCGATCATAGCGCTCAAGTATGAAGAGGAGCGCATTCAGAACCAGCGCGTGATCGATGACACGCTCGCCAGCAAAGAGGCTAAAGCAGATGCGCGTCGTCGCAACGAGACGCTGGCGCAACGTCAGAACTTAGATATTCAGACGGCCGAGCAGAACACGATGACGCCGGGCGAAAGCTATTTGAAGGATCTCCGGAAAGACGCTCAGGGCCTTAACGAGGATTTCCAGCAAGTTGCTGTCGACGGCCTTAAGTCTCTCAACGACGGGATAGCCGACGCCATTCTTAGCGGCAAATCGCTAGGTGAAGTGTTCAATTCGGTCGTTAACCAGATCGTCTCTGGCTTGCTGAAGATCGCTATTCAACAAGCGATAATTAAGCCGCTCGGGGAATCGCTGTTCAGCGGCGGCGGCGGCGGGGGAGGCCTGCTTTCCGGCATCGGCAATTTTGCGAGCAAACTCGTCGGTCGCGCATCCGGTGGTGACGTGCAGGGTGGTCAGACCTACCGAGTCAATGAAACGGGCATTGAGGGTTTCCAGCCAGCCGGGTCGGGAAAGATTATCCCGCTCGGTCGGATGCCGACCGCAGTCTCAGGCGGCGGTACATCGATCGTTCAATCCTTTACTCTGGACGCGCGTGGCGGTGTCGTAACGCAAGACCTTCTTGATTACGTCAACGCACAGGCGGGGCAGGCGGCAATTGCGGGGGCGCGTGGGGGCGCTCAGATCGCATCGCGAAACTATGCCAAAGCAGCCGCCCGGAGGCTTGCATGAGTATCATGTTGCCAGACCCTCGGTATCTGGAGGTTTCATTCTCTCCGTTGGATTGGGGGCAACTCTTACGCCGTCACTGGGCGGCCCGGTCCAGCGCATCAATCGCCTCGGAAATCGCACAGCCATAAGTTACACGCTGCGTCCGCTATACAGTCCAACCGAGGGCCGTATCTTCGTGGCGCGGCTTATGCGTGGTCGTCAGGTCGGCGTTATCGTGGTGGTGCCCCAATCAGGGATCATCGTCGGAACGCCTGGAAGTCCGCTGGTGAACGGCGCTGTTGGTGGCGGCATCGCTTTGCCCATCAAAGGGCTGACGGCGGGCTATGTAATGAAGGAGGGTCAACCTCTGTCGATCATCCATAACTCACGTCGCTTCCTGCACTGGTTTGCTGGTGATTATACGGCTGATGGCTCAGGTAGCGGGGCCACCAACATATATCCGCCGTTGCGCACGGCGTTGACGAACAACGATGTCATCGAGATTGCCAAGCCGTACATCGAAGGCTCGCTTTCCGCTGACAGTGATCGCTGGAGCAAGCAGGCCGCGGCCCGAAACCCGATCAGTTTCACTGTGACGGAGGACGCATAGTGGCCACTCCAGCGATGGTCACAGCCCTTCAGGCGAACCCGACCACATTATTCGGTGCGCTCCAGATCGACCTGAAATCGGGGCAGACCGTCCGCGTCCTCGACGGCTGCGCCAGCCTTACCTTCAACGGCGGCACGTTCACTGGACTTGACCCATTGTTCGGTACGATTGCGGCCATCGACACCATTGAGGACGGGTTCGGCGACGAAGCCCCAGCGTTGTCGTTCAATTTCATCCCGGCCAGCGGTGCATCGATCGCAGCGCTGGCGGTACCTGCGAACCAAGGCTCACGCGTCCGTGTCTGGTTGGGCGCTCTCGACACATCCTACAACGTCGTCGCTGACCCAATCCTGCTGTTCGACGGTGAACTTGACCAGATCACGCCAACAGTCGGCAAGGACAAGCGCGAACTCGACGTAGATGCCGTCTCTGGAATGGAGCGGTTCTTCGACAATCAGGAGGGTGTCCGCCTTTCGCCGACCTTTCATAAATCATTGTGGCCGGGAGAGACGGGTTTGGACAATATCACCGGGCTTGAAAACAAGGTTTTCTGGGGCGTGATGGGTGAAAGCGTTTCGCCTGTGACCATAGGTTATGTCGGCGGTCCTTCTGGAGGCAGCGGTCGCGGCAATTCTGGCGCGGTCCAATGGTGATGCACGTCCTAGAACGCCGAAAAATCGCCACCGAGGCGACGATGGCGCGGTTCGTGGGCAAAGAATTTCGTTGGGGTTCCGCCGATTGCGCCAAGCTCGCTGCCTTCCACCTTCGCCAGTTGGGCGTGAAGGTCGGTATTGCGAAGGCGGGCAAGTGGACAACCGCGCTGGGAGCCAAGGCGGCTTTGAAGCGAATGGGCGTGAAGTCGCTTTCGGAATTGGCTGACAAGCATCTGGCGGAGATCGCACCCGCTGCCGCACTGCCGGGCGATATCATGATCATGCCCGGCGATAATGATTTTGAAGGGTTAGCGATCGTGCTGGGGAACGGGGCCGTGCTTGGCTGGCACGAAGAGGCGGAAGGGTGCGCGGTGTTGCGCATTACCTATGAGCAAACGCGGGCTTGGCGGGCGATTGTATGAGCAAAATCCTCAAGATTGCAGCCGTGGTTGTCGGTGTCGTGGCTATTACAGTGGCGACCGCTGGCATCGGAACGGCACCCGCAATCGCCGCATCGGGGACCGGCTTTGGGGCCGTTGCGGCATCGGCTGCGGTTGGAGCCAGCGCGTTCGGGTTGTCGGTCGGAACGTTGACAGCCGTTGCCGCGGGCCTCTCCCTCGCCAGTTCTGCGCTCGCCAAAAAGCCCCAATCAGGAAGCGCAGTCGGATCGCCCACCAACTGGAAAGCCGATGTTGGCGCACCGTTGCCCTACTGGATCGGGCGCACGCTCAACGCGGGCAGTCTCGTGCATCGTATCGGCTACCCCGGCCCGGACGCTGGTGTTCCCAACCAGCTTGAAACCTTCGTCACGGTCTATTCTGGTGCAGGGCCGATAGCTGGTTTCGACAGCTACCTGATGGACAAGGTTGCGACCACGTTCACCGGTACGAACGGAGCCGTGGTTGGCACGCTTGCCGGGTATGCTTGGTTGACGGCAAAACTTGGCGCGCAACCGGAAGCCGCCGCGCACGTCGCACCTTATGCAGTACCGCCTGGTTGGGGTCCGTCTGCAAAGTTGTCGGGTCTGGCATCCACGATGCTGACGATATGCTTCGACAACAAGGGCAAGGTCTATCCTACGGGCGAACCGAAGCTGGCAATCGTCGGGCGGGGTGTCAGCGCCTACGATCCTCGCAAGGATAGTACCTATCCGGGCGGCTCAGGGACGCAACGGTCGGCAACAGAGTCCACATGGGCCTACAGCGACAATCCGTGGCTCCACGCGCTTACTTGGGCCATCGGGCGGCGTTCGAACGGTATCCGCACAATAGGCGTGGGAATGCCGATTGCGAGCATCGACGTTGACGCGTTCGTGCAGGCTGCAAACGTGGCTGACGCGAATGGCTGGAAGATCGGCGGCGTTGTCGGTTCGACCGATGACAAGTGGAACGTCCTGAAGCAAATGTGTCAGGCAGGCGGTGGCGAGCCTGTCCGGCAAGCTGCGATGCTGTCCTGCTTTGTCAACGCGCCGAAAGTCAGCCTTGCCACTATCACCGCTGACGATCTAGCCGATGGCGATATTTCATTTCCGGCGATGCAGCCGCGCCGTGCCCGGATTAACAGCATCGTACCGACGTATCGTTCTGAAAGTCACGATTGGGAGGTCGTGGCGGGCGATGTGGTGAAGGGAGCCACGTACATCGTCGAAGATGGCGAGACACGCACGCGACAGGTCGATTACCCGCTAGTGCAGTGCTTTGCAGGTCAGCAACCAACGCAGGCCGCGCAACTGGCTGCATATGATATCGTCAACGCCCGCGAATATGGCCCAATCCCCATCCCTCTCAAACCGGCATGGATCAGGTTCAAGAATGGCGACTGCCTGACGCTGAACATCCCTGACGCAAATTTGGTCAATCAGACGGCCATCATATTGAAGCGCGGACTTGATCCTTCGAACGGTTCGGTGTCGTTGACATTTCGCTCGGAGACTGCGGCCAAGCACGCGTTTGCTTTGGGTAAAACCACGACAGCGCCGCCAACGCCATCGATCAGTGCGCCGCCTGTTAATCCCTACTGGATGGACCCGAATGCCACGCGCGATATTACCCTCGTTGACGTATCGTACTCCGGCACCATCAACATCAACGGCAATAGCCTGAGTGGCAATGGCTCGGGTGGGGACTGGACAACCGGCGGGGCTGACAAGAATTATTATACGAGCAGTGAAGTCGCAGTTCGTATGGCCAGCCTGCAATCCCGTTTGATGATAGGGCTAACTTCTCGGGCGTCGTTTTCCGCGCCGATTTACACAAAAATGGAATATGCGATCTATTCGCAAACGCAGGGAAGCGGTTCAGCTTATCTGATTTTTGAATCAGGGAAGAACGTATTCACTGTTCCTACGATTGTTTCAGCGCCCGACGACTATCTGCAAGTCATTAACGACGGGGCGGTCGTTCGATATTATATTAATGGCACGCTGGTTTATAAATCGCTGGTTGCGCCGGGCGGCATAAAATATCGAGCTGTCATTACAGTTGGGTCAGGTTCGACAGCTACGGCGATCGTCACCGATATAAAAGCAGGACCGACGCTTTCCGCCATTGACACGTTGGCAGGAAGCGGTGCGCAAAACCTTATCTATAACGGCGGCGCGGAACTCGGAACGACGGCCGGTTGGGTTACGAATTATCTAGGCGGCGCGGGACCGGTTGGATTTTACGCCGACCCCACCTACGCACAATCGGGAAAATACTCGTTTGTCTTGTCCAAGTCGGCGACTAGCGACCAAAATGGCGCAACCTGCAAATCAGTCGCCGTCATGCCCGGCGAAATCTACAATATAAAAGTCTTTCTCTATGGCATTGGCTCGTCAAGTACGGGCTTGTATCTCCGCCCCGGGGAAAGTGCTGTCGAAGGTTATCCGGCAAGCCAAATTAGCGGTTCACCTTCGCCCGACTTTGTCGCAAATGGCCCAGTCGCCAACGGCTTAACGGTCTACGATCTTGTCTATACCGTCCCTGCTGGCGTCTATTTCTTTTCGCTGAATGTCATTGCTTACACCGGAACGCCAAGCATTGCCTTTGAAGCGGCGATGCTCAAACAGATTGGCGCGCGCAATCTGCTAACTGACGGGGGCGTTGACCTCGCCACCGTTGTGCCGGGCACCTTCGCATGGAAGACCGGGTCATCAGGCACCCAGACAACAACATCGGGCGCATCGGCGGCAGATACCGGTGTTATCAATGGTACAGGTACGGGCACTGTGACGGCAGGCACCCGCGTAACCTTGACTGGAAACGCGGCGTTTTCTGCCGCGACCGGGTATCCGGGGCAAACAGCTTCAGTTGCCTTGCAGCTATACTACAACGTGAATGGTGCTGGATGGGTGTTTACCGGCGTGAGTGTCGCCAACAATGGCGGCTTCCAAAACATAAATCTACAGTCGGCTAGTTGGATCGTGCCTGTGACCGGAAAAATGCAATTTGCCTATAATGTACATAGCATCGGAAGCGGCGGGATGCCGGTAACGGTCACGTCACACAGTATAAATCTTGAAGTGATCAACTTCAAATGACGGCTTTCAAACTGCACAACGACGATTGCTCCATCGTAGAATACGGGGTCGAGGTTGGGGATGTCTCATCACTTCCCGCCGCGCCTGACGGGTTCCGGTGGACTGAGGTGCCGACGCCTGCTTTAGACTACACGGTCGAGCTACTGGACGGGAAGTACACTGCGGTCCCCTACGTGTTCTCACCGGTTATCGTTCTGAGCAGCACCAAGGCGGCGATGAGAAACGCGCTCTCCACGCTCCGCGACGTGATGGAATGGGCCGGATGCGCAACACCTGTTGGCCGTTCCGACACCACTCCCGACAGTCAGCGCAAGGTCAACGGTGCAGTGACTATGGCCCTTATCGCCAGCACTGCCGGTGCGCCGTTCTCGATCGACTGGACGATGGCTGACAACTCGTCGGCCACGCTGGACGCACAGGGGATGATTGCATTGGGCGTCGCGGTCGGACGCTATGTTTCGGCCTGCCATGACCGGGGCGCGGTCATCAAGGCGGCGATCGACGCGGCGGCAACCATCGAGGCACTTGAGGCAATCGACATTGCGGCAGACTGGCCAACGTGATCCAGCGCCTGAAGCTCTGGGCGTTGTGTGTCCTGATCGCTCTCGACCAGCTGGCGCACTGCCTGCTTGGCGGCCCTAAATATATCCTGTTCGGCGGACCGACCCCGGACCCAGATGAAACCATTTCCTCAATCGTCGGTCGCCAAGCCATCGTCGGCAAGCGGTGGGCGCTGATCTGCGAAGTGTTCATCGACGCACTGTTCGGCGCTGGTCACTGCCGCAGCAAGATCGGCACCTAACCAGCGTCGGTAAATATGCCGACGTAAACTGAATAATCACATCGTGAAGGAGTAGTCGTATGCGCTTACCCGCAGGATTTGCCGCGCCGTGATGGAAATCCCCGACTCCATCCCGGTCAAGGTCGAGGGCCTTTCGCCCAGCACCTATGTCCTCGTCGCGATCCTGACAGTCATCGTCGGCGGGTTAATCAAAGTGTGGCCTGCGCTTCGGAAGATCGCGGCGGAGGGGGACCAATCATTGCGTCAGGACTTGATGCGTCGCGTCCACGACCTTGAAGCCGAACTCAAGGCTGAGCGCGAGGATCGGGCGAAGTCTGAAGCATTGCTCCACGGCCAAATCCACGAACTGCGCAACAGTATGGTCGAACTGACACTTGCGGCGGGGAGAATGACGAAATGACGGACCTTAACTGGCCGCGCATCCAGGCACGCATTGGCGTCACGCCAGACGGGCAACCCGGCCCACGCACCTATGCAGCACTGTTCAGCAAGGTTGCAGGCCGCGACCTTGGCGACCGTGGCCGCGATCTGGGCGTTGGCGCATCGCAATATCTGGCGCGGTATCGGATCATCACGCCATTGCGCCTCGCGCACTTCCTTGGACAGACATCTCATGAATCGGGCCGCTATAAATACCTCCGCGAGATATGGGGGCCGACACCGCAACAGGCCCGCTACGAAGGGCGGATAGACCTCGGCAACGTGCAGGCTGGCGACGGCAAGCGCTTCATGGGGCGCGGCATTCTGCAAATCACAGGCCACGGTAACTATCACCGCGCAAGCGGGCGCATTGGGGTGGACATCGAGAGCAACCCGCCGCTCGCCGAACGCCCTGACATCGCCGTCCTGACCGCGTGCGACTTCTGGGCCGCGCACAACCTGAACGAACTGGCGGACGCGGACAACCTTCGCGCTCTCACTCGCGCGATCAACGGTGGCGTCAACGGCATCGCTGATCGCATCGAACTAACGAACGTGGCGAAGGGTATGCTGGCATGAAAATCATAAACCCTGACTGGTTCAAGAACCTGCTCGCGATGTTCCTCGTTTCAGCGTTCACGGCTGTTATCCCGCTGCTAATCTTCAAGGATATCCCGACATCAAACCGCGATATCATTACTTATATGGTCGGCCAGCTTAGCGGCATGGCTCTGATGGCCCTCGGTTTCTACTTCACACAGAAAGCGGGTCAGGACGTTCTCGATACCAAACGCGCCGACAATACTACGACCGCCCTTAACGCGATCACCGCAGTCGCAAACGCCGGATCTACGCCCGCGCCCGCTGACGCAATCGAAGCCGCTCAGGACGTTGCCGATACCGCCCAATCCAAAGCTAATGAAATCAAGGAATCCACCCCATGAAACGAATGATCTTGCCGCTACTGCTCGCCCTGTCGGCCTGCACGCCACCCGTTCCCATAAGCGCTATCGCGCCAGCCCAGATCGCCAGTCACACAACCGCCGACGATATCGCCATCCGCTCCGCCGAGCAGGCTTACAAACTGTCGCGCACCATCATCGAGTTGGGCGTCGATAGTGGGCTGCTGAAAGGCGCGAACGCAACCAAGGCGGCGAACATCGACAATCAGGCTTACGCGGCCCTGACAGCGGCGCGCACGGCCTATGCGGCATTCAATTCTCCCGGCCTGCTTTCCGCAGCGTCGCAACTCAGCATCTTCGCCGATCAGGTGCAGGCGCTCGTGAAAGGAACAGTCAAGTGAAGATCAATCTGCAAACAGTGCTTGGCGCGCTGCCATCACTTGTCCCGTTGCTCAACGGTTCGAGTGCGGTGGTCGATCTTGTCAGCGAGATCGTCAAATCTTTCGACGTGAAAGATCAGGCCGTCATTCAGGAATCTATCGCTGTGTTGGCGGGCGATAATGACGCTGGCCATGCGCGGTTGCAGGCCAAGTTGCTGGCGGCTTCGGGAAAATGAAACGCAAAGTCGGAACTATGTCGGCAGGCGGAATGCGCGGCGAACTGTCTGCGTTCATCACCCGCGCTGACGGCACGATCGAAGACCTCGGAGTCATCGCGCGCACCCGCGATCCCCTCTGGTTCCGCATCAAATCTACATTCGGAAAGGTGTTCAAATGAAAGTCCTCTACAACGTACTGAACGCGCAACTCGTTCAGACCTCGAAACAAATTGAGTTCGAGGGGCAGTCCGCCACGCTGACGGTTGAACGCATGGTCGTGGAAGCCCTGCCACTCGACGGGGTTAGTGGCACTCTCACGCTTAATCTGCCCTCTGACACGATTGTTGCTGAGGGCGACACCATCACTGTTCTGGTCGGGGAGGCTGAATAATGGCGAATATCTTCTCATCGGCAGGCAAAGCGCTGATAATCTCACGCCTCATGGGGTCCGGTACCGAACCGAAACAGATTGGTTGGGGAACCGGCGCGGGCACGTCGGCAGTCGGCGACACTACGCTGTTTACCGAAAAGGCGGTGGATCTCGCGACCGGAACCGGTACCCGCGTTGCTGGCACGTCGTCGGCTGTCACGACAACCATCGCCAACGACACGCATCAGGTGGTCGGAACGCTGACCGCAACTGGCGCGGGCACTGTTACGAACGCCGGCACTTTCGACAACGCCACCATCGGCTCAGGCAATCTGTTCCTGAAGGGTGATTTCACCGGAATCGCGCTGGCCATCGCCGACGCCGTGACCTTCACGTTCAAATATCAGCAGACGTAAATGACCGTCCGTATTGCCGACTTCACGACCGGCACATACACCGGGATAACCCCGGCCAACGTCAGCGCGAGCGGGGGTTATGCGCAGACGGTCGCGGGGGTGCTCACGTCGTTTGCTGCGAACTTGCTTCGGCGGACAGACAAGGGGTTGCTAGTCGAACCGGCTGCGACGAACCTGCTAAAGTATTCGCAGCAACTGGACAACGGCTATTGGGGCCACGATGGAACCTCAACGGCCGATTTCGGGGCCGCCCCAGATGGAACGACGACCGCCGACAAGCAAGCCGATAACGGGTCTGGTTTTGTTGATTTCAACACCAACACCAACTCCAACACTGTAACCGCGTCGACCGCATATATAATCAGCGGGTATTTCAAGCGGATAACGGCATCCAAGCAGCCGTTTATTCAACAAAACCAGACCTTTAACAGCGGCAGTAGTTTTGCCGCCGACGTGCAATATTTCAATGTCGATACGCTTGCGGGCGCGGGCACTGAAACTCTCGCCGGAAACAATTTGTGGTCAAATGCCACGGTGGAGGCGCTTGGCTCATCATGGTTTCGTTTTGCCGCAACTCTAACTTCGTATGCCGGAAGCCCGGTCTTCCGCGAGTTCTTTGGCCTTTGTGATGCAACGGGCAGCAGAACGGTCGCCGCCAGTTCAAGCGCATTGTTTTGGAACCCACAACTTGAAATTGGATCGGGCGCTCCATCCTCGCCAATTCTAACGACCAGCGCAGCCGCAACCCGCGCCGCCGACGCAGTATCATTCACGGTTCCGGTGGGGGCCACAACGCTAACTTTCACGTTTGATGATAATTCGACCATCACCGTCGGGGTAACCGCCGGGGTTGCGTACACAATACCGACCAGTTTTAGCCGTCGGTATATTAAATATGTTGACGATAACGAAACCGGGGGCGGCACGACGTACACGCAAGCCGTTTCATCGTCGGGCGCTGGCGTTGCGTCTCTCGCACGCTTGGCCGCTTATAAGCGGTCTCTGACCACGACGGGCGTAGGCGTCCTTAAACTTCAACGCACCATCGCGCTTCGCAAAACATTCACCGGCGTCGGCGTCGCATCGCTCGCTCGCAAACTGGCGCTCGGCAAACCGATATCTGCAACAGGCATCGGCCTCGTTGCGCTGGCAACGATGAAAGCCAAAGGCATCACGATCAGCGCAACCGGCATCGGGCTGACCGCGCTGCAACGTGCGATCGCGGTCACGAAGTCGGCTAGTGGAACTGGCGTTGCATCGCTGAACCGCTTGCTGGCATTGGGGCGCGCCGTTTCGGCATCTGGCGTGGGCATCGCATCTGTCAGTCGTACCATCGGGCTTGGTCGTTCGATTGCAGCCTCCGGTACGGGGCTGGTGACGTTGGCGACGTTTAAGGCCAAAAGCATCACGGTGACAGCGGCGGGCATCGGCATTGCGTCGCTCAACCGAATAATCGCTGCGGGTCGATCCATTGCCGCTACCGGCATTGGGCTGGCGAGTATTGTTCGATCTGTCTCTCGCCTGCGCACAATCTCAGCGTCTGGAGCGAGCTTTGTGACATTGGGGACGCTGAAGGCTAAAAGCCTGACCGTCGCCGTATCCGGCGTCGGCCTCGCATCAATCCAACGAGGCATGTCCAAAACACTGAATTTTGCCGGGGTGGGTGTCGCCATTTTCAACCGGATAGTTCCGGTGCGAATTACCGCCTCAGGCGTTGGCGCAGCCTTCCTGACGTGGCTCCGGCCATCCGGCGCAATCGGCACGAGCCGAATTTTGCGCATCGCCGCAGAAATCCGGTCCTTCGTCATCGGAGGCGAAAACCGAGCGCTCCCTGTCGAACCTGAAAACCGGACAGATCCTGTCCCGCATGAAAACTGAGGCCAACCCATGACAACGACATTCCAGCGACAGGCCGATGGCATCCCCGTCATCCTGAAAGCACCCTCTGCGACCCTTGATTATCTTGAGGACTGGACCGCGTGGCTATCCGCACTCGAAACGATCACCGCGATTACAGTTAGCATCGACACCGAAGGGTTGACGATGACGCCCGCGCCGACATGGACTGGTGGCATAGTGACTGTGTGGCTGTCAGGCGGCGCTCTCATGGTAGGTTACGTCGTCTCGGTGCAGATCACGACAAGCCAAGGCCGGATCGATACGCGGTCATTTCGGGTTCGGTGCGTGCAGCGTTAGACGCGCCTCACCCAAATAATGCCGCATCATCATCCGGCAGAAAGTGCACGTCACCTCGGTATCGATATCGGTATGCCGGTTGCCACCCCCGCACAGTGCTTTGCCGTTCGCTGTCTTGTGCATGTTCGCGTTGTGTTCTGGTTTAGTGATTCGGGCAAGGGGTGGGCATGGCTGCTATCATTGATGCCTCACCCCATCATCTCCAACTCAAACGGCTCAGGATCAATAAACCGGCACCACTGATCAGCCATCGCGTCGGCTATGCCCTGATAGGTCCGGCTGCGATCACGGGCGCGATTCGGACCGGGTGGCGCACGATGGCACGCGCTCCATGCCTTGTGCTCATCAGTGCCAGCTTTGGGCGGCGTCAGCATGTTCGTCGGCACCAGCGGCGGCAGATTGATCGTCTCGAACCCGGTGAACTTGAAAAACGGCTCACCAAAGAAATACGGATGCACGAACTGCGTCTTGCCGCGCCCCGTCAATCGGATCGCATGGCCGTGCATAACCGGGTTCTCGATAGCCTTGTGACGAATCGGCGCTTCACGGCACGTCCTGTAAAATGCGGCCGCTGTTTCGACCTCGGCCCAGCGCGGTTCGTATCGGCCATTCTCTTTCAGCCCGTCGATATACAGATGCTTCGCGCCTGAATTGCACAGCACGGTGCAGGGCGGGTGCATGACACCAAGGAACGCCCAGCCAAGGCCCAGCAAGTCGCGCAGGTCGCATTGCAGGTGCTTGTTGCTCCTGTCGGCTGCGGGGAGCTTATCGCAGGACCAGGTATCGATACCGCGCGCGGCGAATGCTCGGCGGACGACACCTGATTCCTCGCACCCGATCAGCGCGGACCGGGATAGGTCTAGGCTGGCGAGGGTGGTGGTGAGGGGGGTCAAACGCGCAAAACCCATGAGAACACGCCGCGAACAGGTTGTGCCACCCCTTGTGTCACCACGAACCGATGCCTACCGCGTGATTTGCGCGTTCCGCATTGACGTGTAACCCGCAGAAACCTAGGAAAAACGCGGTCGCCCCGATAGCTCAGCTGGACAGAGCAACGGTTTCCTAAACCGCAGGTCGGGAGTTCGAGTCTCTCTCGGGGCACCAGAATGCTGTTTGTCGGTAGCTAGACAAACCGCAGAAAACCGTGGGTTATTGCCTTAATCGGTTGTGATTGTTCGTCTCCTGTCTCGACGATCGTTCAGTTCTTAGCAACAGTGTCCTATTCGTGGCGGAATTACCCGTTTAGGCCTGCCTTGCAAGGAGCGTAAGCTGTAAGTTTCGCAGCGATCGTTGCGCGATCAAAGCAAGACTTCGATCAGGCTTGAGGTGCAGATAAGCGGGAAGTGGACGATGCTTACCGAATCGTGTCGATCATTGCTGGGCCTAACCTTGGCAGCAATCATGGTGGGATGCGCGGCGGCACCGATTTCGCTCCCACCACCACCGGTCCATGCTAACGGTCAGGTCTTGTGGCATATTGTGAGCGAGCACTGCATTCCCGATCAACGCGATCGAGGAAATCCAGCGCCTTGCGCCAAGGTGTCGGTCGCCGATGGCATCCAAGCTGGCTATGTGGTGCTCAAAGATCGCGTGGGCAAAAGCCAGTATCTCGTGATGCCGACAATTATGATCACCGGCATTGAGGATCCTCAGTTATTAACCCCTGGCGCTCCTGACTATTTTACGCCTGCTTGGTCCGCGCGAAAATTCGTGGCCAAGCGATTGGGAACGGCGCTCGCCCGTGAAGATGTCAGCATTGCGATCAACTCTCTATACGGTCGCACCCAGGATCTGCTGCACCTGCACGTCGATTGTTTGCGAACCGATGTTCGCGACGCGCTACGCTTGGCCGCGCCAACGATCGGACATCACTGGGTACGCCATGCATTGATCTTGAACGGTTACCACTACCGCGCCGTGCGCGTCGATGGTGACGACGCTGTTGCCGCCAATCCGTTCCGCCTCCTGTCCAAGGGACTGCATGTTCGACAGAGTGACATGGGGGCGTGGACGCTCGTACTGGCTGGCATGGACTATCCCGATGGCCCTCCTGGCTTCGTATTGCTCGCCGCACGAGCCAATCCTGCGGCAGGATATAAAGGTTCTGGTGAAGACCTGCAGGACCATGCTTGCACCGGTCGCGATGCACCTGCTCGATATTGAGCTTAACCAGCAACGTAAGGCAGCCAAGGCGAGCGCGCATTGCTGCGCAAGTTGACGGTTGTTATCGACGCATTGTCGCAAGCGGCGCTGACTGACGGATCGGTTTCAATCCGGTGGGGCGATTGAGACTGACTGCTGACCGGTCCTCGATGGCGTCTTAAATGCGCTGTCCGGCGCTGCGGCCTTACGGTTGCTCACATTAACCGGTGATAGATTGATCCGGCAATCAGGGAAATTTGGTCGCAGCCAATCAAAGGAAGCCTTTTATTTTTCTCCTGTGTTAGCGCTTCGACTCTGCCAGTCTCCGCCCATTGCCTGAAATAAAGCGACGCTGTCGCTAAGGCGGGCCGCGCGCGCTTGTATCAATTGTAGCGAGGCCTGAGCATTGGCGGCACTGGCATTCAGAACCGTCAGAGTGCCCACGTCACCCAATTCAAGCTGACGCCTTACGAAGTGAAGTGTGCGGCCTGCGGCATCGCTCGCGCGATTTGCCGCATCGAGGGCGTCTCCATCGGTACGCAGGCCATTAAGTGCATCGGAGACATCGACAAACGCTTGCAGTACCGAAGCGCGATATTGTGCTTTGGCGCCATCGAGCGCGGCTTCAGCAGCTCTTTGCTGATGGCGCAGCGCTCCTCCATGAAAGAGCGGCTGCGTGATCCCTCCGATAAGGGTCCAGAACGGATTTCCGGTGGCAAACATTTGAGCAAAGTCTGTGGCGACGCCGCCTGCTGTTGCGCTTAACTGAAATGCGGGCAGACGCGCCGCAATTGCGGTTCCAACGTCAGCACCTGCGCCCCTCATCTGCGCTTCTGCTGCCTGTACGTCCGGCCTTTGCCTGACCAGGTCCGCGGGGAGCGATACCGGTAGCGACTGCGGCAGGGCCATTGCTGCGAGATCGGGAATTGGAGGTAAGGGATTACCGGGTGCCACACCTGTCAACGCGGCGATAACGGCGTGCTGATGTGCAAGCGCGCGTTGAAGGGGGGGCAGGGCACCCTCGGCAGATGCCAGAGCCGTTTCCTGCGTCGCAACGTCGGAGGCTCCAACCGATCCAAGCTGCTGGCGTCGTCGCATCAGCGTGAGTAACTCTGCATTCGACGCTATGCTTTGCGTTACCGCCATCACCTGCGCCTTGAGCGATCCGGTTTGAATGACTGCCAGCACGACGTTCGCAATCACCGTGGTTCGCGCCGCCTCGAAGTGGTTGCGTTGGACTTCCGCTGCGGCGCGGGCCGATGCGACTTTGCTTTTCACGCCGCCAAAAACGTCAAGCGCATAGCCGACGGTAACTTGCGTCGTATGGAGCGTGTATAGCGTCTGATTGGGATCGAATAGCGGTGTCGCGAGCGCGTTGGACACGCGGGCACGCTGCGCCTGATAGCTCAGATCCAGCGTGGGTAGTTTCGCACCATTGGCAGCGCGGCCCAGTTCCGCCGCTTGCCGAAGCGCCGCATCGGCCGTCTGGATATCGTTGTTATGTCTGAGCGCCAGTTCCACCAGAGCATTTAGTTCTGTGTTTCCGAAAGCGTTCCACCAGTCCTTCGCAACCGGGGAACCAGCGACGATCGTTTGGGACGGCCCGCTGACTGGCGTAATTGGCGCAGTCGAAGCAACAGCATTGACTGAAGGCGGCAGCGATAAATCGGTTTGCGGGTGAACCGGACCTAAAGCGCATCCCGAAACCGAACTGAGAATACACATTGTCAGGGCGATACGACGGACGATCATGCCACCGACCCCTCATCATGGTGATGTCCCACATCCCGTCCGTGTGCGCCCCGATCCTCACGATTTACGTGTCGCGAAAAGCGATCGATCAGCACTGGAAGGACAAGCAGGATCAAAATAGGAGCCAATGCCATGCCGCCAACGACGACGAGTGCGAGCGGCTTTTGAACCTGGCTACCAATTCCGCTGGAAAGCGCAGCGGGCAAAAGGCCGATCGCCGCTGCGAGACAAGTCATGACAACGGGGCGCATCGAATTGGTGACCATGATCGACAACGCACGGCTGCGCTCATGCCCCTCATCCACCGCTTGGTTGAAACTGGTGACCATCAGGATGCCGTCCATCACCGCGATACCGAATAATGCGACGAACCCGATTGCTGCTGAAATGCTGAACGCGGTGCCGGTTAGTACCAGTGCGAGCACCCCACCGATGATAGCCATCGGAATTGCGCTGAACGCCAGCATCGTATCCCGAACGGAACCGAAATTGGCATAGAGCAGCCCAAGAATAAGAATGAGGCTGATGGGGACGACAATTTCGAGGCGGTGGATTGCTCCGTTCAGGTTATCCAACTCGCCTGCCCATTCTATATGATAACCAGACGGAAATTTGACCGTATCGGCAATGCGTTTCTGCGCTTCACTCACCGCGCCACCAAGGTCGCGATCACGAACACTGAACTTGATCGGGATATAGCGTTCTTGATGTTCGCGATAAATAAAGGACGCGCCCGAGGTCAGGTGAACCGTCGCCACTTCCGAAAGGGGAACCTGGATCAATCCCCCGTTCGGTCCTGGAGCGCCGATGGTAATCTTGCGGATAGATTCGACACCGTCACGCTGTTCGGGCCGTAGTCGCACGACGATCGGGAAATGCCGATCGGTCTTTTGTTCATAAAGATCGCCAGGCGATTGCCCACCGATTGCGGCGGCAACCGTTGTATTGATGTCATCGGGTGTCAGCCCATATCGCGATGCCCGCGCGCGATCGATGTCGATCTGGACCGTCGGTTGACCAAGCGACTGAAACACGCCGAGGTCGGCAATACCGTTAACGAGCGCCATTTGGGTTTTGACCTGACCCGCCAATGCCTGAAGTGTCGGCAAGTCCGGGCCGAATATCTTGACCGAATTCTCGCCCTTAACGCCAGATGTCGCTTCCTCGACATTGTCTTCGATATATTGGGAGAATGTGAAATCGACGCCCGGATAGCGTTTCATCAGTCTGTCATTCAATTCCGCAGTCAGCTTGTCTTTGGTTACGCCCGAGGGCCATTGATCGGCAGGTTTCAATGGCACGAAATATTCAGCGTTGAAAAAGCCTGTCGCATCGGTGCCATCATCGGGCCGACCGTGCGTCGATAAGACCGCCTGAACTTCTGGATAGCTCGCCAGGATCTTGCGAATGCCGTTTACGGTTGGCTGCCCTTCCTCAAGTGAAATAGAGGGAGGCAAACTGGCACGGATATACAAATTACCTTCTTCGAGATGCGGCAGGAACTCCACGCCCAACGATCGAACGCCAACCAAGGCTGTGGCGAACAACAGGATAGCGCCACCGATCGCCAATACCCGGTTTGCCATCGCGAAAGCTGCCGCTGGCTGGTAAACAGATCGCAACTTTCGAACGATCCAGGTTTCGACCTCATCGAGCTTGTCCGGCAGCAATAGCATAGCCATGACGGGGGACACGGTGAACGTGGCCAACAGTCCCCCGCCAATCGCATAGGCGTAGGTTTTCGCCATCGGTCCGAAAATATGCCCCTCGACCCCGGTTAGCGTGAAGAGCGGTATGAAGCTGGAGATGATGATGGCGGCGGCGAAAAATATGCCGCGGCTCACTTCATGCGATCCATGCAAAATCGCCGATAATCTGTTCGCGTGAGAATAATGGCCGCCCTGCGATTCCGCATGGACTGACCTTTCGACCATGTGTCGATAGATGTTTTCCATCATGATGACGCTGGCATCGACGATCAGGCCGAAATCAAGTGCGCCGACGGACAGGAGATTGGCGGACTCCCCCTGTGCGGTAAGGATGAGGACGGCAAAGGCGAGCGCGAAGGGTATGGTCGTTGCAACGATGAGCGCACTTCGCAAATTGCCCAGAAATACCCATTGCAGCACGAAGATCAGCAGGACGCCTGCGAACAGATTATGCATAACGGTGCGAGTAGTCAGGGCGATCAGATCGGACCGGTCATAGATCGGCTCGAGCCGAACGCCCGGCGGCAAGATGTTCGAGCTATTGATATTTGCAATCTCTGCCTTGACGGCATTGATCGTCGGAAGCGATTTCGCTCCGCGCTGCATCAGCACGATACCCATGACTACATCATTGTCGTCATTGGCCCCGGCGATGCCCAGTCGCGGCTCGTTACCGACAGTGACTTTTGCGACGTCGCGCAAGAGTACGGGTGAATTGCCGCTCGTGGTGACGAGAACGCTGTCGATCTGATCGGGCGACTGGATCAGTCCTACGCCTCGGACGATAGCGGCCTGTGGTCCAAAATTGACGGTCTGCCCACCGACATTGCTGTCGCTTTTACCGATGGCTGTGATGACCTGAGCCACCGTTGCCCCATGCGCGAGAAGGCGGTCGTTATCGATAATGACTTCGTAAGTGCGAACCTTGCCGCCCCAGCCGGTGACATCGACGACGCCCGGAATACGTTTGAAGCGACGCTGCAAAACCCAATTCTGGAGCGTCTTTAGATCCATGACCGAGTAACCCGCCGGAGCGACTATCCGGTAGCGAAAGATTTCGCCGATCGGGCTGGTGGGAGAGATTTGAGGCTGGGCATTCCCCGGAAGAGCACCAAGCTGGCCGAGGCGATTGATCACGCGCTGCTGCGCTTCCTCGAACCCGATATCGTAACTGAATTGAATTTTGACGTCGGACAGGCCGAATAGCGAAATCGCTCGAACAACGTTCAGATGCGGGATTCCCGCCATCTGGACCTCGATCGGTATCGTGATGTTACGCTCGATTTCCTCGGCCGAAATGCCGGGACTCTGAGTCACGATTTCTACCATTGGCGGTACAGGGTCGGGGTACGCTTCGATATTTAAATTTAGAAACGCGATGACACCCGCCACCATCAGGCTCAGCACCAGCGCGATGATGAGCATTCGCTGGCGCAGGGCAAATCGGACCAGTTTATTCATGACGGTCGGACGATTTAAACATGACCGGGCGTATCGTCATTCACCCATGCTCGCTTCGTTCACAAAGATTGCGCCGGCCGTGACCAAGCGTTCGCCAGCGCGCAGGCCCGACAAAATCACAACCCTTCCGTCGCGACTATCGCCGATTGTAACCGCCCGAGTCTTAAGCAGGCCGCCCGGCATGGCGAGCCAAATTCGCGATTCGTCACCTTCGTGAATTATGGCGCTCGCGGGAACCGAAATGACCGAACCTCCCGATGCCGCATGTCGGATCGTGAAATTGGCGAACATTTGTGGTTTGAGCGCAAGGTCGGCGTTCGCAACCGATGCGCGGACCGGAAGTCGATGGGTTACGGGATCAAGACCTGCGGCAATATTGTCGATAACCGCGTGGAAGACGCGACCGGGATACGCAGGCGTTGCCACCTCTACCGTATCGCCAACATGAACTTGCGCGGATTCGCTTTCCGCCAGTTGCGCGACAAGCCACACGTGGGTCAGGTCGGCTACGATCATAACCGGCGTTGCGCCGCCTGCACTGACATATTGACCGACTGAAACGGCGCGCGATGCCACGGTTCCATCGACCGGCGCGTGTAATGTCGTCTCAGCATGAATTCCGGATACTTCGCCTGCATTTTCAAGGCGTTGGATTTCGTCATCCGTCTTGCCAAGGATGACCAGCTTGTCCCGCGCAGCGCCGACCGCTGACTCGCTGCTCCGTAATGCTGATTGCGCTGTGACGAGATCGTTCTGCGCCTGTCGATAATCCTTCAGCGCGCCACCCGCCGTCTTGTAAATCTCTGCCTGCCTGACGGCATTTTCCTGAGCGATGCGCAGTTGCGAACGTGCGGCGGTGTTTTGCGCAACTGCAGAGAATAAGCCGTTACGTGCATCGACGAAATCCGACGTTTTTATCATCAGTAGTGGCTGGCCGCGCCGGACATGGGCACCCGCTTCGACCAATACCTGAGTGACTTGCCCGGAATAGGGAAGGATGACCGGTGTGCTATGATCGTCGTCGACCGCGATCTGGCCTGTCGCGGTGACAATCGCACTTGCATCGCCCGATTGTGCGGGTTCGATTTGCAAAGTTTTCAATTGCTCGGGCGTCGGCTTGAAACTTCCCGGTGGCAGACTGGGTACGACAACCGGTTTGGCTGCGGTTAGCCAACTGAAGAGCGTGACCAGCAGCCAGATAAGCAGAATTGCGGCAAACCCGAGAAACAGGACGCGAATTTGCGTTCGGCGTGGAAGTGCCTTTGCCGATGGGAGAGGCATGCCCTCATAGTCTTCGATCACGAGTGCCGGTCCGGATGAGGCATGCAATTCATGAGGCTCTCCATAGTGTTCGGTCACTCGGTTCGGATCATCGACTGGTACGAGTGGAGAATTATTTGATGAGTTTCGGCCAAGCGTTAGTCGCATTGTATTTTACTTTATACGTGATCGGGTTTCATTCACGCATCAAGTGAATTGATTGGACGGTAAGCCAGAGCGCGGGGCAGCAGCACTTGGCCGCGGCTTTCTTGTGCTAGGTTCTGGGATGACTCGCGTCATTGCTTACGATCTGCTCCTGGATGAACAGTACGAGCGACGACTGGCAAGTGCGAAGAGGAGCCATCAAAATTCCTTCAACGATGCTCCCGAGCGGGCCGGTAACGGACGCTTGCAGCGGGGTCAATGGGGCCGTCGTCTGGAGTCAAAAAAGGGTGTCGAGAGTGTTTTCGGCGAATGCTCCGGCAACGGTGGACCAAACGCCTGCTGCGTGTGAGACTGGTGAAGGTAAATGATCGAGTATAGTTTGCGTGGCACTCGACTGCGCAATTCTGACAAATGCCAGCAGGAGGCCAAGGAAACTGTAGCATGCCCACTTTGAAGCGCCTGTCTCGTTGCAGCTTTGTCGTTCAATGTTGAACTTTTTTCCGCGTAGCGGTGCGCGCGAGGCGCAAACACAGGCAATCTGGATCGATCTCTGTAACCCCATTCCGGGGAGAGCGCGGAGGTTGAAGGCTTGACTGGCCTTGGCTTACCAAGTCGCGACAGCCTCAGCGAGATCGAAAGTTCAAGCCGCCTCCGAGTTCATGAGGGCGTGCTTTCGATGGGCATATCGATGGTTTCGCACGACGATGCCGGATCGCTGCAAATTTCGCCGATCGGGTTCGTCTTGTCGCGCGATCGCCTTGTCACAATTCGTTTTGGGACTTGGCACGCCTTTGACGTTGTAGCCGAAAGCTTCGATGAAACCAGGACGACACCAACCTCAAGTCTTGAGGTATTCATCGACCTCTGTGATGAGATTATCAGTCGCCTAGCTGACAGCCTGGAGCACGCGGCGACTGAATTGCGCAAGATTTCCGTAGCCACTTTCCATGCGCCAGACGAAAAAGGTGGCAAGGTTGTCCGTTCCAATCGGATTATTCGCGCCAAGCTTCGTCACATTGGCCGATTGGGGGATCGCATTTCGGAAAGCCGCGACGCCTTGCTGGGCGTCGGGCGCGCCGTGAATTTCGCCTGCGAACTGACCAAAGATTGGAGTGATGACAGGTTAGGCGCTCGGATGAAAAGCTTGCAGCAGGATGTGGCCTCCCTGGATGATTACCAGGTCCATCTTTCCGACAAGGTACAGTTCCTGCTCGACGCTATGGTCGGGTTGATCGGGATCGCTCAGAACGATGTTTTCAAAGTCCTAACCATTGTCTCGATCGTCGGCATTCCCCCTACCTTGATCGCGGGTATTTACGGCATGAACTTCAAGAATATGCCCGAATATAACTGGGCCCTTGGTTATCCCTATGGGCTCGCGGTGATCGCGCTGAGCGCAATCCTACCGTTGGGCTGGTTCAAGTGGCGTGGCTGGTTCTAAGCGTGGGCCACAGAGAGTCTGTGACTGTGAATGGCCGAAAGTTGCCAGTTTGCTTAGCGATGGATCGACAAAGAAGCTGCCATTCATCAGCGAGCGTCGCTATTTGTCAAATGGGCCCACCAAGCGGCGTTATTCTCTTTCTGCAAGGCCTTAAGCACTTCCGGCAAACTGCTCCAGCTTGGCTCGATCGACTTGGAGAAATCGCTGTTCGCTAGGTCGAGACTTTTACCACATTGCACGATTCAATCTGGTCTCAACTCTGCAAGAGCCCGACGGGCACCAGCCTTATCCGGTTCGATCGACAAAGAGCGTCTGAAGTAGATTCTGGCTCGTTCCTTATCGCGGACCACGCCCGAACCTGCCTGATACGCGAGACCAAGATTAAGACATCCATCAGCATCTTTCAGATCGCAAGATTTGCGGAACAAGACGGCGGCACGGACCGCATCCTTGTCGATACCGCGGCCATTCTGGACAAGCGTTCCAAGATTGCCACATGCCGCGCCGTCGTCTTGATCGCAAGCTCCCACGTAAAGTGATGCTGCCCGCGCCGGATCTTTCCTTACCCCCAGGCCCTGATCGTACACCACGCCAAGGTTATAGCATCCCCCGGCATCGTCGCCGTCGCACGACTTTTTGAACAGGCGCATCGCTCGCCTTGCATCCGCTTTGATGCCAACGCCCATCGAATAGGCAGCACCCAAGCTCGAACAACTCGCCGCATTGCCGTTGTCGCAAGCTCTGTCAAAATAGGTAAAGGCGCGCTGGGCATCTTTTGTGACCCCGCTCCCATTTACAAGTGCCAGGCCGAAATTGCCACAGTCGGCAGCACCACCGATTTCGCAAGCCCGGGCGAAAGCGGCGGTGGCGCGGTTGGCGTCCTGTGCCACACCGTTGCCGTTGTAATAGGCGATGCCCAGCAACGTACAACTGTCGGGGTCGCCACCGGTACATGCCTTGTCTAAGAAGACAGCAGCCTGCGCGACATCTTTCGTGACGCCCTGACCATTGGCGAACCTTGTGCCCAACTCCGCGCAAGACCCGACAGTTTCCGTAGCGCAGGCTTTCTTGAGTTGTGCGATCTCTATGGCATTTTCTTCGGGCCTGGCATTTAGCGGACCTTGGGTCATGTCCGGCAACTGCGGGTCTGTTTGTTGGGAAACATTTTTTGTTTTTGTGTCCGGCTTTTGCGGTAATACATTACCCACTTCTCGTCCGGTCATCGCCTCATGCAAGTCATGCGCATCGGTGGGTTTGTTGCCGCGCGCAATCAATGCCTCGGCAAACGCGACTTCATCAATCGCGAGCGGAAACAGGTCGTTGGTGACGCGGTGTGCTTGGTCGCCACATGCGAAGCGAAACTCGACGTCGCCTAACGTATCCGGCGCGACCATTTGCATCGATCTCAGACGGGCGTGCGCATCGCCGATCTCTCGACCTCGTTCGTCAAATCGCAGTATCTCGAGCAGTCTGATCCGGCGCTTCCCGCACTCGGCACGCATATGCGATTTGGTCATGACTTCCGGCTCGGCCGGCCTAATGACGTGCATCGTCCAATAGCTGACGCTGTCCTTGTTGCGTTCGATAGACTGCGCATCAACGAATACAACGCGGCCGGGACCACTGTTCACATACCACCATTCCGACGCCATCGCCGGGAATGGCGCAAGCGCTAGCGTCGTCACCAGCCCTACATAAGACCCGAACCTTCCTCGCATCCACTTTCTACTGAATTTGAAGAGGCTCATCGCGTGGAAATCGGCACGACAATATCCAATCCGTCGCGTCGACAATAATTTGCGTCAATGACCTCCGTTCCATGCGAGATGTCTTGGGTAGCAACTCTTGCCATAGCTGGCACGACGCCGACGGAGTAAGTGATGCCGAGCGCGCTAGTTGCCTTGATGGTGATCACAATATGACGAAGCTGGATCATGTTCGCGCCAACCGCAAACGAGGCAATTCGACTTATCTTGGGATTTGTTAGATCGTCGCCGCTGTATCCACGAACTTCCAGAATTATGCCGTCTCGATCTACATCGAGAAACGCGATATCGTATATCCTGTCGCTGCCCCCCTCCCGCGTGTCAGGTGGTTGCAGCCCTGTCGCGTAGTCATGCGGTGGAACGATCAATTCCCCTCGTTTGGCCGAATGGATTCCGCTGAATGTCACGAAGCTCTTGGAGAGGTGGCGCGGTTCGCAAACCACGGGAAAATATGGCGCTTGGGTAGCGACAGTCAGGGTGTTGCGATTCAGTGGCACCGCGCCAACCGGGGCCACAGTCAGTAAAACAACCGCGACCATGCCTTGGACTATCCATCGTCCTTGCATCTTTCACTCCCTATATATCCACATGGCGGCGGCGATAATCAGCCGAATCGCAACGATCGTATTCACCAGTCCCAGATTATCTCCGGCATAGGCAAGCCTTGAAATGATATCGTATTGAATTGGCATTGACCCCCGTGATGAGGCTATTATGGGAACCCTCGCCAAGTTCTTCTCTAGCTGCGACCGGGTGATGGAGCTGAATTTACTCGGGAATAAATAACTATGATCCTTCCAAACCTGTTCTTTGCGGTTGCAGCAGGAACGCTTCAGACATCTGCTGCGGTTGAGAGCTTAGATCAGCCAAGCAAGAATGTCGTTTTGGGCAATGAACGGGCAATCGTGTCGCTTTCATGTGACAGGGGAAGCGTAAGTTTCCGGCTCCGCTGGCCCACTCGGATCGAAGCTCCCTTTCTGAACATCGGGGTGGGCAACAGCAACGGTATGGACGCAGCGATGGGGGCGGCAGAACCTTGGAAAATAGTCGATAGTCCTGACAGGCGAACGGCAATGGCACCGCTGCCTGCTGCCAAGATCGTCGCCTCTAGCGCTGGCGAAGAACTGCTATTGCTCAACGTTCGAGGCGAAAGCGATTCCACGATCGCGGAATTCGACGCGCTTTTGATGAAGGCGGCGCTCGATGAACTTGTCGGGCAATGCTCTCCGGCGTGATCAGACGGCAAAAATGACGCGCGCGTTCGCAAGTCGCGTCTTCCGTTATGCCGTGGCTACGGCGCGAGCAGCATCGGATCTCGCTGCGTCACTCTGACGTCCCTCCATTTTCTCAATTCGTGGTTAGAATGCGAATTTTCCTGTCCTGTGTTGACCCACGAGTAAGGAGGAGAAGACGGCGTACACAGGGGCATCCGGCGAACATGATGGGCGGGTGGGGCGTTCCAAGCTTGGTGAGGTGGCCTTAGACAAGCAGGATAACGAGCGAGGGCGGCTTCCTCCCTTCATCCTTGTGCCCGGTATCACTTTGGCATGACGGGTACACTCATCTGAGTATTTGCGTTGTGCGGTGGCAATCCCGCCAGTTTTGCATGATAGTCCGCGACGAGGTCGGGATCGGCATTATGACTGTGATTGGCAAGAAATGTCCTCAAGGCATCCCGGTATTCTGCGATGAAAGCCTTGTTGTTTGGGCTGACTGCAAATTGCGCGGCCGCTTTATCGACGGGCGCTCGATCCTGACTGATCAGATATTTTTTCCCATAGGGTGACTGATCACTTAGAATCACAAAGTTGCGGGCGAACCCCGGAATATATTTGACGGCGAAAGGCTGGCCGTCCGGCGGGATCAATATCTCGTTACGGATGGGATAAATGCTGGCGGACATGCTATCGAACTGTGTCAGTACGTCTTTACCATCGGATGTTTTCAGCACCGCATCATAAGCCCAGATATTCTGGTCGTTTAGGGTAGAGCTGGTTTCCTCGGAATGGGTGATGACGGCGGTCCCGTTCACGCCGAACGCATTGAGAAACAGCGCATTGGAGATGTGCGCGGTGAAGATATTGACCGGACCGCACAGAAAGAATGGCAGAATCAGAAGATACCATATCTCACGACCGCGCCATTTCGCCATCGCATGGCCAAGCAGTACACCTACGGCAATGAGCACCGGCCATGCCCAAAAGGGATGTTGAGCGAGGAAGTACAAAATGGCTGACAGGATGGACATCAACCGGGTGAATCATTCGGAGGGCGTAAAGTCAACGCGGAATGGGCGAGATGAAAGGCAAATATGACTGGCTCTTCCTGTCGAGCCAAACGAGTTCGGATTTGCCAGCTGCGCGAAGGTAGGCAACGGCTTCAAGGAGTAGCGGATGGCGGAGATCACGCTTTGTCAGGAGGCCGCGTTTTCCACGCTTATCTCGCGCCATCAAAGCGGCCTTTTCAGGTTTGTCATTATAGGAACGCACCCAGAATATCGTGATCCCATCCGTGAATTCGAACATATCATATTCGTAATGATATTCGTAGAATCCACTCGCGTTGGGTTCCGATGCATCAATGGAGTGCGAAATTTCTACTTTCATGCTCTGCGCGGTGCCGCCTCGCGCCATACTCCCCCACAGGGCGAGGATATGGTCTAGCCGTAACAACAGCTTTCAATCCTGGGTGAAGTCACAGCGGCGCTGCGCCACGGAAATTTCGATCGCCGAGACATAAGCAAGGGACGCCGCAATCGATAGGCTTAATGGACGGGTTTGATTGCTCCATGCTCCCAACATAACTCACCAAAATCGCTGCACGCCCGCCAAGTTCGAACCTTTACGTTGTCCTTTACGCTCATCTCGCCGGGCTCGCCATGCGGCAGCTTCCGACCATCCGCAGAACATCGAAATCAAGCTGAAGATGAAAATTATCGGTAGCATACGACTCCCATGATGCGTCGTTACGAGACTGGCTGTTACAATGAAAAAACCAGCGACCGGCCCTAATTCCGGATAGTGAATGATTTTGAAGAGATTCCAAGAAAACCAAGCCATTGCGATGGCTATGATAGCACCTCCAATAACATCACCAAGTGCCTGAATCATAACAATTATCAGTTGCATCACAAACTACCTTTCGGGTCGTGCGAAACTAATGGTTCCGGTAAGGCCGGAGCGGCCGCTTAGCCATTCTAATAGATAAGTCGTGTTACGATATTTTTCAAGGTTATTATAGATCAACCTGATCGTTTTTACGGCTCAATTGGCACCGGCAACGAAGACTCTCTTTCAGTTGGCGAAAGTCGTTCGATGAAAAGCATGTTGATTATGATCTCCTCCGGGACGAACGATCTTTTCCAAAGCTGAGCCTGTCGATGCAGCCTCGGCGTGCCTTGCCGCATCTGCAAGTGACACGAGGCCGACAAGCTTGCCCGAAACATCGACAATCGGAACGCGGCGTACCTGTTGTTTACCCATCCATCGAACGACGCTTTCAACGCTGTCCTCTGCGAGACAGGATTTCGCCGGCGCTGTCATGACATCTCGGACAGCGCATAATGAGCTCCGTCCGCTTACAACGACACGCATCACTATGTCGCGATCAGTGACCATTCCGACCAGGGTGTCGCCATCGGTGACGGGAAGGCAGCCGACATCTCGATCCGCCATTGTCCGCGCGATATTCTGTATCGTGTCTCCGGGACGCGCAGTGACGACAGCTCGAGTCATGATTTCCGAAATTTTCATGTTATTTCTCCAACAATCGAGAGGCTGATGAGTTTCCATTTTGAATCCCAACGTTCTCCCAACTACCGGCGTGCGCAACAGAATCTTTTTGCTGTTCAGGCGCAATAAGTTTGCAGAAAAGTGGTTCGATCCATTGCGTAGATGTGAGCATTTCAGGTCACGTCATTGAGCCTCCAGCTTTTTGAAAGCTTCTCCAAGTTCTGCCTGCCGTCAAGTTCTGGGCGTGTCCGTTGAACGGGGATTGTTCCGGGCGGCGAATAGCGGGCTGGCTTTAGCTCGGCTGCAAACTCTGTTTGCGGATGCGCGACGCGGCCAGGATTTTCCAGAGATTGAGCGCAAGAATTTTGCATAAAGCGATCAAAAACATTCGTTTGGTTGGCGAGACTTATAGGCAGATGATTATCAGTCAGGAGTGCACAGCAAATGAGTACGAGCAACTCAACGAGTTTCAAAAGGCCGCATGAACTTAATCGATCAAGCGCTTTCGCTTTCCGGATGGCTGCGTCTGTAATTTTTACGGTGGTTTTCTCGGTGGGGATAAAGAACATCGGCGCGAGCGGTTTTTTTGGCGAACCTGGCAGGCTTTTACTCGTGGGAATGCTCGTGATCCCAGCAGCTTTGATTGTTCAGATATTTCGCTTTTGGCGGAAGATGTTCAGACCCGGGGAGCGGTGTAATCGTGAAACGCTGCCAATCATCGATGCGACGATGTGGCCTGTGGTCGTGGCGTTTCCGCAGAGTTTAAGACAAGTGCCCGCGCGCTCGGCTTCCGGTAATTCATTAAGCGCTTGGATCTCGTCAGAGCTCGCATAGCCCATCAACGCCATCCCCAGTAACGCGTCCCATAGGGAGGCGGGGGCGTTGCTCACGCCGATATCGCCGCCGCCGCACGTAAGCCGGTGCGGATACGACCCATCACCCCTCATCCGCTTTCGTGGAGTGTACGGCGTAGGCAGAGTAAGAAAATTCCGGGCTATCCGGCACCAGAACGAGTCTGCCCTCTTCGAGATAAGAGCGTACAAACCCTTTGCGAAAATACCCTGAGCCTCCGGTTGCGAGGATATAATCCAATGCCAGCGGGCCGTAACTGATTGCAACGACGGCGTTCGGGTGATCGGGAAAGGCCGCCTGATAGCTTGCAGAGAATTCCTCGCCCCAATCGATGCGCACATGATGTTCGGGCCCAAGCACGCGGTCTTTGGAGGTCGTGCGGACCAGCACCAGTTTTTCTTCGAACAGCAATTCGGCAATGACGCCGGGTCGCCGAGGCGCAGCATAGAGGATCGCCACATCGAGCGAACCGTCCTGCACTCGCTCCATTAGCCGGTCGGAGTTGTCGATTTGCGTACTAACCGCCAATTCCGGACATTCGCGTCCCATCCACAGCAACCAGTGGCGGAGCAACGGACTCCAGAGACTGAGTTCTGCGCCGATGGTTACGACAGTCTCGCGGCCCGGCGGAAGCGCGACCGAACGGCGTGCGCGTTCCCACACCTGCACGAGCGTTGTTGCGAACCTCAGGAACTGTTCGCCGGCGGGCGTCAGCTTCGCCCCGGATTTGTTGCGAATGAAAACAGGGCGGCCAAGTTGCTCTTCAAGGACGCGGATACGTGCACTGACCGCAGTTTGTGTCAGATTCAAATTGGCGGCCGCATTGACGAAAGTACCCGTCTTAACGACCTCCAGGAACGTGCGAGCGACGCTAATATCCATCTATCACTCTTTTTCTTTTCAAGTGCGATTATATCCATTTTCGTTATGGCATTAGCAAGGCGAATGGGTGCCAAATCCGACATCACGCAGTTGCGCTGGACCTCGATCGTTTTATGAAGCCGGAGCGCCCGGTTTCGGACTGTCGGTGGGCGCTGCGCGCTTTCAACAGATCCTGTCGCGAGAGGATGCCAAGAACGCGGTGGCTGCCCGGTTCGACAATCGGAATCCGGCCAATCCCTGAATCCACCATGAGGTCGGCGACTGCGCCAATGGGCGTTTCGGGATAGGCGACCAGCAGCGATGCATCGGAAAGCGTCTCAGCCAGACTGGTTTCAATCATGATATCGCCGACTTGCCAGCGTAACGCGTCGGTTCGAGAGACGAGGCCAAGCAGAACGCCACCGTCATTCACGACAGGATAGCTGCGATGTTTGGCACCTTCAGCAAAAAAGTCAGCAGCATCACGGAGCGACATCTTGCCCGGCAGCGTTGCCGGATTGTGCGTCATCAACTGATCCGCCTGAACCAGATCGAGAAGATCGACACTATATTCCTGAAGAATATGACGCCCGCGTCGGGCGATCTTTTCGGTCAGAATAGAGCGGCGCATCAGGAGCACACTGACGGCATATGCGGACGCGGCAGCCGTGATGGCGAGCGGCAGCGCATCGAAATGGCCCGTCAGTTCGACAGCGAAAAGTGCGCCTGTGATCGGTGCGCGCATCGCGCCGCTCATTATACCAGCCATGCCGATCATAGCCCAGAAGCCCGAGCCACCGGGCAAGAAATGCCCGAGCAAACTACCTGCGGCCCCGCCGAGTATAAGCAGGGGGGCAAGCACGCCCCCTGACGTTCCTGAGCCCAGCGCCACGAGCCAGATAACTCCCTTAACCATGAGGAGCGCCAGCACGACCCGCATTGCCAGCGATCCGTCGAGCAGCGCCTGAATGCTCGGATAGCCTGCGCCTAGCACATGCGCATCGATCAATCCGCCGATGCCGACCACGATGCCACCAAGCGCTGGCCACCACATCCAGTGGATGGGTAACCGATGAAACAGGTCTTCGACGCGGTATAAAGACGTCGAGAGTAATGTAGCCTCGAGACCGACGAGAATGCCGACACCGGCGGCGGTTGCAATAGGCCATAGTCCTGAGGGTGTAAGGGCAATGAAGGGAAACATCGCACCGCCGCCGATCATCCAGGGCCGCCATGCGAAAGCAACGATCACACCCACGACCACCGGCACGAAACTGCGCGGTTTCCATTCAAAGAGCAGTACCTCGATCGCGAGCAGGATAGCGGCCATCGGGGTACCAAAAACTGCGGTCATACCGGCGGCGGCCCCTGCAACGAGCAATGTTTTACGCTCTGCGGCGCTCAGGTGGAAGCATTGCGCAAACAGCGAGCCGATTGCACCACCTGTCATGATGATCGGCCCTTCTGCTCCGAACGGCCCTCCACTGCCGATCGACACGGCCGACGATAGGGGTTTGAGCAGCGCAACCTTCAACGATAGCCGGCTTTCGCCGAACAGAATCGTTTCAATCGCTTCAGGAATGCCGTGGCCGCGGATCTTGTCCGAACCATAGCGTGCCATCAGGCCAACGATCAGACTGCCAATCACCGGAATGGCGACAATCCAGAGTCCGAGAGGCGTGTCGGTAATTGCGGCGGGTTGGGCCGAAAGCCGTCCGAACCAGAACAAATTGGTGGCAATGGCAATCAGGCGAAGCAGAGCCCACGCACCGATCGCGCCGCCGGTTCCGACGACGACGGCCATCGCGGCCAGCATGAGCATACGCCAGTTCGCACTATGGTCGGCCAGTCGATGACTTTCTGTTATGCGTACCGCTGCAAACTTCATAAATCGCCTTTAATCTTGGAGAGCGACCTCAATTATGTCGCAACACGATATTATTCAACAGCGAGATGACGAACGATGACGAAAAGCGATGGCTTAACGGACCAGGATTATGTCGTGCTGGCTGACTTTCGCCATACGCTGCGGCGCTTTCAGGCTTTCAGTGAGGCAAAAGCCAATGAAGTCGGCCTTACACCGCAACAGCATCAGGCGCTGCTGGTGATCCGGGCGACGTCGCCCGGAGAGGTCACGGTGGGCTATATTGCGCAAAGGCTCATTATGAAGCCCCATAGCGCCACCGGGCTGATCGACAGGCTGGAAACGCTTGAACTCGTCACGCGGCAGGAGACAAGCAGCGACCGTCGGCGTTCAGTTCTGCGACTTACCGACAAAGCCGAAGCGCTGCTTGCTAGCCTGTCCGAAACGCACCGCGAAGAGGTCCTTCGGCTCAAGCCACTGCTTGCCGAGCTTTTAGAACAGCTCGGATGATCTAAAATCAATACTATTGCGGTTGACCATCAATATTTTGAACTTTGGCGTAACGCGTTACTGAGGCATGGGCCGGGTTCTTGTTCACCCAAATAAGCGCCGGATTGCCGGACCGTTCTCATCCGACTCGATTGCATCATTGCCAACTTCATTACGTCCAGTGCGTTCATCGCAGCAACTGCTGGCAATTGATCCCCAGAAATTTCTGTTTTCATTGAGCAGCTTCGTTGCTGCAGCAGCGACACTTCTGATCACTTTCTCAGCGAGCTTGCCAAGGCCCTGGTGGGCGCTGCTAACAGTTTACGTAACAGCTCAACCCATGGCGGGAGCTTTCCGACCCAAGATATTTTACCGTCTTGGCGGAATTCTGACCGGTGCAGCAGTTACGATTGCGCTGGTCCCGAATCTTCAAAACTCGCCCGAATTGCTCATTCTGTGCTTCGCGGCCTGGACAGGGTTTTGTATCTACCTTGCGGTTCTAGACCGAACACCCCGAGCGTTTTGTTTTCAAATGGCGGCGTTCAGTTCGGCGGTAATCAGCTTTCCCTATCTCGACGATCCCGGAAACATTTTTACGACGACCATATCGCGGGTCGAAGAAATGACGGTTGCGATCGTCTGCGTTTCTATCGCCCATGCGCTCCTACAACCGTGGAGCGTGACGCCTGTCATTCGTGCGCGGGCTGAAGCGTTTCTCGTTCATGCTTCGCGCTGGACGGCCGAAGCCCTTGGAAGTCGGCACACCACGCTGGAATACGAACACCAGCGAACACTCGCGACCGATGTGACGGAACTTGGCATGATCGCGATTCATTTACCTTTCGACCAACGATCGGCACCCGCGACCCGGCGACTGGTTTTGAGTTTGCAAGAGCGGCTGGCGACCATTCTTCCACTGGCTTCTGCTACGGCCAACAGACTTGATCTTCTTCGCGCGCTCGCCCCCCTCGACGTTGAGCTAAGCACGCTTGTCGATGATGTCGTTGATTGGCTGGTAGGCGGCATAGAGGCACCTGCTGAAATAGAGCGAGAACTGGTCGAGCGCTGTCGCCTGTTGGCGTCGCGTTATGAACAGGCGCCCGACTGGCAAGCTATACTGGCCATTAGCGTTTGCGAGCGTATGGCGGAATTTGCCGAGGCGCACTACGAAAGCCGACTCCTTGTGCAGCAGATCGGTGTTCCCATTGACGATGGTGACGACAGCGCTCTCATAACCCAGATTGAAAGCTATCCTCTGGCCCGTGATCATGGTGTCGCGGCGCTTGCAGGTCTGGCGACGGCAACAGCGATCACGCTTTACTGCGCGGTTTGGATTTTGCTTGCGTGGCCGAACGGGTCCGCGACCGCCGCCTTCGCTGCGCTCATCACCTGTTCGTTTGCTGTGCAGGACGACCCGGCACCGGTGATCGGCCGCTATCTCGGCTCAACGCTGATCACCTTTCCGCTTGCAGCCCTATACCTCTTCATCATTTTGCCGCGCGTCGATGGCTATGGGATGCTGATCGTCACGCTGGCACCAGCATTGCTGTGGATGGGGTATATTCAGGCCGACCCCGCTCGATCGGCACGCGCCCTGCCGATGTTTTCCTGTTTCATCGTCGGCATGGGTTTCCTCGATCGTTTTCAGGCTGACTTTGCCGTGTTCATGAATACCGGTCTTGCGCAGGTCGGCGGCATCGTAACCACGCTGGCGGTCACCAAGTTATTCCGTTCGGCCAATGTACTGTGGACCGCACGACGGATCGTTCGCGATAACTGGGTCGATCTTGAACAATTGGCAAACATCCGCAGGCCCTTTCGGCCCGCCCAATGGACGGGGAAGGGCATTGATAGACTGGGACTGGTCGCGGCTCGAATGGCCGTCGCCTCTTTGGGAGATGCGCTTCACGCCGCCGACGGCCTCGCCGACATTCGCATTGGTCGGAATATTATTCCAATCCGTCGCGCTCTGGCAGCAGTGCCGCATGATGTGCGCCGCACTTTGGGTGTCGTGCTTGCCGAAGTTTCGGTTCTGTTTCGCGATCGTCGCCGGGCAAGCGATGCGGTGCCGCCGCCCGCTACTCTGCTCCATGCGATTGACGCCGCGATTGAGGGGATGCTTGCAAATGCGCAGTTGGGGCCACGTCATCAGGCGCTCCTCGCTCTTGTCGGGATGCGCTGCAATCTGTTCCCGGCAGCTTCCCCTTTCCAAAGGACACCCGCGCAATGATCGAGGAACTGCACCTGTTCGGTGTCTATATGCCTGCCGCTCTGGTCTGGGCGGTCATTGCCGGCATATTGGCCTATCTGCTGCGCAATTTGCTCCAGCGCCTCCCTCTTTATCACCTCCTCTGGCATCCGGGCGTTCTGGAACTCGCGCTGTTCGTGGCGCTCTGGTGGGGTTTGACGGTGTTGGCCGACAATTTCCTTTCACGCGCGCTGGTGTCCTGAAATGCTCAACCGTAATTCTCTTCTTCGTACCGTCGTGACCACGCTTGTAATCTGCGTCGTGTTAGGGGCCATTTACGCATTGTGGATACGTTATCAGGTTGAACCTTTGACACGGGACGGCAAAGTGCGGGCGGACCTCGTGCCTGTCGCTGCCGACGTCAGCGGCCTTATCACCGAGGTCCGCATTCATGACGACGAAGCGGTCCACAAGGGACAGATTCTGCTGGTTATCGATCGTCCGCGTTATCAGCTTGCGCTCGATCAGGCCGAAGCCAATTTGGCCACACAACGCGTGTCTCTGGCTCAGGTTGCTCGTGAAGACCGGCGTAACAGATCGATGCCTGAGCTTTTGGCTGGTGAGGTTATCGAGCAGGGGCGGGCGCGGGTTGACGGTTTACGGACCACACTTGCTCAGGCGGTCGCCGCTCGCAATCTGGCGCAACTCAATCTGGAACGGACTTACCTCCGCGCGCCGGTTGATGGTACCGTTTCCAACATGACCTTGCAGCCGGGAATCTATCTGAACGCGGGCAAGCCTGTTGTTGCACTTGTTTATAACCGTTCGCTGCGCGTGGAGGGGTATTTTGAAGAAACGAAACTTCCCGCCATCCACGTTGGTGATCCCGCCAGCGTCTATCTGATGGGTGTCGCCGACGAAATCCGCGGCCACGTCGACAGCATCGCAGCGGGTGTCGAAGACCGCGAGCGCGCTGGCGGCGATGCAGGGCTTGCCAATGTGAATCCATCTTTCACCTGGGTCAGACTGGCGCAGCGTATTCCGGTACGGATCAGGATCGACAAGGTGCCGACCGGGGTGCGTCTCATTCCAGGGCAAACTGCGACCGTGATCGTTCACCCGCGAAAGGGTGATGTGGCGGTGCGCCGGAGTTTACCTTGGTGAATCGGCACAGTTTTTTGGCTGGCCTCGGTTGTCTGGTGCTTTCCGCCTGCGCGACGGTCGGTCCCGATTATCATTTGCCCGATCAGGCCGTTGTTAATACGCCAAGTGCGCACGGGCCGTTTGTGTCGGCCGGACCTACCACCACCGATGAGGCGCTGCCGGATCAGTGGTGGAAGCTGTTCGACGATCCCGTGTTGATCGAACTCATTACGCAAGCGCTCCATGCAAATACCGACCTGCGCGTTGCGGAGGCTAACCTCCAGCGCAGTGACGTACTGCTTGCCGAAGCAAGAACGGGTCGTCAGATTGGTGGAACTGCAAGTTTCGAAACAAGCTTTGCGCAATCATCGGCCGAAGCTGTCATGCAACATGTGCCGCCGCCAGAGCATCAGATCTATAACGGTGGGGTGTCGGTCAGCTATGATCTCGACCTATTCGGTCGAATCCGGCGCGGTATCGAGGCTTCGAGGGCAGATAATGAAGCCGCCGTGGCGGCGCGGGATCTGGTTCGAGTAAATGTCGCCGCTCAAATGGCGCAAGCCTATGCCGATGTCTGCAATGCCGGGCATGAGATCGCTGATCTCCGTCAATTGGTGGTCCTGCTGGAAGAAAACCTCCGTTTCACGCGTCTGGCGATCGCTCACGATCGAGCGCCAGCGTTCGAACAGGATCGACAACAGGGATTACTGAACAGCACGCTGTCGCACTTGCCACGGATGGAAGCGGGCCAGCGGAATGCCGGTTTTCGCATCGCAACGTTGATGGGGCTTCCACCCGCCGAATATGATCACAACTTACTGAGTTGCAAAACACAGCTTGCACTCCGCCACCTATTACCTGTCGGCGATGGTCAGGCGCTGCTCAGGCGCCGACCCGATGTTCGTGCCGCCGAACGTCGATTGGCCGCCGCAACGGCGCGGATCGGCGTGGCGGCTGCGGCACTTTACCCTAATATAAAACTGGGCTTTTCTGCTGGCTCAACCGGCGCGGCGGCAGACCTGCTGTCGCCGTTGACCAATAGATTTGGACTGGGACCGATGATCAGCTGGAATCTCCAGCGCAGCACGGTCCGGGCACGTATTGCGCAGGCGGAGGCCCAGACACGCGCCAACCTTGCGACCTTCGACGGTGTCGTGCTGACAGCTTTGCGCGAAGTCGAAAGCGCCTTGAACAATTATGCGGCCGATCTCGCAGTCCTTGAAGATTTGAAGGCGACGCGTGAAAATGCATCGAAAGTGGCGAAGCGAACGAGTGCGCTACAACGTGGGGGCAAAGTTGGAGGACTGGCCGTTCTTGACGCACAGAGAAGTTTCGTCATCGCGGAACAGGCGGTGACGGTGGCGCAGACCGACATCAATCGCGATCAGATCGCGATCTTTCTGGCGCTGGGTGGCGGGTGGTCGAATACCGGCCGCTCCGCTGCTCCGCAGCAACAATGACAAAGGGGAACCAGGCTGTTCCATTTTGACGCCACCTAAATACATGGGCGACTAGCGGGCAGCGCGCTCCACCAGACGAGTATAAAGATGCCACGTTGCGTAACCTAGAACCGGTAACACGATGGCAAGTCCAATAAATGCCGGGATACAGCCAAGTACCAACAGACCTGCGACGCGCAGCCCCCATGTGGTGGTCGCCCACGGATTGGCACGAACGGCGCGAATCGATGTCTCTATCGCGGTTCCGGCGTCAACCGGACGGTCGATCACCATTGGTAACGACACCAGTGTGCATACCAATGTCACTATTGCGAAGAGCAGCCCGGTAAGATTGCCCAGGACAATCATTGTCCAGCCCTCGGACGTCGTGAACAGCTTTGTAACGAACGCCTTGATTCCTACGGGGTAAGCAGGACCGAGCGTCGCCGCGTAGATACCCCATGCAAAAGCCAGCCAAAGCAGGAACAGAATACCAAGACCCGCAGTTAAAAACAGGAGTGAGTGTCGGTTCGGCCCCTTTAGTGGATCGAAAAAATGCTTCCAGCTGGAGTCGAGACCGTCTTCCCGGCGCCGGGCGAGTTCGTAAAAGCCTGAAGCAACTGCGGGCCCAAGGATCGACAGACCTGCGACAAGGGGGAAGAACAGCGGTAAGGCCGCATCGTTGAACGCAAGAACAGCGGCTAAAATCCCCATCAGAGGATAGAGCAAAGCCAGGAAGATCAAGTCACCGCGTTTCTGGCGAAAATCGTTCCAGCCCTGGGCCAGCGCCCATCGAATGTCATCCTGACTGATCCTGCGAACCGTTGTGCGGGGAGCAGAGAAAAGTGGGGTCGAGACGGTCGCCTGCATCGGGCATCCTCCAACTATGACATTTGAATAATATACCTCTCGGCGACCAGTGTGAAGAGAATACGCACCAGTCCGCAAATGCCCGTTGGGCAAAGTGAATCCGGCTGCTCCGCCAGCTATGGGGCAGGGGCCAGTTCACCATATCAATCCTCAGCACGAAATGCGTCGTATCAGGCCATCACGAAACCGCGCAAAGCGCCCAGGTTCTGGATCCCTTCGGGAAATTGATCTCAATCTCACCGAGACGGTCCTGGGCGTCCATCGATGAGCCGAACCGGCAACTGTTGCAACAACGCCCCAATAGAAAGCTTCTTCCACGCGCTGAAAGTCCAACTGGTCTATCAATGCTGCTGACCAAGCCAAGCTGAGGTCATCTTGTTCGGACACATCGAAGGATACTAAACCAGCATCGCATGCACTCCAGCTCTCGGGTATTTCACAATCGAACAGGCCAAGGAGTTGTGACTGGCTAACTCTAGGTGTCCGTGCAATCCGGGAAGATCAAGGTCTCTGGCTGCACAAGCTCAGTTGATCTGCGCATGAGACGCGCAGCTTCGTCGATCAGTTGGGCGGCGATGTCTGCCGTCTCCTCACGTACGGCAATCGTCAGACAGTTGCTGGCTTCAATGCGTAAACGTACACCACGCCTGGCTTTTGTAACGTTATTCACTTGTGCGATGCTTCCCAGAATTCATACCATTGGTAATAGCTTGTCAACATCGCACTTCGTTGCGCTGCGCAGCTTCACGATGATTAGCGCAATCGCGCCGATCAGCATTCATCCTTAAATCGCTCAGTCGCACGATTGCACATAATCGCGAATGTTCGGGTTCCAGATCAATCCGCAATCGTCGATTGAGTCATAATAATTGTCGTCGTACCCATACCCATAGTAGCCGTCGTCGCCAAAAGCATACCCGAGTGGGTAGCCATAGAAACCGCCGTAGCCGCCATAATATCCTCTGCCATAGCTCCCGCGGTAGCCGTAGCCTCCGCGATATCCATGACCGCCTTGTGCGACGCGATAGCCGTTACCGCCACGATAGGCACCGTGTGCTCCAGCGCCACGGCCAGCGCTTCCGTGATATCCACCATTACCGCCGCTGCCGTGAAACCCACCACCGCCATGCGAGCCTCCTCCGCCACGCTGTGCGGCGGCGGGTACTGCGCTCATCAGTGCGACTGTGCAAATCGCTGCGAAAATACTGTTCAACTTCTTCATCGGACGTCCTCGGGCAAGAGCCCCTGTAAGAAGAAGATAGGTACGATCGACTATGAGTTTTAGGGTCAGTTTTAAGAGATTTCGAGAGGTCGCGGAGTTGTCGTTATATAAGTGGGGGCCGGCGAAGCGGCCTATTCGGCGCGTCTGTTTGCATCCAATGCGCTGCTGTCGCGCTGCGGCTGTCCAAATTATCTTTCTCGTGTTGTGGGCTCGCGATGTCGTTCAACAACCCGCGACGATGGAATGAGTCTGCGGCTATCACAGGATCTTGATTGGCCAGGAATAATTTGATGCCCGCATTGCCAGGCAATCAACGAGTATGGCCGTCCGAGGATTGCTGTGTGCCAGAGTTGTAGCCCGTAAGTCGATAGATTCTTTATCGTTTTCTATCCCGCCATCGCCAATACTGAGCATGTCTAGCGACAACAGATTTAATTTAACGCCGCCAAGCATGAACAAAGTTTAATTATCTTCAACCGGCGAATGCTGCGACTAGCTCGCATTAGCGGTGTGACTCGTTGCTAATGATTATGATGGGCGGCTGCAAAAAGGGAAATTATATGAGCATTCGGTTTCTAATGTCTGGCATCTTGCTTGGTGGAGCACTGGTGCCGTCGATTGCATCCGCGCAGCAGCCAGCTGAAGACGCCGCAAATACCACCGACGCCAATGCCAGCCCGATTATCGTTACCGGCGTGCGCTCACTGACGGTGGATAAAATCCCCGAAGGAATTGCCCACGCCCCCCAAAGCATCACTGTCATCAGTCATGAGCTGCTTGAGCAGCAGGCAACAAGCCGGGTGCAGGACGCGCTGAAAAATGTGCCGGGCATTACCTTCAATGCCGGCGAAGGTGGAGCGCGAGGCGACACTGTCAACTTGCGCGGATTTCCGGCCTTCAACGATTTCTTTCTCGACGGCATTCGCGATGCCGCCATTTATTCGCGCGACAGTTTTAACCTTGAGAGCATCGAAGTTTTGAAAGGACCATCGGCTGTGCTGTTCGGTCGTGGATCGACAGGCGGTGTGGTCAATCAGGTTTCGAAGGCCCCGACACTGACCCCGCTGTATGCAGCTACGCTGGTGGGCGGTACCAACAACGAAGTGCGCGCGACCGCCGATATCGATCAGCCGATCGGCAGCAACGCGGCTATTCGGATCAACGCAATGGGCGAACACAGCGAGGTCGCGGATCGTGATCTGGTCCGTAATCGTCGCTGGGGTATCGCGCCTTCAATTTCGGTCGGCATTGGTGGCCCGGATACGCTGACTATTGAATACCTTCATCAGGAAGAGAATGATATTCCCGACGTCGGGATACCGTTCGTCAATGGTCGCCCCGCCAATGTCTCACGCAATTTCGACTATGGTTTGGCGACCGATCGCTTTAAGTCGAACGTCGATATTGCCACGGGGCGTTACCGGCACGAATTCAGCAATGCCATTTCGATTTCCAACACGCTGCGGTATGCGGATTATCACTTTTTCGATCGATTCAATGGTCCCAACTTCGGCTATGTGGGCGGCAATGCACCGGGACCAACGACACCACTCGATCAGATTCTTGTCGGGCGCGACACGCCATCGAGTTCGGGACATCGCACCAATCTGACCAACCAGGCCGACGTGACCGCGAACTTTGTCACCGGACCGATCTCGCACACACTCATTGCGGGTGCCGAATTTGGGCGGGAACGTGACAACACGATTCGTTACGTCAATCCTTTTGGAGCAGCCGGGGAAACGCCCGCCACACCGCTACTTGCGCCCAATCCCTATGAGATGTCCCAGATCGAGCCGGGAAAGAGCCGCGCTGTCACCACCGCCTTCTCGGAGGCAGCCTATATCATCGACACGGTTCACCTTGGACAATTGTTCGATCTGACCGGAGGGGTCCGTTTCGATCGCTTCGCTGCACATTATCGCCCGCAAGCACTGGTTGCTGGCGTTTCGGCGGCATCCTTGGTTCCACTCGATCATGTCGATAACGTCTGGAGCCCGCGCGCCTCGATCGTGTTCAACCCAAGCGCACATCAGCGCATCTATTTCTCCTACGGCACGTCGTTCGATCCATCAGCCGAAGCGCTTTCGCTCAATGCAAAGACTGCAAACCTTGGACCTGTCAAAGCGAAAAGCTTTGAGCTTGGCGCCAAGGCTGATTGGCTCGGTGGCAGGATCGCCACGACCGCCGCGCTCTTCCGCACCGAAATCGACAATGCGCAAGTTACAGATCCCGACCATCCGACTGCGCTCGTTCTCGCGGGCAATCAACGGGTAGATGGCGTCGAACTCGGGGTTACCGGTCACCTCACCGACAAATGGGAGATTACTGCGGGCTATACGTATCTTGACGGCAAAACGTTAGCGTCCACCAACCAAGCGACCGTCGGCAAGAGACTGGCGAATACTGCGCGAAACGCCGTCAACCTTTGGACCGAATATGAATTCACAGAGCATTTCGAGCTTGGTGTCGGAGGAAATTATCTGGGTAAACGTTATTCGGATTTTGCAGAACAAGCTGTGCTGCCAAGCTATGTGATTGTCGATGCGATGGGGGCGTGGAGTGCCAATGGGCACCTGACGTTGCGGGTCAACGTCAACAATATCTTTAATAAACTCGCGTGGCAGAACTCATATTATGCGAGTGCAGAAGAAAACCACGTGATCCCAGCGCCTGGCCGGACCGCGCTGTTTACTGCAGCGATCAAATATTGAATCGTTGCTGTGCGATAAGCCAAGGCAGGCAACTGCGCCGTCAACCACGGTAACTTCGGAGAATTAGGTGGCGACCCTAAAGCGATCATTCCTTCTCGATTTGACTCACATCGCGCACGGCGCCGCGTGCTGCGTTGGTTGCGAGCGCAGCATAGGCGCGAAGTGCTGGTGACACGTTGCGCTTGCGGCTAAAGGGCTTCCAAGCCTTCTTGCCCCGCGCCACCATTTCCTCATGTCGTGCCGCGATTTCTGCATCGTCGATGTCGAGCCTGATGATGCGATTGGGGATGTCTATGGCTATAGAATCACCCGTTTTGACTATTGCGATCATCCCCCCTCGGCAGCTTCCGGTGAGATATGGCCGATGGACAGGCCCGAAGTGCCGCCGGAAAAACGCCCGTCGGTGATGAGCGCGCAAGCTTTGCCCAGCCCTTTCGACTTCAGATAGCTCGTCGGATAGAGCATTTCCTGCATGCCCGGTCCACCCTTCGGTCCCTCGTAGCGGATGACGACGACGTCGCCTTCCTTGACCTCGTTGCCGAGGATGCCCGTAACGGCGGCGTCCTGACTTTCATAAACGCGCGCGATGCCCTGGAAGGTCAGGATGGAGTCATCCACACCTGCCGTCTTCACGATGCAGCCTTCCGGCGCGAGGTTCCCGAACAGGACGGCAAGGCCGCCATCCCTGAAGAAGGGATTTTCAGCGCTCCGGATCACACCCCCTTCGCGGTCTAGGTCGAGTTCCTTCCAGCGGTTGCTTTGACTGAAGGCGACCGTGGTGCGCACACCGCCCGGCGCGGCCTTGTAAAAGTCACGCACACTCTCGCTCTGGGTGCGGCTAATGTCCCAGTGGTCGAGTGCATCACCAAGCGTCGGGGAATGGACGGTCGGCAAGGAGGTGTCGAGGAGGCCGGCCTTATCGAGTTGGCCGAGGATCGCCATAATCCCGCCCGCGCGGTGGATGTCCTCCATATGAACGTCCTGCTTGGCGGGCGCGACTTTGCACAGACAGGGGACACGGCGCGACAGACGGTCGATGTCGGTCATGGTGAAAGGTACTTCGCCCTCATGCGCGGCGGCAAGCAGATGGAGTACCGTGTTGGTCGATCCGCCCATGGCGATGTCGAGGCTCATGGCGTTTTCGAAAGCGGCGAAGCTGGCGATATTGCGGGGCAAGGCGGAGGCGTCGTCCTGTTCGTACCAGCGCTTTGTGATGTCGACGATGATGCGCCCTGCCTCGCGGAACAGCTTCTCGCGATCGGCATGGGTAGCAAGGACAGAGCCATTGCCGGGGAGTGACAGGCCCAACGCTTCCATCAGGCAGTTCATCGAATTGGCAGTAAACATGCCAGAACATGACCCGCAGGTTGGACAGGCCGACCTCTCGATGACCGCGACTTCTTCGTCAGTATAGCTGTCATCCACCGCGACGACCATCGCGTCGACCAGATCGAGCGCAACCGTCTTGCCACGTATATCAGCCTTGCCCGCTTCCATCGGGCCGCCTGACACAAAGATAGTTGGGATGTTGAGGCGCATTGATGCCATCAACATACCCGGCGTGATCTTGTCGCAGTTGGAGATACAGACGAGCGCATCGGCGCAATGAGCGTTGGCCATATACTCCACACTGTCGGCGATCAGATCGCGACTGGGCAGCGAATAGAGCATACCATCATGGCCCATGGCGATGCCGTCATCGACCGCGATGGTGTTGAACTCTTTGGCGACGCCGCCCGCTGTCTCAATCTCGCGCGCGACTAATTGGCCGAGGTCTTTCAGGTGGACATGGCCAGGCACGAACTGGGTGAAGCTGTTGACGACGGCGATGATCGGTTTGCCGAAATCCGCGTCGGTCATGCCGGTGGCGCGCCATAGGCCGCGCGCGCCGGCCATGTTGCGGCCATGGGTGCTGGTGCGTGAACGATAATGGGGCATTTTTCGCAGTCCTCGACATCAAACGTTATTGGCGACCGTTTTACGCCCCAATAGAAAGGTTGAGAAATATCTTATTTATACAGTATAAGGTCGTTGAAAGTATTTATTAGATGATGGATTTCCGCCAACTCCGCCACTTTCTAGCGGTTGCCGACACGCTCCATTTCGGTCGCGCGGCGGAGCGCCTTGGCATGACCCAGCCACCGCTCAGTCAGTCGATCATGGCGCTGGAGCGGGCGTTGGGGACTCCTCTTTTTGTTCGGTCAAAGCGCGTTGTCACTTTGACGGCTTTTGGTCGTCAGTGGGTGGAGTACGTCCGGGCCGCCGTTCACAATATTGCGGCACTCGCTGATGTGGCAGAACGCCTTAGAACTGGTGTGGCGGGAAAGCTGTCATTGGCCTTCGTCAGCACGGCCGACTACAGCGTGCTTCCGCATCTGGTTCAAAGATATTCCGCGTCTTTCCCTGACGTCGAACTCGAACTGATCGAAGCAACAAGTGACGTTCAGGTCGAAGCATTGCTAGACGGACGGATCAACGCAGGCATTTTGATCTCTGCACGATCCGCTTTGCCGTCAGCGCTGGAATACCATCCGCTGGTTAAGGAACCACTCGTGGCCGCCGTGCCAGAGTCATGGATCGATGACGGACGCCTGCCACTGGTCGATGGAATGCTCCGGGGCGATGATTGGATGGCACAGCCGCTCATCATTTTTCCCAAGCGCGTATCGCCCGATTTTCATGACCTTGTGATCGGTTTTTATCGAGCCAGGGGCTGTCAGCCGCTTATCCGCCAGGAAGCTATTCAGATGCAAACCATCATCAGTCTGGTTTCAGCCGGTCTGGGTATGGCGTTAGTTCCTGCGTCGTTGCAGCATCTTGCTCGTACCGGAGTGCGCTATATTTTTGTTGCCGACGAATCTCCGGAACTCGAAACTGGGCTTGCATGGCGGAAGACGGACGAGGTGCCAACTTTGGCCACCTTGATAGAAATTTCTTTAAAGCTCGACAAAGAGTTTCATGGCCTCCGTATCTGAGCACGTTTAAGCGCAATGCTGCAAAATCGCTCAGCAATAAACTGCCGGACTGACATTTCAGCCGCGTGTGCGACAAACGGGTATCTAAAGTAGCTCACGCGGCGTTCAATGGAAATTCTGCGGGAAGGTTTAGTGCGCGCATCGTCCCGATATCATTCCCGTATAACGCGATGCGAAACCAGCCGGTGGAATTTGTGACGTTACCAATAGAAACAGCGCCTCATCTCTCAAGTTGGCCAGCATCCCATATTGGAACGTTTCCGGGGGCCAGACCGTTGTTGGATATCAACGAGGAGACAAATCATGCGCTTCAAACGACTGACAGTGGTAGCGGCGATCGTGGTGATTAGTGGAATTAGCGTTTCCGCCTGCCATGACGGACGCCCCGGACATTCGAGCGATAGACATAATCACGACCGAGATCATAATCGTTACGATCGTCCCCAGTAATCAAACGATTTGATTCTAGTGAGAAGTGCATTTTGCGTAGTTTCAGCACGAACGAATGGAGAACAGATAGGACAGGTGGAGTTGGTTGTTAGTTATCTAGCGAAACTTCGATCGGCTTGGTTTTTGTCACTTCACGTCTTTAATGATGTCAGAAGCGGCCTGTTTAATCAGAATTTGGGTAAAGGAGAGAATTTTTCTACGCCAGTTAATCGTCAATGCTGCGCATCACTCGACCGATGTCTTCAAATGTCAGATTTGTCTTCGATCTCAAAAATGATGTAATTAAGTGATGAATAATACGATCACATAAAGAAATATCCGCGGTAGGACTGGCCCCAGAATTTGCTTCAGGCCTTGGCGACACGTCTTGCGCTCACAAGGCATAATAGTGGCGCAAGTGTGAATGTGCCGAACAGCCAGCTCGCTGCACTTGTGGTTCCCTCTGTCCCGCCCGGATCGATCAAGCCCCCGGCATTAACAACTAATCCGGCGACGGCAGCTCCCATTGCCGTAGCGAATAACTGGATGGTTGTTATTGAGGCAGCGGCCAATTCCTGCTCGCTTGGAATTGTGACCTTGAGCACCCGGGTAAGAAGATGCGGCCATGCCAAACCGACGCCCAGCCCAATGCCGAACAGCGCGAGGCAGATCGGAGTTAATGCCAGCCAAGTGCCGCCGCTCGCCTTTGGCAAAAGAACTGTCAGCGCTGCCATGCCAACAAGTCCTAGGAGCGGGCCAATCGTAATCATGCGACTGACGCTGCGCCCGCTTGCACCCGCACTGGTGATCGAACCGAGCGTCCAGCCTGCAGCCATAAGCGCTGCCAGAAAGCCGGCCCAGAGCGGAGATTGATGATGCAAAACTTGCAGGAAGAGTGGAACGAAAATCTCGCTGCTTGTGACCGTAATAGCGAGCAGCGACATTGTCGCGTAGAGAGCGGCGATCGCGGTTGTTGGGTGGAATGAACCAAGAGGTAGTAATTTCTGCCGAGCGCGACCTTCCACGTTGATCAATAGAACCGTCAGCACGACTGCTGCAACGATGCCTATAATATTTCGGGTTAAGTCAGAAGATGTGCTGCCTGCCGAGATCGCCAGAATTGAGGCCATCAGCAAGGCAAGCTGCGCGAAGGGAACCGATGATCGCTGAGTCGCCCGAACATCACGCTTTGGGAGCACAGTTGCTGCCAACAGCCCAAACAGAATTGCGACAGGAGCGAGCGACCAAAAGGCGGCCCGCCAGATGCCAAGTTCAGCGAATATACCGCCGACGGCGGGGCCAACCAAGGTTCCTACGCCCCACATGCCCGAAACAAGAGCCATTGCACGGGGCCACAGTGCTTCGTCGAACACCAGTCGGATCATCGCATAGGCGAGAGCAATGAGAAAACCGCCTCCGAAGCCTTGAACGAGGCGACCGATCAACATGATTGGCATCGAAGGCGAGACCGCACAGATCAGGGCGCCAAAAGCGAACATCGTTGCCGCTATCGCATAGGCACCCCTTGGCCCCGTCTGCTGAAGCAGCTTAGCAGAGAGCGCAGAACCCAGGATGGAGGCAATGACGAAAACCGTTGTGTTCCAGGCATAGAGATCGAGGCCGCCGATATCCCGAACAACCGAAGGCAGAATGGTGGTTGCAATATAGACGTTGATCGCATGGAGTGCGACACCGCCTGCGAGCGCCAGCGAACGCACGCCATTCGCGCCGGACAACAGGGCAGCCCAGCCAGTCTTTGAGGTGTGATGGATGTCCTCGTTTACGGATGCGCCCGACGATGGAATGAATTGTAAGTGTCGATCAGGCGGGACGTCACGAGTATGCATGTCAACTCCATTTTGGGGATCTCATCCACAACCGCGAATGGGAGCTTGCAAAAACAAGCCGACATGCTTCATAGAACCTAAACCATAGTTGAGGTCAAGAGCTTTTGTGAATATGCCGATTGATGTCCGAGTTGCTCTTTCGGTCGGAGAGATTGCCCGCCGCAGTGGCGTCGCGATTTCGACTATTCATTTTTACGACGCAAAAGGGCTAATCGAAGGTTGGCGCAGTGAAGGAAACCAGCGTCGCTATTCCCGCGATGTTCTGCGCAGGGTTGCCATCATCAAGGTCGCTCAGCGCGCAGGCGTTTCGCTGGCTATCATAAAGGCCGCCTTGATGGAGCTTCCTTCGGGTCGAGCTCCCACGGCGAGGAATTGGAGAAACCTCTCGACGAGGTGGAGAGACATGTTAACCGACCGGATACACAGTCTTGTGCAACTCCGTGACCAGCTTGAGGGATGTATTGGCTGTGGGTGTCTTTCCATGGAAGATTGCCCTCTCAGAAACCCGAGCGATCGTTTGAGCCAGCTCGGTGACGGTGCCGTCTTGCTCGAAAGAGATACGAATCCGAAAAGTTAAGTGTTGAAGGACGCGATGTATCGCTTGTTTGCCGCAACCGAGTGCGTCAGCGACAAGCCTAATCTCGTTATTGCGACCGATCGCCGGACCTATCATCTCCAACTCGAGAGTTGCACAGCGATCGCAATGTCGGCGATTTCGTGAACCTATCCGCAGGATGCACGCACAAACACGATTTCGTAGAACAGTTCGTCGAGTGAATTCAGCCACTGCATGAAGTTCGTGATTGGGTTCCTTGTAGCCATTCCAAAGTCGAATAGATTGGCACCCTGTCTAGAACACGGTCTTCGGCCATTTCAACTCGTAAGTAACCATTAAGCCATCATGATCGGATAACGCTGGTTGACCCGGCTGGCCATCGAACATGGCCTCGATCTTCACCGGTCGGACCGATATCGACGCGCCGTTCGAGAAAAACTGCAGATCCTGCGTGTCCATCCATGGCTCGTCACCGTCCCACGACATGCGAACATCGCAACTCGGATTATGGGTGCAGACTTTATGCACAAGAGTGAGCGATTGATAGCGTGAGAAACTCTCCCACCGCTCCTCCGATTTCCGCATGTTGAAGTCACCGCCGAAAACTATGGGATTGGCATCGTTATGGGTCCGCTCGATGAATTCCCACGCTTCCAGCGATTGCCGATCATGGGCTGCAAGATGACGGATCGCGGGCGCACGGGATGCACCCCGCGAATTCAGGTGCGTGTTGTACACGTCGATTGGCGTGGGCAGCCCAGGAATAAGGATACGCGCGAGCACAATCCCTTTGTTGCTCAGACAATCCAGTCCAGCGCACGACTTGCGGCCATAAGCGCGCATTTCCGTTTGGATAATCGGGTAACGCGAGGCAATTGCCAACCCGCCGCCGGTTAGATGAATACCCAGCTCACCACGCTTTATCTTCGCCCGGCCTGGCAACGCTTCGCCAGTTGAGCCATCGGGGCGAGACGTTCTTCGGGGGCCGGTCGCTATCGCAGGATAGCCCGTTGCGCTAACCGCCTTCTTTGCCGGGCCACTGAACATCTCCTGAAACATAACAATGTCGGGTCCGTTGCCGGTTTTGCGCAGTATCCGTAACTTTTCGCCGATCTGACGCAATTGAGCCGCCCGCCCCCCGCGTGCTGGCCAGCCCAATCCTTCGATATTATATGTCAAAACCGACAACGTGATGCTTGATGTCGTACCATCATGGGAAACCCGCACCGGCGAATGGGGCGCTGCTCTGCAGTCGATTGACCGCAAGGGAGGAGGGGCCCCGCAAGCGGACACGAGCAGGGCAAGCATCGTGATCAAGCATCGTCGTGAACCTGGCACTATGGTCGACCATGCGGTTGTTTTCGGTGCTGTGTGTCGCATGCCGTTCCATAATCTCATCGCATCGAACAAGTTATGACTTTTGTTTGCCCGTAAGTCTGACCATATCGTGAGTGCCAGAGATTGCATGATTCTAAAGTTGTAGGTGGAAATAGCGCGATCGCTGCGACGGCAGCCGGGAATTTTGCTGCCCCGCTGTGCTGAGGCAGCGGGATTGTAGGAAGGCGTATGCGATCACTGTCATCAATGCATGTCAGCAACCCTGTCCACGACCTGCTCCGAAATGGTCGAGGTCTGTTGATCTCCTCAATCGCGATTTTCGGCTTGGTCAGGGCGCCTATTGATCCGCAGGCTCCTTCGTCCGTGCCATGCGCTCCGGATCACTGGTCCAGCTTTCTGGCAAGATTAGCCTCAAACTTATCATCACCGGCACTTCACGGAATGCGAGCGCTACCGACACCATCGTCTGGGGGTATCATATCGATGCCATTGCACGATCTGGTTGTCCTCGGTCATAAGCCCGATAAAGGCTCGCATACACACCATCTTGCCCGACCAATTCAGGATGCGAACCTAACTCCACGATACGCCCATCACAGATGACCGCAATTCGATCGGCGTCGCGGATCGTTGCTAGTCTGTGCGCAATTATGACCGCAGTGCGCCCCTCGCATAATCGTCGCAATGCTCCCTGAATGCGGCGTTCGGTGCTGACATCCACAGCAGAGGTCGCTTCGTCGAGTACCAGAACCGCCGAATCAGCGAGATATGCGCGTACAAGGCAGACAAGCTGGCGCTGACCCTGGCTGAGCTGGCTGCCCAACGGGCCGACCGAAGTCCCATAACCATGCGGCAGCGTCTCTAGAACTGCGTCAGCGCCAAGCTCACGCGCGGCGTTGATCAATTCGTCATCGGTCGCTTTGGGTTTTGCCAGACGCAGATTATCCAACACGGTGCCGCCGAACAGGACGTTATCCTGTAAAACTACTCCCACATTGCGCCGCAGGCTCGCCTCGGAAACCGATCGAATATCATGACCATCGAGGAAAACCGCGCCCGAGGTGACGTCGTAAAAGCGTGTAAGGAGCTGAACGAGGGTACTTTTTCCATGGCCAGTCGGCCCCACGATCGCAAGAACTTCGCCTGCTGCGATGTCCAGGGTAAGATTATGGATGACGCCCTTTTGGGGGTGATAGCCGAAACTCACGTCTTGAAATTCGATCCTGCCTTGTAGTCGGGAAAGGTCGATCGCGTTGGGAGCGTCTACAATTTCCGGCTCGGTGTCGAGCAACAGAAAGATGCGTTGAGCACAGGCTGAACCATTAGCAAATCGTTCGAACAGGTCGCTGAATTCCTGAAGTGGCGCCAGGAACAGGAACACGTAGAAAAGGCTTTGCGCCAATTCGCCCAGCGTGAGCGTATGCAGAGCGATTCCGCGTCCGCCGATAACAAGAATCAGTGTCAGACCAGCCGTCGTCAGGAGACCGGTAAACGGTGCAAACCATCCCGAGCGAACGCTGCCGCGGATCAATGATGTGTTGAAATCGTGCAACAGCCGCAAATAACGATCGAGATTCTGCTGCTCACGCCCAGCCTGCTTGATCAGCCGTACACCGGCAACCGTTTCCACCAAATGCGCAGTGAAACGGCTGCGGTTCTCGGCCACGCGACCCCAACTTTGCTGCGAGACGCGCTTGAACGCGATAGTGGCGAGGATCAGCACAGGAACTACGCCAGCGAGTGCAAGCAGAAGCATCGGTGCGATTGCCCATAGCAGCACCGCCGAGATCAACAAACGCAGTACCGCCGACAGCAACTGCGGCGGTCCCTGGATCAACAAGGGTTCGAGCATGTCGACGTCACGGTCGGCGCGAGAAATGATCCGGCCCGCCTTTGTTCGATCGAAATATCCAACGCTCAGCATCTGGACATGGGCAAACACCCGCGATCGGATTTCGTTCAACACCGTGATTGCGGCAGTGCCCGCAAAATATTGGGAAAAACCGCCAAGTATGAACCGCGCGGCCCATGTAACGGCGAGGCCGATACAGGCCCAGCCGATCAACGTGCTGTTCATCTTCTGGCCGGCTGCCCCGAGGCCACGGTCGATCACTATTCCGATCAATAGTGGCCGTGCAAAGATGACGAACACCTGCACTATTTCGATTACCGTAACCACAGCGATCCGCGCGCGTACCGGTCGAAGCAGCGGCCACAATCGATGTGCTATGCCACGGTCGAGCGCCTTTTGTGCCAGTTGCTCTTCCAGCTCGATATCGGAAAGGGGCCGGTCGCCCGCGAGTGCGTTCATCTTAAAGGCCCATCAATGCGCAATAGGAGGGCGAGGTTGCGACCAGTTCGTCATGCGTGCCTTGTGCGGCGATATGACCATCCTGCAGTACCAATACACGATCGGCAGACAAAATCGTGGATAGCCGGCTGGACACCATCAGCATTGTCAGCGGCCTCGCTGCATTTCGGCGGAGCGCCCGAATATTGTCGATCGCGCGCCGTTCGGTCGCGGCGTCGAGAGCGCTGGTCGCATCGTCCAGAACGAGGATGTCAGCGTCGGCCAATAGGGCGCGGGCTAGGCAAATACGTTGGCGCTGGCCGCCAGACAAGGTGATACCGCGATCACCGACGCGCGTATCGAGGCCGTCGGATAACCGCTCAAGCACCTCGCCCGCCGCTGCCAGATCGAGAGCCTCGTGAAGTCGAGCATCACCGGCTTCGGGTGAAGTGAGGCGGAGATTGGCCGCTAGGGTGTCGGAGAACAGGAAACTCTCCTGCGGCAACACATGGACGCGACGTCGCAGTTCATTGAGGTCGAGATCGCGAACGTCGCGCCATCCTGTTTCGTCCGACCCGATCCGCACCGCGCCGCTGTCCGCTTCGAGCAATCGCGGCAGGAGGCCCGTGAGAATACTTTTGCCTGACCCGGTTGGGCCGACCAGCGCAACGATCTCGCCAGGCTGGATCGTGAAGGATAGGTCGCGCAATACTGCCGCATCGTCGCCCAGTGGCGCGAATGAAACGGCTTCCAGTCGGCATCCGATTGGTCCGACGGGAACGCGCTCCGTGCCGGAAACGATGCCGGGCAACTCGTCGAGCACTTCCCAGATACGCCCGGCGGAGGCGCGTGCATCGGCAATGATCTGGAGCAGCAAACCAATGCCCTCGATCCGTAGAACAAGGGTGTTGACCACCAGCAGCGATGCGACCAACGCGCCAAGGTCGAGGCGTCCCTGGCTCACCAGCCACGCACCATATCCCAGCACCCAAGCATGGCTGAGCGCAATCACGGACTGCGGCAATGGCATGCGCCGCGCCGCGTGCAGAATAGCTGCCCGCGCTTCGTAGCGAAAAGTTGCGATGTGATCGTTGAACCGTGCGATCCGCGCGTGATGGAGCCCGAAAGCCTTTATGACCCGAACGCCGTTTACACCTTCCGAGAGATCCTGCGTCACTGCGTCATAAGCAGCGCCGATTTTGCGGTCGAGTAGGACCAGTGCGTCCGCCTGTGCTGCGAGCAGTGCAATGCCGACGATCATCAGAGCCAGCGGGACGATCCCCAGCCACGGTGAATACCAGACAAGTAGTCCGGCCGAGAGCAAGACGATCAGGCCGGTTTCGAACATCTGGCGCCAAAAGTTGATCAGCGCGTCGCGGACCTTGTCGGCATCGCGGGTCATACGCGTCACCATTTCGCCGACACCGTGCTGCCAGTGATATGTCAGGTCGAGCCGCTGAACCTGAATCAGGATGCGCTCGCGCAGCACCGTCAACAGCCTCTGTCCTATGACGAGCGAGAGCAATCCTGCACCATATTGCACAATCACGCGAACAGCGGAAAGACCCAGTAATATTGCTACCCAGAACCAGGCGCGGCTGTAATCGAGATTGCCCGCAGAGTTTTGGACGACAAGCCCCCCACGCTCGCTTCATGGACGGCGCGCCCGACCAGCCCCTGCTGAACCACCAGTGCAATATTGACTAACAGTAACATCAGCGCCGTGAGCGTGAAGTGAACCGGCATTTGACGATAAATTGCCAGACAACGGATGAGCGGCGAGCCAGCCGGGGCGGCGGCTGGCTTGGAGCTTGCCATTAACATCGTCCCGAACGCTGACCCGTCAAACCGCTATACGAGCGGACTGGGCGGCTTCCAACGGGCGCGAGTCGATCCATTCGTTGACGTCGAAGCTGCGCGGAATGAACTTCCACCGTGCGAGGAAATCCGTGAAATTCTGGAGGGCGGCGATCGATTGCTCTGCCAGATCGGTTTTCAGTTTCGTCTGCGCGTCGTTGCCATAAGCGACCGACACCCAATACTCGCTCGCGTTGGTTTCGCGTGCAAGATAGCGGCGGACTTCCGATGCATTATCCTGTGCCCAAGCCTCCGCGCGCAACACCTGTTCGACTATCGTGACCGCTGCGTCGAAATGATTATCGAGCAGATGTGCATCTACCGCCAATGTGCGTGGTGTGCCGTTATTGGCACGGATTAGTGGCTCGGGATGCGCGCCGGTGTCGATCACTGTGGTCAGGCCGAACTGATCAGCGACCTGAGCGCCGTGTGCGCCCTTCAGGAAAATCGCATCAACCTCGCCGCGCAGCAGCGCAACTACTTCAAGGTTGCTGGCGCGCGCGCGACTTGGGCTGCGCCCGCGATACGCGGAAACGCCGTTTTCGTTCTTGGTTGCCTGATCGCTATAATGGCTTTCGATGTCCTGATCGATCAGTTCGACATCGGCGACGGTCAGACCTTCAAGGCTCAGGGCATTTTCAAGTCCACGTATCGCCTGCGCACGCGTGAAATCGATCTCGACATTCTTCCAGTTAGGCAGACCAAAGCGCCGCCCCTTCAGGTCATGCACCGATTTGATGCCGGAGTCCGGGTTTGCGAGAATCAACTGTGTTTCATCGGCCCATGAAAGGCCGATTACGCGCGTATCGCGTCCGATTGCCTTTGCGCTGATTGCGGGAATATTGCCGCCGTGGCGCACGGAGTTTTGAAGTGTATGGCTGAAATGCGATTCACGCGTTGCGAAGTCATTTGATTCAAGCAGGGATGAAACCCTGGTGCCCTGTGCGCGGAAAGCGTCTTCCAGCCATCCCTGTTGAATGGCGATGCCAAGTCCGGTGGGAACGGGACAACGAGTGTACCATAGAGTGTCGAGCGAGTTAGCCATGATGCTGATTTCCTTCGTCAGGAGACGGGGGCGAGAATGGGCGCAGGCTGGGCTTTCGGCACAGCTTCACGGGCAATCTGCGGACGCGGCAAGTGCAGATGTTCACGCAGTGTCGTGCCTTCGTATTCGGTTCGGAACAGGCCACGTCGTTGCAGCTCTGGCACGACCTGATCGACGAATTCAGTGAGCGAACTCGGCAAAAGCGGTGGGATCAGGTTGAAACCGTCTGCCGCATCGCGTTCGAACCAATCCTGAATCTGGTCGGCGATTTGGATTGGTGTACCGATCGCAACGCGGTGGCCGCGCACTGCATTGAAGCGTAAGAATAATTGCCGGATCGACAGGTTTTCGCGGCGTGCGAGCGCCGTCAATTGTCGCCAGCGGCCTTTGCCATTCTCAGGGTCGGGAAGATCGGGAAGTGGACCGTCGAGCGGATAGGCACTGACGTCGTGGCCCATTAAATTGAGTTCGCCGGAGAAATCGACTGCCGATTCCAGCGCGCCGAACTTGTCCTGTGCTTCTTGCTGGCTGCTACCGATTGCAAAGGACAGGCCCGGCATCACCTTCAGAGTGTCGGGGTCGCGGCCATGATTTGCCATGCGGCCCTTCACATCGGCGTAAAAAATCTGGGCTTCCTCGATGAACTGTGCAGCAGCGTAAATCATTTCGGCATATTTTGCGGCGAATTCGCGACCCGCTTCCGAATTACCAGCCTGAACGAATATTGGATGACCTTGAACCGGTCGTGCGGTGTCGAGCACTGTGCTGATCTGAAAATGCTTGCCGTGATGCTGCACGGGATGAACGTCGTTTGGGTTGAGGTAGATGCCGCTTTCCGGGTTGGCATTTTCGAAGGCGTCGTCTTCCCAACTGTCCCACAACTTCCGCGCAACATCGACAAACTCGGAGGCACGCTCATAGCGTTCGGCGTGGGTCATCGGCTGGGTGCCATAGCTTTTGGCAGCGCCGTCAGTCAGCGACGAGACGATGTTCCACCCGATCCGGCCATCGCTAATGTGGTCAAGCGAGGCGAACCGACGGGCAAGCGCAAAAGGCTGCTCGTAATTCGTGTTCACCGTTGCCACGAGCCCGATTCGACTGGTGATGCTGGCGAGCGCGGCGGTGAGTGTCAGAGGTTCGAAATCGAGAAACGCGTGGCGACGTTCGATACCCTTGGTGCTATCACCACTTTGCCCGGCGAAATCCGCAAAGAAGGCTGTGTCCAGCTTTCCACGTTCGGCGGTCCGCACGAGATCGGCCCAATAATTGAAATCGGGCCGCCCGCTCTTTGCTGAACCGGGCTGGCGCCAGGCTCCCGGATGATGCCCGTGCCGCGTCAGGAATACGCCGAGCGCGAGTTGCCGCTTTTTATTGGTCACGGTGCAGTCCTTTGAAGAGTGAAAAGCCGGAGCATTATTCGGCTGCCTGAGCCGTTGGTTCGGCATAGTGGATGGTGCCGTCGTCAGCGACGCTGGCATCCTTGGGTACGAGTTTCCCCATCTTCCACTGCTGTTCCAGCACACCGGGACCGAATGGCTTTGATCCACCAAGGGCTGCCCCGAGAATCTGGAACTGAGCGCCTTCCTCAAGCAACACGATGTTGTCTGTCAGGTCTCGCAGACCCTTCCAGCTCCAAACTGTCGCGCCGCCATTGGCTTCTACGATGGCGGGAACCTGCCGGTCTTTCTCGATCGCCTCTAGGATGAAATCGACCTCTGCCTGACGACGATTGATGTAAACGGGCAGTTCCGCCGTGAAGCGGAAGCGACGGTTCGGCACATAGAGAAGAGGGAGGGTCTGGTGTGCTTGAGAATAGGCGCCAAGGTGTGGGGTGTGAACGTGGCTAATCGCCTGAACATCGGGGTGGGTACGAAATAGTTTTAGATAGCGTGCCGTACCGCCGGGAGGCTCACTCCAATAGCTGTTGCCGTCAAAGTCAACGACGCCCGTCTTCGGGCGGTCGGGATCTTCTTGCCAAAGACCCTGATAATTCAAGGTGACGATCTTGTCCTCGCCGGGAATGCGAACTCCAAAGAAAAGTGTTCCACTTGGTGAGATGGTACGTGTCTCGCGCAACACGCGAAAGGCGCGGCTTGCCTCTTTTTCGATGCTGACGACGAAAGCGATGGTTTCGGGTGAAAGACCGGACTGGGTGGACATAGCGATGCTTCCTTTATGCGAGGGCGTGAGGCTGGGTGTTGCGCCCTGAATTGAGAGCGAGCGCGGCTTCCAGAGGACGGGCATCGACCCAGTCGGCGAGCGCGAAATTCGCGTCGAGAAAGCCGTAGGTGAAAAGGAACTTCTTCTGTTGGTCGAGCAGCGCCAGCCGCTCTGTATCGAGCGTCGGATGAAGCCCCTCGTGCAGTCGGCCATAGGCCTTATCGACCGCTTCGGCACTGCCATCAGTCTCGAACTCGAGGATCTCGCGCAACTTACCGGGGTGCTCCGCGACCCAATCGGCAGCACGCAATGTGGTGGCGAGGAAGCGAACCACCAGATCGAAATTATTATCCAGCAGGCTCTGATGCACGGTGATTGGACGTGGCGTCCCATTGTTCACGCGAAAACGGCGGTCTGGAATCGCGTCGAGGTTGACCGCAATGACAAGGCCTGCCGCGCGCGCGCCGTCGATAGCGGATGCCCCCTTGACGTAGATCGCATCAACATCGCCAGCGACCAGAGCTTCGATCGGCCATAATCGGCCAAGTCCACTCCGGCGCGGGCCGAGATCGCGCCCGCTGCCGCCAATGTTGCGGAGACGGTCTTCTGTTTCCACCAACTCCACATCGTCAAAAGTAAGCCCCGCAGAGGCAAGCACACCTTTATAGCCATGCAGAGACATGCCACGTGCGATACTCGTGCCGCGCACATGGCTTGGGATATCGTTCTGGCTCCATCCCGGCAGGGCAAGGCGGCGTCCATTGAGGTCGGCAGCGTTGCGAATGCCTGTGTCGGGGCGCGTTAGGATCAACTGGCTTTCCTCGATCCAGGTAAGGCCGACAAGTTTGGTAGGTTCGCCCTGCGCGCGGGCCGCGATTGAGAGCATATTGCCGCCCTCACGGATCAGAGTGGGGAGGCGGTGATCGTAATGGTGACGACCTAGTTCCGAGCCGGATTCCTGGAGCGTTCGCACCGTAATGCCATCGCCCGCGAACTCCTCTGTTAGCCATCCTAGTTTATAGGCGATGCCCGTCGCGGTCGGGACAGGGCAACGGGTGAACCAAAGTTCGTTTGGCAACGTGTCCGCCGAGGCGGAGCGTTCGAGCGTCGTTGCCATTCTAATTCTCCATCGCGGTTTGTGCTTGCCGGAAAGAGAGCAAGGGGCGTGCCAATCGACGTGCAACTGGGAACCGAGACAATCAGAGGAACAGCAGGCGGAAAGTTGCGCGATATTCAGCAGCAGCCGTGGTGAGTTTTCACCGCCGCGTGGACGATCCGCTCAGATCAGGCCAAAATTCTTCAGGTGAGTGCGCACGACGTTGCGCGTCACGCCAAGCGCAGCGGCGGTCTTGATCTGGTTCGATCCGCATTGTTGAAACGTCTCTGTCACCACCGCGCTGACGAGCCGGTCGAGCAGCGCCTCATGACTTCCATCGAGCAACTTTGTCACCAAAGGGCGGACGATGTCTTCTAACGCGATCGATGTGCCACTGGCCTGCAACGCTATTTCGCCCGCGAGTAATGGACCGGCGTATGACGGGGATGGGTAGGGGGTCATTGGCCCACCTGTCGGCAAGGCGAGATCTTCGATCTCTATCACCCCTTCCTGGCATAACAGGGTTGCACGATAGATGGCATTCTCCAACTCGCGAATATTGCCAGGCCAGCTATAATGATGAAGCGTTTCCTCCGCAGCGGCGCTGAGATCGAGGCGGCGGGGCTGGATCTTGTCGCCATAGATTTGAAGAAAATGCCGTGCCAGCGGCAGTATGTCGGCGCGGCGCTCGCGCAGGGGCAGCAACGGCAGCGTCACCACCTGGAGGCGGTAAAAAAGATCCGCGCGAAAGTTACCATCCGCGACCGACTGTTGAAGATCGACGTTGGTCGCCGCGATCACGCGCACGTCGAGTGGGATTGGCGTGCGCGATCCGAGCCGCACCACCTCGCGCTCCTGTAACACGCGAAGCAACTTTACCTGCAGCGACAGAGGCAGATCGCCGATTTCATCGAGAAACAACGTGCCGCCGCTTGCAGCCTCGAACCAGCCGGCGCGAGCCGTATGCGCGCCGGTGTAGGCACCCTTTTCATAACCGAACAGTTCGCCTTCGATCAGCGCTTCCGAGAACGCGCCGCAATTAATCGCCAGAAAGGGACCCTTTGCTCGGTTGCTCAGTGAATGGACGTAACGCGCAACGAGTTCCTTACCCGTACCAGTCTCACCAATCACCAGAATATTGGCATCGCTGGGTGCAGTCTTTTCGATAAGGGGTACCAGCGCGCGTGATCGCGGGTCGGAAAAGATGAATGCGCGCGCCCGAACGCTTACCGAGTGATGTTTTTCGGAGTCGAACGCCAGCAACGAGCGTCCGCTCGGGTGCTTGGTTTCCGTCACGCCGATCTCGACGCGCTTTGTTACATCTGTGTGCGGGACTGCGACCATGGGTTCCTACCGATCTAGCCGAAGGACTAACTAACAAAATTCCTACTGGTTAGCTAGGAAATAGAGGGTGCGCCCTAGCTTAGCTTTCACGCGTCGCCAAAGGGTTTGGGCCAGTCTTGGCGCGGTGGCGAAGTGCGGCCTGCAGCGGGCGGTTATCGACCCAGCGATCAATATCCACCGCCGTCTCGATAAAACCATGATGCCATAGGAAGTTAGCTTGCTTGCGCAGCATCTCCACGCGATCTGCTGATAAGTCTGGATGAAGCGAACGATGGAAGTCGTTGCGATATGCCGCATCGACGCCGGCGATGCCGGACAGCGTTTCCTGCGCCAGAATAGGCTTTAGTTCCGCCAGATTCGTCGATGCCCAATCGGCGGCGCGAAGGCTTTGCACAAGAAACCGGACAACCAGATCGAAATGATGTTCGATCATATGTTCATGCACGGTGATCGGGCGTGGCGTACCATTATTCACGCGCGCGAGTCGGCTGGGATAGGCATCGAGATCGATGCCGACCGATAAGCCCAGCCGTGCAGCGGTCTCGGCTGCTGCGGCACCTTTGACGTAAACGGCATCGACACGACCAACGGCCAGCCATTCCAGTCCAAGCCAGAGACGGCGCATACCCGCTGAGCTAGATTGTTCGACCGGCGGTGCGGGTACGTCCACCAGTTGCACATCCTCCAGGTCGAGGCCGCCCAAAGCCAGCGCGCTCTTGATGCCATGCAGAGACATGCCGCGCGCGATGCTTTCACCATGCGAGCGGGCGAAGCCGGGAAGTGCGAACCGCAACCCCTTTAGATCGGCGGGCTCCATCACCCGCGTCTCGGGTCGAACCATGATCGTCTGTCGCTCGTCGATCCATGTCAGACCGATCACCCGTGTTGGTGCCCCCAGCGCGCGCGCGGCGAGAGCCTGAATATTGCCTCCTTCACGGAAGAGATAGCGCGCCTGAAGATCGGGATCGGCCGCGACGAGATTGAGTCCTGCCTCTCGCACGCGTTTCACCGTCAATCCGTCTCGTCCGAATTCCTCGGCCATCCAGCCGAGTGCCCAAGCAACCCCTGAAGCTGCCGGAACGGGGCACCGTGTCATCCAAATACAATCTGGGCCAGCTTCGCCGGAGCCAGCTTGAGGGGGCAACGCCGAACGACGTCCTGACATCTGACCTTCTCTCCCGTTCTTAGCGGCGCTCTCAGCACTGCCTTTAATATTAGACGCACAAAAGGTTGGCGCGCATCAGCAAAGACCATCAGCAAAGCGCGTGCCAAAGCGTCTCCTGTCTGTCCTGGCGGGACGATCAGTGGTGCACCACTCTCAATCGCTGAAATCCGCGCAGTACCAGTGGCCGCGTTGCTCCGAATTGCGCAGTCGGCGCACGGATCAACGATTTGCCATGGTGTGTTCCGTGGGCTTTCCGATTGGCACGCGAAGTGCATCGGGCCACTCGAACAAGGAGTTTCGTGTGGCGAGTAAGACAAAATTCGGAGGATCATGGGCGATTGGTGCTGTCGTTCTGGCGCTGATCGCCGGATTGATCGCATTTCAGTTCCGCGGCCATGATGCCAAGGACGATCGATCGCCAAAGACGGTAACGATCGCCGGTATCGCATATCCCTATGAAGGCGGTCAGGTCTTCAATGGCGTTACCGGGGTCGTAATCAAACAGGGGTGGCTGAAAAACGAACTTGCCAAACGCGGCGTAAACCTCATCTTTACACCCGTACCGACGGCGGTCGGCGGCCCAATGATCAACGAAGCTTTCTCCGGTAAGCGCATCGATTTCGCCTCTTATGGCGACTTTCCGGCGATCATCGCCGTTTCGGGCGGCGTGCCGCTCAAGCTGTTGGTTCCGATCGGTGAAGGTCAGAATTCCTATCTCGTCGTCCGCAACGGCCTCGCTGCCAAAAGCATTGTTGATCTGAAGGGTAAGCGGATTGCGCTGCATCGCGGCCGACCATGGGAACTGCCGTTTTCCAAGCTTGTCGAAGCAAACGGTTTGAAGCTCAGCGACTTCACGATCGTCAACATCAATCCCGCCGCCACGCCTGCGGCGCTTGCGTCGGGTAATGTTGACGCCACTTTCCTGCTCTCGGATGGTCTTCTGCTCGAGCAGAAGGGGATGGGGCATGTAATCTGGTCCACCAAAGAGGCGCCCGCCGATTGGAAGATGCGTGCGGAATTGTTCGGTCGGGGCGATTTCGCCGGTGAAAATCCCGCCCTTACTCAGCTCGTTGTTGATGCCTATGTCCGTGCCGCAGCCTGGTCTGCGCAGGAGGTGAACCAAGCCAGCGTGATTCATGACGCGGCGCGGGGTGCAATGCCGGAAGCGATCGTTGCCAGGGATTACGCCGGCTCCGGTATCGCGTGGCGTGATCGGTTCTCGCCTTTGTTCGCAGCCGATGTGACGGACCATTATCGTTCGGTTGCGGAATATACCTTCGCTCGGGGACTGGTGCGTAGCAAAGTCGATACGGTTGCACTTCTGGACGACCGCTTCGTTACCAAATCACTGCAAAATCTGGATCTCGAGGGGTTCTGGAATGCTACGAGAACGCTTCCTGCCGCCCAGACCGACAAAGCATCGGGAGCGCGTCCCTGATGGCGAGCGCGGCGTTCCCCGCCAATTCTTCGCGTGACTTGCGCGCGCGACATTCGGCGTTTTCGTCCGTCATCGCTCCGCTAGCGCTGATCGCACTGTGGCAGGCTGCCTGCCTAAGCGGTTTGTTTCCCCCGCAAGTACTCGTTCCGCCAAGTGACGTCGCGCGTGCGTTGGTCGCGCTGGCCGCAACGGGCGAGCTTGAGCGCCACATCGGTGAGAGCATGTTTCGCCTCGCGCTGGGTTTTTCCATCGGGGCGCTCGCTGGCCTCGCGTTCGGCACAACGATTGCGTTGTCACGGTTTGCCGAGGCGATTTTCGGGCCGCTTTTCCTGGCGATCTGGCAGGTTCCGGTAATCGCTTTCGTGCCGATGCTGGTTATGTTTCTCGGCATCGACGAACCCTTTAAGGTGGCGGTTGTAGCGCTCGCGACTTTCTTCCCGGTGGCGCTGGCCACATTTGATGGCGTTCGTAGTGTTCCAAAGGCGTGGTTCGATGTCGCCCGTGTCTATCGCACGCGACTGCCCGATCTGGTCTGGCGTATTCTGGTTCCAGCGACGGTGCCTGCCGTCCTGACCGGGTTGCGTGTGGCGCTGACGCGTGCGTGGGTGGTGTTGATCGCCGCCGAACTGCTCGCGGCGGATAGTGGCATTGGTCAAATGATGGAGATGGGCCGCCAGCTTTTTCGTATCGACGTGGTGTTGGCCGGCGTGGTCGTCAGCGGCTTAATTGGGTTCGGACTGGATTATGGTGCGCGGGCGATCGAGCGACGTGCAACACGTTGGAAGACGGCATGAACACCGTGCTTTCCCGCCCTTGGCTACGCTTGGCGATCGGCTTGATCGCACCAGCTTTGATCCTGATCTGGTGGCAATCGCAGGCGACTGCGGGCGACGCCCGCGCACTTGCTTTCGCGCCATTGGGAACGATCGGTTCGACGTTCATCGAACTGGTGGAGAATGGCTCGCTCATTTCGGATATGCTGGCGACCGTGTCGCGCAGCCTTACCGGTCTGTTGATCGGGGGAATGCTGGGTTTTGCCACCGGCGTCGTGATGGCCGTCTGGTCACCGTTGGACCGTGTGCTTGGTCCGTTGCTGAATGCGATCCGGCAAGTTCCGCTTATCGGTTGGTTGCCACTCATCGGCCTGTGGTTCGGTACAGGCGAAGGGTCGCAACTGATCGTCATCAGCATTTCGGCGTTTTTCCCCACTCTCCTCAACAGTTATGCCGGCGTGGCAAATGCAGAGGCGCGATACTTGGATGTCGGGCGCATTTATGGCTTCACGCCGGTTCAGCGCTTTCGCCTCATTCTATTGCCCTCGGCAATGTCGCTGATCCTCACCGGCTTTACGCAAGCACTGGCCTTCGCGTGGATCGCGTCGATCGCGACGGAGATATTGCTTGGCGTCGGTCGAGGTCTAGGCGTTACGATGCAGCTCGCCCAGACGCAGCAGCGCCTCGATGTGATTCTCGTCGCCATCATCGCCACTGCCGTTGTCGGCTTCGCCATCAATCATCTGTTCCTGCTACTGCGCCGACATCTGTTGCGTTGGCAGGCGGCTCCACTGTGAGGAGACTAAGCTCATGATCCCCGAATCCCGCTCCCGGCCGATTGCGGAAATTGGCATGGCGGCCAAAGGGGCACTGTCGATCAGTGACCTTCATAAGAGTTTCACGATCGGCGGCGCGCCGCACCCGGTCCTCGAGGGCATCAACCTGACAGTGAAGCCCGGCGAGTTCGTCAGCATCGTCGGTGCTTCTGGCTGTGGCAAATCAACATTGTTGCGGCTCATCGTAGGCTTAGACGATGATTATAGCGGCGAAATCCGGCTGGACGGCGACCGGGTTGCCACTACGAGCCTCGACCGGGGCATCGTTTTTCAGGATCACCGCCTGTTTCCGTGGATGACGCTGGAACAGAACATCGAACTGGCGCTGCTCAACACCGACACGCCAAAGGCTCGCCGCAGCCAGATCGTTGCCGATCATATCGCGCTCGTGAATCTGCAGGGCTTCGAACAGGCCTATCCGCATCAGCTATCCGGCGGAATGGCGCAGCGTGCAGCAATCGCGCGAGCGCTGGTTACCGAACCCAAGTTGTTGCTGCTGGACGAGCCGCTGGGCGCTCTCGATGCGCTGACGCGGGTGCATGTGCAGAACGAGCTTCAGCGCATCTGGATGACGGAACGCTCCACCATGATCATGGTGACGCATGATGTGGAGGAAGCGCTCTATCTAGGCGACCGCGTGGTCGTAATGGCGCCAAATCCGGGACGCATTCGCCGTATCGTCGATGTCGACCTGCCGCATCCACGCGATCGTGGCTCACCGCTTCTTCACCGTTTGAAGGATGAAATCCTGGCCGAATTGACCGCCACGCCGAGTGATCCCGCCAATCTCGTGCGTTTGCCTGCCAGGGGGCAACGCTGATGTCACGTCAACCCGATTATCCCGTCGAGCCGTTGTTCGTAGATCGTTGGTCGCCGCGCAGCTTTACCGGTGAGCCTGTGCCCGACGCAGTGTTGCAGAGCGCATTCGAGGCGGCGCGGTGGGCACCCTCTGCTTCCAATGCTCAGCCGTGGCGTTTCCTGATTGCGCGTCATGGCGATCAGCACTGGGATCGCTTCGTTGATCTGCTTGCGCCGCGTAATGCGCTCTGGGCGAGCCGGGCATCCACACTGATCGTGATCCTCTCTGAGCTTCAGGTCGAGCGGCGAGGGGAGGTGGTGACAAATGTTTCGCATAGCTTTGATGCGGGAGCGGCCTGGACCAATTTCGCGCATCAGGCGCTTTTGTTGGGCTGGCATACCCACGGTATTGGCGGGTTCGACCGGGTCGCAGCCCGTGATCGGCTTCAGGTGCCCGACTCCTTTGCGATCGAGGCGATGGTTGCGCTGGGGCGTCAGGCAGGTCGCGATACCCTTCACGCAGAATTTCACGCGGGTGAGATTCCGAGCAGTCGACGCCCGCTCGAAGAAACGGTGTTTGCCGGAGGACTGGGCCTGCCCGCCTTTAATCAGGAAAAGAACGCGGCTTGACCATCCAGACCTATTGGCAAATTGATGTTGCCGCAGATGCCACGCGATCGGAGGCTCGAGCACGACCAAACGCACCGACGTTGTTTCGGGACGTTCGAACCGACGCGTCGAACCGTCATGATTATTATGCGCAGATCGCCCAAGCCGCCTCGCAGACTGCGTTCGACGGTTTGTTCGTTCAATATCGTCCGGAATCCGACGATAGCTTGATCGTCGCGGCGACAATCGCGCGTGAAGCGCCTCGCCTCGCGCTCATCCCAGAGTTTCCGGCATGGGTCGGTTCTGCCGTTTACGCGGCTAAGCAAGCCGTAAGCTTTCAGCGAGGGACCCACGAACGACTGGGGTGGGCGATCGCGCCATCCGCCGACGCGGCCACCCGCGCCCGCGACGGCGATCATGTGCCGACAGAGGAACTTATCGAGCGAACCGAGGAGTTCCTGAAAGTTGCGCGTGGCGTTCACGCCGAGCGGCCTTTTTCTCACACGGGCCAGCATTTCGAAGTGCAGGACGGCGGTTTCGAAGCTCCCCTGAACGGGGTCGCTTTTCCGCGCGTTTTTCTTCAAGGCGACACCGATGACGAACTGAAGTTGTCGGCGCGCGTAGCCGACGTTCATCTCTTCGCGGCTGCGCCTCTATCGACCCTGCGCCGCCTTACGGAAGAGTTGAGCTTGCTCAGTCGGGCGGAGGATCGATCAGTCGCATTTGGCGTGATTCAGCCCGTTCTTGCTCGCGAATTCGCCGATGAAGCGCAACATGATGCTCAGCGCGCCGGTCTCCCTGCCTCCGCGATCGTCGGCGACTACGCAGATGTTGCGGCGCAGTTGTCCGAACTTGCCGCATTGGGATTCGCTTATTTCGTGTTGACCGCGCCGTCTTCGCTCGAAGAGGCTTATGTGATTGGCCAGCATGTACTTCCGCGTTTTCGCGCGCTGACGGAAACCGTCCGCGCCGCTTCCTGAACCGAGGTACCTTTATGACTATCGACTTTTACTGGCGACTTCCCACGCACGGCTGCCACGGGAGCCTTCGCCAAAGTGCCTATGATCGGGGCGATTGGTCCCCGCTGGCTGCGCATAACATAGCGCCCGGTCTTGACCGGAACGATGCCGACGACGGCTACCGCTATATCGATCATCTGGCCGAGATCGCAAAGGCTGCCGAAAGCGTGGGCTTTATTGGCGGGCTGATCCCGTCTTTTCCTAATACCGACGATCCCTGGGTCATCTCGCCCTTGCTGGCGCGCGAGACCAAGAGCTTTCGTTTCATGATCGCGTTTCAGCCGGGCTTTCTAAACCCGGTTCATGCGGCGCGCATGGCGGCAAGTTTACAGCGGGCGACGGGCGGGCGCACGGTTTTCAATATCATCACCGGCGGCGGTGGTCCCGGCCAACTTTGGTGGGGCGACGGATTCAGCCACGATGATCGCTATGGTCGCACAACGGAATTTCTCGACGTCTTCAAGGGTGTGTGGAAAGGGGAGGGCTTTTCCTACGATGGCCGCTTTTTCCAAGTCGAGAACGGCGGGCTGTCGCCCCTTTTAGCCGCCGAAGAAGTCCCCGAAATCTGGTTCTCCGGGTCGTCCGACGCCGCTCTCCAGTCGGCCGCTAAGCACGCGGATTATTATCTTTCATGGCTCGAACCGTTCGACCAGTTGGCCGACAAGTTTGCGCGGGTGAAAGAACGAACTGCGGCGCTGGGTGGCGAACAGAAATGTGCCGTTCGCGTCGATTTGGTAGCGCGCGCAACCGAAGAGGAAGCCTGGCGTGACATTCGTTTAGGCTTTGAAAATGTATCTGAGGAGCGCCGTAAGCAAGGACGCGGCGGGCCCACGGATTCGGTTGGTGCAGCACGCCAGCAAGCACTCAAGCCCAGTGAGGCGCGCCGTTATGACGAACTCATTGTCGGGCCGAATCTGTGGGGTGGCTTCAATCTTCTTCGTGGTGGTCCAGCACTCGGCATTGTCGGTAGCTATGAACAATGCGCGGCGAGGCTCGATGATTTGATCGCTGGCGGTGCCGATGCGTTCATCCTTGCCGGGACGCCGCATCTGGAAGAAGCGTATCGCGTAGGCGAGGAGGTGTTGCCTTTGCTTGGCCGCCGCGCCGAAGCGTTATTGCAAGCGGCCGAATAGCGGGCGGAAACTCCACGAAGTCATACGAAGGGCGCCGATGCAATGCACCGGCGCCCTTTCTTGAATCCCGAAATTGCTATGGCCCACCTTACACCGAGGCCTGCCATTGTGCAGGCCTCGGTGTAAGAGCAGCGTTAAAACCGGACGATCAGCGATCCGCCAAAAGTGCGGGGATCGCCCCATTCCACAGTATCGCCGGTGATGCCGGCGGCTGCATTCGCCTGCGGCAGAGAATGGTTAATATATGCCGTATCAAGGAAATTGTTGACGAAGGCCGCCACGGTGAACCGTTGGCTCGACGGCGTAAAGCTGATGTGGGCATTAGCGATCGTATAGCCACGCTGGGTCAGCAAAGAGCGGTTCACCGTGTCCTGTGGTGTCACATAGTAAAACTGCAGTGAAGTGTAGCGTGCGTCCGCCCCCAATTCGACGCTTCCGACCGAACGCAACGGGACGGTGTAAGCCGCGCTCCCATTGAGAGTGAGTTTCGGTGCACGCACGAACTGCGCTCCCGAAAGATTTGCACCCCCGTTCAAAACTTGCAGATTATCATATTTGGTCCGCAAGATGCCAACCGCTCCGCTCAACACCAAGGGTTCGATCGGGTGCGCCTGCAACTCGAACTCGGCACCATTCACATGGGCTTTGTTCGCATTTTGGAGATACGAAACGGTCGCACCACCAACGGCACCAGGGTTCGGTCCAACGACGTTCACCTGAACGTTGTTATACTGGTAATGGAACACCGTGGCGTTGAACGTCAGGCGCTGGTCGAACCATTGTGATTTGTAGCCAAGTTCAAACGCATCGAGCTTCTCTGGCGCGACGATTGTCAGCGCAACCGGCAGCGTTGCCGCTGTGTTGAAACCGCCCGACTTCACGCCATGCGAATATTTGAAATAGACCAGATTATTGCGGGCGATCTTCCACGAAGGCGTCACGTCATAGGTGAATGCATCCCAGGTCTTTTTCAGATCGCTAGAGAATGTGCCGGGCCCGCCAAAGGTGCCGGTGTACGAATCCCACCAGTGCGAATAATTGCTCCACGACGTCGCAGCCGCATTCGCTGATGCGCTGCGATCGAATTCCAGCGTCTTCGTCTCGCGGGTCCAGCGTGCGCCAGCAGTCACCTTTATAGCATCGTTGAGTTTGAAGGTTGCGCTGCCGAATGCTGCGCCGCTTTCCGCATGATGGTTATAGGCGGTGAGGCTATACGCTGCCGGTGCGGTGCTGCCTGCCAGCGCAGGTACCGATCCGGCGGGCAATGTTGCCGAATAGGCGTTCGAGACGATCTTCTCATTGAAATAATAGGCACCGAGGATCCAGTTCAGCCGATTTGCCTCCGGGGATGCGAGGCGGAACTCCTGCGTCCACTGCTGGCTACGCGCCTGTGTATAGCCGCGTGAGATTTCGAGCGGCGTGAAGTCCGTGTCACCCGCACCGCGTGTCTTGAACTTCTCAAAGCCGGTGATGGACGTCAGCGACAGTGCGCCGACATCGGCGGTCAGGTGAAGGGAGCCACCGAACTGGGTGTTGCGGGTATATTCCGGAGCATTGATGCTGACGGCATTCTTGTCAGTTGATGGCGCGTATCCGTTCCGAACCACACCGTTCGCGGCATAGCTTGCTGTCGTCCAATATGAACCGTCGGTGTTATAGTCGCGGTAGTGCCCGCTAAGTAGCGCCGTAATTCCCGGTGTTGGCTTGTAAAGTAGCTGGGCGCGGACGACATTGTCCTTGATGGCGTTTGAGTTATTTCCGGTAAAGAGATTGGTGTAACGGCCGTCCCGATTATCGAGATGGACGGAAATACGGGTCGCCAGAACATCCGGCACCAGCACCGCGCCGACACCTGCTTCGGCGATTTTTTCGTTATAGCTACCGTAGTCGAGCCTGACGTAATTCTCATTCTCGCCCGGCGTAAGAGTCGGGGCTTTCGAAATGATGTTGATCGCGCCGCCCGTAGTATTCTTTCCCCACAAAGTACCCTGCGGTCCACGAAGGACTTCCACGCGCTCGATATCGAACAGCGGCAGGCCGGTTGCGCTGGCATTGCTGATATAAACATCATCGAGATAGAAGCCGACCGGGTTTGCAAGGTCGAGCTGCTGCTGCCCGGCACCGACACCGCGGATCCACCAGCGTGGGCGACCATGTTGTTGCGAGCCGGCGGAGGCGTTGGGAACCAGGTTCAACACTTCGTTGGCGGAGCGACCGATGCCGCCCTCCCGGAACAGGGTTCCAGTCAGTGCTGTCACCGCTGTAGGCACATCCTGAAGCCGTTCAGCGCGTCGCCCTGCCGTCACGACGATATCGTTGGAATCGGAAGCTGAACTTTCTGAGGATGGCGCATCGGCACCTGGTTGCGCTGTCGCTGGTGCCGTTGAGGCCGGTGCAGCGGAAGCGATTGACGGAAATTGCAGGCCGAACGCAATGACGGTGGCCAGTGAGAGTGTGCCGGCAGTACGACGCGGATATTGTAACAAAGAGGGATCCCCCAAGATTTCGGGGCGCGGAGAGCGCCGTGTTCATCCGGGAGATAAGCAAGCCGCGTGCCACCGATTGGAGTTAAGAAAAAACCTATGGAATCTGAATATATTAAGTTATTTTTGTAACCGGTTATCGGTTCAAACATGGTGCGAATGCAGCACCGATCCAGGCCCTCTGTTGCATCTGCAACAGAGGGCCGAGATGCTTACCGAATAACTCGGAATCACTTCTGGGTTATAAAGCGTGTGCCAGTCATTGGCGGGCTTTCGAATTGCGATGAACCGGTAAATTAATATGAAATTCAATTTCGATCGGTTGTGACCGCACGGTAAGCTTTATTCCGGGCGTTGATTGCCGATTATTGGAGTGTTTTCGAACCGGATGGAATCATCCGGTAACTCGGAAAACGCGTAAAATCAAAAGACTAGAGCAGCTAAACCGATGCAAACGGATCGGATACTGCTCTAAACCGTAACTATGGCGTGCCTTCTGTTATTTCCTTTCCGTATAGTCGAGGGGTGGCTTACGATCGCCAAGCAGCGGTCGATAGACGAAGTTCGGACCCTGCCGTTGAGCGAGTTCGGCTTTGGCGGCTTTTAGCAGATCAGGGCTGCGGAAGAGCTCAGCTCCCGTCAGCGCCAGCGTCTTTGCGGCAATTATGGCACCCTTGATGCCGATGCTTGTGCCGCTTGCGGAGGCTGCCTGCCAGCTATGGGGACTGGTACCCGATACCCAGGTCGCCGTCCCGAGCGAGCTTGTCGGCACGGTCCAGCTTATGTCCCCGACATCCGACGATGCCGGCACTTTGCGTCCCTTCTCATAGGGCGCGATCTGTGTCGGATCTGACGCCACAGTCCGATTGGGCAGAGTGGCGGCAATTGCCTTGGCATATGCTGCCTCCTTCGGTGTGTAGGTGTAGCCGCCGACCCGACGCAGATTGGCATCCACGATTTGTCCAAGCACGTCGTTCGGCAAATCGCCATAACTGCCGCCTACTACTTCGACCGATACCGTCGTCCCGGTCGCGAGCGCCGCGCCCTGCGCCGCCTTCTGCACGCGGTCCCAGACATCTTGCACTACGGAAGGGTCGTAATGCCGAATATAATAAAAACTTTCCGCATGGGCCGGTACGATATTGGGCTGATCGCCGCCGTCAGTGATCGTATAATGAATGCGCGTACCCTCGGGGACGTGTTCGCGCAGGAAATTGACGGCTACGTCATGAATCTCCAGCGCATCCAGCGCGGAACGTCCGCGCTCGGGTGCCACGGCCGCATGTGATGCAATACCGTGGAACCGGAACTTGGCAGAAATTACGGACATGAGTTGAGCCTGTGCGGCATTATTGCTGTCACCGGGATGCCAGCTCAGTACAGCGTCGACATCGCGTAAAAGCCCATTGCGGACGAAATAGACCTTTGAGAAACCGCCTTCCTCCGCTGGACTTCCATAGACGCGGATCGTGCCCTTGATTCCGTTCAGCGCCAACCATTGTTTAAGAGCAATTGCGGCAGTTACCGAGGCGGCACCGAGAAGATTATGCCCACAGGCATGACCGGCGATGCCGCCCAGCGATTTTTGGTCGGGTGTCGCATCCTGCGAGAGGCCCGGCAGCGCATCATATTCGGCCAGCAGTGCAATCACGGGCCCTCCCGAGCCGGCGGTTGCGACAAAGGCTGTCGGGATGCCCGAAATGCCGGTTTCCACACGGAAGCCGGCATCGCGTAATTCCTTCTGAAGCTCCGCGGTGCTTTTCGTTTCCTTGAAACCGACCTCCGCATAACTCCAGATATCGTGCGCGACGGTCGACAGCTTTGGACCGAGCGCATCGACCGACGCTTCAAGGGCTTTCGCTTCCGAATCTGATAAAGGCGCTGCGTGAAGCGGCGCTGTGATCGCCATAGCAGACAGCAGCATGGCGGTGCATAAAATGGATCGCATATATGTTGTTTCCTTTATTGAACGGATGAAAAATCTGCGCGGTGGCGTGGAAACGGCGAGCGGAATTAATCGAGCGCGCACGGAATCAATCGACTGCGCAGCGCGGCACGATGTGTTCACCGGCGATCAGACGCCTTGCAAACGGTACGGAATCGTCAAGCGACAGGTTCACGGTGCCGCTATGGTCGCGGCCAGGATAGACATGCGCCTCGATCGTCGTTCCGGCGGCGCAGGCATCCTTGATCAGCGCTCGCTGGCCGGGTGCACCGGGATCGTCAGTGCCTATGCTGACGAACACCGGTTGCGCGAACTTCAGCGTGGGAAAACGCTGCCAATCGCTCCACCAGGAAGCCAGCCTCGCCTGCGCACCGGGTTTCAGAGCATTGGCGCGGGTCAATCCCGCAAGAACGACGTCCGCCTCCAGCGGGATGACGCAAGTGCTCCGGGCATGTTCGAAGAGTGCCTCGCCGCGTGGGGTGAAGATTTCCGAAGCTTGCAGAGAGGAATCGATTTGTTGTGCGGCGAGCACCGAATAGTATTGATAGGCGATAGTTTCCTCGACCTTGTTCAGATCGACGGGTGCACTCTTGAGAGGGTAGGGCGGCGTATACATCGCCCCCGTGGCGATTGCCCCAAGGATATGAATGTCAGGCGCGTAAGAGGGGCCGTAGCCCGCGGTCGCGATAACGGCCGCTCCGCCCTGCGATTGGCCGACAAGGACAACCCTGTTCGACAGGGACGGGCTAAGCTTAAAGGCTGCGCGAAGACTGTCGAGCAGCGTATAAGCGTTTGACCGATTGTTGAGCGCCGGGTTTGGCCCAGGCACGCCAAGGCCCTGATAATCGGTTGCGACAACCGCAAAGCCTTCGTTGAGCCAGCGACTAAGATAGGCGATGTCGCGATAGGCGCGTCCTTGCCACGACGGCGCGCAGCCATCGCCAATGCCTAACGTCCCGTGCCCCCATGCAATGATCGGCCACCCGCCTGCCGGCGGCTTGCCCTTGGGAATATAGACCGCGCCCGATACGACGATAGGCACCTTTCCGCCAACGCCGTCCGTGGAGCTGTAGAGAATCCGGATATTCTCCCGTGCTGCTAACAGGGACGCGGCGCGGGGCAGTGGTTCACTGCGCAACAATTGTCCGGGCCTAGCGGGAATATTCCCTTCCCACACATAAAATGGCGAGAGCACTCGATCGCCCTGCGCTTCATCTGAAATCGGAATGCGTGTTTGGGCTTGCCCGTAGCCAGGAAGGAGCAGCACGGTGACAGCCGCCACCATAGTCATTATCATCCGACGCAACCTGTTCATTCCTGACTTCCTTTTGCCTGCGCATGGCGCAGCGGCCTTCGCCGCGGCTAATCTATCGGCAAAAATTTCAGCAAGTTTCGGGCCAAAAGCGGACAGGCGACACCCCGATGGCTTCAAGCCCGCGTTCCGCGCCGCGCTGCACAAATCACAACATAACTAGGCTCAATATTCCACATCCGTGCTCTCCGAAAAACCGGCGAGCCTTGGAACAGGAAGGCGAAGCAGATTGGCACATTCCGTGCACCGAGCAAGGGCCTCGGGGGAGTTACCGATCCATTAGTCATCGCCGGCACAGCCCAAGGCCGGCTTTTCCAAAGGGGAAATTATGTTTAGATACGCGAGTTTACTTCTGCTTCTTGGCAGTGCGGCGTGGCCAACCACCCTTCTCGCGCAGGATCGTAAGGCAACGGCCGCGACGTCCGACGACACAGCCAACAATGGCGATCAGTCTAGCGGCCAAGATATCATCGTCACGGCCTTTCATCGCGAAACGCGCCTGCAGCAGACACCGGCCGCGATCACGTCGCTCAGCACGGAAGCACTTAAAAATGCTAATATCGTCAACGCAGACGACCTGCAAAGGCTGGTACCGGGCCTTGTCGTAACCAATGCAGGGGCGGGTCAGCGCCGCCTGTCACTCCGCGGTGTGCGGAGTGCGGGCGATGCACAGGTGGGTGTCTATTATGACGAGTCCTCCCTTACCGCACCACCCGGAACGACAACCGACGCAGGCGGCTCGCAAAGCGATCTCGATTTCTTCGATGTATCGCGTGTGGAAGTACTGCGTGGTCCGCAAGGCACATTGTACGGTGCAGGCGCCATGGCGGGTGCCGTCCGCATCATCTTTAACAAGCCGGATCTCAACCATTTCGAGGGACGCGCCGATGTCACAGGCACGACCGAAGCCTATGGGGAGCAGGGCTATCAGGCAAATGCCGCGATCAACGTTCCCATCGTGGATGACAAGCTCGCAGCCCGCCTGGTTGTCTATCGGCGCTATGACGACGGTTATATCGATAACCCCCGCCTCAAGTTGCAGAACGTCAACGGGGAAAGCACTTGGGGCGGACGGCTCGTGATCCGCTATCGACCGATCAGCGAGCTGACCATCGACGCCGCCGCCTATTTCCAGAACAACAATGGCGGTCCGCCAACCTGGTCGCCCTCCGTCGGCAAATACCAGTCTGCGGACCAGGCCTATCTGTGGTTTAAGGACAAGAACCGGCTGTACAATCTCACGGCCAATGCGGAACTCGGTTTCGCCACGCTGACGGCGACCACGTCTTATCAAGATCGCGACGTGTTGATGACCCGCGATCCGAGTTATTTGTTCCAGATTGTAGGCGCTTCCGCCTACGCTCCGGCCATCTATTACCAGCCGCAATCGGTGAAAAGTTGGACCAACGAACTTCGGCTTCAGTCGGCCGGATCCGGTCCCTTACACTGGACGATCGGCGGCTTTTATGAGGATCGCCGGTCCAAAGTTCTGTCCGAGGCGCATGTTGTAGGATCGGATGGCCGCGATCTCAATCCGCCCGATGTCATTTTGCAACGTCATGTCGGTGAAAGTCTGAAGCAGAAGGCCGCATTCGGCGAACTATCTTATAGGATGTTTGATCGCTTAACCCTGACGGGCGGACTGCGCTATTATTCCTATGACAAGCTGGTCAGCGGTGACACGACTATCGGCTTCGCACCGCTGGGGACGTTTGTGCGTCCCTATGCCGAATTTCGAAGCAAGAACGATGGCTGGCTATACAAGTTCAACGCGAGCCTGAAGGCCAGCGAGCATCTGTTGCTCTATGCACAAGCAGCCTCGGGATATCGTCCGGGCGGCGTCAACCAAGTGCTGGGACTCGCCGAAGCGCTACCCTACCAGCCAGACAGCCTTTGGACATATGAGGCTGGCTTCAAGGCGACCTATCTAGATGGCCGGATCCTCCTGAACGTGGCAGCTTTCCGCACCGACTGGAAGGACATGCAGGTCACGCTGAACAGTGGTACTTTTGCCTATCTCGGCAATGCCGGTGCGGCGCGTATCCAGGGCGTCGAGGCCGAACTCGGTTTCGAACCGGTCAATGGCTGGACCGTCAGTGCGTCGCTCACTGCGCTGACCGCGAAGTTGACGGAGGACCAGCTTGCCACGGGTGCCGTCGCCAGTACGGCGACGGGTAGGGCCGGCGACCGAATTCCCAATATTCCACAGGGTACGGTTACGGTGGCAAGTCAGTATGAATTTCCGCTCATCGACGGGCTAACCGCGATCATTCATGGCGACGTCAACTATGTGGGTGATTCCTATAGCGATTTTCATCGGAGTACGTCCTATTTCCGGCTCGGGGATTATTTCGTTTCGAATGCAAGGATCGGTGTGAAAACCCGTTCATGGGGAGCGTATCTATTCGCTAGAAATCTCTTTAACGCTGTCGGTACAACCTATTCGGGCACTGTTCTTGGCGGTCGAACGCAGGTCGTCACCACTGTTCCACCACGGACGATTGGCATTAATCTGACCTCTAGCTTTTGAACTAAAGAAGTAGTTTGCGCGCATGGGGGCGGGATTTCCGCCCCCTTTTATCATGTTCGAGCTGACACTCTTGCTGTCTTATACCGGAGCGTGCCATAGGCGCGACCCCGCTGGCCCTAACGAGCTGCGGTTCCAATCATCAGGGCAGGGGTATGTCGTGGACGGCGAAGCGACGACGAACGCACTTGGACTCGACTTTGGCACGACGAACACAGTCGTCGCGATTGCGGATGGCAGCGGCAATTCACGGCTGACTGAGTTCGCAGGTGCGGATGCGAGCGGTGCCGTGTTCCGCACCGCATTGTGTTTCTGGGAAGAGGAAAAGGCCTGGCAGGGCATAGCTTACGAAGCTGGTCCCTGGGCTATCGCGGAATTTCTACAATCGCCGCTCGACAGCCGTTTCGTTCAATCCTTCAAGAGCGTCGCCGCAAGCCCGTTGTTTGAACGCGCCCAGATCTTCGGTAAAAATTTCCGCTTTGAGGAACTGGGGCAGCGTTTCATGCAACGACTGGTCGCGCATGCGGATGGACAACTTGACACGCTTCCGCGCCGCGTGGTCGTCGGTCGTCCAGTGGAATACGCCGGATCACGCCCCGATCCGGCGTTGGCGCGCCGACGCTACGACCTCATGTTCGAAAACTTCGGCGTCGAACTCCATTATGTCTATGAGCCGCTGGGTGCGGCCTATAGCTATGCCTCGCGCCTTACCGAGCCAGCCACGATCCTGGTGGCGGACTTCGGCGGCGGTACAACGGATTTCTCCATCGTCCGGGTAGCAGAGCCGGGCTCTGGGCGCCGCTGCCTCCCTCTTGCGTTCTCGGGCATCGGCATTGCCGGCGATCGGTTCGATCAGCGCATTGTCGACCGGCTGGTACTGCCACTTCTGGGTAAGGGCAGTAACTACCGCTCGTTCGGCAAGCTGCTCCAGATCCCGGGTGCTTATTTCGTCGATTTCGCCGATTGGTCGCGCCTTGCCCTGATGCGCAATCGCCGCACGCTGAATGAGCTAAACAAACTCCAGAGGGACTCAACAGACCCGGAGGCTATTGGTCGCATGATCGCGCTGATCGAGCACGAGCAAGGCTTTCCACTCTACAATGCTGTAGGCCAACTTAAACGAGCCTTGTCGAGCGAGGAGCAGGCTGAGTTCCGCTTCACCGGCGGCGGTGTAGAGATTGTAGCCAAGGTGCATCGCGCTGAGTTTGAAAACTGGATTTCCGACGATCTACGCCGCATCGAAGGTACAATGGACGCAGTCTTGGATCGAGCGGGCACCCTGGCTGATCGGATCGATCGAGTGTTCCTGACCGGTGGTTCGTCGTTGATCCCTTCAATCCGTGCGATCTTCGAGCGCCGGTTTGGCGCGGAGCGCATTGCAACCGGCGGCGAGCTGACGTCGATTGCACATGGCCTCGCGCTCATTGGGGAACAACCTGACCTCGCAGAATGGTCTGCCTAGTTCCGCTTTGGAGTCATGTCCCGAGCGCGAAGCCGTCTTTTTAGTAATTCGGGCGGTTCATCTTCATAGCTGGACGCGGGCGACGTAACATGTTGTTCAGCGTCGCGATTTGATCGTCATAGGCGGCAATCATGCAACGCCGATTCGCATTGCAAGCGCCGCGCTGGCGCTGAAACCCCAATCGCTGCGCGCGGAGAGCGGACTGGCCGGTAGTGTCGGTGTTCTGCATCGCCCGGTTGAACAAGGCCGCGGCCTGATCGTCGCGACGGCTGATCTGCGGATCGTTGCAGATCATGCGGAAATCGGGAGCAGTCTGCCCGTTGCAATTGATGCTGGCGGCACTGGCGCTCCCTGCGAAAAAAGCCATTGCGAGCGGAATAGCGAATTTAACGACCGCCATCTTCATGGTTGTTCCCCTTAATGCATTACTGAAATTCTTATTTGCAGCTTTGCGTAAAAGTCGTTCCTGGCTCTGCGCTGCCCTTTAGCGAAATCGTATAGACATCCTGAGCACCGATATTGATCTGCAACTCAGTCGCCGTCGCTGACCCAGCAGTCAGAAAATCGCCCACAGCAATGTCGAGTACCGGAACGACCGCCCCCTGATTATCGTCCATTACACCGCGTGCGACATAAAGGCCGGATTTTCCACCCGCCGTCACGCCGACGACTTCGGCATCGTTCACCTTAAATCCCGGTCTGGTTTTCGTTAGATAAACTTTGATTGCTCCCGATTTAGGAACGCATCGCGCCAGAAAGTCTCGGTCATCGGTCTGCGGGGTCCCATGAACTAGCGAGACTGGATTTGTGCCCTCGATATACCAACTTTTCTGATCGTTCAGAACTTCGGTCGCCAGTGAAGCCGGGATCGCGTCGCTAAACTTCACGGGAGACAGCACTTTATAGGTGAATGTTTTTGCCTCATCGAGCGTCGGTGACAGGGTGCACACGAAGCGGATGTTGGACCATCCTTTTTTCCCCGACATCTGACCCAACCCTTCAAGCCGTCCCGCCGTCAAGGTCAGTGGTGCGGTTGCACTCGACGGCGTTGTCGCATCGAGCAAACCGGGGAAAAACCGTGCGCCCTTCACTGGCGAAAGCGCCTGAGTGCCCGCCTCGCAGGCCCAGACCGCGCGTTGAAGATCATTGCTGTTGGCAACGACAGTTTTCGACAATATCGGCGCAGGCACGGCGCTCGCGGTGTAAGGTGTCGCCATAATGGTTAAACACAGTGCAACTGAACTGGTCCGGCTGATCTTCGTTTGTAAAATCATCATTGAGTGCCCCATATCAATCTCAATGGTAGGCGTGAGTTATGACAAAAACAAATTCGTCCAACGCCTCTAACCAAGATCGCTATCACACAAATAGTTAATCTTATTATTACTATGTTGTTGATGCCTATTGGATCGTTGTTCATGATTATTGTAGATGGGTGCTGAGGCGAGACACCAACCAATACCCAGCCTTCCATTATCCATCCATAAATGGGATCGCCCAATGTGGTCTGACTGACACCGGTGGTTGCCCAGAACTGGCGCGCCTTGAACTGTCCTCGAGCCAAACACTGTTTTCGTTCGCTATCTCATGACACCCGAGTCCATGCCAACATATGAGCCCTTGTGGTGCCCCCTGTGCTTCTTGGTTGCCGACGCGCTGTCGTCCGCTCCCGTTGGTTTGGAACTGGCCCCTGAAGCGACAGTGCTCGAACCATTCTCAACCAAAGGTGGCGCGGGCGGGCCATAAACGCCGCCACTGCTGGGTCGGGTCGGTGGATTGGTTGCAGTGCTCGAGCCTCCGGTACCAGAGGTGGCTCCTGCGGTCGTTTGGGTTGCTGATTGGGCGGAGGACACCGCCGGCGTTAGGATAAATGCTGCCGCAATTACGAAGTTACGCATAACAGTCTCCGAGTAACTAGCAGGGGGATGTTCCACAAATTAGTCCGGCACTACTGCGTCCAAAAGCGCTAACTTCACTCCTCGCACAGTCTCACCGCCGGTCGCTCACTGGCGACCTACGCCGTACTGAGCCTATTGGGATGAACGGCGGCTTACAGACGCGACCTTTATGGAGTTAAACGTCGCGAAACGGACGCCCGCCGGTTATCTGTCTTCGCCAAACCCGCCGTCATGGATGCGCCAAAGCGTAATTCAGCGCTGCGCACACCGCCGTCACCTGTGCGCGGGTGCATTCGTCTGGGGTCGTGCGCGGGCTATCTGGATAAACTTCGGTGGTCGTCGTGTAGCGTGCGCCCGTGATCGATGTGGAAAGCGCAAGCTCTGCTAGCCGATATTCGATCACGCCATGCGCGACGACAGGTGAACCGATGATCTCCCCATGCGGGTCCGGCGCGGCGATGTGGGTTACTCGTTCGACTGCGGAGATAATCGCTTGCTGAAATGCAGGCTGCGGGTTTTCGCTATCATCGACCAGATAGAAGCCATCGGGAATCTCACACGATTCGTAGGCCTTGCCGTCTCGTGCGGCGAGCGCCGGGCCGAACTCCGTCTCGTCGCTATCGGTCGTTTCGTGCAAATCGATGTGCAGCAGGAACTCCTTCTGGGCGGATCTGACGAACTCGATCAGGGCGACAGCTTCCTGCGCCGGACCGTTGATGCGAAAATTACGGTTGGGGTCGATGGCGTTGTAGTTCCAGCGATTGATCCGCTCGTAACCCCACGGACTCACGCACGGTACCGCCAGCAGATTAACCTTGCCGGAATAGGCCGTGGCGTGCCTCTCGAGGAATTCGAGTACGCCCATCACGCCGCTCGTCTCGTAACCATGCACGCCGCCGGTCACTAAGGCGGTCGGCAGCGCGGGATTGATTATGCGGTCGCGCAAACCAAACAACGTGTAAGTCTCACCGGCATAATCAAGCTGCCCGTAGGCGACTTTTTCATACCGATCGGCCAGCATATCGATGCGCGGCACGACATCCTTGTCGTAGCGGCGCTGGCGTGACTGACGCGCGCGCCATTGGCTCAGTTCGTGTGCACTCCATGGCTGTCCGGGGATGCCTACGGGAAAAATGCTGGTCTCTGTCATCTCAGTCTCATTGTACAAACGATGGAATTCGCGACGTCGCAGATTCAAGGAGCTTTCGCATTGGCTTGCAACGCCAAGCAATAGCCAAGCGTCACAGCCGCCTCCTGACAAGTCTCTACAACGCGCCCACAGCCAGGCACAGTCCAGCATCCGTCCTTGTGACCTCTCCCCGAAAATCAGTTGCCACTACCGCGCGCCGGGCGAGAGTAGGGGATGAACTGGCCGAGACCGATCGTACCGCTCTGCATGCGGATTCCACTGTCATATAGCCGCACGATATCGACGCTGCAGAGCTGAGGCGAATGCGTATCGGTTACAAGCACGAGGTCGCTGCGCAGAGACGATGCGCCTGAGGTGGGCTTGTTCACATAGACCGTGCCGCCGTTCGTCTCATAGATGATTGCGGTATTGTCGATAATTCGCGACGAGCGGATATCTTGCAGATTGAGGCAGTCGACCGGCTTTCCGGCGACACGGCCGACAGTGACGCGGTCCAATTGTGCTGCCGGGCTGCGGTCGGTCGCGGCCTGCGCCATGCCCGCCGCGGCCAGCATCACGCTTGCCATGAAAAGTGGAATGAGCCGTGGCATGCCAATGTCCTTTCTAAATAAGACACTGCGCTATTAGCACGGGGATCCTTAGGGGGCGGTGACTGGGCCGTTAATCATCGTTCATCTGTCGAGCTGGCTGTGGTCAGTCAGTTAATCGGCTGAATTTCGTCAACAGGCAACCAAAATTGGGAACCTTCTGATCCAGTCGGGCGATCTGCGCGACAGCGTCATCAGGCGTCCCAACCACGATCTCATTCGCTTCTATGAGGTTTTCGAGCGTTTTGTGAGCGGGAGACTCTTTTAACTGCTCAGATTGGTTGGCGATGTACTTGAGATAGCGACCGTAACCCTTGCGAACTTGGTCCATCGCCTTGTCGCGCGTGTCTGCAATATGGATATCGGTCGCACAGCGAATGCGCGACGCCGACATTGTTCTTCCGTTCTTGGCAGCCTCGTCACAGGCGATTTTCCAGTTGTTCGACAACGCGTCGAACCCGCCCATCATCGTGGACGCAAGACACAGCATCCCCGCTTGGTATTTTGCTGCTAATGCGCCGCCGTTCGGTGAAAACGTGCTTGCGACGCAAATTTCCATCTGATCGTTATACGGGAGGACCTGACAATGAGCGTCGCGCAAATCATACCAGCTCGATTTTTCGGTGACCCACTCACCGTGCAAAAGGCGGGTGATCACGCTCAGTCCCTGGTCGAGCTTGTCGCGTGAATCACGCGCGTTCAGGCCAAGCATATGGGCATCGCTGACGAGCAGTCCTGGGCCTGCGCCAAAAATCACACGACCGAATGACAGCTGATCGATATGGGCGATGCGGTTCGCCGTCATGAGGGGATTGTGATAGGGCAGCGATACTACTCCTGTCCCCAATTTGATGCGCTTGGTGCGCTGCGCCGCGGCGGCTATCATCAGCTCGGGCGAGGGGCTGTTTTCGAAACCGCCGGTGTGATGCTCACCATACCAGAACTCCGCCAATCCCAATTCGTCGGCAAACTTCGCAAGTTCCAGGTCACGCTCGAATGCCAGCGTCGAGCTTTCGTCGAGGGGGTGGAAGGGGGCGACGAAAACACCGGCGCGAAGCTTTTGTGTACGCATTCAATCTCTCTTTACTTGCCAGTGAACATCCACCCGAACCGCCGAAGGATCAGAAACGAAAGCCGAGGTCGACGCCGTAGGTGCGAGGGACTTGAAACACGCCTATGACGGCAGTGGACAAGTCGCGCGCGAACTCGAGCTTACGGTTGTTGGTTAAATTCTGAACCCAGCCAGAGATCCGCACCTTGCTGCCCGCTACCGGCAGGTCGATCAACGAAAGACGCGCGTTCAGGTCGAAGCGAGAGGGCAGTTCGGTAAGGGCAGACGTCGTGGATAGCGGCACCGGATCGCTGTTTCGCTTGTCCTTGAAATTACCATCCACCCGCGCCGAGAGATAAGCTCCGCTGTTGAAGGCGGGGAGGTCATACTGGCCAAAGACGCCAGTCGTGTAACGCGGAGCAAGACTTTGCCGGGGGCCGAGTGATTGCGACAGCTTGTCGTCGAGATACCCGAAATTGGCACCGAAAGTCATGCCGGCGGTAGGAACTGCGGTCATCTCCAACTCGAACCCTTGTGATCGCGCGCTTGCCAGGGGAATGAGCACAGTGCCGAAGACTGGGCCGGTTGGCAGGTTGCACACGGACAATGTAGGGTCGGAACAGAAGAATATCGTCTGCACGTTCTTTCGGTCCATCCGAAACAGCGAGGCGTTCAGGCGAAGAGTGCGGTTCAGTAAATCGCCCTTCAGTCCGATCTCGTATGAATTGGCTGTCTCAGGTTTGAAGCTTATTCCGTTGAGCACACCGCCGGAGAGATAGCCTGTGGCGAAACGCGCATAGGCACGGACTAGCGGCGAGAATTTGTAAGTCGCCGTGGCGTCGAAATCCCAGTGATCGGATGTTGCGCGGAAGCTTGAGGGCGGGAACGTAAGGCCAATCAGACCTGCCGCAAGTACGGTCTCCTGACGCTTGTCTTTGGTATAGCGCACGCCCCCGGCCAGTTCGATGTGTTCTCCGATATCAAGACCCGCGTGCGCATAACCGGCATACGAGCGATTATGGACGCTGCTGTTCGAGCCAACGAAATAATCGGTTGGTACACCGAAGAGATTCGGGTTGCCTGCGCCCGGCGTGTACGTTCCAGAGGGGAACAGCGCGCCCACGAAGACTGGGTTATTGTCCCTTCCACGCTCGTCAAAATAAAATGCGCCGACGATCCAATTGAAGCCGCCTGTTTTTCCGATGAGCTGCAATTCCTGTGTCCACTGACGCTGGTGGCGATCTTCTACAGAGGAAATCGGTGTGAAAGCCTGGCCTGTGTTCGTGAACGGATCAACCAGTGCTCCGCCGTCGATGTCGTTGCCGCCGACAAATTCATCCATCTTGCGGAAGCCGGTGATGCTCTTGACCGAAACGGCATCGCTAATGTCATAGCGCGCTGTCAGGCTGTGGCCCTGGATGCGAAGGTGCGAAGGAGAAGTCATATCGAGAGCCAGCGCGTCGAGACGCGTGGTGGATGGGCCAACGACGACGGCCCCGGGCGCGCCATAAATGGCACCCGCCGTGGAAGCGAAGCCCGGATTGAAACCGATGAGCTGCTGACCGAGCTGCGTGCTGACCTTGTCCGAATAGTCAAACCGATAATCGATGACGACGTGGGTCAGGTCCAGTCTGAGCGCCACTGCGACTGCGTCGGTGTTCTCAGCACCGAATGTCCCGGCAGAACGTATGGTGCCGAAGGGCTCAGCAAAGTTAAATGTCCGACCCGGCGTAAGGTTGCGGACATAGCCCTTATTCTCGTTATGCAGATAGCTGACCCGCGCGCTCAACGGGCCCCACGCAGGTAAATCTACCGAAATGCGGCCGCGGCGTCGATCGTAGTTACCAAGTGTCCCTTCGCCATCAATCCTCAACTCTCCCCGTGGTGCCGAGGTGACGAAGTTAATTGCGCCGCCGGTTGAATTACGCCCGAAAAGCGTTGCCTGCGGTCCCCGCATCACTTCGATCCGCTCGATATCGGCAAGATCAAACGCAGCGCCGGCAGGTCGGCCCAGATACACTCCGTCAATATACAGGCCGATGCCTGCGTCGGTTTCGAACTTGAGCGAGCCTGTGGAAATGCCACGCAGATAGAATTGCGGCGCACTTGCGGATCCAAACTGACGCTGCGCCTCTAGGTTGGGAACCATTTTGCCAACATCGCCGAAGTTCTGAATCTGCATTGCGCGTATTGTAGTCGCGTCAAACCCAGTAACTGCGATGGGCACCCGCTGAAGGCTTTCGTTTACACGACGAGCGGTCACGACAATATCCGCAACTTGACCGGATCGTGCGCTGACATCGCGGTCCTGTTCGGATGGCGCGATCGGTTCACCGTTCGGAGATGCGTGGCAGACGGCGCTAACGGTGGACAGAAAAATTGCGCAGAACGTCTGTAAGGCGCGTGTGCCCGGTGCCGTGAATATCATTAAGACCTCTCCTGATGCTGTTTTTCACAGCTTGAGAAGAGAAATGGCATAATCGAACGGCTGGTCGATACCTTCAAATCAATTAGAAGGTATCGATATAACGGGGTGCACAGGATGCTGCTTTAAATGTAATCGCAAACTTCCCGACAATCAAAGTTGTGCACATTCGATTTCAATCAGACGATACAGCGTCGGGCGAATTGAGTGGTAAGCTGGTATGAACGAGGTGGACGAGTTGTGGCTGGCGACTGACACCCGTTTTGCTAAAAATCGAGCGGAGGTGCGCGCGGACGGTGTTCTCGGTGATTGCCAGCTCCAGCGCGACTTCGCTAACTGAACTACCGTTGGCGACCGATGCAGTAATCAACGCTTCGGTTGGGGTCAGTGCGAACAGTTCACGGAGTGCCTGCCCGTCAATACGATGGGGTCGTTCTGGATCACCCAGTAGCAGCGCCAGCGCCGGTGTCGTACCTGTATGCATGAATTTCGGGACATCGATCCGTCGTGCCACGATACACAGGTCACGTCGACCGGACAGCCGTGCGGCGGGAAAAAGACGGCCGTCGCTACCAGGGTTTAAGGCCGCCTCAAGCCAGCTACGAAATCGTTTTTCGGCGGTCACCTGTGACATCGCCAACCGTTTGCCCACCAGCGCAATCCCGTCAGCTTCGGCCAGTATCGTCGCGGCAATCGGATTTACCCGTAGTACATTGAGGGAGTGATCGAGCCACACCGTGCCCACCGCGAATTCCTCCACGGTCCCGGCGATCAACGCTTCTTCTCCGCGCGATGTGGCAAGGCCACGATAGATCTCGATCGACTGGCGCAAATGAGGAACCAAACTCTTGAGGTGCGCACGTTCATCCTGATCGAAAGGACCTCCGCCGGGCGCCCGCGTCACCCTGAGGCGTGCTTCAAATCCGCTGGCTGAGGCCACGTCAACGCCGAGGACATGCGAGCCGTCGATATCCGCAAACCAGTCTCGATAATATTCGCTACCTTTCAGGCGTTCCTCCCCGACAAACTCGAATAAGGCCACCACCTGTCCTTCAGGCAGGCCTACAAATGGGTCGATCGCGAGGAATCGCTCAAGGTATCTGCGGACCTGTGCGGGGGGCGCGGTGGGAGTGATCATGATGCCGCGGCCAGGGTCGTGCGGTGGCGTCAGTATAAGCGTGGCATGTTTGGCATTCAGATGATCCCGCAAGAGCAACAGGAAGTCGTGCCAGGGTTCACCTTCGAGAATCGATGCATTGAGTGACAAGACGAGCCGCGAGAAGATGCTCGATTGATCTTCGTCGATTGCCACTATGCATTCCTCATCTTAATTTTTGAAAAGCATACACCAGGCAAGACGCGCAGCCAATGTTGCTACCCCCTTCATTTGGGGTAGGCGCGAACCGCTCGTACCGACGATGATGAGATTTCGTGCAGACAGCAAGATAGCGTCGCAGGAACAGGAGAGAGAATGAGCGCGCAGTGTGACCTCTTGCCGCAGAGTCCGATCCCGAGTGCGATCACGCAATCGCAACGATTGGCTCCCACCGGATTTCTGGGCTGGCGCATGGTGTTCATCGCGACGTGCACGCAAAATGCCGCAGTAGGATTGACCTTTGGCTCGTTCGGCGCACTGGTCCTTGCAATCGAGCAACGGTTTGCAACGACGCGAACCCTCTCTGCGCTCGGAGTATCGCTGACTATCCTCGTGCTTTCACTGGGCGCGCCAGCGATCAATGTAATGCTCAGGCGCATCACGATTCGCCGGATGATGACGATGGGAGCTCTTCTGGCCGCCCTGGGCTATGCCTTGTTACCTCTTGCACAGAACATCGAGCAGTTCCTTCTGGTGTTCGGACTCCTGATCTCTCCTGGCATGCTTTTCCTGGGCGTGCTGCCATCTAACATTTTGGCAGCTAACTGGTTTATCAAAGGACAGGGGCGTGCGCTGGGTTTGGTCACCATGCCTGTCCTCGTCATGCTGGTGCCGATGGCGTCTTCCTGGACGCTGGAGCACTACGGTTTGAACACGGTCTTCCTAGCGTTAGCGATGGGACATCTTCTGGTCTTGCCGCTTATGCCTTTCGTGATCGACCGTCCCGAGCAGGTAGGGCAACATCCGCTCGGACAGGAGGCTGTACCTGCCGGGATCTGCGAACTGCCACCCATTGACGTGCGCACGCTGTTGCGGTTGCCGGTTCTGTGGCTGGCGACGATCGCTATCGGCATTGCGGTGGGCGGCGGCATATTGAAAGCGGCCCATTTGATCGCGCTGGTGACCGACCAGGGCTGGTCACTCGAGCGCGCTTCGTTTCTTTTCTCACTGTCCGGCGGTACTGGAATTCTGGGTGCGATTGCATTCGGTTGGCTGGCCGACAAGGTGGGAGCAGGATATTCGCTCGTAATCAATTGCTTGGTCCAAGCAGGGGTATGGTTCATTTTCCTCCATCCAGTCGGCTATGGCCTGCTGGTAGTTGATGCAGTGCTTGTGGGCGCATGCGGGGCGGATTAGCGGCGGCGCAGGGTGTTTTGCTCAATCGGCTTTTCGGCATCCGCAACTACGCGCGCGTCATGGGAATCGTCACCTTTTTGACTTTGCCGTTCACCTTCGGCGCTGCGCCCTTTGCCAGTGCGCTATATGACGCAACCGGTAGTTATACAGTGCCCATCGCTCTGCAGATCGCTGCTTTTTTTGTCGCCGCTGCGATATTTCTTTACGTCCAGCGTCGCCTGCCAGCGCGCGACATAATTTCTAAAAAAGGAGCCTAGTCATGCGGGCAGCCGACTTTATCGATCCCGGCACGATCTGCGCTAGGACAAATGCCAGTCGGCCCGAACCGCTAGCGGGCGAGATAATTGTGCAAGTTGCGGCCTGCGGTATCTGCGGGTCGGATATGCACATGTTTCGTTCCGGCACTTACCGCGACAAGCTCATCCGCCAAACACCCGAAGGTTATCAGGTGCCGGGCCATGAGTTTGCCGGCACGATCGTGGCATTGGGGCCCGGCGTGGATGGCTGGGCGAACGGTCAGCGTGTGGTCGGCGTCACCGGGCAAGGCGGTGGAATGGCGGACTATGTCGCAGTGCCCGTCAATCCATACCAGTTGGTGGCCATACCGGATGGGGTGAGCTTTGAGGATGCCGCCACAACCGAGCCGTTGGCCGACGGTCTGCAGATGATCCGCAAAGCCAATATTCTCACAGGGGAAAATATCGTCGTGTTTGGCGTCGGTATCATTGGACTGGGGGTAATACAGGGCATCCGTGCCCGCGGCTTGGACGTCGGTGCCCTCATTGCCGTCGATGTCCATCCTGCACGATTAGAAGCGGCATTGAAGGCGGGAGCAACCCACGCAGTAAATGCCCGCGAGGGTGATGTGTTCGATCAGATCGGCACGATCACGGGCATCGAACAAGGTTATTCCGGAACATCCGCACGGATCGGCGTGGTATTCGATTGCGCGGGTTACATCCGTCATATGCCAGGGCCACCACCGCTGGAGACGGCGCTGCGACTGATCGACCTCGCCGGCGGGCGTATCGTATGCTTCGGTGGATTTGAAGATCGGGTGACGCTCGAACTTAGTCCCCTGATCCAGAAGGCTCCAACAATATTGGGGTCTAACGGGTATGCACCGGAAGAATTGGGCGAGGCGCTGGCAATGATGGCAAGCGGCAAAGTCGATCGCGGTTCATTGATTTCGCATCGCTTTGCGCTCGACGACGTTGCAGCGGCCTTTGCTGCCCAGGGCGGAGCAGATGCCTTGAAAGTAATATTGAAAATGGATTCAGCGGAATGACGGTCGAGGCAAACCGCGATCTGTTTGTTACAATGTTGAATGCGCTTGGCCGTAAGGATTATGACACGTTCGAGGCGTGTCTCGCCGATGACATCCTGCTCGAGTGGCCATTTCCAGTTATGGACGGTTTTCCAACCGAGCATCGGGGGGCGCGCTGGTTTCGAGAAGCGCTGGAAACCAGCTGGGTGGATTTCGATCCGTACGCCTATCAGATCGAGGCAATCCACATGCTGACGGATCCGGGAACGCTGGTTGCAGAATACAGCTCGCACAGTCGATATCTGCCGACTTCGACACCATATTCGAACCGATATGTAAGCGTGGTCGACATTGCAAATGGCCGAATCGTGCGATGGCGCGAATATGTGAATCCCAGCATCGTCGCTGCTATTCTGGGTCAAAAGGCGGTGTGGAAAGAGTCCTCTGGTGCCACTGTCGGTTTGGAGTGATGAACCCCCACCATTCGAATGATGCCAGTTTTAGGCCTGTGACCTAAACGTCGCCCCATCCGTGCCCGATAAGACGCGGAAAACAGGAGGGTTGCTTGGCCTACGGACATTTGCTTTCGACCGGTCGGATCGGTTCGATGACGCTTCGTAACCGCATTTTCATGACGCCGATGGGGTCCAACCTGGCGGACGAAGACGGAATTACGGGTGAGAGACTGCGCGCCTATTATGAGGCTCGGGCGCGGGGCGGGGCAGCATTGATCACGATGGGTTCGGTTTCGATTGGCTATCCCGAAGGCTCGGGAAACTGGCGTAACGAGGCGATCTCTCACGAACGTCATGTGGCAGGTGTCCGCGCTCTGGCCGACGCCGTGCACGCTCATGGCGCAAAGCTGGCAATGCAACTGCAGCACGCCGGACTCGTTGCCATGAACGACATGCTGGCCGGCCGCCCGATCTGGACACCATCCGTGCCCGTGATTGGCAAGTCCGACGGTGACATGATGGACGGATTTCTCGAAGACGAACTTGCTATTTTCACCGCACCCTTTGCCGCGATGGCTGCACCCAATTATCAGGTGATGACGGCGCAGGATGTAGACACCCTCGTCCAGATGTTCGCGACCGCTGCCGCCCGCGCCCAGCGTGCGGGGGTCGATGCGATCGAGATTCACGCAGGCCACGGTTATCTCATTTCCTCGTTCCTTAATCCCCTTTCCAACCAGCGCACCGATGAATTCGGAGGGACTATCGAGAACCGCGCACGCGTGCTTTGCTCGGTCATCCGAGGCATACGCGCCGCTGTTGGCAAGGACATACCTATTTGGCCGCGACTGGACAGTCAGCATTTCCTTATCGATGGCGGGATCACCGTTGAGGATGCAGCAGCGACTGCGCGGCTGGCGCAGGAGGCAGGGGCCGATGCAATCCACGTTTCCGCCGATGGCCATCCCGGACGCGGTCTTACCTATTCCACGGGCCACGCGACCGACATCCCCAATGGTTTCGTCGATGCTGCGGCAAGAATAAAAGCTGCGGTCGATATTCCGGTTATTTGTCCCGGGCGGATTGAACCCGAGGATGCTGATCGCTTCATAGCGGACGGCAAGCTTGATTTCGTGACGATGGGGCGCAAGCTTCTCGCCGATCCCGATCTGCCTGCCAAGCTCTCAGCGGGAGATGCAGTCGCGATCAGACCGTGCGTTTATTGCTACACCTGCATCAGTCAGATCTTTTTCTCTCGTCCAGTCAAATGTGCGGTTAATCCCGAGACCGGGTTCGAGCAAACCCGCATTCCCACGATCGCGGCGACGAAGCAGCGAGTTGTCGTCGTTGGCGGGGGGCCAGCCGGTATGGAGGCGGCCCGCCGGCTGGCCCTGCGAGGGCACAACGTCACCCTGCTCGAGGCTGGCCCTACACTGGGCGGGACGGCCCGCTTTGCCTCGATTGCTTATGCTCCAAACGAGAAAATCGTCGAGTGGCTAAAGCGGGAAATTGCGCGCACTCCGGGCATTACAATACGTCTTGGCACACGTGCGACACCGGAGTCTGTTAGTGCGCATTCACCGGATACTGTGGTGGTCGCAACGGGCGCTCGTCGCGACCTGCCGTCGATTCCCGGGGCCGACCGCGACAATGTTTTCAGCGGCGATGAAATGCGCTCGTTGATGCTTGGCGAGGGGCTGGACAAGCTTGGTAAGAAAACGGACGCAAAGACGCGTTTGATGATGCGTCTGGGTCGGCTCAGCGGGCTGACAGCGCGACCCGGTTTCGTGCGTAGCGCGAGCAAACAATGGATGCCGTTCGGTGAGCGCATAGTGATCATCGGGGGTGAGCTGGTAGGGCTGGAACTGGCCGAGTTCCTGGCGTGCAGGGGGCGCAAAATAGTCGTTATCGATGAAACAACGCGGCTTGGCGCCGGGCTGCAGATCGTTCGTCGTTGGCGGGTGCTTGACGATCTTCACAAGCTCGGCGTGAAGTTGTTACCGGGCGCAGCGGATATTACCATTGGCGTCAAGCAGGTAAGCTACGCCAACTCTGCCGGACAGGTGAGGACAGTAGCGGCGGATCAAGTCATCGTTGCAAAGGGAGCCACTGCTGACGCGTCGGTGGCTGACGAACTGCGTGCCGCCAGTTTTGCCGTCCACGTTATCGGCGACGCTAATGGTGTCGGTTATATCGAGGGCGCTATGCAGGATGCAGCCGAACTCGCAATGATAATTTGAAGGAACACGCTCGCATGATCTATGATTTTACCGGACGTCGTGTCCTCGTCACAGGCGGCACCAGTGGTATCGGTGCGGCCATCGCAGGGGCCTTTGCTGCTGCCGGAGCAACGGTTATGATCACCGGTACACGCGCCGAGGATGCCTATGCCCCACTGACAGGCAATATGCGGCATATGCAATTACGGCTGGGCGATCGGAACGATGTCGCTGCGATTGCTGCCGAAAGCGACCGTCTGGACATCTTGATCAACAATGCCGGTGGCACCACCGTCCCCGAAGATTTCGACGCTGCAATCGACGCAAACTTGAAGGGCGTCCATGCGCTCACCGTTGCCTTACTGCCTGCGATCGAACGCAGCGAAATGGTTGGTGGTGGATCTGTGATCAGCATCGCTTCGATGATGGCAGTTTTTGGAAACTCGGTTTTCCCGGGTTACAGCGCAGCCAAAGCAGGGCTGCTGTTGATGACGCGCTCTCTGGCCGAAGGATGGGGCGCACGCGGCGTGAGGATCAATGCTATCGCTCCCGGTCCCGTACGCACGCCAATGACGGAGCGGTACGCTGACGACCCCGCCATGGGCCCCGGCACGGCCGAGCGCATGGCATTGCGCCGGTGGGGCCAGCCCGAAGAAATCGCCGGGCCGGCACTGTTCCTTGCTTCATCTGCCGCCGCTTTCATTACGGGTGAGTGCCTCATTGTAAGCGGCGGCTATATGATTGCTGAAGCCTAGCGTCTGTCGCGAGCATTTAACCGGCATGGCTGTTTATTTGCGGTCCCGTGCGCAACTCAACCTGCAGTTTGGGCTCCGTCGACTGGAAAGGAGATGCCTGAAACCTGTCGGGCATCGGAGGATCCCAAGAAGCAGACTGCCGCCGCGACATCCTCGGGATCGATCATATCCCCCAGCTTGGAACTGTTGCGCATGAGTAGTGACACGTCGATATTTTCTGGCCAAACGAGGTTGGACATCATTGCCGTCTTCACACCCGTTGGACAGATCGCGTTGACGCGCACTCCGGCGGACGCGAATTCGATTGCCATCGACTTGGTGAGTCCGATCACACCGTGTTTCGTGGCGCAATAGGCCGCGCTGTAAGCGACACCGACAAGCCCCGCAGCAGAAGCCATGTTGACGATATTGCCGCGCGAAGCCACCAGATGCGGCATCGCTGCACGGCTCAGGTGGAAAACAGCACTGAGGTTGACCGCTACCATTTGATCCCAACGGGATTCGTCAAATTGCTCGAGCGGGGCCCAATCCATCAATCCGGCGATGTTGCACAACATGTCGATGCGGCCATGCGCGCTGATTGCCTGTTCGATCAGCCCTCTACATCCGTCCGCAGAGCTGGCTTCGAACTCAACTGGCATTGCCTGTTTACCAATTGATATGGCGACGTCGCTGGCACCTTGCACATTGCGATCGCCCAGCACCAGCGTAGCCCCCTCAGTCGCCAGCGCCCGCGCTGTTGCTGCACCGATGCCGGACGCCGCGCCCGTTACGATCACTATTTTGTCCTGATATCGCAAAATGTTTCTCCTCAATTTACCCGGCTTGGCGTGATCGTAGCAATGTCGCGACCATGTCGGCTTAGATCGCCAATAAGGTCATTGCCCATCTGCCGCTCCACGATTGTCCAGCGCCCATTCCGTCGTTCGACGACGTCCCGATAGTCGCCACCGATTACAGGATGAAGAGGTCCGCCGGGGGCCTGTTGGAACACCATCACATAGCTTGTAGCCACCGCGCGGTCGTTGCCTTCGAAGGTGATGATCAGATTTGCGAGTATATGCCGCGTGCGCGGTGAGCCATCGTAGGTTATAACCCAGTCACGAAATGCTTTTGCCATTGATGCAGGGTCACGATCCGCCATCATTGCGCCGCCTGAATGGACGACGGCGTTTTCGAACAGCTGACCCACGGCATCGAAATCGCCGCGATCCAGCAGCATCGGATAACTGTGTAAAAGGTTCTGGATTGCGAAATAGTCCTCGCCCGTCATATTTTTTCCTCTCATTTTTCAAGAAAACTACTCGCTGCAAGATCCTGCGCCCACCTCTATTTGAATGATTTAAGGGTGAAGCCGTCGTGCTATGCCCGGCAGACAACATAAAATCAGGAGTCTGAGAGCGCATGATCCTCAAAGGAAAGGTAGTCATTATCGTCGGCGTCGGGCCGGGGATGGGCAAGGCAATGGCCGTGATCGCAGCGAAGGAGGGTGCAAAAGTTGCCCTCGGGGCGCGTAATCCCACTTACCTCAACACGGTGGTGGCCGAAATCATAGACGACGGCGGGGAGGCGCTGGCCCTTTCGACTGACGTCACAGATCCTGCACAGTGCAGGGCGCTGGTAGCAAAGACCGTAGAGCGGTGGGGTCGCGTCGACGGTCTCGTAAACAGTGCCTATGCACCGGGCGAGAATGGCGGGTTCGACGATGCAAATATAGAAAGTTGGAAGCACACGATCGATGTCGCCTGCCTGGGCGCGGCACGAATGGCCCAAGCGGTTTTACCTCATATGGTAGCCCAGGGTGGCGGCGCAATCGTCAATGTCGCGACAATGCAGGCGCAAAAACCGCTTCCAGGAGGATCGTTGTCCTATGCCATCGCCAAGGGGGCGCTGGTTACCACGTCGCGTCAGCTTGCTGCCGAAATGGCGAAATACAACATCCGCGTAAACGCCACCCGGATGGGTTGGCTGTGGGGCGAACCGGTACGCAACGCGCTTATAGGCATGGCTGAGTCACAGGGAACGACGGTCGAGGCACTGCAGGAGGGGATCGCGAAAAGCATCCCGCTTGGAGTGATCCCGCCTGAAGGGGACTGCGCCAAGTCCGTCCTGATGCTGATATCCGACTATACCAAGATGGTGACTGGCGCAGTGCTTGATGTGAATGGCGGTGACTGGATGGCGCCTTGATGCCGGGTCGAGTTGCAGCTGACGATCATGGAGCCCGCATCGCGCGCCGACGGAACGTTGCAGACATCGTGCGCGCGCAGGCGTCTCGTCGCCCCGAAAAGACGGCCTTAATTTATGAGGGGCGACGGGATACATTCGCAAATCTCGACGAGCTTGTTGATCGTGCCGCGAACGCCTTGCGTGAGCTAGGGATCGGTCAGGGCGATCGGGTCGCGATATTCTCGCACAATAATCGAGCATTCGTTGTTCTGCGCTTCGCTATCGCCCGAGCCGGCGCCATTATGGTCCCCATCAACTTCATGCTGGGTTGCTCGGAAGTGGCCTATATTCTGCAGCATGCGCAATGTCGCATGGTGATAGCAGAAGACACGCTATGCGAGACAGCAGACGCGGCGATCGCGCTGTGCGTTAAACTGGTTTGTATTAGGGCCAGCCTCACTCACACCGACAGTGTCCGGCCAGCCGGCTGGATCGATGGTGATGCACTGCTTACCTATCATGATACGACGCCGGTCTATGGCGAGCTTGAGGAAGATGAGCCGGTCCAGATCATGTACACCAGCGGCACGGAAAGTCGGCCAAAGGGGGTAGTCCTCACATCGCGCGGGCTTTTTGCACAATACACCAGTTGCGCGCTGGACGGAGGAATGGAGGCCGATGACGTCGAGCTTCACTGCCTGCCTCTCTATCATTGCGCGCAGCTGGACTGCTTTCTGACTGTCGATATTTATATCGGCGCAACAAGTGTGCTGCTCCGGGGCCCAGACCCTGCCATTATCCTGGCAACAATCGAATCCGAGAAGATTACCAAATTGTTCTGCCCGCCGACCGTTTGGACGGCACTACTCCGCCATCCGGATTTTGTACTGAGAGACTTGAGCACGCTGCAAAAGGCCTATTACGGCGCGTCGATCATGCCAACGGCATTGATCGAGGAATTGCTCGAGCGCCTGCCGAGTCTTCGTCTTTGGAACTTTTACGGCCAGACTGAAATGTCTCCTCTCGCCACCGTCCTTCAGCCCGAAGATCAGCTTACCAGACTAGGTTCCGCGGGAAAGCCAGCCATCAACGTGGAAACCAAGATCGTCGACGAATACGAAAGGGACGTTGCATTCGGGGAGGTCGGCGAGATCGTTCATCGCAGTCCTCAAGCCATGCTCGGTTACCTCGATGATCCAACCCGCACTGCAGAAGCTTTCCGCGGCGGCTGGTTGCATACGGGTGATCTAGGTCGGTTTGACGAAGACGGATTTCTGTACGTTGTTGATCGCAAGAAAGACATGATCAAGTCGGGGGGAGAGAATGTGGCGAGCCGAGAGGTTGAAGAAGTGCTTTTTCGCCATGCCGCCATTGCCGAAGCTGCTGTAATTGGCCTCCCCGATCCACGCTGGATCGAAGCTGTGACGGCAGTGATCGTCCTTCGTCCTGGCTTCGAGCCCAGCGATGATGACCTCCATCGTCACTGTAAAGGTGCGCTCGCTCCTTTCAAACGGCCTAAGCGTTTCATAACAATCGACGCGTTGCCCAAAAACGCGAGCGGGAAGATATTGAAGCGCGAATTGCGGATGCTCGTCGTCGACGAAAATCAGGACGAAACGGCAGCTGGCCCGCAGGTATCAAGCTAGAAACTACGAAACGATACCTAACTAATTATCGAACCAAAGGAGAGAAAAATGGAGGCAACCCTGGAAAAGCCGAAAGCGCTGACCGACCAAGAAGCAGGGTACCTGATGGGAGGAGCAGAGCCCGTAAAAAGCAGCTTGCTGATTAGCTCATCCACTTATCTCAACAATCCCTTATTCCGGGATCTGTTTGCTCAGATGGGACTGAAGAGGGATGGATATGATCTTCCCGGCGCATATCTGATACCAGACATAAATCGAGCTTTCGGAGAAGTAACCGACGGTCAGCGGCTGTTCGGCTTACTTCAACAAGAACGCGACAGCCTGCCAGAATTTGCTACTTGGCTCGATGCGCGTTTTACCTCCGATTTCAAGGTCGAGGAACTGGAGGGGTTTGCGTCCGACACGCTGGGCGCGATGGTATACGCGTTCATCGGCAAAAGCGGCATGCAGATCGATTTTATGTTTCGAGGCGAGCCTGCCAATGATTTTGATTATCTCAACAAACGCAGGGTTCAAAACCACGATATCGAGCATATGGTAACGGGCCTTGATCCTAGTCCGGTGGGCGAGGTGGGCTTGATTATTGCCAATACCGTCGCGATCAATAACTACTTCGGCGACGAGTTCGCGACTGATCTCAATCGACATGGTCTATTCTTGGTTTCGACTGGTCTGATGCGAATGGCGTGCCACTATGGAGCCGTTGTACCGGCCTATCTGGAAGCAATCGCCCTGGGCCGGTCTTTGGGAGAGAAGCAGAAAAAACCGCTTTTTATGATTAAATGGGAGGATTATCTCGACTGGCCAATTCCAGCGATACGAGAAGAGTTTTCATTTCAAGATGGACCGCCCCACGGTTACTGGCATTGGACCCACGATGCCGCGAAAGGCTAACTTTATTGCATTCAGACGGGACTGACCCGGCGGCTCCTGAACATCAACTCATGGCAGGCTTTGGAATCAGCAACCCGCCGACGGAACGGCGGCTGTTGGACGCAATCCAGCCGTAGCGACTACGCTAGTAATGGCATGACCGTGTAAGTTGCCAGCTTGTCCGCGATTTACGGAAATTTGCGGCAATAGATGCCTGCCGTTCTGCAAGATAATTGAGGATGAAGGGTTCGAAGCCGGCACTGACGCCAGGGCGGAGACGCCCCTGTAACCCCGACCAAAGTCATCTGCGCTCCGCCGTTGGGAGACGGATGGCACATGGGCATCGATTTAGGGTAAGCGCCAAATCTCCCCCACATATCGGCGATCCGTGATCTGAGTATGCTTAGCCTCCTCATGTGAGGGGAAGCTTGGTGTCAGGTATCGAAACAACATTCGAAACGACTTTCGAAAGCAAGGGTGGCCGCCGTCCTCAACGGATGGACGTGATCCCGGCGGGTGCGGCACGCCGGATGTGGGCACCCGACGCCAAGGCGCGGATCGTCGAGGAGAGTTTTGTCGCTGGTGCCAATATCGCGGCGATCGCGCGCGCCAACGACCTTTTACCCCAGCAGCTTTATGCGTGGCGGCACACAGTGTTGAAGGCGCGTGAGATGGCGTTTGTGCCGGTGGTTGTTGACGAGCCCGGCCCGCCGCTGTCGTCCGTATCAACCGTCGCAGAGGTTATCATCCATGCGGGGACGATGACGATCCACGTTCCTGATAATGTCACGGTCGCGCATATCGAGCGCGTTCTTACTGCGATGAGGCAGATGACGTGATCCTCCCACCGGGACCACTCAAGGTGATGGTTGCGACCAAGCCGGTCGACTTCAGGAAGGGAGCCGTCAGCCTTGCAGCGCTCGTCGAGAATGAGCTTGGCCTCAAGCCGTTCTCGGGCGTGGCATATATCTTCCGGTCGAAGCGCGCGAACCGGATCAAGCTGCTGGTCTGGGACGGCACGGGCCTGGTGCTGGTGAGCAAGGTTCTCCAGACCGGCGGCTTCTGCTGGCCGCGAGCTGGCGACGGCGTGATGCGGCTGACGCCAAGCCAGGCATCGGCGTTGTTCGAGGGTCTGCAATGGACCCGAATGCATGAGGTCCGGGTGCAGAAACCGCAGGTTGCGCAGTAGGTCGCACGCCTGAATCTGCTCGTCGAAATGACGGTTGCGACGCCGGAAAAACATGCCAGAAATAGTCCATGTCTGCGAGCGAAGCCGACCTTCCCGACGATGTCGTGGTCCTCAAGGCGATGGTGATCGCGGGGCTCGAACGCGAGGCGCGGATGCAGCATCTGCTCGATCAGCTGAAGCGGGCAACGTTCGGCAAACGCTCTGAAAAGCTCAGCGCCGATCAACTGGCACTGGCGCTCGAGGACATCGAAGTTGCGCAGGCCGAGTTGCTGGCGCTCGCCGAGCAGTCGCCGGTCGGGCCGAAGGCCGAGAAGAAGCGCAAGGAAACGACCGAACGTGCTTCGCTGCCAGCACATCTGCCCCGGATCCGCGAAGTAATCATGCCGGTTGAAACCGAATGTCCGTGCTGCGGCGGTGCGCTGCACTGTATTGATGAGGATGTCGCCAGTCGGCTCGATGTCATCCCCGTCCGGTATCGGGTGATCGTAACGGTGCGTCCGAAGATGGCGTGCCGCACATGCAGCGACGGCGTGTTCCAGGCCCCTGCACCAAAGCATGTCGTGCCGGGCGGCCTTCCAACCGAGGCGCTGCTCGCCGACGTGATCGTCAGGAAATACGCCGACCATGGTCCGTTTTACCGGCAGGCACAGGCACTGCGTCGCCAGGGCATCCAGATCGATCGCGGTACGATGTGCAACTGGTCGGGGCGTAGTGCCGCGTGGCTCGGGCGGATCACCCGGCGCATGAAGGCTGAACTGCTGTCGGGCGACCGGCTCTTTGTCGATGAGACCACTGCGCGGGTGCTGGCACCGGGCACGGGCAAGACAAAGACCGGCTATTTATGGGCGATCGCCCGCGACGACCGTGCTCATGGCGGGACCGATCCGCCGGCCGTGGTCTACAGCTACATGCCGGGGCGCGGCAAAGTCTGGGCCGCGCAGTTGCTCGGCAGCTATCACGGCATCGTCCAGTGCGACGGTTATGGGGCTTATAAGCATATCGAGGCCTCCGATCGTGCCGGTGGCGCGGGAAAGCTCGCCTTTTGTTGGGCGCACGTGCGGCGCGGCTTCTTCGACGCGACAAAAGGCGGCAACGCACCGGTGGCCGATGAGGCGCTGCGCCAGATCGCCCGTCTGTACGCCATCGAGGCCAAAATCCGGGGATCAGACCACGAGCATCGCCGCGCAATCCGTCGGGCTGAATCCGCACCTCTGGTCACGGCGATGAAGCTCTGGATGAAAGACATGCTGCCCAGGCTACCAAGAGGCTCCGGAACGGCAGGCGCAATCGGCTATGCGCTCAATCACTGGAATGGCCTCAATCGCTTCCTCGACGACGGTCGCATCGAGCTCGACAACAATACCGTCGAGCGTTCGATGCGACCGATAGCTCTGCAGAGAAAAAATGCGCTTTTTGCTGGGCACGACCTCGGTGCCGAAAACTGGGCCATCATCGCCAGCCTCGTGGAAACCTGCAAGCTCAACGCCATCGATCCGCAAGCCTATCTGACTGACGTTCTTGGCCGCATCATCCACCGCAGCGACGGCGACCCCATCGATGATCTGCTGCCGTATAACTGGACCGACAGCCGCACCGCGAACCTGCCTAACGTCACCGCGCAAGCCGCATAACCAAACCCCGTGGGGATGATTTAGCGCTTACGATTTAGGATATGTTACATATCCCTTTGATCGCTCCTTAAGGATATGTAACATAACTCATATCGATTCGAATGGAGGACGATATGATGCCAGTAGTTAGAGTGAACGATGCCACTTTCAGCAACCTAAGCACGCTGAAGACGTGGTTCGGAACCAAGACACCCAGCGATACAATTGACCACATTGTCCGCGAGGCCATGGAACAGCTTGGCATCGAGCAGGACGATGAACCGGATGCCGTGGTCACAACCACCAGCGACGGCGCGATGGAGTTTGAGAAAGCGCCCGGCCTGACGTTCACAAAGCCGCTATCGGCGTTGATCAACGGTAAGGCCGTTCCAAGCCCTCGCTGGTCGTCAATGCTACTGACCATGCTTGCCCAGCTAAAGGCAAAAGGGTTCGATGGAGAAAAGCTGGTTCGCGAATTGCAGGTGCCCGCGAAAGCCGAACGATATGAAGAGGAAGGCTTCAAGTACCACAGCGACTTGGGAATCTCGGTGCAAGGCCAGTCCGCTTCGGATGCATGGAAAGAGATCGACCGCCTTGCGAAAAAATGGGGAATTCCAGTCAAGATAGAATTTTGGTGGAGGCAGAACGCCAAGGCTCAGTTTCCGGGGCGCACCGGAGTTCTTCGTTCGGGCGGTGCCTAACGCTGTGCAGCGCCTCGTTCCCTAGGGTGCGTGCGGGGCGTTGCTGTGAGGGGTTAGCTTTCAGCTGCGGTGCTAGAAATACGCTAGAGTGCAAACCGCGCAAGGCACCGGGCCTCTCGCGAAGGGCCGCTAAGCGGCTGTATTTACACGAAAACAATGGTGGACGCACTTGGGCTCGAACCAAGGACCCGCTGATTAAGAGTCAGCTGCTCTACCAACTGAGCTATGCGTCCGCTTGTTGGGAAGTGGGCCGTTAGCAGCGACTTTCGAGATGTGCAACTGCTTCACGCGAAACCAGACCGGCTAGTTTTCCCATCACGCTCAATACTCATCAAAATACCGATACACATCAACACCGTGAGCATCGCCGTGCCGCCAAAACTAATTAGCGGCAGGGGGATGCCGACAACCGGCGCCAGGCCCATCACCATCATCAGATTGATCGCCACGTAAAAGAATATCGTCGTCGTCAGCCCGGCCGCCGCCAGTCGACCAAAGCGGGTAGGGGCCTTCGCGGCTACGCGCAGACCCCAGCGGCACAGCAGCAGGAACCCGGCGATGATCAGAACACCGCCTACCAGTCCCCATTCCTCTGCCATCGTTGCAAAGACGAAATCGGTATGGCCTTCGGGAAGATAGTCGAGATGGCTTTGGGTGCCGTTCAGAAACCCCTTGCCGAATATCCCGCCCGACCCGATCGCGATCTTCGACTGGGTGATATGGTAACCAGTCCCCAGCGGATCGCTTTCGGGGTCGAGAAACACCAGCACGCGGTTGCGCTGATAATCATGCATCTGCGACCAGGCGATCGGCAGTGCAGCCGCAAACATCGCGGCGGCACTCACAAACAGTCGAATCGGAACACCGGCCAGAAACACGACGGTGATGCCCCCAGCAGCGATCATCGTTGCCGTGCCCAGATCCGGTTGCGTCAGGACGAGAAGGAACGGAAAGCCAATCAACACCGCAGGCGGCCAAAGCGCGTTGACGCCGCGTATCTCGCCCGCAGGCAGCATATCGTAAAAGCGTGCAACCGCTAGGATGATGGTCAGTTTCATCAGTTCGGACGGCTGCAAACGGATTATGCCAAGATCGAGCCAACGCCGACTGCCACCGCCCACCGCACCCAGCAGTTCGACCGCGAGCAGCAAGGCCAGCACCGCTGCAAATGCCGGGAACGCGCCTGCCTTCCACAGTCTCTCCGGAACGCGGCTGAGCATGAGCGCAAAGACGATGAACACAATGAAGTGAACACCCTGCGACAGCGCCCATGGCTTCAGATTCCCGCCAGCAGCCGAATAAAGCACAACCAGTCCGAACCCCACCAAGGCGAAGATCAGCGCAATGACGCCCCAACTGAAGGAACGCAGCGAGGCCGGGATCAGGCTCATGACGTGGACCTCATTAGGCTGTGTCCTCATCATTGTCAGTTGCCGTGGAAAGGGGCGCGACCGGAAGGGCGTACCCAGCCTCTTTTTTTGCCATCCGCGTGGCAATGTCGCCGCCCCACGTTTTTTCCTGTTCGACAAGAGTGGCCATCGCCTTCACCGGATCGAACAGATAAGTCATCGTATCGCGCGCAACCGGAGCCGCGACCGCCGCGCCAAAGCCACCATGTTCGATAATGACCGACACGGCGTAACGCGGGCTGATAACGGGTGCAAAACCGACAAACAGCGAGTGATCGCGAAATTTCCACGGCAGCGCCGAATTGGACAATACCCCTGTCGCACGTTCCGACATCGTGATCCGCCGCACTTGCGCCGTTCCGGTCTTGCCGCCCATTTGTACGCCGGGAACCGGCAACTGCGCGACATGTCCGGTGCCACCGCCATTCACGACGTTGCCCATCGCCTTTTGGACAAAGGCAAGGTGCTCGGGATTGATGCCGAGCGATGCGCCAGGATTATTGCGTCCCATCAAATGCGGCACCACGGCGTTTCCGCTGGCGATGCGCGCGGTCATGACTGCCAGTTGCATCGGGCTGACCAGCACATATCCCTGCCCGATCGAAGTATTAACCGTGTCGAATGTCGACCATTGCCTTTTGTATCGGCGCAACAGCCATTCGGGATCGGGTATCGTCCCATACCGCTGCGACGGCACCGGCAGAGGATATTCGGCTCCCAGACCCAGCTTTCGAAACATCGTCGCAAGCGGCATGATTCCCGCCATCTTGCCGAAATGGTAGAAATAAATGTCGCAACTCTGGATGATCGCGCGTTGGAGCGAAATCGGTCCATGCCCACGCCGCTTCGAACAATGGAATATCGCGTTTCCGACCCGGTACGATCCCGTGCAATTTATGCTCGTATTCGGGTCTATGCCCGCCTCCAGCAGCGCGAGCGATGTAGAGGGCTTGGATGTCGAACCCGGCGGATAAAGCCCCTGAAGCGCCTTGTTGACCAAGGGCAGGTGATCGTCACTGGTCAGCGCCGCATATTCGGCACGACCAATGCCATCGGAAAAACTGTTTGGGTCATAGGCTGGCATCGACGCCATAGCGAGGATGCCGCCCGTCAGCGTGTCGATGACCGTAACTGCCCCCGAATTTTCGCCCAGACGCCGTGCGGCATAGGCCTGAAGCCCGGCATCGATCGTCAGGTGCAATGTCTCACCCGGAATGTCAGGCCGGGTGGCAAGGTCGCGAACAAGCTTACCGCGCGCCGTAACCTCCGATCGACGTGCCCCCGGTGATCCACGCAAACGAGGCTCGAGGATCTTTTCGATCCCGTCCTTGCCGATCTTATACCCCGGAGTCAGGTACAGCGGATCTCTGGTCTTCTTATAAGCCTCTGCCGAAGCCGCTCCGACATAACCGAGCAAATGGCCGACTGCTGCACCCTCGGGATAGTAACGCGCAAACCCCTGTGCCGGTACGACGCCGGGAAGGTCGGGCGCACGAATGCTGAGCGCGGCGAACTTTTCCCAGTCCAGATGTTCGGCGACCTGCACAGGCTGGAACCCCGACGATTTTTCGATATCGCGTTCGATGCGATCGCGGTCATCGCTGCTCAGGCCAAGCAAATTGGTCAGCGTGTCGAGCGTCTTGTCCTGATCGACAAGCCTGTCGGGGATGATATCGACACGAAACACCGTCCGGTTGAGCGCGAGCGGCTTTCCGGCGCGGTCAACGATCCATCCCCGGCGTGGTGGGATGAGCGACAAATTGACCCGGTTGCTTTCGGCCAGCAGGGAATAGCGTTCATTCTCGAAGACCGAGAGATAGGTCATTCGCCCGGCAAGCAGCACACCAACACCAAGCTGCGCGCCACCAAGGAAGAAACTGCGGCGGGTGAAACTGAACTGCGCCTGCGCTTCCGAAACGCTGCGCTTGCCGAGGATCCAGTCGAACTTCATCGTGCCAGTCTTATCATCGAGCCAGTCTTACACGATCGAGGAAGGCACAGACACGGGCCACCAGCGGAAATACCAGCGCAGACACCGCAATCTGCGGCAGGAGCAGGACAAAGGGCATAGCACCCCCGGTAATATGGGCGATGCCGAGTGCAAGCGTCAGCTCCGCCGCGATGGCGATTACGGCGATGCCCCAATCCTGCCAGTGATCCCGCCAGACGAAACGACTGTTGATGAGATCGATTGCAAGGAATGAAATTGTCCAGAGCGCCATCGCCGAACCCAGCGGCTGACCACTGAAAATATCGTCGAACAGTCCCAGCGGAAGGGCAACCCAAACCGGCCAAAGGTCGTCACGCAGTAATCGCCAGCCCAGCAGCACCATGAAACCGAACGGCGGCAAAATCGGTGCCGTCGCAATTTCGGGGAGTAACGGAGCCAGTGAGGCGAGCATTACCGAACCAATCGGCACCAATTGCCGTTCGAATGCGCCCGGTGGCGGTGCGAATGCCGATCTACGGCCCAGACCAATCACGGATTTCCCGTCGGCACAGATGGCAAATCGGGGGCAGGGGAGACGAACGCGGGCTCGACGGCCGCAAAATCGAGACGACGGGGATCGGCAAGCGGACGTGCAACGACCAGTTCGCGAGTGCGAATCGCGGCAAGCGCGACCGGAATATCCGGCGGATAAATCCCACCGGTGCCCGACGTCACGAATATGTCGCCCGGCTTGAATGGGTTTGTCGCCGCTTCCAGTGCGCGAATATCGAGGCCACCATCGCCACGACCCGTTGCCAGAGCAGGCAGTCCGTCGGAAAGACGCCGGACAGGCACCACATTGCCACCGTCGGTTATCAACAGGACACGTGATGTAATACGGCCGACGGCGACAATCCGGCCCACCAAACCCTCTGACGTTCGTACCGGCTCACCATTTGCGACGCCTTGTGACGTCCCGGCCGACAGCGTCGCGTAACGACGGCTGCTCGCACCGGTCGACGCGATCAGCCGGGCCGTGACGATCGTGGTGCGATCACGTTCCACAAGTTTTAGCAGTTGCTTGAGCCGGACGTTTTCACGCGCCATTGCCTGTGCTTCGATCAGCTTGGCATGGGCCCGCCGTAACTCGGTTTCCATCTCGTTATTTTTCGACCCGGCATCGATATAGGCAGAGACACCGTCCATGCCCGATCCGACGAGTTCCACGCCATTGCGACCGGCAATCGATATAGGCGATGTCAGATCGGCAAAGAACGACTGGATACCGGCATGACCTTCCGGGTCGAACCGGGCTGTGAGGGCAAACAACAGCCCCAGAACAATGCCGATCACGGCGACGACATAACCTGCGAACAGGCCATATTGAGCGCGACGGGAAAATCCGGGGCGCCGGGAGGAGGGCGGCGCCATATCGGGTCAGCCGTCCGTCAGGCAGTCTGGAGAACGCCCCGGAAGATTGGATCTTCCAGTGCGCGCCCCGTACCGAGTGCGACACAAGTCAGCGGATCGTCGGCCACCGTCACCGGCAGCCCCGTTTCGTCGCGAAGAACTTCGTCCAGGCCGCGCAGCAACGCGCCACCGCCAGTCAGCACGATACCCTGATCGACGATATCGGCCGCCAGTTCAGGAGCTGTATTTTCCAGAGCGATCCGCACGCCTTCGACAATCGTGCCGACCGGTTCGGACAGAGCTTCGGCAATCTGGCCCTGATTGATCGTGATTTCTTTCGGCACGCCATTCACCAGATCGCGACCCTTTATATGGATCGTCAGACCGATGCCGTCGGCGGGTGGTTTGGCGACGCCGACTTCCTGCTTGATACGCTCAGCCGTCGATTCGCCGATCAGCAGATTATGATTGCGACGGACATAGGAAACGATGGCTTCGTCCATCTTGTCGCCGCCGACGCGAACCGATGTCGAATATGCGACACCGCGTAGCGACAGCACCGCGACTTCGGTCGTACCGCCGCCGATGTCGACCACCATCGAACCGATTGGCTCGGTCACTGGCATATCGGCACCGATGGCTGCTGCCATTGGCTCTTCGATCAGGAAAACCTGACTGGCACCGGCATTCGAAGCGGCATCGCGGATCGCGCGACGCTCGACCTTGGTCGAACCCGATGGCACGCAGATCACGATTTCGGGCCACGACGGGAAACGGCGCTGGCCATGAACCTTATGGATGAAATGCTTGATCATCTGCTCGGCTACATCGATGTCGGCGATAACGCCGTCACGCAGCGGGCGGATCGCCTCTATGCTGCCGGGTGTCTTGCCCATCATCAGCTTGGCGTCGTCGCCCACAGCCTTGACGCGCTTCACGCCGTTGATCGTCTCGATCGCAACCACCGATGGCTCGTTCAGGACGATACCACGCCCACGAACGTAAATGACCGTGTTGGCCGTACCAAGGTCGATGGCCATGTCATGCGACATGAACTTGAAATAACGCGAAAACGGAAATTTCATATTTGGGAAACTCGGTGCCTTTTGGGCCGTGCGTTATTCGGTGAAAATTCCGCTGCGGCCGGGTCGCGGGATGGGGTCGATTGGGCTACAGCACCATCCATGTCAATACGAAGGCTCCCCTCAACGCTCGTGAATCGCATCGCTGCGGGCGAAGTGGTAGAACGACCCGCCAGCGCGTTGAAAGAATTGGTGGAAAATGCGCTCGATGCAGGGGCCATGCGAATCGCCGTGCGCCTCACCGCTGGAGGCATCGAAGGGATTGAAGTGACCGACGACGGTCATGGTATGATTGCGAGCGATATCGAACTGGCGCTGGAACGGCACGCCACGTCGAAATTGCCCGATGACGCCATCGAAATGGTCTCCACACTTGGCTTTCGCGGAGAAGCTTTGCCCTCGATCGCAAGCGTCGCCCGCCTGACGATCGAAAGCCGGCCTCACGATGGTGAGGGCTGGTCGCGAACGGTCGATAATGGGGCGCTGGTGAACGAAGGCCCCGCCGCGCTGCCGCCTGGAACGCGCGTGCGGATCAGCGGGCTGTTCGCGAATATTCCCGCCCGTCGCAAATTCCTCCGTACTTCCCGCAGCGAATATGCCGCCTGCATCGATGTCATGAAGCGGCTCGCAATGGCCCGCCCGGACATTGCATTTTCGGTCGAGCACGATGGCAGACGGACCTTGTCGCTTCAGCCAGAGGGGCAGGGGGAGCGTGTGGCTGCGCTGACCGATCGCCAGCTTATCGAAAACAGCGTCCCTATCGATCTGGAGCGTGAAGGCATTCGGCTTGGCGGCGTGGCAGGATTGCCGACTTTCAATCGCGGCATTGCCGATCACCAGTTCCTGTTCGTCAACGGTCGCCCGGTGAAGGACCGCGTCCTTATCGGCGCAGTGCGCGGTGCCTATTCGGACATGTTAGCGCGCGATAGGCACGCGGTTGTTGCACTTTTCCTCGATATTCCGTCCGGTGAAGTCGATATTAACGTCCATCCCGCCAAAACAGAGGTCCGTTTTCGCGATCCCGGCCTCGTTCGCGGCCTCATCATCGGCGGACTGCGCGCCGCTCTCGACAGCGTCGGCCACCGCAGCCAACCCCGCCCCTCCGCCGCTGCCCTGGGCGCATGGACCTCCGAACCCCCTCTCCCCAGCGCAACATTCTGTCTGGGATCGCACCGCAACCTTCACCCCACCCCCTCCGATGGCCCGCGCCGAAACCGCTTTTGCGCCAGCACCCGAATCCACTTCGTTCCCAATGGGCGTCGCGCGCGGTCAGGTCGCCGCCACCTATATCGTTGCCGAAGCGGAAGACGGGCTGGTCATCGTCGATCAACACGCCGCCCACGAACGTCTCGTCCTCGAACGGATGCGAAAAGCGACTGCTAGCGGCGGCGTTTCGATGCAGCCTCTGCTGCTGCCCGAAGTCGTCGAACTTGAAGAAACTGCCTGCGATCGCCTTGAAGCCCGCGCACCCGAACTTGTGGCATTCGGCCTCGACCTCGAACGCTTCGGTCCCGGCGCGATGCTGGTACGGGGCGTTCCGGCGATGCTGGGGCAAGCCGATGTCAAAGGTCTCGTCACCGATCTGGCCGACGAACTAGCCGCGTTCGGCGAAGCACTATCCCTGAAAGAGCGCATCGACGCCGTTGCTGGGACAATGGCCTGCCATGGATCGGTAAGGGCAGGGCGTATCCTGTCGGTCGCCGAAATGAACGCGCTACTGCGTGAGATGGAAGTCACGCCCCATTCGGGGCAGTGCAATCACGGTCGCCCGACCTGGGTGAAGCTGGCTCATGGTGATATTGAAAAACTTTTCGGGAGACGATGATTTTGGCGCACTCCATGATTCCTGTTCACGGAACTTCACTTCTTGGCTGAGGTAGTCGCCGTTTCCCGGCAGCAACGCCATCTGGTGACCAAGGACGTCGTTGATTCAGTCCAACTGCTCGCGGGTCGGGGGATCCAGGGTGATGCTCATCTTGGTGAAATGACAAAGCACCGTCACCGCGCCCGGCGCCATCCTACAGCACCAAATCTGCGGCAGGTGCACCTGATCCACGCCGAACTTTTCGAGGAGCTTGCCGAAAAGGGATTCAGCGTAAAGCCGGGTCAGATGGGCGAAAACATCACGACGCGGCAGATCGACTTGCTTGCGCTTTCTAAGGGAACGCGATTGGTGCTGGGTGATGAGGCTGTCATCGAACTCACTGGCCTGCGCAATCCATGTATCTTGCTCGACAAACTTATGCTCGGTCTGATGAAAGCCGTATTGGGTCGCGATTTGGCGGGCGAACTCATCCGCAAGGCAGGGGTCATGTCGATCGTCATAGTGGGAGGAATGGTGCGAACCGATGATCCCATTACTGTCATCCTGCCCGATGGACCGCACGTGCCGCTCGAACCAGTCGAGTGATTGCCCCGATCATCGTTACAGCTTTGATGGGGGCCCACGACTTCGCAGCATTGGATACCCTACGACGCGCGCACTTTCCACCCGAGCGCAACGTCCTGCGCGCACACCTTACGATGTTTCACCACCTGCCTCCATCGGTCGGGCATGAACTGACGGGACTGTTGCAGGACGAGGCCCGGGGGAACTCTCCGCAAGCGAGACTTGCGAGCCTTATCAATCTCGGCGGGGGTGTTGCATTCAGTGTGGACAGCTCCGAACTCGAGGACATTCGCGCGCGCATTGCTGATCGATTTGCGTCGATGCTGATGCCGCAGGATCGCAATGCGTGGCGCCCGCACGTAACGATTCAGAACAAGGTAAAGCCGCCTGAAGCGCGCGCGCTAGTCGACAAACTGTCGATCGACTTTCGCCCGCGCTCCCTGACGCTCTTGGGCCTCGCCGCATTCTATTATCGCGGCGGGCTCTGGGAGCCGATTGCGGCATTTGCGTTCGGTACCGGGCGCAAGATCACCGCACCGATCTAAACCCCGTTTGCCGCTCCAAGCACAGCGCGAACGCTGGCCGTTGCGACGTCGGCGTCGATACCCACACCGAACACCGTTTTACCTGCGGCCGTTCGACATTCTACATAAGCTGCGGCCTGCGCATCGCTGCCACCGCTGAGGGCATGTTCGCTGAAATCGACCACATCAAGTTCGATCCCGCATTGCTCTTTTAAAGCGGCGATCACACTCGAAATCAGGCCATTACCGCGCCCACTCACCCATCGTTCGACGCCATCCACAGTGATTCTACCGACGAAAATGCGGTCACCGTTGCTTGCGCGGGTTTCCTCATAGTCGCCGAGCATGAAACGCTGTGGCCCTTCAAGATGATAAGCGGTCTGGAACGCCCCCCAGATATCGGCCGCATGAAGTTCGCGGCTGTTTTCATCGGCCAGCGCCTGCACATGACGGCTGAGGTCACCCTGCATTCGCTTCGGCAGTTTCAGGCCCTTATCCTGTTCCAGCACCCAGGCGACGCCGCCCTTGCCCGACTGCGAATTAACGCGGATCACAGCTTCGTAACTGCGACCCAGATCGGCAGGGTCGATCGGCAGATAGGGCACTTCCCAGAACTGGTCGTTACGTTGTTCCTGAACGACGAAACCTTTTTTGATCGCGTCCTGATGACTGCCGGAGAACGCAGTGAAAACCAGATCACCGACGTAAGGCTGGCGCGGGTGGGTAGCGATGCCGGTGCAATATTCGACGGTCTTTACCACACTGTCTATATCCGAAAAGTCCAGACCCGGATCGACGCCCTGCGTATAAAGATTGAGCGCAACCGTAACCAGATCGACATTGCCCGTGCGTTCGCCATTGCCCAACAAGCAGCCCTCGACGCGATCGGCACCGGCCATCAGTCCTAGTTCGGTCGCGGCAACGCCGGTCCCACGATCATTATGCGCGTGCAGGCTGATGACCACGGAATCACGGTTGGGAATATTACGGCCGAACCATTCGATCTGGTCGGCATATATATTTGGGGTCGCGCACTCGACTGTCGCGGGCAGGTTGAAGATAATCGGTTTTTCAGGCGTTGGGCGCAGGACATCCATCACAGATTCACAGACTTCCAGACTGAAATCGAGTTCGGCGGTAGAGAATGTCTCGGGGCTATATTCGAAACTCCAATCAGTTTCGGGGCGTTTCGCTGCTTCGTCGCGAACGATCATCGCACCTTCGATGGCGATTTGTTTGATCTGCTGTCGATCCATACCGAAAACGATCTTGCGCCAGGCTGGTGAAACGGCATTGTACAAGTGAACGATCGCACGCGGCGCACCCTCCAACGATTTGAAGCTGGTTTCGATGAGGTCACGGCGCGACTGTGTCAGTATCTGGATTGTCACGTCATCCGGAATTGTCCCACTGCGGACCAGACCACTGATAAAGTCAAATTCGACCGCACCAGCGCTCGGAAACCCGACTTCGATCTCCTTAACACCGAGGCGCACCAACATATCGAAAAAGCGCTGCTTCTTCTCGCTGTCCATCGGGTCGATAAGGGCCTGATTGCCGTCGCGCATATCGGTCGAAAGCCAGCGCGGCGCGCGGGTGATCGTTTTCGAAGGCCATTGCCGATCCGGCAAATCTATCTGGGGGAAAGGTCGGTATTTTACAGATGGGTCGCGCAGCATTTTGATCTCGCATCGCTTCGAGTGAGGTTGGGATTTTGACCCTTAAGTCGCGATGTGCGCCATGCGCACGACAGTTCGCGCCTAAGGGCGCGTAAGTCGAAGGAGCAGGGAGCGAAGGCTGTGCATAACGCTGCTAATAGCCCGCGTCATGCCGTCCTGTCTAGCCCGCAGCCTGGAAAGCAGCCGCAATCGACAAGTGAACTTCGTCGGAAACGAGCGGTACGTACGCCTTAATGCCGAAATCGCTTCGCTTGATGTCGGCCGATCCGGTGAATCCGATATTGGCTTTCTTGTTCGTCGAGCTGCTGACTCCGGTGAAGACTGCTTCGATCGTGACTGGCTTGGTCACGCCGTGCAAAGTCAGATTGCCGGTAATGTCCGCCGTTGTAGCGCTGGTGGATGTGACTTTCGTGGAAACGAAAGTCATTGTCGGATATTTCGTGGCATCGAACCAGTCGGCGCTTTTCAGTTCGCCAGTTAATTTGTCGCTGGTCGTTTGCACGCTGGCAACCGGGACGCTGATCGAAACCTTAGTTGTCGCGAGGTTTTTTGGATCGATGATGAGCTTGCCGGACGCCTGTGAGAACATCCCGCTGAACAAGCTGACACCGAGGTGATTGACCGTCCACGCGATTTGCGTGTGGTATGACTCGACGTCGTAATTGCCCGCCACAACCTTGGTTACATCGCTGGTACCGAGTGTCGGCAACTGCGCAATGGCGGGGGCAGCGAGAGCGAAAGCGGCGGCAACAAACATTTTGGTACGCATGGGTAATCCTCCCGTAAGTTGCCGCCGATTTTGCCCTTAGTTTTTCGCCTTGTCGACCAGCTTGTTGGCTCCGATCCATGGCATCATCGCACGAAGTTCAGCGCCGACTTTCTCAATGGGATGAGCCGCAGCAAGCTTGCGGGCGGCCTTTAGTTCAGGCTGGCCGGCACGGTTGTCGAGCACGAAGTTCTTTACGAAACGACCCTGCTGAATATCATTCAGGACACGCTTCATCTCCGCCTTCGTTTCCGAAGTGATGATGCGTGGACCAGTTGTGATATCGCCATATTCCGCGGTGTTGCTGATCGAATAACGCATGTTGGCGATGCCACCCTCATACATCAGGTCGACGATCAGCTTCACTTCATGCAGGCATTCGAAATACGCCATTTCAGGAGCGTAGCCCGCTTCGGTCAGCGTCTCGAAACCAGCCTGGATCAAGTGGGTGAGACCACCGCAGAGCACGGCCTGTTCGCCGAATAGATCGGTTTCGCACTCTTCGCGGAAGTTGGTTTCGATAATGCCCGAACGACCGCCGCCTACCGCGGAGGCATAGGCCAGCGCGATGTCATGGGCGTTACCGCTGGAGTCCTGCTCAACTGCGATAAGGCAGGGAACGCCGCCACCGCGCTGATATTCGCTGCGAACGGTGTGGCCCGGTCCCTTTGGCGCGATCATGATTACGTCGAGATCGGCGCGGGGCTCGATCAGGCCGAAATGCACGTTCAGGCCGTGGGCGAAAGCGATGGTTGCGCCGTCCTTCAGGTTCGCGGCGAGGTCGTCGGCGTAGATGCCAGCCTGATGCTCATCGGGAGCGAGGATCATGACGATGTCAGCCCACTTTGCAGCGTCGGCGTTGGTCATGACCTTGAAGCCAGCGTTAATTGCCTTGGCAGCGGTTGCCGAGCCTTCACGCAGAGCAACTGCAACGTCGAGAATGCCCGAATCCTTGAGGTTCTGGGCGTGGGCGTGGCCTTGACTGCCATAGCCGATAATCGCAATTTTCTTGTTCTTGATCAGGCCGATGTCGGCATCCCGGTCGTAATATACGCGCATTGTATTCCCTGACTTGAGTTAATTAATGGGGCATTGATTGGATGGGCGGATTAAGCTGCCTCGCGACCGCGCGCGATGGCGACGATCCCGGTGCGGGCAACTTCGACAAGACCGACTTCGCGCATCAAAGCGATGAACCGATCAATCTTTGTGGAGGCTCCAGTGACTTCGAAAACGAAGCTACCGATGGTGGTATCGACGACGTTGGCGCGGAACACTTCAGCAAGGCGCAGGGCCTCGATCCGGTTTTCGCCAGTGCCCGCGACCTTTACCAAGGCGAGTTCGCGTTCCACGTGATCGCCCAGTACGGTGAGGTCGGTGACGCGATGGACGGGGACCAGACGATCGAGTTGGGCAACAACCTGTTCGATGACCGCGGGGGTGCCGGTGGTGACGATGGTGATGCGGCTGACGGCATCATCTTCGCTGATGTCGGCGACGGTGAGGCTTTCGATATTATAGCCGCGCGCCGAGAACATACCGGCGATCCGGGCGAGAACGCCGGATTCATTGTCGACGATTACCGAGAGGGTGTGTCGTTCGGAAACGGTTTCAAGAATGTGCATCAGACCAGCGCCTTCGCTTCGTCGTCCATGACGCCAGTGACGCCGGCCGGGTCGAGGATCATATCGGTGTGAGCTGCGCCAGATGGGATCATCGGGAAGCAGTTTGCAAGTTTCGCGACACGGCAATCGACGATGACCGGGCCAGGTTGATTGAGCATCTCGTTTATACCCGATTCCAGGTCGGCGGGATTTTCGATGCGGATGCCGGTCCAGCCATAAGCCTCTCCCAACTTCACGAAGTCTGGGAGAGAATCACTATAACTCTCTGAATAACGGCTCTCATATGTCAGCTCCTGCCACTGACGGACCATGCCCATATACTCGTTATTCAGAATAAAAATTTTCACAGGCAGACGATATTGAGTCGCCGTCGCCAGTTCCTGAATGTTCATCTGGATCGACGCTTCACCGGCGATATCAATCACCAGAGCATTCGGATTGCCGATTTGCGCGCCGATTGCGGCGGGCAGGCCATAGCCCATCGTGCCGAGGCCACCGCTGGTCAGCCATTTGTTCGGACTTTCGAAATCGAAATGCTGAGCGGCCCACATCTGATGCTGACCGACTTCGGTGGTGATGATCGGATTGCGCTTGTGCGTCGCCTCCCACAGAGCGCGGACGGCGTGCTGTGGCATGATTTCAGTCTTTGACTTCGTAAAGCCGAGCGATTTTTTCGCGCGCCACTTGTCGATCTGTGACCACCATGCGCTCAAATCGGCCTTTGCGTACTGACGCGCTTTCCAGATTTTCACCATATCCTCGATCGCGCGACCGACGTCGCCGACGATGCCGAGGTCGACGCGGACGATCTTGTTGATCGAACTCCGGTCGATATCGATATGGATTTTCTTGGAATTGGGCGAAAACGCATCCAATCGACCCGTAACCCGGTCATCGAAACGCGCACCGAGGCAGATGATCAGGTCGGCACCGTGCATCGCCATATTGGCTTCATATGTGCCGTGCATCCCGAGCATTCCGAGCCACGCATCACCGCTCGCCGGATAAGCGCCAAGGCCCATCAGCGTCGAGGTAACAGGTGCACCGGTCAGTCGCTGAAGTTCACGCAGCACCGTGCTGGCGTTCGGACCCGCATTGATAATGCCGCCGCCAGTATAGAAGATTGGGCGTTCGGCAGCCGCGATCATTTCAATTGCGGCCTCAAGCAGCTTCGGATCGGCCTTTACTTGCGGGCGATATGCTTTGTGCTGAATAGGCCCCGGCTTGGTATAACGCGCCGTCGCAACCTGAACGTCCTTAGGAATGTCGATAACGACCGGCCCCGGACGACCGGAGGTCGCGATATAAAATGCTTCGTGGACGATATCGCCGAGCTTGGCGGGGTCCTTCACGAGATAATTATGCTTGGTGCAATGACGCGTGATGCCGACGGTATCGGCCTCTTGAAACGCATCGGTGCCGATCAGCGCGGTCGGAACCTGACCCGTGATGACAACCATCGGGATCGAATCCATCAACGCATCGGTGATGCCGGTGATTGCGTTGGTCGCGCCGGGACCGGAGGTGACAAGCACGACGCCGGGCTTGCCGGTCGAACGAGCATATCCTTCGGCAGCGTGGGTCGCGGCTTGTTCGTGGCGAACGAGGATGTGGCGGATACGTTTCTGTTTGAACAAAGCATCATAGATCGGGAGGACGGCCCCACCGGGATAGCCGAACACGACTTCCACGCCGAGATCGACAAGCGCCTCGATGAGGATTTCGGCTCCGGGCATTTCGGCTGGCATAAAAACTCTCCTGTTGCGTTGCGGCAAATTTTGCAAGCCGCGACCGAGTACGGGTAACAAACTATGCTGTCAACAGACTATTGCGTAATATTGTTGCTATATTAGCAATATTATTAGAACTTAAAATCGTTTCCAGCCTCGGCCAGTCGGGTGAGGACTGACGGGAGAACCAGGTGTATTGCCGTTTGGCGTACTGACCCGTGGCGCGCTTGCCCGCGATCTTGACGTCGGATTCGGACATTTCGCCACGCTGGAACGCGCCGATTTCGGGCACTCCGATGGCGCGCATGACGGGGAGGGCGGGGTCGAGATTGCGCGCGAGCAGGGCGGAAACCTCATCCTGCCCGTCAGCGAACATCGTGTCGAAACGCGCGTCGCAACGTTCGTTCAACCAGTCGCGCGGGGGGAGCAGGATGAGCGAGGCGAGGTGTACGCGATCCGCGATGCCGCCTTCGCGATGCTGTTGCCAATGGCTTAGCGGTTTGCCGGTCGAACGAATAACCTCAAGCGCGCGGGCGATGCGGTTGGTGTCGGCGGGGGCGATGCGGGCGGCGGCTTCGGGGTCTTCGCTTGTCAGGGCGATGTGCGAATCGGCGACCGGGAGCGCGCGGACGAGGCTGCGGATTTCGGGGTCGATGTCGGGGATGGGCGCGATGCCGTCCAATAATGTGCGGATATAAAGGCCGGTGCCGCCGACTAGGATCGGCAGAAGGTTGTGAGCTTTGGCTTCCGCGATGGCTTCGGTCGCTTCGCGCGCCCAGCGAGCGGCGGAACAGGGTTCTGCGCCGTCGATATGGCCGAACAGGCGGTGGGGGGCGCGTGATTCCTCCTCCTGCGAAGGGCGCGCCGTGATGATCCGCAGGTCGCGATAGACCTGCATCGAATCAGCATTGATGATGATCGAAGGCGTTAATTCCGCCAGGGCGAGGGCGAGTGCCGACTTGCCGCTGGCGGTTGGCCCTGCGATGAGCGCCAGCGGTTGGAGATTATTGATGTTCATTGCGACGCTCGTAGCACCAGATGGATTGAAAGCGGGCGACATTTCGCTGGCCGCCGACGCGGTTCGCGGAAAAGCGGGTCCGATTGTGGACGGCGTGGCGTGCGATATCAGTTTTTCCAGTGACGTCTTGTCCCCAGGCGCGAGTCTGGAAAGAAATGCGCTTGAGAATGTGCTCCCCGGTTTGGACGTCATCGTTCAGGTCGAAGCCGATCGTCGTCGCTCTTTGCTGGTGGCCGACATGGATTCGACGATGATCACCGTCGAATGCATCGATGAGCTCGCCGATTATGTCGGCCTGAAAGCCGAAGTGGCCGAAGTCACCGAACGGGCGATGCGCGGCGAAATTGATTTTGCGGGTGCGCTACGTGACCGCGTCGCTTTGCTGGCAGGGATGCCGGAAACCACGGTCTCCGAGTGCCTGCGTGAGCGCATAAAAATCATGGGCGGGGCGAAGGCTCTGGTCCGTACCTTGCGCAATAATGGAGGCTATGCACTGCTAGTTTCAGGTGGGTTCACCCATTTTACGGGGCCTGTGGCGGCGGAAATCGGTTTTGATCGGGCAATCGCGAACCGGTTGATGATGCAGGACGGCTTGCTGACGGGCAAGACGGAGCAGCCGATCGTCGACGCGGAAACCAAGCGAGCATCGCTATTGGGCGAACTCAGCACGCGCGGGCTCGCGGCTTCGGCGTGTATGGCCGTGGGTGACGGGGCGAATGACATCCCGATGATCGCAGTGGCGGGGCTTGGCGTCGCCTATCATGCCAAGCCTAAGACCGAGGCGGCTGCCGATGCACGTGTTCGGATCGGAGATTTATCGGTGATTTTATATGCGATGGGTTTTGCTCGGGCAGATTGGGCAACGGAGAGCTAGGCGCAGACGGCGAAAGATTGCAGGAGTTTAACTTGTGACCCGACGCGCCGCCGTCTAGGCGCTCCCGCGATGAGTTTGGCGTTCCTGCAACCTGCGTCGGATTGGCGACGGCAAAAGCTCAGCCATAGGGCGATTGCTCTGGGTCTGGCGATCGCCATCGAGCTATTGTTTCTGCTGGCCCTATTGCAGCTTGTCCCGTCGGCATCAAAAAAATTACTGCCTCCAACCACGACGACCTTCCAGATGCTGCCTGCAGAGATCGCGCAGAAGGTGACAAAGGTCGAAAAGTCCGGTGGCGCGCCGCCAGCAAAAACGCCGACCCCACGCAGCGCTCCCGTCGTTGTACCGAAGGTTCCGCGCCCCATCCTGACGATGAGCAAGGATGAATTCGCCGCTACCGATATTTCGAAACTGCCTAAAAACGGCGGTAACGAAGGCAACGGTTCGGGCAAGGGCACTGGTTCGGCTATGGGGCCAGGCGAAGGACCGGGCGGTGAACCGATGTATAATGCCGAATGGTATGTCGAGCCGCCACGGGGTGCCCTCGCGCTGTATCTGCCGAATGGCGCGCCGCCCAATAGCTGGGGCATGGTCGCGTGCAAGACGATCCCGAATTATGGCGTCGAAAACTGCCAACAGCTTGGAGAATCGCCTGTAGGTTCCGGAATATCCCGAGCGCTGCGGCTCGCGGCATGGCAGTTCAAGGTGCGCCCGCCCCGTATCGGTGGACGACCGTTAATGGGCGTTTGGGTACGGATACGGTTCGACTTCACAAAGTCCGAAAAAGATACGGATAATTCGGATGGACCAAACTAAGGACTTCGTCAGGGCGCGATGGGGATGCACGTCTGTCCGCTGGCGCGAACCGAGGTGCAAAGCTTCTCAGCGGCAGCGCGTGAAATCAACGGGCCGGCGCGCAAACGCGTCAGTGGGCCAGCTTTGATCGCAAAGGCACTATAGGGACGGAGTGCAGGAATGCGTTCGCGGAGAGCAGGCCAAAGCGCACGCGCTTTGGCTTCATCGCTATATGCACCAAACTGTACGCGCCAGTTTCCACTTGGAGGCGTAACAGGCGTTTGCGGAGCTTCCGGTTTGTTTACGGCTGATTTTGCAACGGCTGGTTTGATGCCAACGGACGCCGGAGCCGCTGTTTCGATGGCGGATTTTGACTGGCGAACCTCTGGCGCACCCACGGCTGGTCGGGATGCCAGCAAGTTTTCAACGCTAATATGCGGATGTTGGGTCGCCGGCGCGGCAGAAATTGCATCGCGACTGGCATGAGCCTCAAAAGCCCCCGCCAGCGCAAGACCGCGCTGGCGCTGATCTAGCGGGATATATTTGTCCATCTGGGCAAGGCTGGTCTTGGCAGCCGGAACGCCCGCCACCGAAGCGCGCGTCATCAGAGCATAGGCACGCGGCCAGTCCTTGGCGATCATGTCGCCGTTAAAGAGCGCCGTACCAAGGATATATTGCGCGCGCGCGTTACCGCGACCGGCGGCATCTTCGATATACGGCATCGCTTCGGCACGTTTCCCCGTCTGGAACAACACGAGACCGTAATTGTCCTTGCCACCGTCGCTACCTTGTTGCGCCGCACGCCGAAACCAGTCTTCGGCGAGTTTCAGGTCGAGAGGAACGCCGCGTCCCAGTTGGTAAGCCTGCCCCAGATGAACCTGAGCATCGGGATCGCCAGCAATCGCCAGTGGGCGCCATTCGTTGATCGCCGTCGCATAGTCGCCATTTTGCCAAGCAAGGTCGCCGTTATTCGTATCCGCAAGCGCAGGGGTGGCAATCAGCGCACCGACGAGCAAAAGCAACGAAATAGATTTCATAGACAATCCTTCGGCAAACGATGCGATCATTAGCCAAGTGTGTACGCGCGGAGCAGTTAACAGCCGCTTAGCATTGTTCGGCAAGCAGAAATTCTACGACGCGATCCGCTTTGGCGCGCGATCGTTAACCCTATCTTATTCGTCTGCATGCCATCTGTCGTTCGGGACACAGGTAATCCAAGGACGTTAGATGCGGATATTGGCTTTAGCATCGCAAAAAGGCGGATCGGGCAAAACGACCCTTTCCGGGCACCTTGCAGTGCAGGCGCAACTTGCGGGGGCTGGGCCGGTCGTTCTGATCGACATCGATCCACAGGGGTCGTTGGCAGATTGGTGGAACGAGCGTGAAGCCGAGTTTCCCGCATTCGCCCAGACGACCGTGGCACGACTTGCTGCTGATCTCGAAATGCTTCGTCAGCAGGGGTTTCGTCTGGCGGTCATCGACACACCCCTGCGATTACCATGGCAATCCAAAGCGTTATTGCGGTCGCCGAACTCATCATCATCCCAACACGCCCATCGCCACATGATTTGCGCGCCGTCGGTGCCACGGTAGATTTGTGCGACCGCGCGGGCAAACCGTTGCTGTTCGTCGTCAACGGGGCGACACCCAAGGCCAAGATTACTTATGAAGCCGCAGTCGCACTGTCCCAACATGGCACAGTTGCTCCAGTTACACTCCATCACCGCGTCGATTTCGCAGCCTCGATGATTGACGGTCGCACCGTCATGGAGGTCGATGCAAAAAGCCGTTCGGCGGGCGAGGTCCGCGACTTGTGGACTTATGTATCCGACCGACTGGAAAAGAATTTCCGCCGCACCGTATTCAGCGCGCCGGGCATGACCGCGCAGGCCGCAACGGCACCTCGTGCCGCGAGTGGCTTTGGCCGCCGCGTTGTCGGTCAGTGAGCGCCGCCATGATGAACGAACCAAAGCCTTTCGCCTCGCTGTCCTCAACGCTGCTTGCTCGCAAGGGTCATGCGAAGCCTGCCATGCGGCCACAGGGGTTTGCCGGTTTCGGCATCAGTCCCGCACAATCTTACGAAGATCTGGGCTGGAACGACATGGGTACAGAGCCGCGTCCCGAATTGGTTGTTACCGAAGCAAAACCAGCAACTGCGGACGTTGTGCCGATTTTAACCGAAGTCCCGCGGATCGATGAAACCGCAGTCGTCGAAACACCGACAGTCGTGCGCCAGCAAGAAGAGCTGGTCCGCGAACTGACGCCGACAGCCCTGGAGGCAGTACGGAAAATACGTGCGGCTCCCGGATCGAAGGGTAAGGCCGCATTCACGCTCCGCCTCGATCCAGAACGCCATCTGAAATTGCGCCTGATTTGTGCGGTCACTCACCGGTCAGCCCAGCATGTCGTGCTCGAAGCGCTCGACAATTTTCTATCCACCCAATCCGCCATTGTCGCACTGGCAACGGCCAAGTCTCCGCGCTGAAGGAAATCGCCATGAAGACCACAGCAATGTTGAAACTCGCGGTGTCGACGCTTATCCTTGGCACGACGATTGTTGGGTGCAGTCCATCCACACGGGCTATGCACCCGGCCAATGCTTCGGATACCAAGATGGGCAAGGCAGCGAACAAGGCTGCGGTGACCGCAACCAAAGCGCTGGCCGCCCGCGATTTCGCGACGGCAGTTTCCTATGCCGAGATCGCAGTTGCAGCATTGCCGCACGATGCCGGATACCGGATGTTGCTGGGCCAAGCTTACTTGAGGGCAGGACGTTTCACATCGGCCGAAACCGCGTTCTCCGAAACTTTGACGCTTATGCCCGATCACGAGCGGGCTGCGCTCAATCTTGCTCTCGTTCAGATTGCCTTAGGCAAGAAGACTGCGGCGTTGACCACACTTGCGGACTATCATGACAAGATCAGCGCATCAGATTATGGTCTGGCGCTAGCGCTGGCTGGCGATATCGATGGTGGCGTAAAGGCACTGGAATTTGCCACTCGCGAGCCGCGTGCCGATGCCAAATCGCGCCAGAATTTAGCGCTCGCCTATGCGTTGGCTGGTGAATGGAACAAGGCGCATGTGACGGCCGCGCAGGATCTTGCTCCTGCCGATGCCGATGCACGTATCATTCAATGGGCAGCATTTGCACAGCCGGGTAATGAAACGGGCCGTGTGGCGACATTGCTCGGCGTGCAACCGGTCATCGATACCGGTCAACCGACGCGACTTGCGCTCGCCCCGACCGTTCCATCAGCAGTTCAAGTCGCCGAAGCTGCTCCAGCAGCCACCCCGATTCCGGCCGCGGTCGCTGCAGCGACTCCAGTGGTTGATACGCCACCGGCTGCGTTTGAAACAGCTTCTCCACCTCCCACAGTTCACATAGCACATGATGCTCCGGTTATTCAGGCTGCCACGCTTCTTGCGAAACAAGAAGTCGCTGCCACACCACCGCGCAGGGCGGTTGCTTTCAGTTCTTCGGGACGGTCGGTGCAGAGCGGTAAGTTTGTCGTCCAGCTTGGCGCGTTCGAAAATGCGGCGGTTTCTCGCAACGCCTGGAGCAAAGTTGCGCCTCGCTTCGGTCTGGAAAACTACGAGCCTGCCAACAGCAGCACGCAAGTTCGCGGCGCAAACTTTGTTCGGCTTTCGGTCGGCGGCTTTGTAACGCGCGCCGGGGCCACGCAGGTTTGCGCACGCATTAAAGCCGCGGGCGGAAATTGTTTCGTGCGCGGGATGTTAGCCGACAAACCAGCACAATGGGTTCAGCGCAGAATACCGAAGACGACACGCGTCGCTTCGAACTAGGAGATCGTGCGGCCGCCCTTTATGGTGCGGACCGCTCGACCCTGAACGGGAAGACCATCGAAGGGCGTGTTTCCGGCGAAGGATTTGAACTTCGATCCCCGAATTTGCCAAGGCGCATTTAAGTCAAACAGGCAAAGATCGGCAGGCGCGCCGGTTTCGAGGTGCCCGGCATCAACTCCCAATATTCTGGATGGCGCATCGCTGAGTAGCGCCATCAGGCGGGGCAGGGTGATGAGTTCATCGCGAACCAGCCCCAGTCCCAAAGTCAGTAACGTTTCAGCGCCAGCCATGCCGGGTTCGGCGTCGGCAAAGGGCAGGCGTTTGGCTTCGGGGCCGCGCGGGTCGTGGCCAGAGCAAAGAACGTCGATCGTGCCGTCTGCCAGTGCTGTGCTGGTCGCCTGCCGGTCGTCTTCGCTGCGGAGCGGCGGCGAAAGGCGAGCAAAGGTTCGAAAATCGGACACCGCGATGTCGGAGAGCAACAGATGCGCGGGTGTGACGCCGCAAGTGACCTTCGCGCCCCGTGACTTGGCTCGCTTGATGCGTTCGAAACCGGCGGCGGTGGTAACCTGGCGGAAGTGGATCGCGGCTCCGGTTTCCTCCGCCAGCAATATGTCGCGTGCGATGGCCATTGCTTCGGCGATAGCGGGCGCGGCTGTAAAGCCGTGGCGCGTTGCAGTTTCACCAGCGGTGGCGACTGCGTTGCCGGTCAGGCCACCATCTTCGGCATGGACGATGACCGTCATGCCGAGCGATCCAGCATAGGAAAGCACGCGGCGCATAGTGCCGGAATCAGCAATCCATGTGCGGCCAGTCGCAACAGCCTTTGCCCCCGATTTCTGCATCATCGCTAATTCGGCAAGTTCAATGCCGGCTAGATCGCGCGTCGCAGCGGCAAGCGGGTGGACCCAGAGGTAGGGTTTAGCGGCGAGGGCAGCGCGCTGCACCAAGCCGGAGTCGTCTAATGGCGGCGACTGGTCGGGCATGAGGGCGATGCGGGTGATACCGCCTGTGGCGCAGGCCGCCCGTTCGACCGCGAATACGCCGAGATCGACCAGCCCGGGCGCGACGTTCAGCCCGGTCGCATCGATGATTTCGGCTGTGGCGGGGATTTCGAAGCTGCCGATGGCGGCAATACGGTCGCCGGTAATCAGTAGGTCGCCGAAGCGCTCCCCGCTGGCGTCGACCAATGTGCCGCCAGTGATTGCAATACTGGTCATGCCCTGCGCTCCCGCGTGAGGACGTCGAGGCAGGCCATGCGGACGGCGACCCCCATTTCGACCTGCTCAGGGATAGCAGATCGTTTCGGATCGTCGGCCACGCTGCTGTCGATTTCGACGCCACGATTCATCGGGCCCGGGTGCATGACGAAAGCCTCCGCGTTTGCGCGTTTTAGGCGTTCGGGGGTGAGACCATAAAGCATATGATATTCGCGCAAGCTGGGAATGAAGCCGCCTTCCATGCGTTCAGTCTGAAGGCGGAGCATCATGACGACGTCACAGCCATCGATCCCGGTATCCATGTCGGTGAATGCGGTCACGCCCATGCGATCAATGGCAGCGGGCATCAGCGTGGATGGCGCGACGACGCGGACTTCTGCACCCAATGCGGTGAGCGCGAAGATGTTGGAGCGTGCGACGCGACTGTGGAGAAGATCACCGCAAATCGCCACGCGGATGCCCGCAATATGCCCGATGCGGCGACGGATGGTGAGCGCGTCGAGCAACGCCTGTGTCGGATGTTCATGGGTTCCGTCACCTGCGTTCAAGACGGGGCAATCGACCTTGTCTGCGATCAACCGGACGGCGCCCGAACTGCCGTGGCGGATGACGATGACATCAGCGCGCATGGCATTCAGCGTCAAAGCCGTATCGATAAGGGTTTCACCTTTTTTCACGCTCGATGTGGCGGCCTGCATATTCACGACGTCCGCGCCCAATCGCTTGCCCGCGATTTCGAAACTCAACAGCGTGCGCGTCGAGTTTTCGAAGAACGCGTTGATCTGTGTCAGCCCATCGAGTCGATGATCGCTGGTCCGGTGCGCCCGGTTGTGAGCAACCCATTGGTCGGCTTCATCGAGCAGAAACATGATCTCATGCGGCTGCAATCCGGCAATCCCGAGCAGGTTGCGGTGCGGGAAGGGTGATGGCGATGTCATTAAAGGGTGGCGATAGTGGGGGTCGGGGACGGTGGCAAGGTTTCCAAGGGTCAATCTTGTCTGAACTATAGCGCCGTCTGTTAGCGAACTTACATCTTCTTCTACAAATCAGAAGAAACAGCGCTCTTCAAGAGCGACGCCATTGCTTCCGGTGATGCCATATCCGGGTTTTCCCACTTTTTTCGCGATAAAGCCGTATGAAAAACCCGACGCCGCTGGATCGAGTTTCTCGATGAGCCTGCACATCAAATTGACAGGCCACGCGGCAAGCGACCAATTCTCCCGACCTTCATTGAGATCGAGGGTTGTATATTGATCACTTTGAAAGCCGCTGTCAGACAGCAGGCGATCCACGATATGCGGCCAAGATGTGAATACATGATGGTTGCTGATGAGATCGCTTTCGAAAAATGCGGGAAGATATCCCCGTGCAAGGAAATGAAAGCGGGCGCGGCTCCATTTCGGGTTGGGCATCGTCAAAAGCAACCTCCCCCGGTTTGAGAACATTGGAGATATTTGCTAAGGCCAGCCCCGGATTAAACAGATGCTCAACCACATCCAGTAAAATGACCACGTCCGCCTTGACTTCCAACGGACAAGGCTCTTCCAGATTCCACCTTGTTACAGCGGGATCGGAAGGAAAAAGATCAAACCCAAACCACTTTGAGCCCGTAGTTTCTACCGAAGCCTTCATAGGAAGTTTGCCCGCGCCAATATCGAATACAGTAAGCTGACCTTGTTCCAATGCTTGTTGCTGCACGAAACGGCGCGCGAAATCATATCGATTTATAGCGAGAGTTTCATTTGGTTGACGCATAATTGTTCCCCCCAGTCGGCGCACGAGATATGTTTCAATAAACGATGTTCGACAAGTTATAACCGGAAACTGCTCAGGAAATACTTGTCCATTATTGACACAGAAAACTTCGAGCTCACCTTGGAACCGGGCCTTAAACAAAGCGTTTTAGCAATTCATCCTTTGGGGTGTGTTTAGAACTCAAAATGAGGCCGTTATGAACAAGATTTTTGTAGCTGCACTAGCCGCTGGCGCTGCTCTGACAGTTGCTACGCCAGCCCTTGCGCGGGAAGGTTGTGGCAGGGGTTATCATCAAGGACCGCGTGGCAATTGCCGACCCGACCGCGGCCGAGAGGTAGTTGCAGTGGCACCAGGGCGTTTGGTGATCGGCAATTATTATGGCGGTCGTGGCTATTGGGACGGCCGTCGCTATTATCAACAGCGGTATCGTTACCGCAACGGCTGGCGTTATCGGTAAATCCAGTTAAATTCGTTTTTTTCAGCCCGGTCAGAAATGACCGGGCTTTCTTCGTCTTCCTAACTGCAGACTGTTCGGCTCAACTTACCAACGTGAATATGGTCAGGCCACCAACGATACCGACGTTAGCGACACTTACAGCTACGAGCTTTGCGCCAAAAGGTTGTTTGCGAGTCTTATGCCTGAAGTAACTGCGCCCCGCGTATGCGCCGAGCCAACCGCCCAAGAAAGCCATGCTGAGTAGGGTGTCTTCACGTATTCGCCACTGACCATTCCGCGAACGCTGTTTGTCGATACCGAACATTGTAAATGCTGTTACATTCAATATGACAAAAATGATCCATATGCAGAACAACCTTGCTTCTGGACTGAAGCCAGTGGCCAATTGTCGAATGTCCGAGAATACAACGTTCATGCTATCGCGCTACACATCTGCCATTACCAATTGGTGACCTCGATCAGGCGATAAAAAGCCGATAACTGTACACAATCGATTTGACTGGTCATCTGGCATTTATCGCCGGCGTGCAACTTCCTGGCAACGTGGACGCCTCAGTAAGAGGAGCGGAATAAATATGGCCGGCGGACTTATTGCTTTGCTGGACGACATTGCCGCGCTGACAAAGCTGGCCGCGGCGTCGCTCGACGATGTTACCGCGGCAGCAGGGCGCGCCGGAATCAAGGCGGCGGGCGTGGTGATCGACGATACTGCTGTGACCCCCCGTTATGTCACAGGCCTGTCACCCGACCGCGAACTGCCGATTATTGGAAAGATCGCTATCGGATCGCTTCGGAACAAGCTGCTGATCCTGCTTCCGGCGGCTCTCGCTCTAAGTGCGCTGGCACCTTGGGCAATCACACCGATCCTGATGCTCGGCGGTGCTTATTTGTGTTTTGAAGGAACCGAAAAGGTTTTTGAAGCGATTGCGGGCACTGCCCACGGTAGCGAAGTTGAAGACATCGCCGATCCCAAGGAACTGGAAGACCGACAAATCGGCGGAGCGGTCCGGACCGACCTGATCCTTTCGGCGGAAATCATGGCGATTGCGCTGGCGGATCTGCCTGAACTTTCGCTTGTCATGCAGGGCATCGTACTTGCCGTTGTGGGCGTAGCAATTACCGTCGGGGTTTATGGCGTTGTTGCCTTGATTGTGAAGATGGATGACATCGGACTGCACCTGTCACAGCGGCAGCTCGCACCCGTCCGCGCTGTCGGGCGCGGACTGGTCAAGGCTATGCCTATGCTGCTTCAAACACTTTCGGCTATCGGTATTGCCGCGATGATCTGGGTTGGCGGAGGAATTATTCTTCACGGACTGGAGACGTTCGGAATGGGTGCCCTCGCGCAATGGGTCCACGGAATGGCAGAAGGTGCAGAAAGCTTCGTCCCATCTGCGCCAGGGTTGGCCAAGTGGCTGGTAAGTGCAGCAGGGTCGGCTGTCATCGGACTAATCGTGGGGGGAATAATCGTCGCTGCGATGCATTTGATTCCTAAGCGAACATTGCAGGTTTAACTGCTCGCAAGGCGATCGATGGCACCCTGCAATATGTAAGCAGCGGCAGCGCTATCGATGCGGGTGGCGCGTTTGGCGCGGGTGATATCAGCGGCAATCATCTGGCGTTCAACGGCAGCGGTCGACCAACGCTCGTCCCACAACAGAATCGGCAGGCCAAGAACTTCCAGATTTCGCGCGAACGCTCGGGTGGACTGGGTACGCGGAGAGTCGGTGCCGTCGAGGTTGAGGGGAAGGCCGATGACGATGCCTTTTACGGACTGCGCGGTGACGATCTTCTGGATCGCGGCGAGGTCGGCTGTGAATTTTGCGCGATTAATCAGCGTGGCCGGGCTGGCGATGATCCACTGGGAGTCGCACAGAGCGGTCCCTATGGTTTTGGTCCCAACGTCAAGCGCGAGGAGGCGCCCCGCTCCGGGCAGGGAGGCGGTGAAGCTTGCGGTGTCGGTGGTGACAGTCACTTCCGGCCTTCAAATGTCGCCAGCCTTCGCGCCGCGTCTGCTCGGATGTCGGCCCAGAATAGGCTGTAATCGAATACGTGATAGTTGTTGCCCGGCAGCACATAGGTGCCGATCCCTTCAGGCGCGGGGCCGATCAGCAGAAAACCCGTCGGTGAACAGCGCGCGGGAACTGCTCCAACTTCGAATGTGCCAGTTTTCATATCGAGGCTTGGAACAATCGTGCCCTTGTTGGCGCTAGCTGGAGCGGCGGAACCGGGGGTTCCGGTGATCGGATTGGTGCAAAGTATCTTGGTGCCACGTCGCTTGACGCCCGTGGGTCCGGTGCTGACGTCGTAAGCGGTCTGGACCTGCGTCATATCGGCGGGCTCGGCAAAGCTCTGCCATGACAGGACGCAGCTTGATTGATCAGCGGTGGCGCAGGCGGGCAAGCCGAGGGTGGGAACGTCGGCGGTCATCGATACTGGCCAGCCAACGACATAGGCGGCGGCGATGCGCTTTGCGATTGATTGTCCCGCGATGCGTTCGCGAAGCAGGCGGAGGAGGTGCACCGAACCCTGGCTATGCGCAGCGAGGATGATTGGTTTGTCGGCAGGGATACTCGCAACGAACGCATCCCATGCCGTGTTCACGTCGGCATAGGCGGCGTTGAGCGCCAATTGCGATTCTTTCTGACCGGTCAGAAATGCGCCGAACGTGGCCTGACGATAGCGGGGAGCCCAGATTTCACCGACCCCGTTAAATGCTGACGCCTGTCCTCGAATGAATAGCAGGGCGCGGTCATTGGCTTCGGCGTCGTCCAGTGGCGCGTTCCATGCAAAGCGGTCGAGGTAGCTGGTCGGGTGGATGAAGAATACTGCAGCATCGCCTTTGGCCGTGTCCGCTTTATAACCATCGGGAGTCCATAAGGCTGGGTTTCCGGGGATGTCGGGCCGCGCGAACCACATCTTTTTGTCGGCCCATGCGCTGGCGGGCATCGGTTTTTGTTCGATGAACTCGGCACTCGGCACCATTGCGATCCGCATAAGCTGCGGGCCGAACATACGATAAGCGAGCGCTCCGGCGACTGCGAGGACGATCAGGAAAGCGATGACGTAGAGAAACTTGCGGGCCAAGAACGGCTCCCGTGTTGATGGGTTCGGTCCAGCCTGCTAGCGGGCGCAGCCATGTCAGTCGATAGCGCAACCGTCCGCAAGATCGCTTCACTCGCCCGTATCGCCATGCGCGATGACGAGGTGGAGGCGATGGTCCCCGAACTCAACAACATCATCGGATGGATAGAACAACTGGGCGAGGTTGATGTCACCGGTATCGAACCGATGACCGCAGTGATCGCCAATACGCTGCGGTGGCGCGACGATGTGGTCAACGCCGATCCGCAAACCGGGGGCAACATCCGCACCAAGATTCTGGCCAATGCACCCGCACCCGAACACGGGTTTTTCGGTGTGCCGAAAGTGATCGAATAATGACGAACCTTACTGATCTCGGCATTGCGGCAATCCGCGATGGTGTGCGTGATGGCACGTTCTCCGCGCGTGAAGTAGCGACGGCGTTCAATGCTAACGTTGCGGCCGCCAAGGGATTGAACGCTTTTCTGGTAGAGACACCAGACCATGCGCTGGCTGCTGCCGATGCTGCGGATGCGGCGCGGGTTGCGGGGAATCTGAAGCCGCTGTCGGGTGTACCGATCGGCATGAAGGATCTCTTCTGTACCGAAGGGGTGACGACGACTGCCGCAAGTTCGATTCTTGGCGGGTTTACACCGCAGTATGAATCAACGGTTTCGGGCAAGCTGTGGTCGGCGGGCGCCGGGATGCTCGGAAAACTGAACCTCGATCAGTTCGCGATGGGGTCTTCGAACGAGACTTCGGCGTTCGGGCCGGTGATTTCACCGTGGCGACGGACGGGCAGCAATGCGGCGCTGGCTCCGGGGGGTCGTCCGGTGGTTCGTCGGCGGCGATTTCGGCGCGGCTTTGCCCGGGTGCGACCGGCACCGATACCGGCGGATCGATCCGTCAACCTGCTGCTTTCACTGGCATATCCGGGATAAAGCCAACTTATGGCCGGTGTTCGCGCTGGGGCGTGGTGGCGTTTGCGTCCTCGCTCGATCAGGCGGGTGCAATGGCGCGCGATGTTCGCGACTGCGCGATCATGCTGGAGGCGATGGCGGGGTTCGATGCCAAGGATTCAACCTCGCTGGAAGTGGCGGTTCCGCATTGGGAAGCCGGACTGTCGGGCGACCTAAAAGGCAAACGCATCGGTATTCCCAAGGAATATCGCGTCGACAACATGCCTCCTGAGATCGATGCACTGTGGGAGCGTGGGATTGCGTGGCTGAAGGACGCGGGCGCGGAGATCGTCGAGGTCACGCTGCCGCATACGAAATATGCGCTGCCGGCCTACTATATTATTGCCCCGGCAGAGGCTTCGTCGAACCTCGCGCGTTATGATGGCGTGCGTTACGGTTTGCGCGATCTGCCCGAGGGTGCGGGCTTGCAGGATATGTATGCGGCGACGCGGGCTGCGGGCTTTGGGCCGGAAGTGAAGCGGCGCATCATGATCGGCACCTATGTGCTGAGCGCTGGCTTCTACGATGCCTATTATACGCAGGCGCAGAAGGTACGGACACTGATCGCTCGCGATTTCGACCGCGCGTTTGAGGGGTGTGATTTGCTGCTGACCCCAACCGCACCCAGTGCCGCATTTGCGCTGGGTGAGAAATCGGACGATCCGCTGGCCATGTATCTGAACGATGTGTTCACGGTGCCGTCGTCGCTGGCCGGATTGCCCGCGATGTCGATTCCGGGTGGGCTGGATGCTGGCGGATTGCCGCTGGGATTGCAGATTATCGGACGGGCGCTGGATGAGCAGGGCGTGCTGAATGCGGCGCTCGCAATAGAGGAACGCGCCGGATTTACCGCGCGACCGGAGGCTTGGTGGTGAGCAATTATCGGGTAAAAGGCGCAACCGGGGATTGGGAGGTCGTAATCGGCCTTGAGGTCCACGCGCAGATCACGTCGAACGCAAAGCTGTTTTCAGGCGCATCGACCGAGTTCGGTGCCGAACCGAACGCGCAGGTGTCGTTGATCGATGCTGCGATGCCGGGGATGTTGCCGACGCTGAACGGTGAGTGCGTGAAGCAGGCTGTTCGGACCGGCCTTGCCATCGACGCGGAAATCCATCGCTGGAGCCGGTTCGATCGCAAAAATTATTTTTATGCCGATTTGCCGCAGGGCTATCAGATTTCGCAGCTTTATCACCCGATCGTCGGTGAAGGCTCGCTGCTGGTCGAGACTGAGGAAGGCGAAAAAGTCATCGGCGTCGAGCGCATCCATATCGAACAGGATGCGGGCAAGCTGATGCACGATCAGCATCCGACGATGTCTTATGTCGACCTCAACCGCTGCGGTGTGGCGCTGATGGAAATCGTGTCGAAGCCCGATATGCGTTCGCCTGCGGAAGCTGGTGCGTATGTTAAAAAGCTGCGGGCGATCCTGCGCTATGTCGGGTCGTGCGACGGCAATATGGAGCAGGGTTCGATGCGCGCCGACGTGAACGTGTCGGTGCGGCGGACGGGTGAAGAATTCGGCACGCGGACGGAGACGAAGAACGTCAATTCGGTGCGCTTCATTCAGGCGGTCGTTGAATATGAGGCGAAACGTCAGGTCGCGGTGATCGAGGATGGTGGCAAGATCGTTCAGGAAACGCGGCTGTTCGACCCGGACAAGGGCGTCACCCGGTCGATGCGGTCAAAGGAAGACGCGCACGATTATCGCTATTTCCCCGATCCCGATCTGTTGCCGCTGGTGCTGACCGAAGAGTTCGTTGCGGAGTGCAAGGCTTCGTTACCCGAACTGCCCGATGCCAAGCGGGCGCGGTTCGTCGATGTGCTGGGTATCCCGCCATATAATGCGGATGTCATCACATCGGATGTTGAGACGGCGCGCTGGTTCGAGGCGTTGCTGGCTGCGGGGGCCGAAGCAAAGGCAGGTGCGAACTGGCTGACGTCGGAACTGTTCGGTGCGCTGAACCGATTGGGCAAGGATATTGCGGCTAGCCCGGTTTCGCCTGTTCAGGCAGCGGAATTGCTGGGTCTGGTGGCCGATGGCACGATTTCGGGGAGCCTCGCCAAGCAGGTGTTCGAGGCGATGCTGGAGACAGGTGACGGGGCAGCAAAGATAGTTGAAGATCGCGGGTTGAAGCAGACTAGCGACACCGGCGCGATTGATGCCGTTATTGCCCAAGTTCTGGCCGCCAATGGTGACAAGGTCGAACAATATAAGGCGGGCAAAGAAGCGCTGTTTGGGTTCTTTGTCGGTCAGACGATGAAGGCGATGGCGGGTAAGGCCAATCCGCAGGTTATTAATGAATTGTTAAAGAAATCGCTTGCGTAACGATCGGTGTGTTTTCATAAACCTCAGCGACTAAGCTTTCTAAATAGCTTAGATGCTGGGGGGCATTTAAATGAATCGTTGGTTCTGCGCAGCGCTTGTTGTCGCACTCACGTCGAGTGCAGCACTCGCTCAAGAAAAGTCGGCTTTAAAGCCGGGTTTTGTTTTTCCTAATGATCACCCGGTACGAATTCTGGTCTTTCGCCCAGATGTGAAAGTGGGATCGCAGTCTGCCGGTGGCATTGTGACTCCGATGGCAGACTGGACCGCAGAGGCCCGGACATTTTTGGCTAATGCTTTGGTCGCCGGGAAGCCCAAAGGTGCCAGCGAGATCGTTTTTATGCCCGAACTATCGGGAGACGACGGCGTTCTTCTTGCCGAGTATCGCGCGCTCTTTCGTGGCGTGTCGGACACTGTGCTCCAGCATCGCCTTTTTAAGGGCAATCGCCTCCCTACGAAAAAGACGGGTTTCGAGTACACGCTTGGCACCGGCGTTGCGCGCCTCGGTCAGATCGGCGGTGGCGACTATGGCCTTTTCATAACCACAGATGACGCATTCGGATCGACAGGTCGCAAAATGCTGCAACTCTTTGCAGCCGGTATAGCGGGCGTTGGCATGTCGTCGGGCAAGCATACTGGCTATGCGGGTTTAATTGATCTCAAGACTGGCGACCTGCTCTGGATAAACGCAGACTATGCGATGGGCGGGAACGTCCGAGAGGCTGATGGCGCGTCCAAGCGTGTTGCCCAATTGCTCGAAGATTTTCCGTTGCAAGGAATGCCGATAGCTGCGGCGAAGTGAATTTGGGTAATTTGCGGCGGTTTATCGCTGTCGCGGCGATAGCGTGGGCCAGCCTTTCGGTTGCCAGCGAACCTAAACCCTTCGGATCGCCTGCTACTCATGGATATCAACCGATTGGTGTCGATGAGAAAGGTATCTGGGCCGAATCGGACGAAACCGAAAGGGAGTTGAAAAATTCCAAGCTGTTGGTTCGTGATGAAAAGCTCACGGCGTATCTAAATAAAGTTTTGTGCCGCGAAGTCGGTTCCGAACGCTGCACGGCCGCCCGGATTTATGTCGTTCGCCAGCCATTTTTCAATGCGAGCATGTATCCGAACGGTATGCTCACAGTCTTCACTGGCGCGCTGATAAGGTTTCGGAACGAGGCGCAGCTTGCTGCTGTTTTGGGTCACGAGTTCGGTCATTTCGAGGCGAGGCACGGTCTTTTGGGCCTTAAAAGCAGGCGCAACACCGCAAGCTGGATTAACTGGCTGACCGTTATTTCTATCGGAGCGGGCCAGTATCAGGATTATCGCACCGCCTTTTGGGGAAATCACTATCGGTTTTCCCGAGACCAAGAACGCGACGCCGACTTTCGTGGTATTCGAGATATGGGAACTGCCGGATATCGAACGCTCAACGCGAGCCAGATATGGTCCGGGCTACGCAGTGAAGATGACGCAACCGCAACAGCGCGCGGTGTAAAAAGTTTGAAAGACTCTCCGCAAGGGTTGTTTGCCTCGCACCCGATGAATGCAGAACGCATGACGTATCTGGCTGATGAAGCGGTCAAGGTGGGCGTTGGCAACGATTTCGACGGTGCGGCAGAATATGAGGCTGCGATCAGTCATTTGTGGCCGATGTTGATTGACGATCAGATCAAGCTGAACGATTTCGGCGGTTCCGAATTCCTGTTGGCAAGCCTTGCCACGAATGGCTGGACCGGGCCGCTGCTGTACGCACGCGGAGAACTGTATCGCGCTCGTGGACGAGCGACAGATGTTCAGCAGTCGGCATTATTTTATCGCAAAGCAACGGGAATGCCGGATGCTCCGGCACAAGCCTGGCGCGGCTTGGGACTGGCGCTTGCTCGCAACGGCGATCGACCGGGCGCAAAGCCAGCAATCGATGAGTATTTAAAGCGCAATCCGCAAGCGGGTGACAAGCCAATGCTGCTTATGATCGCAGGGGAAGCACAATGAAACTGATCCAATATTCGCTTTGTGCGGCGGCGTTGGCCGTTGCCAATCCAGCCATAGCCAAGTGGACCACGATGCCTGCCACACTGTCTGTCGCAGTCGCGAAAGGGCAAATGACTGTGGTTGCGGGGCCTGGTTGGAATCAAGATTCTGCCCGACCATTCAAAAAAGGTGAAACGTGGAGTTTCGACGGACCATTGCTGAATACCATCGATTTTTACGCGGCGATCGATAGCGGCGAAGCTCTCGCTAAAGATCGCAACAAAAAGCGGGAGCCACTTCCCAAGTTTGCAGCCGATATGCTGCCTACTGATGTCGCTCAGCTTTACGAACAGACAGCGCGAATTACGCTCGGGACTTCTGAATTTACCGTGGATGCAATCGAACCGGTCACATTTTTTGAACCGACAAGGTTTCAAATTCACCTATCATTACACGCGACCGGAAGAAGAACTTACCAGGAACGGGGAGGCTCAGGCAGTCATAGTAAAAAACAAGCTTTATATGATCGCCTATACGGCAGCAGCTCTGCACTATTTCAACGCCGGACTCCCGAGCGCTCATGCAGTGATGGCAAGCGCAACGCTTAAATGAAAGCGCGGCAGCTTCAATTTACCATCTACTCACCACTGTCCGGCGTAGGCTGATCGCCCGGTACCGGAATATCCACATCGCCGGGGACCGGGTTCACTTCGGGCGGCGGCGTCGTCGGCTGTCCGGCGGGACTCTGGGCGGGTTCTTCGAAGGGTGGGGGACGCTGGCCATTTGTTTTCTCCTGATACATTGACCAAACGCGCCGGGGGCGAAGTGGCTCCCTTTGTTATGGTTACGATACCGACGGAGATTGGCTTGCCCTTCTGCACCTTCCCACATATAGACGCGCGCCTTGTCAGTGTACCTTTGCGGGCGTGGCGGAATTGGTAGACGCGCTTGGTTTAGGTCCAAGTGATGACCCTCCGATCTGCTCTCGGTAAACTCTCCATAATCTAGAAGTGCGGGACGATAGCGGAGTGGCGTTTGCCTCTTGTCATTCGTCCATTATTGTGGAATATCCTTAAAGGTAGAGTGATACAGAACCCCAATGGAGTTGGACAATATGTTTCCTAACGACCTCCTAGACCAAGCACAGAGAGACATGGAGGCTTCCTCCGCAATCTCAGGTCGCGAGCGCTTCCAAGCGGCAGACGAAGCAACCATAAGGAACGAAGGTCACCACGCGACTGCTGCTGGCGTTAAGCTCATCAGGGGCGCTATCCCGATGGTTGCTTCAGAGATCACTAAATGGGTCGATGCTAATGCAGCTAAGGCAGGTAAGGGGAAGGCTCACACCGCCCTGAGTACCTTACGCCGTATAGATACTCACACCTTGGCCTACGCGGCTCTCAATGCTGTCCACAATGGGACCTTACGCCTCCAGTCATCCGCGATGGTACAGCTTGCTGCTGGTCAGTTGGTGGAGAGTGAAATCGTAGCTCAGGACCTAGCGGCTCAGCAGAAGGCTTTGGTTGCGCAGCGCATAGCTGACCTCAAGGCCGATGGGGAGTCTACCAAGGGAATGCCGAAGGAAGGACGTGCGGTCATAAACCGTATAGCTTCCGTAGTGTCGGCCCAAGGCTCAGCGAAGAGCCGATCGAAGGTCTTCAAGCACATGGTAGCCAAACACATGGACCATGCCGATTGGCCACCTGAGGTCCTCGTCAAGATGGGTGAGCCTTTGGTCAATGCTGTCCTCCTTACACTCCCGTCGATCTACGAGATGGCTGTCTCTGGAGGACCCAAGAAGGCTATGGTGAATGCCATTCGCCTCACGGACGAAGGGTTAGACCTCCTCGCATCCATCAACGATGAGATGGAGTGGATGTTCGTTGTGAACAAACCAATGGTTGTCCCCCGCGCCCTTGGACTGACGTAGACACAGGATGTTATTACGACATCCGGCTAGCTCGCAGGTCGAAGCTCATCAGAACCTACAACAAGGATCACATAGCCGCCGTAAAGGACGCTATCGCCTCAGGGCAGATGGAGTACGTTCTGGAGGCTGTGAACTCGATGCAGTCGGTCCCTTGGGCCATCAATCAGCCTATCCTCGATATGGTTGAGTATTGCTTCGAGAATAACATCCCGGTCGATGGTCTCCCCAGCAACCAGAGGATCATCCTGCCACCTAAGGTTGAGCCTGAGGTATGGTCAGCGATGACCCCGGCACAGCAGAAGGGTGTCAAGATCAACCTCGCGTCCCTGCGAACCAAAGACCGAGGGAACGTAGCGGACCGGATGGTACTTCTACGAGATTTATCAACCGCTAAGGAGTTATCTCAATATGACCGCTTCTACTTACCACACAACCTCGACTTCCGAGGACGAAGCTACCCTATTCCACACTTCTCACATCAACGTGCGGATCACATCAAAGCTCAGTTCCAGTTTTCTGATGGACAGCCTTTCGGCCCACTTGGAGCGGCTTGGTTGTCCGTCCATCTCGCTAACACTGGAGACTTCCAGACCGCTAAAGGTAAAGGAAGTAAGCTCTCCTTTGACGATAGACAGCAATGGGTCGAAGATAACGAACCCGCTATCCTATCCGTCGCAGCAGACCCCAAGTCAGACCTCTGGTGGACTGAAGCCGATAAGCCGTTTTCCTTCCTTGCAGCCGCTATCGATTACGCCGCTTGGGTATCTGGAGGACGGTTGGACAGCTATGCCTCACGTCTCCCCATCGCCCTCGACGGGAGTAACAGTGGACTCCAGCATTACAGTGCAGCCATGCGAAGTGAAGACGAAGGGTCACTCGTGTCTCTGGCCCCATCAGACTCCCCGAGTGACCTCTACCAAACCGTAGCTGATGATGTCCTCGTCAGTATCCAAGCTGATGCTGATGCAGGCGATGAGCTAGCGACCCTCTGCCTTTCGGTTGGCGTAGGTCGATCATTGGTCAAGCGTAACGTAATGACCTTCGCCTACTCCTCGGAGCGTTTCGGCTTTAGGCAGCAGCTCCTCACGGACACAATGAAGCCGCTCAACGATGCTGTCCTGATGGGTCTCATTCCATGCAACCCTTGGGCTATAGCGCGTGAGGATGGTCAAGGGACCGATGGTGGCTTCAAGGCCGCAGGTTATCTAGCTGGCAAGGTCTACAACTCTGTCACTTCAATCGTCCACATGGCGACTGAGGGCATGGGTTTCTTCAAGTCCGTAGCGAGTGCCTGCGCTCACGAAAGACTACCGTTGTCGTGGGTTTCCCCTGTTGGTCTCCCGGTACTCCATAAATACAGCGTTTGGGAGGTTAAGGCTCTCAAGCTGTTCCTCTTTGATCGAAAGGTACCAATCACCGATGCCGGATCACACGACAAGATCGATGAGGATGGTCGAGGAGTTATTAGACAAGTACGAGCTAACATCCGAACTAAACCACTCGATAGGATTGATAAGGAGAAGGCTCGCTCTGCAATCGCTCCCAATGTCATCCACTCAATGGACGCGGCTCATCTCATGCTTACAGTCATTGCAGCGAAGCGAGAGGGAATTACGAACATTGCGCTCATCCATGATAGCTTCGGGACACATGCAGGGGACACCCAACGATTCTCACAAATCATCCGGGAAGCCTTCGTAGAGATGTACGAGAACTACTGCCCGTTCGAGGAGGTGCTGGAGTCCGCCAGAGCCTCACTGAGCATCGAAGGGCAGGAGAGACTGCCGGAACTACCGACTAAAGGGACTATGGACTTACAGGCCGTCTTAGACGCCTCATATGCCTTTGCTTAAACATTACACGATAGAGGAATATATTATATGACAGACTGTATGTGCGATAAGCTGCTCGACTCCCTGATACTAGCTAACCGTAAGATTGGTCGGATGGAGACACATCTGGCGGCCTCTAAGTGCGGGGGAGACTCTAACGACACCCCTGTCATTTCCTTAAGCGTCTTGCAGGCGTGGGACACCTACCAAGGTAAAGGTTATAACGGCAACGACCTCAGTTACGCCTCTCGCTACAAGGCTAGGGCTGTTCTCGCGGCTTTCTTCGAGTCCGCTAAGTGCATATGACTGACATCCCCGGATTGTATGAGGTGGCTGCGGCTATTTATTCAGTTGCCGCCTCAATCTTTGCACTCGCTTTTGCCGTGAGCATTCGAAGGAAGAACCCATGAGCGAATATCGACTCCGCCAAGCGTACCTTGCTGGAGAGAATGATACAACATAGCAAACATTCCTAAAAGGTAGAGTGATACAGAAGGGCATTGTCGGGATCACCAGTTTGATCCTTCTGAACCTCGCAAGACCCTAACAGTAGGGCCAGCGCTGACTGTCTCAGC